>NZ_AVCS01000007.1 GCF_000498495.1 Flavobacterium enshiense DK69 | reverse complement strand
ATCCTTTTTTATTTATTGTGATTCGACAAAACACTTTATTGTTGCTCTCTTTAAAAACCGTTGAGTGGCTATTTTGAGAACGCTTTTTTGTTGAATACTATCAGGATCCCGACTCCGGTAGAAATTGCAACATCGGCTACATTAAAAATCGCGTTGAAAAACGTAAAATGGTTTCCGCCCCATATTGGCAACCACGAAGGCAGATTTCCTTCCCAGATAGGAAAATAGAACATGTCCACTACTTTACCGTGAAACCATTTCCCGTAAGGATCATCGCTGAACATTGTCGCCACCTGTCCGTAACTGTCATTGAACATCTTTCCGTAAAACACAGAGTCAATAATATTACCTACAGCGCCGGCCAATATAAGTGCCACGGCAACTACAAGAAAGTTAGACGATTGTTTCTTAACCGCATCGTATAACCAATATCCGATACCACCTACGGCAACAATCCTGAAAACCGTAAGCAACAGTTTTCCGAAAGCACCTGGAATCTCGGCACCCCAAGCCATCCCGGAGTTTTCTATAAAATGAATGCGGAACCAATCAAAAACATAAATTTCTTCATCAAGTTTAAAATTGGTTTTAATGTATATTTTGGAGATCTGATCAATAACCAGAACTAGAATTACCAATAAATAGGCCTTTTTTAATGACATTTTGCGAATTTAAGCTACAAAAATAACTATTTAAACTAAATAAAAAACGCCCCATGCGGAGCGTTTAATAAAATTTTTGAAAAGATTAACGTTGCAGGTTCTTTGCTTCGATGCTCATGGTTGCATGAGGAACCAGTTTCAATCTTTCTTTATTGATTAATTTTCCGGTTACTTTACAGATTCCGTAAGTTTTGTTTTCAATTCGGATTAACGCGTTTTTCAAGTCACGAATGAATTTCTCCTGACGAATGGCAAGTTGTGAATTGGCCTCTTTACTCATGGTTTCACTACCTTCCTCGAAAGCCTTAAATGTTGGCGATGTATCATCTGTTCCATTATTAAGGTCGTTTAGGTAAGCACTTTTTATTAAATCCAAATCGTTTTTTGCTTTTTCCAATTTCTTCTGAATCAATTCTCTGAATTCCGCTAAATCCGCGTCGGAATATCTTATTTGTTCATCCACCATAATTTCCTCGTTTTTGGTTGTTAATAGGTTTTTGCAGAGTAACCTTTCGGTTTTCTCTATTTTGAAATTAATATTCTGGTTTTTAGTTCATCAAACTCAATTTCCGTACCATTTTCAATACGGTCTTCAAATATAAGTTCTTCAGTTAAGGTTTCCGATTTTATGTATGCCTCATTATCTTTTACGGCTTCCTGTATTATGCCGTCTCTCTGCATCGTCACTTTTATCTTATCCGTAACTTCAAAACCTGAGTCTTTTCTTATGTTTTGGATTCGGTTAACCAACTCTCTCGCAATACCTTCCTTACGTAATTCGTCTGAAATTGTAATATCTAAGGCAACGGTAATTCCGCCAGAATTAGCAACCAGCCATCCTTCAATATCCTGTGAAGAAATCTCCACTTCTTCAACTGTTAAGTTAACACTATTTCCTGAAATAACAATACTTATAGCGCCTTCTCTTTCCAATTTAGCAATACTTTCCTGATTTAAACCCTGTATTTCTTTGGAAATCAATCCCATATCCTTACCAAAACGAGGCCCCAAAGCTTTGAAATTAGGCTTAATCTGCTTCACTAATATACCCGAAGCGTCATCCAACAACTCCACTTCCTTCACATTCACCTCTGCTTTAATAAGGTCGGAAACCGCTTCGATTTCAGCACGCTGTTTCTCGTCAAGCACAGGAATCATAACCTTTTGCAGCGGTTGACGCACCTTGATCATTTCCTTTTTACGAAGTGACAAAACTAATGATGAAACCGTCTGTGCTTTCTGCATTTTGCTTTCCAACGATTTATCCACAAAGTTTTCAACGCATTTCGGAAACTCTGCCAAATGTACACTTTCAAATTTTTCTCCTTGTGTTGCACGTGTTAAATCTCCGTAAAGTTTATCCATAAAGAATGGCGCGATAGGCGCTCCAAGCTTAGCCACGGCAACCAAACAAGTGTATAATGTCTGATATGCAGCAATTTTGTCCTGAGCGTATTCCCCTTTCCAGAAACGACGACGGCACAAACGCACATACCAGTTACTTAAGTTTTCCTGAACGAAATCAGAGATAGCTCGGGCCGCTTTAGTCGGTTCATAATCGGCATAGAAACTATCAACATCCTTTATCAATGTATTCAGTTCCGATAGTATCCAACGGTCGATTTCCGGTCTTTCGCTTAACGGAATTTCCGCTTCCGCGTATTGGAAACCGTCTATATTAGCATACAACGCGAAAAACGAGTACGTATTATACAAAGTTCCGAAGAATTTTCTTCTTACTTCGGCAACTCCTTCGATATCAAATTTCAGGTTATCCCACGGATTCGCATTGGCAATCATGTACCAACGGGTAGCATCCGGGCCGTATTCAGCCAATGTAGTGAACGGATCCACAGCATTTCCAAGGCGTTTGGACATTTTTTGTCCGTTTTTATCCAAAACCAACCCATTGGAAACCACATTTTTATACGCGACTTTATCAAAAACTAACGTTCCGATGGCATGCAGCGTGTAGAACCATCCACGTGTCTGGTCTACTCCTTCAGCAATGAAATCTGCCGGGAAGGATTTGCTCTCGTCGATTAACTCTTTATTTTCAAACGGATAATGCCACTGTGCATAAGGCATTGCGCCCGAATCGAACCAAACGTCGATCAAGTCGCTTTCGCGTTTCATCGGTTTGCCTGATGCTGAAATTAAAACGATATTATCCACTACGTTTTTGTGCAGATCTACCAAATCGTAATTCGCTTCATTCATGTTTCCGATTTCGAATCCTTTAAATGGATTTTCCGTCATGAAACCTGCCTTAACCGCTTTTTCAATTTCATTGTACAATTCCTCAACAGAACCAATACAGATTTCCTCGGTTTTATCCTCGGTTCTCCAGATAGGCAACGGAATTCCCCAGTATCTTGAACGTGACAAGTTCCAGTCGTTCGCATTTTTCAGCCAGTTTCCGAAACGGCCTTCCCCAGTCGCTTTTGGCTTCCAGTTGATCGTTTCGTTCAAATCGAACATGCGGTCTTTCACATCTGTCACTTTGATGAACCAGGAATCCAGCGGATAGTATAAAATCGGCTTATCGGTTCTCCAGCAATGCGGATAGGTGTGAACGTATTTTTCAACCTTAAAGGCTTTATTTTCTTCTTTTAAACGAATGGCAATTTCCACATCCACTGATTTCTCAGGAGCCTCACCTTCGTTATAATATTCATTTTTAACAAATTTACCGGCAAGATCACCCATCTGACGAACAAATCGCCCTTGAAGATCTACCAATGGCACAGGATTTCCGTTTTCATCCAATACTAACATCGGAGGCACTTCCGGAGACGCTTCTTTAGCCACTTTCGCGTCATCCGCACCAAATGTAGGTGCCGTGTGCACAATACCGGTACCGTCTTCCGTAGTAACGAAATCACCCGAAATTACGCGGAATGCATTTTCCGGGTTTTGATACGGTAACGTATAAGGCAACAATTGTTCGTACTGTATTCCTACTAAGTCAGCACCTTTACATTCTGCCAATATTTCGAATGGGATTTTTTTATCACCTTCTTTGAAATTATCAAAATCAGCTGCTTCACTTGTCTCGAAATAATTTTTAGACAGTTGTTTACCAACAAGATTTTTAGCCAAGATGATATTGATTGGAAGGAACGTATATTGGTTGAAAGTTTTCACCAACACATAATCGATCTTCGGCCCAACAGTCAACGCTGTATTACTTGGCAATGTCCATGGGGTTGTCGTCCAAGCCAGGAAATGAATTTCATCCAACTCCAGCCTTTCAAACTTATACTGCTTTAAATTATTATGAGTGATGTAATCGTAAAATTTAGCGAAGGTCAGTTTTCTTTGGTTATCCAAAACCCTGAACTGCGCCACGATTGTTGTATCGGTCACATCACGGTATGAACCAGGCTGATTTACTTCATGCGAAGACAAACCGGTTCCCGCTTTAGGCGAGTATGGTTGTATTGTGTAGCCTTTGTATAATAAATCTTTGCTGTAAATCTGTTTCAGCAACCACCAAACCGTTTCCATGTATTTGGACTTGTAGGTCACATATGGATCTTCCATATCTACCCAATACCCCATTTTTTCAGTTAAGTCATTCCATACGTCAGTATAACGCATTACGGTTTTTTTACACGCTTCGTTGTATTCGGCAATGGAAATGGTTTTTCCGATATCTTCTTTTGTGATACCCAATTCTTTTTCCGTACCCAATTCAACCGGCAAACCGTGCGTATCCCAGCCCGCTTTACGTTTTACCTGGAATCCTTTTTGAGTTTTATAGCGACAGAAAATATCCTTGATCGCACGCGCCATCACGTGGTGAATACCCGGCAATCCATTAGCTGAAGGCGGCCCTTCAAAAAACACATACGGGCTTGCTCCTTCACGGGAAGTGACACTTTGTTCAAAGATGTTTTGCTTTTTCCAGAAATCAAGCACTTCAGATGCCACGGTTGGCAAATCAAGTCCTTTGTATTCAGTGAATTTCGTACTCATTTTGTCGTTTTCTAAAATCAATGTGCGAAAGTAAGGAATTTTAAAGAAAATAGAGAAACGAAGCAAGAAAAAAGACGATTAAATGCTACAGTTTTAATAGTTTGCCAAAACAATTACCTAATGTGCTATGAAAAAACCTCTTTAAGCACCTCCAGGGATTTCGGTTTTTTAAATCCGTCAAGATGAACGGCATAGTAATCCAGTAAGATTTTGAGTAGCAATTGGCGTTCTGTTCCCGCAAATATTTTCTGGTCGGAATCCAGTTTTAAGCCAATCAGTTTTTTGAACAGAAACGTTTCATGATCGGAAAGACAACTGATGCCGTGATAAGAAGAAAACATTCCTTCGTTAAGGTCAAAAAAGGGTAAATCGATTTCGGAAGTATCGGGATAAAACCCAAGATACTTGGTCACTTCCAACAACAGAATGAGGTGAAAATTAGCCATTTCCTCGTGAGTATCCAGCCAAATCAATGCCGTTTCCAGAAAAGAAAACAAGTTTTCATTTTTCTCTTCTTCGCGAATACTGTGATGCATCATTTCGGATAAAAAGATCACGATCGTGCTTTTAAAAATATCGGTATTTATGGAATAATAAGGCACCGCCAATCGGATTTCCTTAAAATGTTCTAACGTACCTTTATTTTTGTGATTGGCTTCTATTTCGAGTATAGTCAACGGTTGAAAATAGGCTATTTTCTGATTCGATTTTTTACCCGAAAAAGCACTGGGTACAAAATAGGATTTTAATCCGTCGGATTCTGTAAAACATTTCACAATCAGGCTTTTCTCCTGATACTTTATAGCACTTAAAACGATGGCCTTGGTCTTAACCAGCATATATTCAATTACGAATTTAAGATTACGAATTACAAAAAACCAAATCCGCAAATAACCAAAACGCCATTTACCTGATAATCATTACTTTTTTGACTTTCGTTTCCGTTCCGTCTTCTGAGGCAATTAAAATCATATACACCCCGGAAGCTACTTTATGCTTACCAAAAGCCTTGGTATCCCATTCTATTGTCCCGCCTTCGGATGTAGTTTCATACACCAGATTCCCTCCGATGTCGGTTATTTTCACATTAGCATTATCAATCAAACCGCTTATCTTAACCGTACCGTTGAACTCCGGACGCACGGGATTTGGATAAACGTAAACCTGACTCAAATCTTCGGCCGGTTTGGTGGCTATACCCTTAAAGGAAACAAGTCCTTTATCGGTGGCAAAAAACACTTCGCCCGTAGCGCCGTCGATTTCAATATCCAGGACATTATTACTAGGAAGCGGTGAATTTTCTTTTGTAAAATGATGCAGCGTTTCCTGTCCGTTTGATGAAACCAAAAATGCGCCGGCACCATCAATAGACACCCATTTATTGTTAGCTCCATCCACCACGATATCCATAATACTTTGCTGATAAAATAATTCCTGAGCCAAGTTATCATCGAGTATAATAATCGGATTGGTTTCAAGGCTGTCATCATACAAAAAACGATCAACACTTGGCAAAACTCGCAATCCGGAAAAAGTACCAATCCACAATTGGTTCCGGTTATCGATTGCTACACAGCGCACGTCTCTATTAGGGAGATTGCCGCTATCGGCTCCATTTTTTATCAGGATAAATTTATTTCCGTAATTTTCATTAAAAGCAATAACTCCGTTTCGGTAGGAAGGAATCCATTTCGTATTGTTCTTATCGATTACTATACCAGCATAACTGTCTTCTTTTGGGGCTGTAGTTATGTTGTTAAGAGAATAGGACTGCCATTGACCATCTGGTTTCATCACTTTAATAGCTCTATCAACCCGACTATTTGTCATCCAAAGATTTCCTTTTTTATCGAAAACCGGTCCGTTAACCCTGACATCAATACAGGTAGGGCAAGCTGGGTCATGCAATGACTCCAAACCGTTCTGCCCTGTATTGGTTTGATTGAACAATGTTATCTGATTGTCATTTTCTATTTTTAGCAGTCCGGAATAAAACGAACTCACAAAAACCTGGTTTGGGTTGTACGGATTCAGCACAGTTCGGGTAAGCGACTTTGCCCCCTGCAAATCAGCATAAGGAATAAAATCCCAACCCTGTTCATCCGAAAATCTACTGATTTCATAGGAATCCAAAGGATAGGGATCGTATTGTTTCGTATAATCGCCATAAACTGCCCACAAATAATTAGGTGCTTTTTTTACATTAAAAATACTGTTGCGAGCCGGACCGCTTGGGGTACAATCCTCAAACATTGTCGGATTGCCTATTGCCGTCTGATACAATCCTTTATCAAGCGTTCCGACAAATATTTTATCACTGATTGCAGTAGCGCAGGTAAACGAAGTCACTACGTCCGGAATCTGAGTAATGTGAGACAGTTGAATCAACTGGTTATCGTAAATATAAACATGATTGGCCGAAGTAAAAATCAAACGATCTTTATAGGACCTCAAATCAACTATAGGCTGACCTACAGCGATTATTTGCTGAAAACTGCTGCCGTTATGACGATAAACGCTAGTATTTGTATTGGAAGCTATCAGTTGGTTCTGAAATGTAACGATACCGCTCCAGAATCCCGTATCAAATGCGCTCCACTGACTGAAATCCACTAAATTCGGATTCGAATAATCCGCCCTACGAATACCGTTTGATTGAGTTACAGCATAAATAAAACCGTCAAAAACCGTTGTCTGATAAACCTGAATCTCTTCACCCGCAGGACCAATAAAATAGGTGTCTCCAAATTGCAAAGTGGCCAGATCGAAAACACAGATACCAAAATCGCATGACAAATACGCTTTACCATTATATTCGTAAATATGATTTATCTTTTTCTTATTCGGCGGAATGGAAGGCTTGTTGAGGATATCAATTACATTTAAAATACTGCCATCATTTTCATTAACCACCAAAAGCAGCCCGTTTTGATTTCCGATTATTATTCTGTGAAATGACTCACTATAATGAACCGCGGTAATAACATCAGCTTTTAACCCATCAATAGAATTTATGGTCTTTAACTCATTAGTTACGGTATTTTTTGAAAATACGGTGTTTTCCGGAGCAGCATACACTTTATCGACAGCCTGTGAAATATCCTTAATTGCAGAATAGGAAAAAAAACCTCTCCACGATTGGTTTTGTTGTGAAAAGCAATTAATACATATGAAAGCCAGCAGTACGAAACAGTTTAATTTTCTCATTAATGTCGGTTTGTTTTACAAATATAGTCTAAAACGGCCTATTAATGTTTTATTGTATATTTTGTATTAAATATAAATTGCCAATACAAAGCAAAATATATCACACAATCGGAAATAATTTTTACATTTTTTTAAAAGTCTTTTCTTTACTTTTTTTTTGAGGAGAAATATGTTTTTATATATTTGTCAGATATTGACTAAAATAGAGTAAAATGCCCAGAAAAATTTTATTTATCCTACTAGTGGTTTTAGGGAGTAATAACGCTATAAGAGCCCAGTTTGGTTTTTCCCATGAAATTGGAGCAATTGCGGGTCCCGTAATGTTCATGTCGGATTATGGTGAAAGATATGATTGGAAAACAAACACAGGAAATACCGGTTTTGGGATAGGCCTTATACACTACTTAAATTTTTCATACAAAGCAGAATGTAACTGTTACGCTCCTGAAACCTATTTTAACGACCATTTCAAACTAAGAACGGAGCTTTCTTATAACAGATCAGAACTTCAGCATTACGGAGAATGGGTTGCCCCTGAAAAAACCTCTATAACAGCACAACAGTTAAGAGGAATGAGAGGGGTCGCATCCAACACAGACATCGGGATGCAATTGGAATATTTCCCTCTGAGCATCAGGGATTTCACAGCTACTAATGGATCTTTAGGACCTTTTGTGAGCTTGGGAGCTCATTATACTTTTTACAGTCCGGAATCCAGCTCTACCAGAGGGCGTTTGAACCAGCCAGGAGTATTGCCTCCAAAATACATTGGGGCTACTTCTAATGACGACGGAAGCACTTGGTCAGTTGTAGCGAGTGCAGGTTGTCGATACAAATTAACAGAACTTTCAGACTTGATGCTTGATTTACGTTGGCAGTATTACTTCTCCAACTGGGTTGACGGTGTAAATCCAGATCCGAATCTTTACCCTGAAAACAAAGCCAACGAATGGTTGGTTTGGTTAAACTTCGGATACATATACTATCTGGAATAACAAAAAAACGACATAAAAAAACCACGCTTCACGCGTGGTTTTTTGTTTTATCCTAATGCCTGTTTTAAATCTTCAATTAAATCAGCTGCGTCTTCTACACCTACGCTCAGGCGAACCAAATCGTCTGTGATTCCGACTTCTTTTCGCTTATCTTCCGGTATGGAAGCATGTGTCATCAAAGCCGGGTGATTTGCCAGCGATTCCACACCACCTAACGATTCTGCCAGAGTAAACACTTTAAGTTTTTCCAGGAAACTGATAGCATCTTGCTTCGCTCCCGATTTAAAAGTAAACGTCACCATTCCTCCAAAACCACCAATCATCTGTTTTTTGGCGATTTCATGAAACGGATGATTTTCTAGTCCCGGATAATATACACGTTCCACTTTAGGGTGATTCATTAAAAATTCTGCTACTTTCACACCATTTTCACAGTGTCTTTGCACACGTAAATGCAACGTTTTGATACCTCTTAAAACAAGGAAACTATCCATCGGACCCAACGTCCCACCTGTAGCAAATTGTTTGAAGTGTAACTCGTCGCCCAATTCTTTATCTTTAATTACCAAGGCACCGGCAATTACATCACTGTGTCCTCCTAAATATTTAGTCGCTGAATGCATTACGATATCCGCCCCTAAATCCAATGGCTTTTGAAGATACGGTGTAGCAAAAGTATTGTCAACAGCAAATAGAACATTATGCTTTTTAGTGATTTTGGCAATCTCAGCAATATCTGCTAATTTCATTAACGGATTGGTTGGTGTTTCTACCCAAACCAACTTCGTGTTGGAGTTGATTAGCTTCTCGAACCCTTCCAAATCATTCATATCCACGAAATGAAACCTAATGCCGCTGTCTTTGTATAAACGGGTGAACAAACGGTAGGTTCCTCCGTATAAATCGTCCATTGCAATGATTTCATCACCAGCTTTGAACAAACGCAGCAAACAATCGGTTGCTGCTAATCCCGAAGCAAACGCTAATCCGCGGGCACCGTTTTCAATAGAAGCCAAAGCATCTTCCAAAGCTTGGCGTGTCGGATTCGCTGCACGGCTGTATTCGTATTCTCCAACAGGCTGTCCTGGAGAAACCTGAGCAAAAGTAGAAGTCTGAAATACCGGCGGCATTACCGCTCCGGTCACTTTTTCATGATGTTGCCCACCATGTATTACTTTAGTATTGAATTTCATATTGCTATTCTGTTTAAATTTTCAATAAAAGAACAAATTTATCGTTTAATTTTGTGAAATGAGTCATGAACAAACAATTTCTGCCATGAGAAACGTATTAATAGTAACTGTTGCCGCACTAAGCTTATTAAGCTGTAAGAAAGAGGAATTAACCTTTAAAACGAAGAAATTCCACAAAGAAATCGTTCAAAAGAATGACACTACCGAGATTGAAATTGATGTGGCTGTCGCTCAAAACAAATCGGCAGCAGCAGACAGCATTAATGCCTTGTTTTTAAAAGAAATCACCTTCTTATTCTCTTTTGACTCAGCAGCAACAGTCAAAAACTACCCCGCTGTTTGTTCTGATTTCATTAAAGAATATGTTAGTTTTCAGAAAGAGATGCCTGACTACAGTACACCTTGGGAAGCAACTGCTTCCGGAAAAATAGGCCACCAATCAGACAAAGTTATCAATCTGACCTTAGACTATTATTCATTTACTGGAGGCGCGCATGGTAATGGCCGATCTTTATCCTATTTTGCAGATCCCGAAACCGGAAAGCAAATCAAAAAAGAAGATTTATTTACCGATGTAAAAGGTTTTACCAAACTCGCCGAACAAAAATTCAGGGCGCAACAAGAGATACCTTCCAAATCAAACATAAACGAAACTGGGTATTGGTTCGAAAAAGACAGCTTTCATCTGCCGGAAAACATTTTTTACACCGATAAAGGAATCCTCCTTCTGTACAACCAATATGAAATTGCTTCTTATGCCGACGGCCCTATTGAGCTGACAATTCCTTACAGTGAAGCTGATAAGTTTCTGAAAATCAAATAAACTTGCGAATCTGCATCATAAATCCTAAATGCAGCCCTTCGTGATA
The DNA here is from genome assembly GCF_000498495.1 of Flavobacterium enshiense DK69. Taxonomy (GTDB): domain Bacteria; phylum Bacteroidota; class Bacteroidia; order Flavobacteriales; family Flavobacteriaceae; genus Flavobacterium; species Flavobacterium enshiense. Next base: position 50,084 of record NZ_AVCS01000007.1, on the reverse strand, counting down.
ATTATTGAATTCCATTGCATCTTTAAAACTTCCCAAATGGAAACCGGTCTGCGTTTGGTATTCGTTGAAATGCTGAAATTTCCCTGCTTCATAATCCACCTTTGTCTGCTCTGGCAAGAAAGTTAACAGTGCTCGGATTTCATCCACTTCTTCCTGAGTTGTTTTACCGTCGGGTCTGGAACCGTTTTTATATTTTTCGGTCATCTCCGCGGAAACATTCATTGGCAATCCCGAAAGACGATACACAAGGCCTTGTTGTGCGACCACTATATGCCCTATATTCCAAATCAGGTTGTTGCTGAACCCAGTCGGAATAGTATTAAGCTGCTCCAACGAATAATCATCCAAAAACCTCAAATAGAGGTTGCGGTTGGTTACTAAAATTTTAAAAGTTGCTTCCATAATTTCTATGTTTATAAGGCAATAAAATCGTCGGTTTTCGGGAAGGCGCCCATTACCTTGCTCACGATTGCTGGCGTTGGCACTGCCAGTTTTCGCAATTTGGTATTGATCCATGCACCGTCCAGAGTAATTTTTGCACAAAGTTCATCTTTCTCATTTTTTAATTCATGTACAATAGTCCAACGGGAAGCGTCCGCTTTCATTTTACCCATTTTGGTGCTGATAAAAATCTTGTCGCCCAAATGCATTTCTTTTCGGAATACACATTCTTCCCTGAAAATAATTGGTCCGAAATGCTGCTCCTGCATGATTTTCATGGTCAGTCCTTCGCGTTCAAGAATCTCGATACGGTGTTGGGCTCCATAATCATAATAAGCACTGTGGCGTACGTGAAAATTTGGATCTAAATCCGCCCAGCGAATAGAAATTTCCCTAGTAAAATCATTCATCTTTTGTAAAATTTACTCAAAAATAACAAGAAAAACCCGCTTCTCTGTTTTCGCGGGATTTAAATTAAATCTTTTTTAACGAAAAGCCTATTTTTGCAAAAAAGAATTCCATGGATAAAATATACTACCTCGCTTCGTGCGACACCTGTCGCAAAATCATCAAATCCTTACCCAACACCAACCGTTTGGTATTTCAGGATATTCGTCAGGATCCGATTACTCCAGAGCAATTGGAGGAAATGTACCGACTTTCGGGCAGTTATGAAGCGCTTTTCAGTAGAAAAGCACAGTTATACAAGTCGATGGATCTGAAAAACAAAAACCTGACCGAAGCCGATTTCAAGAAATATATTTTGGAACACTATACCTTTCTCAGCCGTCCGGTTTTCATTATCGCCGGAAAAATATACATCGGCAACAGCCAGAAAAATGTTAACGAAGTAATTGCCGTTTTAAGTTAAATGAAAGCGCGCACCTATGCCCTGATTGCTGCGTGGATGGTAGCCATCATTTACGGAGTAACCTTTACGATTGCCAAAGACGTTATGCCCAAATACATCGATGCGTTCGGGTTTATTTTCCTTCGTGTAGGCGGTTCCACTATTTTGTTTTGGCTTGCCTCATTTTTTGTAAAAACCGAAAAAATTGACAGAAAGGATTTTCCACGCATCTTGGCGGCCGCCTTTTTTGGCGTTGCTTTCAACATGCTGACTTTCTTTAAAGGACTGAGTTATACTTCACCGATTATGGGCGCAGTTCTGATGGTGACTACCCCGATGATTGTATTGGTATTGTCGGCAATCATCATGAAAGAGCGCATGCAAAAAAACAAGGTAATCGGAATTCTTCTGGGACTAACCGGAACCATAACCCTGATTTTATACGGGAAATCGATGGTAAACGCGCCCAATGCCACTTTAGGAAACTTTCTGGTGTTTGTCAATGCCGTTTCATATGGTTTCTATCTGATTCTGGTAAAAAAACTGATGGATAAATACAACGCTTTTTCGTTTGTAAAATGGATCTACCTTTTCGGATTCCTGATGGTAATTCCTTTCGGGTGGAGCGAATTCCAGGCTGTTGACTGGGCTTTGGTTCCTATGAACATCTACTGGAAAATAATATTTGTAGTTATAGTTTCCACTTTTTTGACCTATTTACTGAACCTGCTCTCAATGAGGGAACTGAAACCGACAACGGTAGCCGTATTCATATATCTACAGCCATTTTTCGCTACAGTTTTTGCCATCGGATTAGGGAAAGACGAATTGAGTTGGGTTAAAATTGGTTCGGCGGCCCTGATTTTTACCGGAGTGTATCTGGTAATCAAGAAAAAACCGAAAACCTTTAGTGAAACAATGGCTGTTACTGATCCAAGCCAACACTAAGCACCAAACACTGAATACTTTTATTTATCTTTGAAGTCTATTTAGAAAAATATGATACAATCGATGACCGGATTTGGGAAGTCAACCCTACAGTTGGCTACCAAAAAAATCACAGTGGAAGTAAAATCGTTAAACAGCAAAGGAATGGACCTTAATGTCCGAATGCCTTCTGTGTACCGCGAAATGGAATTGAGTCTGCGCAATCAGATTTCCCAACGCCTGGAACGCGGTAAAGTCGATTTTGCCCTTTATATTGAAGTAACCGGAGAGGAAACTTCCACAAAAGTAAACGCACCGATTGTAAAGGCTTACATGTCGCAAATGCGGGATATTTTAGCCGATGCAGATGAAACGGAACTGATGAAAATGGCCGTTCGCATGCCTGACGCTTTAAAGACCGAACGCGATGAACTTGACGAAAACGAGTGGAAACAAATCCTGACAGTTATTAACGAAGCGCTTGCCAACATTAATAATTTCAGGGCTGACGAAGGCTTATCACTGGAAAAAGAATTCCAATTACGCATAGCCAATATTCGTTTGTACATGGAACAGGCTTTGGAACTGGATCCGGAACGCGTTCAGAACATCAAAAACAAACTGCAGACAGCTATTGACGAGTTAAAAGTGACCGTTGATGAAAACCGCTTCGAACAGGAACTGATTTATTATCTGGAGAAATTGGACATTACCGAAGAAAAGGTACGTTTAACGAACCATTTGGACTATTTCATCGAAACGCTGAACGGAAACGAAGCCAACGGCAGAAAACTAGGCTTTATCACTCAGGAAATGGGACGTGAAATCAACACCATGGGTTCCAAATCTAACCACGCCGGAATGCAGAAACTAGTTGTCCAAATGAAAGACGAACTGGAAAAAATAAAAGAGCAGGTGTTAAACGTCCTATAACTTTAAGATAAAATAACAACACAATCACAAAAGCTCAAGACTAACCTCTGAAAGCTAAAAGTTAACAATAATGAACAAAGGAAAATTGATCGTATTCTCGGCTCCATCCGGATCGGGAAAAACTACCATAGTACGTCATTTATTGGGGTCGGAAGATCTGAACCTGGAATTTTCCATTTCGGCGGCAACACGTGATCCGCGCGGGGAAGAAGTAAATGGGAAAGACTACTACTTCATGTCGACCGAAGAATTCAAACAACATATTAAACACGAGGATTTCGTGGAATGGGAAGAAGTGTACCGCGATAATTTCTACGGGACCCTGAAAAGCGAGGTAGAACGCATTTGGTCTCAAGGCAAAAATGTGATTTTCGATATCGATGTGGCCGGCGGATTACGCATCAAATCCAAATTCCCGGAAGAAACGTTGGCAGTTTTCGTGAAACCACCAAGCGTGGATGAACTTAAACGCCGTTTGAAAGAACGCTCTACAGAAAGCGAAGACAAAATCAACATGCGCATCGCTAAAGCTCACGTAGAATTGGCTACCGCACCGCAATTCGACACCATTATCAAGAATTACGATTTGGATACGGCGAAGCAGGAAGCTTATGATTTGGTAAAGAATTTTGTAACTAAATAAGCGAAAAGCCATCAGCTTACAGCTAGAAAAAAATGAAAATCGGACTCTATTTCGGAACCTTCAACCCTATTCACATCGGACACTTGATTATCGCCAACCATATGGCGGAACATTCCGGTTTGGATCAGATCTGGATGGTGGTGACACCGCACAATCCACACAAACAAAAAACTTCGTTGTTAGATGATTATCACCGTTTACATATGGTGCATCTGACTACGGAAGACTATCCGAAAATCAAGCCGTCCGACATTGAATTCAAACTGCCACAACCTAATTACACCGTAAACACCTTGGCTCATTTGCAGGAAAAATATCCTGGCCATGAATTTTGCCTGATTATGGGTGAAGACAATCTGAACTCGTTGCATAAATGGAAAAACCACGAAGTGATTTTGCAAAATCATGACATTTATGTGTATCCGAGAGCGGCTTCAGGGGTAATTGATCCGACATTCATCAATCATCCTAAAATCCATAACGTTGATGCGCCGATTATTGAATTGTCGTCGACTTTCATCCGCGAAAGCATAAAAAAAGGAAAAGACATCCGGCCAATGCTGCCTAACAAAGTTTGGGCATATATTGATCACAACCTGTTTTATAAAAAGTAATTTATAGTTCTACATTTTAAAATGGAACAAAAACCAAAAATCAGCATAAAACTTCTGTTCACTGACAAAATCATCGAACTGTTGGCCCTGATAGTTTTTTTGTCCATTTGGTTTTTAGCACTTTCCGGATATTCACAATTACCTGAAACAATCCCCACACATTACAACGGTTTTGGAAAAGCAGATGCTTTTGGGAATAAAGCAAATATCCTTGTGCTTCCGATAGTAGCTTCAGTTTTAGCTATCGCGCTTACAGCAATTAATTTTTACCCGCATCTTTTAAACTATACCGTTGCGATAACTCAAGAAAATGCAGAAAAACAATACCGCTTAGCCACTCGCATGTTGCGCTGCCTTAAACTCATCGTTTTGATCATCTTTACTTTTATCGTATATATGACCCAACAAACTTCAAAGGGAATCGCAGATGGCTTGGGCGAATGGATTTTACCAACTATTTTAGGGCTAATCTTTATTCCGATTTTCTATTTTCTGACACAAATGTCCAAAAACAGTTAACACTATTTTATATTTTTACAACTCGACAATTAGTACCTTTAAGCTTTCAAATTTTGAACCTTAAAAGTGTTACTTATGTTAAACTTCGAATTATACAATCCAACTAATTATGTGTTTGGAAAAGAACAGATAACCAAACTCACTGATTTAGTACCCAAAAACACCAAAATCTTATTGGCTTACGGAGGCGGAAGCATTTTTAAAAACGGAATCTACGACCAGGTAAAAACGGCGCTTTCCGGTTTTGAGATAGTCGAATTCGGGGGAATCGAACCCAATCCACGCTATGAAACCCTGATGAACGCGGTGGAAATCATCCGTGCGCAAAACATAGGCTTCATTTTGGCCGTGGGTGGCGGAAGCGTGATTGATGGGGTAAAATTCATTTCGGCAGCCGTAAAATTTGAGGGCAATCCAATGGAAATCCTTAAAAAAAGAATGTCGATAAAAGACATATCGCAGGTTATTCCGTTCGGAACGGTTTTGACTTTACCGGCCACCGGAAGCGAAATGAATTCGGGTTCCGTAATCACCATCAACGAAACGCAGGAGAAACTGGCTTTTGGCGGAAGTGCCTTGTTTCCGAAATTCTCCATTTGTGATCCTACGGTAATTGAATCGTTGCCAAAAAGACAAATCCAAAACGGAGTCGTGGATGCTTTTACCCATGTGATGGAACAATATTTAACCTATACACATGATGCTTTATTACAAGACAGAATCGCCGAAAGCATTTTGCAAACATTGGTGGAAATCGGGCCAAGTGTGGTAGAAAACCCAACCGATTACAAATTGGCATCGAATTATATGTGGTGTGCAACGATGGCTTTAAACGGATTACTGAATAAAGGTGTTCCAACAGATTGGGCGACACACATGATAGGCCACGAACTGACGGCTTTATATGAAATCGATCACGCCAGATCGTTGGCCATCATAGGTCCGAATTTATACCGCGTGATGTTCGATACCAAAAAAGACAAACTCGCTCAGTACGGTGAACGCGTTTTTGGAATTCAAGGAAATTCCGTAGAAGAGAAAGCCGAAAAAGCAATTGAAAAAACAGTTGATTTTTTACATAAAATGGGAATGCTCACAAAACTTTCCGAAAACACGGCCAATTATGAAAACACGGCCGATTTTATTGTTGCCCGATTTGAAGAACGCGGTTGGAAAGGCTTAGGAGAACAACAAAACGTTACTCCTGAAAAAGTCAGGGAAATAGTGGAAATGAGTTATTAACATCTGAAAAACGCTCCATGTGGAGCGTTTTTTATTGTTTAACGATTCGAACTTCCTTTGCCCCGAAAACAGTTTTTATCTTCAACAGATAAGCTCCCTTTATAAAGGAATTAAAATCCAACGGTAAAGCAATTTTGTCATAACCAAATGTTTTAATTTTCTGCCCCAGTAAATCAAAAACGGCGATAGAAATGATGAATTCGTTGTTAGAAACGTATAACATATCGGTTACAGGATTCGGATAGAGCTTTATCGTATCCAGTCCAAAATCTTCTTTACTTAGGCTTCCAACTTCTATACTTACCACAAAGGAACTACTTCCGAATGCATTAGTGGCAGTAATAGTGTAATTAGTCATCGGGGAACTTATGGTTGGACTTCCGCTAATTACTCCGGTAACCGGATTTAGGACTAAACCATAAGGCAATTCAGGAACAACGGTATAACCATAAGTGCATATTTTTCTGATTTTATGATTGGAATAATCGGCTACATAAACTGTTCCCAAATTAGCTATGCAAACACCTGTAGGACCCTTAAAAGTTGCTGAACTTGCAGCAGCATCGCTATTTCCGGCAACTCCTGTTCCCGCAAACGTAATAACGTTCCCAAGAGAACTTATCTTTCGGATTTTATTATTGCCTGAATCGGTTACAAAGAGATTGTTTTGATCATCTGTTGCAACAATTGCCGGATGATTAAAACTGGCAGAGGCACCTAAACCATCATCAGCACCCGCAACTCCTGTACCAGCCACAGTCGTAACTTCACCCGAAACCGAAATTTTCCTTATTTTATGATTCCCGTAATCGGCAACAAAAACATTTCCGGAAGCATCTACACCTACACCAGTAGGACCGTTGAATTTTGCAACACTCACGTTTCCGTCATTTGAACCTGCGGTTGCTAATCCCGCATAGGTCGTAACCACACCTCCAGGGGTAATTTTTCGAATTCGGTGGTTGCTGTAATCAGCCACATATAAATTATCATTTGAATCGATTGCCATCCCGGCAGGGTAATAAAATTTGGCAGCAATCCCTGTGTCATCCAAAAAACCAGCAGTCCCTGAGCCCGCAAAAGTAGATATCTGGCCATCTGTGCCGATCTTTCTTATTTTATGGTTGCTTTGGTCTGAAATAAAGATGTTTCCCTGAGAATCCACTACGGCACCATCCGGGTATTTAAAAGTGGCCGAAGCAGCTGGACCGTCCACTGATCCAATTGCACCTGTTCCAGCGATTGTGGTAACGGTTCCGTCTATAGCAATTTTTCGTATTTTATGACTGCTTCGATCTACAACGATGATATTACCCATGCGATCCGGTGTAACTACGGTTGGGAGATTAAAACGTGCGGCCGTTCCCATTGCATCGGTAGCTCCGGCAATTCCGCTGCCTGCAAAAGTAGTCACCACCGGCTCAACCGGAATAGTTCCGCCCGAACTATTTGGAATTAACGGGGTTATCAGTTCATTGTTTGCAAAAACATTCGGAGTAGCATACGAAATAACGGGAGCTTGTCCGAAAACTGAAAAAACCACACCTAAACAAAAATAAATTTTAAATAAAACTTTCACCTCTTACCAATTTGTCAGGTAAAAATATAACAAAAAACGAAAGGCGCCCTGAAATTAATTCCAAGAGCGCCTTCCTCACCAAAAACAAAAAATATTAACTATTTCTAACTTTCGACAATGTATCACTACATTATCATTCTTAACCGGAGATAATAACGGGAGTCAAGTCAATTCATTGCTATCGGAAATCATAATCTAATGTTAAATTTTTAGATTGACATTCATTAGGTTAACAGCATCACAATAACACTGCAGTAAAAGCTGGTTACGGCAAAAAGCGCTAAAATTGCAAAAATCAAAGTTTTTCACTTTCATCAAATTTGAGTACTTTTGGAGATTCAAATCATGAAAAGAAAATGACTGACAACCCGAAATTTGCGGTAATTGGCGGCGGAAGCTGGGCGACAGCGATTGCAAAGATGCTATGCGTTAATCTTCCTGAAATCGCCTGGTACATGCGAAACACTTACGCTATCGAACATATTAAAATGAACAAACACAATCCGAATTATTTGAGTTCGGTGGAGTTTGACACCAATAAACTTAAGCTTACCAACGACATCAATGAGGCGGTAGCCTATGCGGATTATGTCATTTTTGCGATCCCTTCTGCTTTCTTAAAAGGAGAATTGGAAAAACTGACCGTGAGTTTGAAAGACAAAGTGATCTTTTCAGCCATCAAAGGTATTGTTCCGGAAACAAGTTTAATCGTTGGCGAACATTTTCATAAAATTTATGATATCCCGTATGACAATATCGGAGTTATTACCGGTCCGTGTCACGCCGAAGAGGTTGCCCTGGAACGCCTTTCCTACCTTACCATTGCCTGCGGTGATGATGAAAAAGCGAAGGTGATGGCAACAAATCTTAACAGTCATTACATCAAAACCAAAACTTCTGACGACATCATCGGTACGGAATATGCCGCCATGCTGAAAAACATCTATTCCATTGCTGCAGGTATTGCCCATGGATTGGGATATGGGGATAATTTCCAGGCTTTGCTAATGAGTAACGCCATCCGTGAGATGAAAAAATACATTAAGAAAGTCCACAAAATGAAACGAAACATCAATGATTCGGCATATTTAGGGGACTTACTTGTAACCGGTTATTCTATTTTTTCGCGTAATCGTATGTTCGGAAATATGATTGGAAAAGGCTATACCGTTAAATCGGCGCAAATGGAAATGAGCATGGTTGCCGAAGGATATTACGCCACTAAAAGCGCTTACAAACTTAATGAAGAGTACAAAGCCAAAACGCCTATTATTAATGCCGTTTACGACATCTTGTATGAAGGAAAAGAGCCTAAAAAGGTTTTCAAGAAATTAACCGAGAAACTGGATTAATTTTCAGATTTCTGTTTTATAAAAGTTTCAGGAAACACCGGCCCAACATTTTGATAAAAGCTTAGAAAAACATTTCTGTTTACGCAGAACCTTATTTTACTCCCGATGGAAAACAATGCCCATAAAATAGACAATTTAATTGATCATCCGGTAATTCTCACCGTATTCGCCGTGGTAATTCTAGCTATGTTATTGTTGGATTTGGGCGTTTTCAAAAAAGACCCGCATACCATCAGCAATCGGGAGGCGCTTATAGCATCGATAGTTTGGATTTCACTTGCCATGGGCTTCAGTGCAGTGATTTATCATTATATGGGAGTGGAAAAGTTTGCGCAGTTCCAATCGGCCTATTGGATTGAAAAAGCACTTTCGGTAGACAACCTTTTCGTTTTCATCATGGTTTTCGGGTTCTTCAACGTACAACGGGAACTCCACCACAAAGTACTTTTTTGGGGGATTCTCGGCGCCTTAGTCTTTCGTGCTATTTTTATTTTTACAGGCGTCGAACTTATTAACATGACCTATCTGCCGGAAATGCACATTTTCGGATATTTGGTAAAAATCAACGTTATTCTCTCCATTTTTGGGTTCTTTCTTATTTATGCCGGAATAAAATCCTGGTTTTCAGAACATGATGAGGGTGACAAGGATTTTACCAAAAGCCCGGGAGCACGTTTGGTTCACCGTTTTTTCCCTGTGAGCGAAAACTACGACGGCGGAAAATTCTTTACTGTAGAAAATGGCGTAAAAATGGCTACGCCCTTATTGGTTGTGGTGGCGGTAATCGAGTTTACCGATTTAATTTTTGCCGTCGACAGTATCCCAGCCATTTTTGCGATTGCCCCGAACGATCCTTTCATCCTTTATACTTCAAACATTTTCGCAATTTTAGGGCTTAGAGCACTTTATTTCCTATTAGCCAACTTCATGCATATGTTCAGCCGTTTGAAGTACGGATTAGCCCTTATTTTGGCTTTTATCGGAGTAAAAATGATTATTGCACCTTTCTACCATATTTCATCACCGGTTTCCCTACTGATCGTGGGTACGGTTTTGGCACTTTCGGTTCTTACTTCGCTGTTTTTCCCTGTTAAAGACTAAAATTATAAACCATAAAAGAAATTATAAAGGCGTTAGAAATTCTAACGCCTTTATAATTTAACTATCTCACGGTTATCTCATCCACAAAAATATAAGCATCTCCGCCTGCTCCTTGATGCCATTCCGGTAACTTCCCGAAGTTATATGCCTTCACTTTTACATAACGGGCCTTGGTTGCTTTGATTTTTCCGTCGAAAGCCATGACTTTTGCCTCATAGTCTTTCGCATCCAATGTATTGTTTACCGTTGCCACCAATTCGAACTTTTTGTTGTCTTTCGAAACATAATATTCCACCTTGGTCGGCATCAGAATCCAGGCACGCGTATCCTGAAGAAAACGTGCAGTAACCTCGGAAACCTCCGTTGTTTTCTTCAAATCAATCGTTGCTTCAAAATTCTGCGCCTGATAACCTTGCCAATCACCTTTGCGCCAGTTTTCGGTACCCATAACACCATCAACTAATCCCTGTGGGCCTCCTGCGTGATACTGTGCTGAATACTTCGACTTGATATCGATAGTATAATCGTTTGGTTTTTTAAAGAAAGTGGCATTTACGGTACTGCTTTTCTCTCCTCTATAATCAAGACAATACGCAAAAATGGATGTTGTTTTATCAATTTCGAAGGGCTGTGTATATTCTTTGAAATCACCATTATCAGTAAACGAATAATAAATCTTATTCCCCAAATTTGATTCCATATTTATTTTCAGCTTGTCTTTGAATGCTTTGCTTTCCGATTGAATAGTGGGAACAGTTGTAAAAGGAAAGCCATCAGGATAGTGATTTATACCACGAAAACGTTCTCTTAAATCAAACGACACATAATTTCCCTCCCCAATTTTATTATTGACAGAAACAGTTGTGAAATCATCTGTTTTAATCATAGCGTTTTTAAAAAGTGGTTCAACCGCTGTAAAAGCCTCCAGCCCCGGTGTAACAGAGTAAATCCCAAGCGAACTCAGCACATACCAGGCACTCATCTGGCCGCAATCTTCATTACCTATTAATCCGTCAGGCGTATTTTTATAGAATTCGTTTAAAATGTAATGTACTTTTTCTTTCGTTTTTTCGGGTTTATCAACATAATTATACAAATACGCCATATGATGACTCGGTTCATTACCGTGTGCATACTGCCCGATTAAACCGGTAATGTCTGCCTGTTGACGTCCGGTGGTGGCTGTCGGAGCCGAAAACAGCTCGTCCAGTTTTGCTTCAAATTTTTCCTTTCCTCCGTGAGCTGCAATCAGACCAGGGATATCCTGCGGTACAAAAAACGAATACTGCCACGAATTTCCTTCCGTAAAATTATTATTTACTTCACGGGCTTCAAACGGTTTATCCCATCCTCCATTCTTCTTGGGGCGCATAAAACCGGTTTCTTTGTCGTAAAGGTTTTTCCAGTTTTGTGAACGTTGCATGAAATACTCGAAGTCTTCATTCTTTTTCAACAGCTGCGCCATTTGGGCTATACACCAGTCGTCATAAGCATACTCCAATGTTTTGGAAACACTTTCATGTTCATCATCAATGGAAATAAACCCGTTTTTCTTATAGGCATCCAATCCCAAATGATCCAGCATGGCAGAATGTTTAGCCGCTTCAAAAGCTTTCTCATAATCAAACCCTTTGATACCTTTAACCATGGCATCGGCAATTACGGAAACAGAATGATACCCAATCATGCAATCGGTTTCGTTGGAAGCCAATTCCCATACCGGAAGCCTACCCCCTTGCTCGTATTGTTTAATAAACGTATTGATGTAATCGGAAGTACGTTTTTTATCAATCAAAGTATACAACGGATGTGCTCCACGGAAGGTATCCCAAAGCGAGAAAACCGTATAATAATCGAAGTTATCCGCGACATGAATTTTGTTGTCACGCCCACGATATTTTCCGTCTAAATCTTCGGCAATGTTAGGCTGCATCATGGTGTGATACAAAGCCGTGTAGAAAATGGCCAGCTTGTCTTTATTATCGGATGTTACTTCAATTTTAGAAAGTTCTTTATTCCAAAGTGACTCAGCATTTTTCCTTGCTTTTTCAAAATCCCAGTGCTTGATTTCGGTCATGTTCAGTTTGGCGCCTTCATAACCTGTTGGCGACAACGCCACTTTCACCAAAATAATTTCGCCTTTTTTTACGGGTTTGGAAAAACTTAATGCCAAATATTTAACAGCCTCATTATCCGAAATAAGTTTACTGTTTTTTGAATTGGTAACCTTCATCGGAACATTGAACTCGATCCGGGCAAAAACGTACTGGTCACGAGCCCAGGCTTCGCTTCTACGCAAAATTTCGATAGTTCTGTTGTCGATGATCTTTACTTCGCCCTGAAGTAATTTATCGCGGTGATTTAAATCGAGAATGATATTGGCCTGGCCATCCTTATTAAAAGTATACTTATGAAAACCAACCCTTGTCGAAGCGGTCAGGTCCACATCAATATTATGCTTGTCCAGTTTTACGGAATAGAATCCCGCAGCAGCTTTTTCGTTTTGGTGTGAGAAAGAAGAAGAATAGGCTTTAGCGTTCAAAGACGGTTTTCCCATGGTAGGCATCAGCATAATATCCCCATAATCGGAAACCCCCACGCCATTAAGATGCGTATGGGAAAAACCATAAATCACATCGTCAGAATAATGATAACCGCCGCAACCGTCCCAGCTACCGTCAATCCGGGTATCGGGTGATAATTGCACCATCCCAAAAGGCAAAGTAGCGCCGGGAAACGTGTGTCCGTGACCACCCGTACCGACAAACGGATTTACGTATTCTGCATAATTTTTATTTTGCGAAAAAGCGCTTACAGACAGTAAGGCTGTAATAAATAGAAAAGCTGTTTTTCTCATTTGGGTATTTGCTGAAAAATTTCCCTAAAGTAGGAAATATTCCAACATCCTTTCAATCCTGTTTTCAAATTTATATCCCTGAATTCAATTGTTTCAGATTCTTAAAAAACAGACTAAAATACTCTGAGAAGCTTATATTTTCTTAATGAATTGATTTGCCAGACGCTATTTTACCAACACGCCGCGTTTGTTCATAACCGGAATATCGGTCATGGCACGATCGTTAATGGTATTAGCTCTGAAAACATAACTTTTGTCGTAAAGCTTGTCGCCAATAAAGAACGTTACTAAAAACTCGTTGTTCAATTGAAGAACGTTGTTTTCCAGCAATTCGATTTTTACTGCCGAATTAGGTTCCACTTCTTTAAAAGCGTGACGGAAAGTCCCTGTTTTGCGTTCTTCCCCATTAAGCTGACCGTAAGCTCTTGTAACCACAATGGCCATTTCCAGTTTTTCATCGCCATCATTAACGAGATACGCATACCAGGAGTTTTCCATAAAATCATCATTCCATTCCTGAATGGCGGCCACATACACATTTTCCACTTTTGGTATAATAATATCTTTTTGCATAGCGTTGAAAATTAAAAGTTCGCAAATTTACTATAATATTCCGTAATTTTATTCTACAACTTTTATCGCAATCCAATTGCAAATAAAAAAGATATGAAACTACTTATTGTAACGCTGTTTTTCCTCAACATAACTGTTTTTGGCTGTGAATTCGGCAAGAAAGACGAATCGGAAGCAACTGAAAGAGAACCGGACACCACAACTGCAGTTCCGGATATGCATACTTCGGAAATTTCGTTGGATTGGGACGGAACCTATAAAGGTGTTATTCCCTGTGCGGATTGCCCGGGAATTGAAACCGAATTGACATTACACAAAGACAAAACCTATAAATTATCGGTTCTATATCAAGACAGGGAACAAAAACCGACGGTTACAAAAGGAACTTTTACCTGGGATGACACCGGAAGTATTATCAGACTGGACAAAGCCAGAACGGAAACACAGTACAAGGTCGGGGAAGGCCGATTGCTGATGCTGGATCGCAACGGAAAAGAAATTGAAAGCGCTTTAAAATCCAATTACATATTACATAAGGTCGTGAAATAAAACTGTCCCATTCTGAAAAGGAAGCCTAAGAAAGACTCAATTTCAAAATGGGACAGTTGCTTTTTTTTATGAGCGTTTCAAAATTAATAGCTCAAATACTGTACCGAATCAAACAAGGCATAATTTTGGCTTAACGGAATGTGATCCCCTATGAACGTAAGGTTTTCCATACTGCAGAAGACATTAAATTTGACTTTAGTACCATAATTCAATTGTTTTGAAGCTACGGTAGTTCCGTCAATTTTCCACTTAGCAAAATACCTGTTATTTGAAGTCAGACTCAATTCAATCGTCAAAGTATACCATTGGTTTCTTTTGATTGTTGTTTGTACAAATTGTGAAGGATTAGCCTGCGAACTCATGTATGCAATTAAATCATCGGCTTGGGCATTTAAACTTTGCCTGGTACTTTCACTACCATAGCCGATTTCGAAATCCAACTCATGCGTATCATCTTTGTAAAGGAATGCCCCAATGCTGGACATATCTCCAACTCCCATTTCCGGAACATAGACTCTCCAGGTATAAGTACCAGCACCAAAAGTCGATGTCGTTTTGACTTTAGTGCGTTCCCAGGTGTTAGGATTTGTAAACATTTTTAAATTGCCGTTCTCCAAATAATAGTTTGCCGAGCTATTCTGAGAAGCATCCTGCCACTCGTTCAGATCGTTAAATTCCCAGTTTTTAGTTATAGGGTTATTCCCTGACGGTCTCTCAAAATTTGAATTTTCATTATTCTCATTAGTATATTGTTCTTCCGTAGAACAGGAGAAGAGCGTTAACCCCATAAATAAGACGGCTATTTTTGTAAATTTTTTCATTCTTAAGATTTGATTATTAGTTTTTTGGTCTCCAAATATAAAAATTGCCAACAAATAACAAATCTTTTAAATAGGGTAACCGATTAAAATCACCCTTTATACGGCAAAAACCTGATTTTCAAAACAAATAAATAAAAAATCCGTTCTTTTCAAACTTTTGAGCATTACTAAAAATAAAAAACAAAAAAAGGCTGTCTTCTGACAGCCTTAAATTTTATATACTTGATTTGAATTGTTCCAAAAAGCGAACATCGTTTTCGTAGAACATTCGGATATCTCCAATTTGGTACAACAACATCGCAATACGCTCGATTCCCATACCAAAAGCGAAACCGTTATATTTGTTAGCATCAATACCACAATTATTCAAAACGTTAGGATCTACCATTCCGCAACCCATGATTTCCAACCAACCTGTTCCTTTAGTGATTCGGTAATCGGTTTCAGTTTTCAATCCCCAGTAAATATCCACTTCGGCACTTGGCTCGGTGAACGGGAAGTAACTCGGACGTAAACGAATTTTCGATTTTCCGAACATCTCTTTTGTGAAATACAACAAGGTTTGCTTTAAATCGGCAAACGAAACATTCTGGTCGATATACAAACCTTCAACCTGATGAAAAATACAGTGTGAACGAGATGAAACCGCTTCATTACGGAAAACACGTCCCGGTGAAATCGTACGGATCGGCGGTTTGTTTTCTTCCATATAACGTACCTGAACTGATGAAGTGTGCGTGCGCAACAATACATCCGGATTACTCTGAATGAAGAACGTATCCTGCATGTCTCTTGCCGGATGGTATTCCGGAAGGTTCAAAGCGGTAAAATTATGCCAGTCGTCTTCAATTTCCGGACCTTCAGAAACATTGAATCCGATGTTGGAAAAAATATCGACAATTTGATTTTTTACGATGGAAATAGGATGACGTGAACCGACAACCAAAGGCTCGCCAGGACGCGTCAAATCACCGTAAACACCACCGGCAACTTCCTTGCTTTCCAAGGCTTCCTGAATGGTTTTTACTTTATCCTCGGCAGTTACCTTCAGCAAATTGATTACCTGACCAAATTCTTTTTTCTGGTCGTTCGGTACGTTTTTAAACTCGGCGAAAAGGTCTTTCAACAAGCCCTTACTTCCCAAAAACTTGATTCGGAAAGCCTCTAAGGTTTCTTTATTATCAGTAGTAAAAGACTGTGCTTCACCAATGTATTCTTTAATCTTGTCTGTCATCGTCATTCTGTAATTGGATGCAAATTTAGGAAAAAGTTAGAAGTTAAAAGTCAGAAATCAGAAGTTTTAGGTCTGAAATCTGTGTTCTTTCATCTGATTACTATTCAATAAGCTGTTTTTCCAGAAAATAATTCACTATCGCTTCTTTCATCAGCACCGATTGTTCTCCGGCTTTCAACGGTGGAAGCTGCTCCTTAACCTTGTAATGCGGCCAGCCGTCGTTGTCGAAAAATTCAAATTCGTAGTAACCGTAAGGCTCCAACAATCGGCAAATGGCGATATGCATCAGGTTTACCTTTTCATCCTTTTTGAAAGTCTTGTTGAATTGCCCTAATTCCTGAACGCCTATCAGATAAATTATAGCATCCAAATCCAATATTTCGCCATCGGCAAATTGATTGGAAAGTATTGTGACCACTGTTTCCCAGCGTGATTTTAATTGTTCGTCTCTTGACATTTTTTGAAATTATGAGTTATGATATATGGGTTATTAATCCATACACCATAAAATTGCGTTGCAAAGATAGTGAGTTGTACGACGAGAATTATACTTTTAACTTATCCCTTATCCCTTTTTACTTTTCACTCACACCTCTTTTACGCCTGTTCTTCTATCTTTGCGCTTTATTATATTCTCTTGTTATGGGTTTTATTGATATTGTGTTGGCCGCTTTTCTGGTATTTGGATTGATTAAAGGTATTCGCAACGGACTTTTCGTTGAAATAGCTTCACTGATTTCACTTTTCATCGGAATCTACCTTGCCATTAAATTTTCGTATGTGGCCCGCTCTGCAGTTGGCAGCGTGGTATCTTGGTCACCAAAAACCATTCAGGTTACCGCTTTTATTTTGACATTGATAGCCGTTGTGGTTGCCATTCATTTGTTAGCCAAAGTATTATCCGGCGTAGCAAATATGACCTTTATGGGATGGCTCAACACCATAGGCGGCGGACTCTTTGCAACGATAAAAACGATTTTACTTTTAGGTGTTGTTTTGTGCCTGTTCCAGAAAGTGAACATCAACAATATGATGGTTTCCAAAGAAACCCAGGATGAGTCACTGCTTTTTAATCCGATACTGAAAACTTCTGAATTTTTATTGCCTGTCTTAACCGATTGGTTCAACAATTTAAAAGAAGGCGCTATAAAAAGTTCATAGAGACTGTCTACTGAAAACTGATTACTGTTCGCTGGATTTCAACTCACGAATCGCATCTTTTTCAATCCAGCCTTCGGTTTCATCGGTTAGCTGGATTTTTCGCCATTTTTCGCGATCCTCTAAAACAAAAACTTTAGTCCCTTCATGTAATACGAATGCTTCTGGACCTGAAGCCATAGGCTCGCTTTTTACTGAAATTACTTCTGCAAACACGATAGCAGGGCGTTCCTTATTGTAATTGTTTCGTTCAGTTATAGCCGAAGCGACACTTATCAGTATAACCACCAAGGAAAAAATCATCGCAACAAAAAACGAACGTTTCACCAAAGAAGTAGCACCAAAATAATAGCCGATGAAAAACAACAGAAACAAAGCCGAGAAACCTGTGGCAATTCCAGCCCAGGTATCATAATGGAATACATCCAAAAGGTCGCTCAACATTTTCGAAAAGCCTACCTCAGGAACCACTTTTATTTCGTCTATCGCCATTTTTTGGGCGAATTTCAGATTGGTCTGGATTTCTGTATCGTCGGGATTCAGCAACAGCGCTTTTTCGTAATTGTAAATTGACGGCGCCACCTTATGTAGTTTGTAGTAGGTATTTCCCAGATTGAAATACAATTCAGCCGACTGTTCTCCCGATTTCAGGATTCCCTCATACAAAACCACGGCTTCTTCGTATTTCTCTTTTCGATACAATTCGTTTCCTTTCTCAAAAGCGGATTGGGCAAAAATGGCCTGAGAAACCAATAAAACTATAAAGAACAACTTTTTCATCGCTTTCAAAATTAAATCTGCTTACTCAAATCGGAAATAACACTTACCGCCTTATCATAATCCTGTTGCATTGCCACACTGGTTGACGGTGCATAACGGGCAAATTCGCAGTTATCCATCAACTTCATGAAATCACTTACCGTATCTGTTTGTGCATTTTTAGAAACCAGCAATTCCTGAATGTTATCCTTGCTCATTTCGGATGTTTCAATAGACAATTTAGCTTTCAGGAAGTTATGCATTGCACGCTCCATAGCATCGTAGAACGGCTCCTTATTACCCAATTGTTTGCTGGCTTCGGAAAGGAACTTTTTAGCCATCTTGTTTGACTGACGGATTTTGTTTCCGGCCACATCGCTATCAATGGCTTCTTTTTTCTTTTTCGCCAATACAATCACCGGAATGATCAGGAAAGGACCAAATAAGAGAGTATAGAACAAACTGGAACCAAGAAAATCATCACTGTAGATTGGAGACAATTCTGTTTTGGCTTTCACAAAAGCAAACTGATCGCTTTTGACAACCTCTTGTTTACCTGCCGAAGCCACCTGATCACCTGAAGTCGGCATTTGCCCATCCAACACATTTATTTTTATCTCTTCAGAAGTTATTGTTTTATACGATTTCGAATCCAAATCAAAGTATGAAAACACTAATGGTTTAACTGCATAAACACCTTTGTATTGAGGCACTATCGTATAAGTGTCGGAAATTGTCCCATGCATGCCCGACAAAGGCGTGGTTACATTTTCCTTATGTTCCGGATCATACATTTCCAACGCGCTTGGAACTACAGGCTTAGGCAACGTAAACAACTTCATGTTCCCTTTACCGGAAGCACTTACGGTTAACTCCAGCGATTCGCCTGATTTTAAAGTCGTTTTTGAAGTTTTCACTTTAAAGTCGAAAGAACCGACCGCACCATCAAATCCCTCTGGTTTCCCAGCTTCCGGTAAGGCTTTCACGTTAATCATTTTGGCACCTGCTGACACTTTTTTGGTTCCGTTGGTAATCTCCATTCGACCAAAAACATCACGACGACCGGTTGGTGCTTGCATAGTAATATCCAATGTCAATGGCTCAATCCTTAATTTCCCAGTTTTTTGCGGATACAAAACGGTTTTTCTCAGGACCACATAACGATAATCTTCCCCGTTGTATTTGCCCATCTGAACGGACAGGTTTTTAAGATCAATGGCCTGACTCCAGAAATTGTTATATTTCGGACTGGCCGTTTCACGAAAATCACTAACGCTAACATACGGACTCACATACAGCTTATAAACAGCCGTTATCGGTTCGTTCAGATACGGATTCGAATTGGATATTTCTGCCACTAAATGAATACCGTCGCCATCTTTCAGTGACGATGGCAATTGTTGTTGCTGCTGCTGTTGCTGTTGTCTTCTTCGTTGACTCCCAAAGATGACTGCAAACGGATCTTCTTCCTCTTCCGGTTCGGGCTCCGCTACTGCATTTCCTACCGTAATCTTTACCGGATTGGTTTTATAAATTTTTCCCGCGATTTCTATCGAAGCAGGCTTGATGACAAATGTTCCTTTTTTGATAGGCATCAAAAAGAAAGAGTAGGATTTGCTGAACGATTTTCTACCGTTCACCCACGAATAGCTAACCGACTGATTGGGTCCGCCAAAAATTTTAAATCCTTCAAACGATGGTGCTTCGAAATTATCACCATCATCATTCATAGTAAAATCGATTCGCAAACGCTCATTAATTCCAATGTTGTTTTTACTCACTGTGGCTTTGAACTCCACTTGAGCAAAAACCGACTGAACGGCTAAAAACAACAACAGAATGAAACCTTTACTTCTCATCAATTTAATTTCTTTTATAAAATCAACACACATTATTCTCAAATCGATTACCAATCTTTTTCATTTTGAGTCGGTCTTCCTTTGACTTCCCTTCCCTTAACTTTATCCTGAATTTTCTTTTCCTCATTGTTCAGCGCATCCAACAGATTTTCCATTCGTTGTTTCGAAGCGCCGCTTGGTTGTGGTTTTTGAGGTTGTTTGTCCTCATCGCCTTTACCTTCTTTTTTGTCCGGATTTTTAGGATCGTCTTTCTTGTCTTGGTTTTTGTCCTGATTCTTATCCTGCTGATCCTTGTTCTGGTCTTTATTGTCTTTCGGCTGCTGATCTTTGTTTTGATCTTTGTCCTTATCCTTGTTTTTATCGTCTTTTTTAGGCGGATTCTCTTTTAATTTTTGCTTCGCCAATGCATAATTATAGCGGGTTTCCTCATCGTTAGGATTGTTACGAAGTGCATTTTTATAAGCTTCCACAGCGCCCTGATAGTTTTTTTCCGTCATCAGCACATTCCCTAAATTGTGATAGGCTTTGTGCTTCTGTTTCTTTCCTTTGGCATTTTCGATGGCTTCCAAATACGAATGCTTGGCCTCGCTTGGTTGTTTCTGACGGTAAATTGCGTTCCCTAAATTATAGGATGATGTTGCTCTTTGTGGGTTTTGGAATTGCGAAATACGGTAATCCGCTTCCGCTTCGGCGAATTGTTTATCGTTGAACTCTTCATTTCCTTTCGGAAGGTTTTTATCCTTCTTTTGGGCAAAAAGTCCCACAGAAAACAATAAAAAGATATATAAAATTAAATGCTTCATCCGACTTTTATTTTTTCTCCTCATTAAATAAATTCAGTTTTCTGACCCATTTTGTTCTTCTTTCCAAAAAGAAAACATCCAAAAACAGCAAGAAAAAGGCGATGCCCAAAAACCATTGGAACTGCGATTCAAAATCGGCAATCTGCTGACTTTCGAAATCGGTTTTCTCTAAATTGTCCAATCCGTTTTTCACGTAATCAAGGACATTTTTGGTATTCCCTCCGAAAACATACCCTCCACTGGCATTTTTGGCGATTGTTTTCAATGTTTCAGGATATAACTTCGTAATAACTGTTTCACCTTCACGGTCTTTTTTGAAGCCTTCGATTACTCCATTATGGCGCAATGGAATCGGACCTCCTTTTTCTGTTCCGATACCAACTGTAATTACTTTTATTTTCTTGTCTTTAATTTCCTCCAATGCTTCCTCAAAACCTTCACCGTGATCTTCTCCATCGGAAAGCATAATGATCAATTTACTAGTTTGCGGATCATCAAAATACGAACCGGCCAGCTTCAACGCTTCTCCCAATGCTGTTCCCTGTGACGAAACCATGTCGGTATTCATACTTTGCAGGTACATTTTCGCTACACTGTAATCAGTGGTTATTGGCAAAACTGGGTAGGCACTTCCGGCATAACCGACAATTCCGATGCGGTCACTGCCCAATTGATTGATAATTTGCGAAACCACCTGTTTACTTTTTTCAAGACGGTTCGGCGCAATATCTTCCGCAAGCATACTTTTGGAAATATCCACCGCAAAAACGATGTCTACACCTTGGCGCTTCACCGTTTCCATTTTGGTCCCGATTTTCGGATTTACCAAAGCAAGAACCAATGCCGCCAAACCCAATAAGACTACGACCAATTTCAGAACCGGCTTAAACGTAGATTTCTCAGGGCTTAACTGTTTCAACAATTCCAAATCACCAAATTCCCGTTGCTTTTTTTTCTGCCAATACAAATTGATCAGGAAAAGCACTAGCAGAATCGGTAAGATGAGTGCTAAATAAAAATATTTCGGTTCGTCAAATTCAAAATTCTCCATGATCACTTATATAAAACCTCTAAACAAGGTCTTTCTTAACACTAATTCCAAACTCAGCAAACCAAGAGCTAAAAATCCGAACAGCCTGTATTTTTCATCGTAATTATAAAAACGCTGTTCCTGAACCTCTGTGGTTTCCAATTTATTGATTTCGTTATAAATGCTTTCCAAACTTTTGTTGCTGGTGGCCCTGAAATACTTTCCGTCGGTCATCAGTGCGATTTCCTTCATCAGTTTTTCATCGATTTCTACTTTCATCATACGGAATAAAAACTGTCCGTTTGGCGCGATCGCATAGGGGAACTCCGCCATTCCGTTGGTTCCGATTCCGATAGTGTAAACCTTTATGCCATATTCTTTTGCGATTTCAGAAGCCATTCTCGGGTCGATAAATCCCGAATTGTTTACCCCGTCGGTTAAAAGGATGATGATTTTACTTTTGGCTTTACTATCCTTTAAACGGTTTACCGCCGTGGCCAATCCGACTCCGATTCCGGTTCCGTCCTGTAATACATTATCATATTTAACACTGTTCAACGCATCTAAAACTACAGCTTTATCGCTGGTTACCGGCGTTTTGGTATAACTTTCGGCCGCATACACCACCAATCCGATACGGTCATTGGGACGTTCTTCCACGAATTCGGAAGCCACTCTTTTCAAAGCTTCCATACGGTTAGGTTTTAAATCCTTGGCCAGCATACTTCCCGAAACGTCAATTGCCATTACAATATCGATTCCGCGTGTTGTTCTCGATTTATTAGTAACATCGGTTGATTGCGGTCGGGCGATTGCCATGATCAAGGCACTTAGAGCCAATAGCCGCAGGATGAACAACATTGGCTTTAGCTTTGGTAACGCCGAATTCGACACTTTGAACCCTTTAACCGAGCTGACTTTTAACGTCGCTGAATGTTCCTTTCGCTTCCAAAAATACCAGCCAATAACTATCGGAAGAACCAAAAACAGCCAGAAGAATTCCGGATTAGCAAACGTGATATTTTTCATTATTGTGCTGCTTTTCTAAGTTCGACTGATTCTAAAATTCTGGACGTGATTTTGCTTCCAAATTCATCGCCCTCTTTGTGAGCCAAAAGTATTTGCTGCAAACCGCCTTCCTGACCGAAGGCAATGTATTCGTAATATACTTTCTCCGATTTACGTTTGATCGGGTCGAGCATGTTCATTGTCCCGTAGGCTTTTCTTCCCGAAAGTCCGTTACCGGTATTGAAGTCCTCCGTTTTTATTATTATATCCTGAGCCCCTCTCAATTCCAGTGTTTTCAGTCCGCCTTCCAATGCTTTATCCAGCATCGGTGCAGTTTCACTGTCTTTCATTGGCTGCTTGAATTTTGAAGTACTCACCGTGATATAGTAATCATCAAAATAACCTCCATATTCAAACATCTGCATTTCCTTCAACAACGCCATTGTCCCTTTTGGCAGTTCTTTATCTGCATCCTTACGAAGCAAAACATTTGGGGTAGCTATAATTACGCCGGGATTTCCGTATTCGCTGGTAATCCAGTCTTGATCATACAATTCCTTAGTTGAACTTCCAAAAAGACTCGTTCCGTTTAAGAATACGAATCCAATTACAAGTAAAGCAATACAACCGGACGCTATTCCAACAATGGTATTGCGTTTTTTAATCTTTTTGCGTTTCAGTTCTTCCTGTTGCCTTTCGTAATCAGAATCAACCTCGTCCTCTTCAATTTCTTTCGGTAAGGCTTTATCAATGGTAAAAATGATTTTTTCGATATTTTTACGATCTTCGGTAATCTCAAAATCCATAGGCTTGGACTTGGCAAACTTTACCAGATCGGCATTTTTAAGGATCTTTTCAAAAGTTTCCATGGTCTCCTGACGAATACCCATTTTCTTCTTCATCGTCGCCTGTTTCATCGACACCAAAAGTTCTTCAGTTGTACTCTCCATAGCAGGAATGTGAACGGTTTCCTCGATATAAGTACGCGTGATGTCTGTCATTTCGGAATAGTACGATTTAACGTCACCGTGTTCCAAAAGTGATTTTTTCTCTAAACTCTGTAATAAACTGGTTGCTTTTTCAATGGGTGAAGCATAAATGATCTCTTCTTCCTTTGGACGGTTTTTATACTTTTTGTAAAGCCAATAACCTAAGAATCCCAGTCCGCCAAGCAACACTATTGCCAATAAATACCACCAGAAATCGGACGATGAGTCCTTAACCTCAACAATCGGCTTGATATCGTACATTTTCTGTTTGAGCGTATCGACTACTACGTTGTTGACTACAATTACAGCCGAATCAGATAAGAATTGTTTGTTTCCGATTAACACCGGAATTCTCGGCACCACATAACGGCCCGAGTCGAATTGCGTTAAGCCGTATTTTTTTATGAATTCATAACTAGCGTCTTTCTTAATCGTATCTATTGGGTACGATTCCAGCACTTCCAGTTTTCCGAAGTTTTTGCTTTCAGGAAAAGCTACTCGGGTTTCTTTTGTTCCTTTTACTTTTAAAGTCAGATTGAACTGAGAACCGATTTTGATTTTGGTTGAATCAACACTGGTCTGCACCGGCTGCTGTGCAAAACCTAAGGTTGCAATCAGTAAAAAAAGGAATATGTATTGTTTTCTGTTTGTCATTTTTTTGTCACTGCTTATGCTTATTCGGCACCGACGCTGTTATCGCGATTTAAAATAGCCCAGTAATTTGGTCACATAACTCTCGTCTACCCTTGTGCTCACCGCTCCGGATCCGCAACGGGAAAACGTTTCGTTAAAATATCTTACGTTATCCAGGTAGTTTTTCTCATACTCCATGCGTACCTTTTTCGAGTTGGTATTTACCAGCATGATTTCACCTGTTTCGGCATCTTCCATGGTTACCATTCCGATGTTTGGCATCGATTCTTCACGATGGTCATACACTCGAACGCCTGTTACATCATGTTTCTTTCCGGCAATTTTAAGCGTATGCTCGTAATCACTTGTCATGAAATCGGAAATTACGAATACGATGGCTTTCTTTTTCTGAATACCCGAAAGGAATTTCAGTGCCTGGGACAAATCGGTTTTTCTGCTTTTAGGCTGAAATTCGATCAGTTCACGAATGATACGAAGTACGTGGGATTTTCCCTTTTTAGGAGGGATGAACAATTCGATCTGATCGGAAAATAAAATCAATCCGATCTTATCATTGTTTTGGGTCGCCGAAAAAGCCATAGTCGCGGCAATTTCGGTGATGATTTCGCTTTTCAGCTGGTTTTTGGTTCCGAAACTCTCCGATCCGCTGCAGTCTACCATCAGCATCATGGTCAGTTCGCGTTCTTCCTCGAACACTTTTATGTACGGTTCGTTATAACGCGCCGTTACATTCCAGTCGATGGCACGAACGTCGTCCCCAAACTGATATTGGCGCACTTCGGAAAAAGTCATTCCCCGCCCTTTAAACGACGTATGATATTCGCCCGAAAAGACATGATCGCTCAGTCTTCGGGTTTTGATTTCAATTTTCCGTACTTTTTTCAGTAATTCTTTGGTATCCATATTTTTCAGGATGCAGAATGCAGAATGAAGATTTCAGGCCTAAGTTCAAAACTGGCTACTGAAATCTGCTTACTGCAGTCTGAAATTAAGGCACTTCAACCTCGTTAACGATTTTGTTGATGATGTCTACTGAAGTAACGTTTTCAGCCTCAGCCTCATACGTAATTCCGATACGGTGACGTAACACATCGTGTACTACGGCGCGAACATCCTCCGGAATTACATACCCACGTCGTCTGATAAACGCATAACATTTTGCCGCCAATGCCAGGTTGATACTTCCACGAGGCGAAGCTCCGAAACTGATTAATGGTTTCAGATCGGCTAATTTATATTTTTCAGGGTAACGCGTTGCGAAAATTATATCTAAGATGTATTTCTCTATTTTTTCGTCCATGTACACCTCACGAACAGCTTGCTGCGCACGTAAGATCTGCTCTAAGGAAACCACTTGGCTCACTTTTTCAAATCCGCCGTTCAGGTTTTGACGGATAACAGAGCGCTCGTCTTCCATTTTAGGGTAATCGATAACGACTTTCAGCATGAAACGGTCTACCTGAGCTTCCGGTAACGGATAAGTTCCTTCTTGCTCTACCGGGTTTTGAGTAGCCATTACCAAAAACGGCCTGTCTAATTTGAAGGTTTCGTCTCCGATGGTCACCTGTTTTTCCTGCATGGCTTCCAACAGCGCCGACTGTACTTTGGCCGGAGCGCGGTTAATCTCATCGGCAAGAACGAAGTTGGCGAAAATAGGACCTTTCTTAATGGAAAAGTCATTCACTTTCATATTATAAATCATGGTTCCCACCACATCGGCAGGAAGTAAATCCGGAGTAAACTGGATTCTGCTGAAGGTACCGTGAACTGCTTGAGAAAGAGTATTGATGGCTAGAGTTTTCGCCAATCCGGGAACACCTTCCAAAAGAATATGCCCCTGAGCCAATAGACCGATAAGTAAACGTTCGATCATGGTTTTCTGACCAACGATTACCTTGTTCATTTCCATTGTCAGAAGGTCAATAAAAGCACTTTCTCTCTCTATTTTTTCATTAATTGCCCTAATGTCCATAGTAGCTGTCGTATCTTCCATTTGTGTGTGTTTTTTGAGCCGTGAAATTAATAAGATATTTTGACAGTGCAAATTGAAAATTAATTTGCTGTTAAGTTGTTAATGATTGGTTAAAAAACAAAAGACAACCATGGTTTTGGCTGTCTTTTAATAAAATTTATATTTATTGTTAACTTATGGCAGTGCAATGGTTCCCATGTTGGTAATTTGCCCGTTTACAACAACAACATTATCAACAACCAAAACGGGATGACCAGAAGCAGGATCCGGTGTTAAAGTTACCGCATAAGTTCCGGAAGGGATTCCGTTTAACTGGAACACACCCAAATCGTCAGTATTTGCAGTAACCAAAACGCCGTTAACCATAACCGAAGCTTCTGTTGGCACATCGATTGGCTCTACCGTTCCCTTGATTGCGCCCGATGCTGCTTCTGTTGTTACTCTGATTACAGGGTGCAGGTTATAATTTCCTGAATTTCCAGCTTCAACCACAACAGAATGTTGCACGTCGAAATCCAATAGGAAATTATAAGTAAAATCCGGTTCCAATGTTTGGTTGATCTGCAGTTTCAATCCGGATTGTTGTGCGCTTGGAGTTCGTAAAGGATAACTTACACCGTCTTTCACAACAGTATTGTTCTGACCTAAGATTAGGCGCATCTGGCCCAAATGTCCCGATGGCACAATACTATCGGCCAAGATTACACTAACGCCTCCGGTCAAATCCAATAGGTTGTAAACACCTGGATTATTACCAATACTCATCCACCCACCCTCAGGGGATTTAATCTCCACATCGACTACCTCAACGTTGACTTCGTCGTAGTCACCAGGAGCATCGGTCATGCGAACCGTAATTTTCGAAGTTCCCGAAACCTGGGAATCATCATTGTCATTGCAGCTTACCAGTAAAGCAGATATGCAGGCCATTGTAAAAAATGCCAGCATGCAGTTTTTTAAGATTTTCATAAGTAACTCTTTTAGGTTATTTTTTTGGGTATTAATTTCACAACGTTTCTTTTACTATTATCTTATAAACGTTAACAAAATTTTAACGAACTTTATATAAACTTTGTATTGCAAACCGAAACATTTCTCAGGATGATCAATAAGCGTCTTCTTATAAAAAATTTGCTCGCCCACAGTGACGAAAGCACTTTTTATGACAAAAAAAGACAGCTTAACCTACACACCAAAGAAGGGAAGGCCAAGTTCTTAAAACACATTTGTGCGCTTTCCAATTCCAATCCACTGAACAATTCCTATATTGTTGTTGGGGTTGAAGACCAGGACAATGAGATTCTAGGGGACGATTTCTTTGACGACAGCCGCATTCAGAACCTGGTGAATGCCTACTTGGACAATGCGCCGAAAATCCAATATGAGAATGTGCCATTTCCGAATCTTCCGAAAGACAAGGTTGTCGGATTGGTAACCATCAAACCCAACAATAAAATTTCTTCTTTTAAAAAAGGCATTCATACCATTGTCGCCAAAAGCATTTTCATGAGACGGGGAAGTTCGACTATGCCTGTGGAGACCGTATCGGAAGTTTCGATGTCGATTAAAACGAAGAATTTGAATGCCGAAACGGTTATCAGCATCGAAAACAATTCACACAACAGCATTGCGCATACGTTGGAGGGCGTGATTGACTTCATCAACAACCGTCATCCGGACATGAGCCCGAAATATAAAGTCTTTAAAGAGCTATTTGTAGTGTGTTGGGCAGGGAACAAGAAAAAACTGCGCGATAAAACGTTTTACTCCCGTGTAGACATCGAACTGATCAACGAACAGGTCAAACTTTTTTATTCGGCTCTGGATGAAGTGACGGTGGAATATTCTGAGAATGCTTTTACGATTACCGAGTATGTCCCATTAGGACTTAACGACAAAACGAGTTATTATCCGCTGGAAAAGGTAACGCTTCACTTTTATGAAAACGGGTACTACAAGATGGAAACCAAAATGTTGTTTGAACCTCCGGAGTACAACCGTAAAATGCTGTTCCATATTTACAATTCCAATCTTGCTCTGGTGAGCAAACTCGAAAAAGGGCTGACATTAACTGCCCGGGAAGAGAAGGATCTGGAAAACCTTCCCGCCATACTGATGATTTGCTACCTCAACGGTTTTCAGGATGCCAAACAAAAACTGATTGATGCCAAACTGCTTCTGAAGACCTATAACAATCCCGCGGCCTACGTTTCCTTTAAGGAAGTGATGCGCATTTTACGGAAAATGAAATACAATTAGGAAATCAGATTTTCGGTGATGATCCTAAACATCCAAAGGATCAGCTCGGCTACAATTTTCAGCATTTAATCAAATTCGTTGAGTCCGTATAATATTTCCTTCATTTTGGTGCCGTTGACTTCCACCGGTTTGTAGGCGACATTGAATTTGTTGATCGCCACATCGACATCGGATTTGAGTTTTTTATATTCCAACGGCAGTTTGGTTTCGCATTGTTTTTCGTTCTCGTAGCTATTGAGGATGATTTTGAATTTTTCGTAAAATTTTCCGCCCTGATCGATGAAATTATTATATTGCGCTATGAACTGCAACAACCTGTCGATAGGAAACTCGATATTGACCTGCATTTTGTACTGCGCATTCCCAGTGGCAATTTTCATCTTTGACAGGTAGTCTTCCATTTTTTGGGTGATGGATTCCCAGTCGTCGTTGGTCCTGCAATTGTCTAGCGATGCAATGTACCCGATGGGCTTGGTGTAATCCTTAAAAAGCAATTCGATTTCCTGTTTGATTTTATCGTTACTGGTTTGAAGGAAAGCTGTTTCAAAATAAATGGTATTGAGGTCGTTTTGCATCCGCAGGGTAAAATCCAGAATGCATTCTACATCGGCCATACTTTTTTCTTTTTCGCTTTTTGTCAGGGTGGACGTTAGCATATTCGTGAACGTCTCCACCACGGAAACAATGGGATTAGTACCCAATACAGAAGTTAAATCAAGGCTTGTTTTCTTATCTTTTTTGGCGTTTACTACTTCTTTTAACTTGCTGTATTCCGGGTACTGATTGGGGTTTGCTATTTTATTGATTTCATTGAGTGTTCGTACAGAAGCGAAATGATGGTCCAGGCTCAATACCTTTTCGTATAAGGTTTTAATAATCTGAAGCCCTTTTAAATAGCGTATTTTGGATATTTCATTATTGGTTTCATTCTTCAGAAGAAGAAGTTGTTCCCTGATTTCGTCTTTCTTAATTAAAAGATCCATTTTTCGTTCCAGATTCGTTTCTGACACCATCTTTTTGGTAACGATTGTCAACTGTTCGCTATACTTCCAATATCGGTTTTGATGCTGATCCCTTACATATTGTAATTCGATTGCCATCTCGGTAATTAACTCGTTAGGCTCTTTTAAATTTTCAAACAGATTGTGAGACTCTAGTTGCTGCGTTAACAAACACAGCAGAAGAACGAATTGGTAATGTATTTTTTTCATGGAAACAACTTTTGCTTTTAACCTTCCGATAAGGTAAGCGTAACTTTCACAGAGTCTTTACTTATTTGTACGGGATACTTTCCTTTTCTGAGTATCGGATACCTTGGATCCATCTCCAAATAAAGCAATGCGTTCATGTCAAATTTAAAATCCTCATCCTGGATAAACTCCAGGGTTTCATTTGGTGTTATTTTGGCATACTCTTTCCCGAAAAACAGTTTTTGTTCCTCTGCGGTAAGCTTACTGATTTCTATTTGGATCAGTAGCGAATTGAAAGACTGCTTTGTAACATTAAAATTTTTCATGCTCGTTTTGTTGGTTTCAGACGACATGGCAGAACAGATCCCGAGTCCGCCGACACAACTTCTGCCTCGAATGTCGAGTTCGATTACTTTTGCCTCAGTTTGGGCAAAAGAAAGTACAGGCAACAATACAGTTACCCACAAATAGTTCTTTTTCATTGGATTGTTAATTAAGGCCTAAATCCTCTTTTTGTTCTTTGGTCATATTCCAGTTTTCCTGAAAATCAGAATTTAAAAGATAATAATTCACGCTGACACCTTTTTGTTTGGCTTCCTCCAAAAGCTTTACCCAGTCAAATGCTTTTTCTTTGTTTAAAGTACCTACATATCGTGCCCATGTGATAAAAACAGTTACATCTGCTGGTTCTTCATTTAGCGCTTTATTATTGGAGCTAGCCAAAAGCTTCTTTAACTCAAAAAGGGTTTTGGTCGAATCTTTTTTGGCTTCCTTAAAGGCACTTAGTTCCTCTATGAATCCTTCTACTTTTGCGTTACAATCTGACGGATTTTTTCGATAGTCAACAAAATTCCCATCTTTATCAAAGAACATAGCATTTGGAATACTTAAATACCTCTTCTTTGCTGCATATACATAAGAATTTAAATTTTTATAGTAAACCACCCTTGATGTATCGATATTGTTTTTTATCAAATATCTTTTAGTGGTAGTATAGGTTTCCAGTTTTGGGCCTTTCACCCCTTTTATTGTTAACAAAACAGTTTTACAACTGACGAGTGACAGTAAAAAGACAGTCGCACTTAGGGCATTTTTCATTTATCTAAACTTTTCGATAGTACTATCGCATCAAACATTAAAAAAACAAGAAGATCAGTTGAGTTTACTTAGAATCTTTTCTTCTTCTTCATTTAGCAGTATACTGTTTTTGGTTTTCCAGAATTCCTCAGTAAAATGATTTCCGGCACTGAACAGACTTCTCTCCTTATGTCTTTTGCTTCGGTCAAAGTCGAATTCACCTTCCTTGTAATCCGAAACCACCATGTCGCTCATAAACTCGAAAGTGTCATCGAAATCCCCTTTAAAATTGATGTATGCATTTAACTTATTCTGATTATAAACAAGTAAATACTTATCACCATCAATTCTGTAACTGGCCTTTCTATCCTCTTCATATATTTTAAAACGAAGAAAAACAATATCGACATCTAGGGCATAAATCTTATGTTTGGGTGATTTTCTGATATCCATTTCCAAAATCAGCTTGGTCTTAGTATCGAACACCACCGTTCCTGTATACAAATGTATTTCCACATCTTCTTTGGGAAGGATGGTTACTATTTCAATCGAATTGCCTTTATCATCTGCTTTGGTTTCAATCTCAAAGTCATAACTTTTGCTTTTTAAAATACGGTTTATATTCTTAAAATTATAGGCTTCTGCAACCGCATCCCTAACATCGTAAAGATAGAATGACTCACGTTTCTTTTCCTTTTCGTCCGTAGGTGCATCCGTCAGTTTTACGGCCCGACACTGATTCACATATAAGTCAGATGCGCCGCTTTTTCTTTTTATGTTGTAATCCAGCAATCCGTCAGAAAAACTGGTATACTCCTCATTGACTTTCACAAATTCCCTGTAATAAGCATTGAGCACAATTGATTTTTCCAATTTTTCTTTCGAACTTTTAACAGCATCTGACAACAGTTCTTTCACCGGTTTGGAACGGACTACAATTTCGGAAAGCTGAAAGGTTCTTGGCTCCAAAAAGACCTCAAATTCGATTTCGCCGGATTTCAATACATGAGTATAGATCTGATAATTGAGATGACTGAATTTTATAGTATTAAAATCACCCGAAGATACCAGCCTGAATTTTCCCTCTGAATTGGAAATGGTTCCCAGATTGGAATTTTCAACACTCACAGATACGCTCTCGATTGGTAACAATGTCGTGGCGTCTTTTATCACACCGGTTACAATCCGCTCTGTGGCAAAGGACAGCACGGATACAAATAATAGACAAAAAGTTAGTGTTTTTTTCATAAGAACATTTTTAACGTTACTACAGTGTAGCCATTATTTTGTCTCTGTTGTTCATATTGCCGTTTTTTGGTTAATTACAGTTAAGATTAACTCCTTTTCACCTCAGAAAAACCTGTATATAATTATAAATTTATCTAAAAAGGATATTAAACTAATATTGACTTAAAATTTCTCTTTTTTGAGTCGAATCGATTTTTGACCAAATTTGTTCATTCTGATTGTTTACATACATAACATAAGTACTTTTGCCTTTATGCTTATTTTCATATTCTTTTAAAGTTTTAATAAGCTTTCTTGATGGTCTTTTAAAAAATGAATTCCAAAAAACAATGACATAATAATCGGCTTTAGGTAATGTTTCCAAAGTACTTTTCTTTCCATCTATGGTATAGATATGATCTAAAAAGAAATCCAACTTTTTATGATCATTGTTTAAATCTTCAATATTAATTTTGGGAGGAAAAGCATCAAAGCAATTATTAACATTCCAATTCATTGTTATGGGATCATCAACGTAACAATTTACCACTTTGAATATCTGATTGTAATTGGAATCGAAATACCTAACCTGGACCGGTTGGGAATCGTCTTTTACTATTTTTTTTAGTTTCGACTTATATACAGAATCATTTGCATCAGATAAATCCATTGTTTTTAATTCTTGCGAATAGTATTTAATCAATGATTTTCGATAAGAAACAGTATCCAAAACAAAACGATTCTCAATTGGTATTTTTTTCTTATCAAATTCTTTTACAAGTTCTTCACCCATTAACCATTCCGGTGATGTATCAATTCCAAGTATTGACCTTTTTGCCAGATTGCAGCTATTGCATGATACTGCAATTAAAATAAATAGCATTAATTTTTTCATGACTAAAACAAAGAGGCTGCCGGAAAAGTAAATAAATCTATAATTCTAAACTGACTCTATAACATTAATCATATTTTCAATTTATCAGACTATGATCGACTTATCTGGCAGTCTCATCTATTATAATTATATCACCTCAATTTTCAATATTGAATAGCCATAAGATGTCATTTTTTTTCCGTTAACATCAATCTCTTTACGTTCTTTAACGTATTTATACTCACCTTTCTTTATAACGATCTTCTGATTATTATAACTTCTTGTTAGATCTTCATCGATATACATAATATCTTCAGCGTGCTTAATATCTTCAACCACATGAAATACTAAATCATGACTTCCTACGGTTAAATTTGATTGTCTTTCAACTGTAACGACAATGTTCAAGTCGCATAATCCAAAACAGGCAATACACGAACAATCAGTTCCATCCTTTCTTGGATTTTGTTTATGTAATTTTCCTGAAATCACAATCTTCGGATTTACCTTAGAATAGGTAAGAATTTCTCCCACCGCATTGGTTTGAGCATTTCCTGACAAAGCAAACATTACTGTAACAACAAACCCAAATACTAATTTTTTCATGATTTTTTAATTTTCTTAATTTTTAAAGATTAACTAATTTTTACTTTTTTTACTTCAAATTTTTCTGCAGCAATTTGATGTGGTAAAAGTAGTATCGAGAAAAAAGTGAGTATTGTGGTTTTTCCGCAATTAATGTTAAAATCAGATAAAACCCAGCTTTTTGGCTTCCCGGATAATGTCTTCGTCATTGCCTTTACCGATACAGAAATAGTCTTTTATTTTAGCTTTGCGTTTTTCTACGGCGCTTTCCGTAAGGTTAATTTCGCCGGCTATGGTTTTAGTTTTGAAGCCTTGGGAGATCAGCATGATGATCTGTCGGTTGATACTGTCCAAATACTCCTCCCTTGAAAGGAGCTCTTTAATGGCTTTTCGAACCGTCTCACTGTGATAAGTTTCACCATTTACGATTGCATCGAAAGCTAACAACAATTCCTCTCCGCTGAAATCAGATTTAATAAGCAGTCCGGCCGGACCAACTTTTTTGACTATATCATAAATAATGAAGGACTCGGCATGTGAAGTGAGAATAACAATTTTGGTTTCAGGAAGATTCTTTTTTACCAATTCAGCCAAATCTTCTCCGGAATAAATCCCTTGCTCTTCATAAGCGGGCATACTCCTGTCTAGAAAAACCATATCAAAATCATGATAATTAATCTTATTAGTCACTATCGAAAAGGCGTCTTTGAAATTATAGCATTCAGTCGCTTCGATGCAATAGCCGCGATTGTTGTAGTCCAGAATTGTTTTGTAACCCAGAATCTGCAGAGGATGATCGTCTACAAACAATATTTTGACAGTCATTTTGTGTTATATTTCGCACAAAAATATAAAACTATGTTATAATTTTCAAATTAATCTGAGTTCCTTTTCCGAGTTCGGACCAAATAGCGAGTTCGCCGTTGATCTCCACAGCTCGTTCCCGCATATTCTT
The DNA here is from genome assembly GCF_000498495.1 of Flavobacterium enshiense DK69. GTDB lineage: Bacteria > Bacteroidota > Bacteroidia > Flavobacteriales > Flavobacteriaceae > Flavobacterium > Flavobacterium enshiense. The sequence goes on along the minus strand of NZ_AVCS01000007.1, from coordinate 15,450 downwards.
ATGCCCGATTCCAGGTTTAATTGTTTTGGAGTCAAATCCGACACCATCATCAGCAATGGAGATCTGCAGAAGTCCTTCTTCCCGTGTAATTCGGATGCAGACGCTCTTGGCTTCGGCATATTTCTGAATATTATGCAACGCTTCCTGTAAAATGCGATATACCTGCATTTTCACGACACTGTGTACATTATTCCAGTCAATTTTCTCATCTGCAACCAGTTTGAACTGCAACTGGGAATGTCCTTTGGCAGCTTCCATCAGATTGGTAACCATCAATGTAAAATCGGAAACATCGGCAAAAAGATTCTGACTCAAATCATGGGAGATTTTGCGGACTTCCTTCTCAACATTCTGAATTTCATCGATGTGTTCCAGGCAGCGGGCAATGGTTTCCGGATCGGTATTTTTACCCAGCACAAAAAGGTTCAAGCGGATGGCAGTTAATTTCCCCATAATACCGTCGTGTAACTCTTTTGAAATTCTTCTTTGTTCTATTTGTTTCCCTTCTTCGATTTTTTGTTGTTGCTCGAGCATCAGTTGATAGATTTCGGCGTTGGCCAACTGCTGTTGCTGAAGGTAGCGCAATTCCCTGTTTTTGGCACGCTGCAAACGGGAAACATAAAACAAAATGATTATCACAATGAAAAATAAACTGGACCCGAGTATCATCCAGCGCTGTGTAGAAATTTTTTCTTTTTCGGCTTCAGCGGTATTTTTCTCGTTCGTAATTTCATCAGTTTCAAACTCGATCCGAGCGAATTTATTGCGGGTGGCACGTTCCACGTTTTGAAGACTGTCGTTGAGAGTGATGTACCTTTTGTTGTAGGCAGAATTATTTCGAGGGTCAATTTTAGAGAGAAGTTCCAAAGCCTTAAGTTCGTCTTCAAAAACTTTGTTGCTATGAGCCAAAATCCGTACCTCATCCGCATGGCGTTTGGCTGCTATGGAATCCTTTTTTGATAAAAAATATTCGGAAAGATACAGTTTGGAAGTAAGCTGCACTGGAATATTCTGAAGGCTGTCGCCAATTTTTAGGGTTTCATTAAATAAATCCAGGCAATGGTTATCTCCTAATTTGAATTTGGAATAGGCCTTATTGTTCGTAAGATAACAAAAAATTACCGGTTCAATCTTTCTATAATTTTCAAAACTCAGCGCTGAATCGGCATACTTTAAGGCATCTTTATAGTTTCCATTCTTCTGAGAAATTTTTCCGATATAATTGTACGGCTGTGCCTTTAAACTGAAATATTGTGGATCTTTTTTTAGATCTTCTGTTTTGGCTATAGCTTTTTTATAATATTCTACTGCTTTTTCTAAATCATTTATTCCACCAAGTGAATTTCCAATGGTGATGTAACTGTCGTAAATAATTCTATGATTTGAGTTTTTTAAAGCAAACCTTAATGCATTTACAGCTGCTATTTCTGAACCAGAATAGTCTTTGTTTATAAACAATAAATTTGCTTTATTTTCGGATATTTCCTCATAATAGAACTTTTCTTTACTTCTTTTAGAAATCTTTTCAGCCTTAGAAAAATGAAAAAAGGCGCTATCATTCGAAAAATTAATTAAATTATAAACTCCAAGCCCATAATTTGCTTTTACACCTGCATAATCATTTTTTGTTTCAACAGAAAACTTAAGCAGTTTATTATTAATCGTAACGTACTTGTCATAATCTTCCAAATAATAATAAATGTTTGCTAAACGAAGATGATCTTTAACATTGAGAAAAGTATTTGGTTGTCTAAGAATATAATCATAAATAATATTTGAGGAAGCAATTCTTTGACCTTTCCTTAACCCCTTGTTCTCTGCAATAAGGAATAAGGAATCCATTTTACTAGTATTTTTTTCAGTAAAAAAATTATCACTATCTTTTTTACACGATATAAAAAGAGTTAAAATGAAACACAAGCGTAGTGATTTTCTCAAAATAATTTTTCCCAAATATAATATTTTAAAAATACTATTTATCAATTTTCAAAAAGACTAGGCTTTGGTCTAACAGGCGGATCAATCTCATTTCCTTCCCTTGAAATCGAATCCCGCTGCATCATCGCATCCGCATAATCAAAAGCTGTTGGTAAGGGGTTAGGTTGTGCTTCCATTTCTTCCAAGGAACAGGATTGCAATAAAAGTAAAGCGATAAAAACGGCGAATACAAGTGCTACTCTTTTCATTTTTTAAGGTTTTAAAGTTGTTTGTTTGATAGCCGCAAAACTATCTTCACACCATACGGCCCTATTGCGGCTTTCCGTCAAAAAATGTTAATTTTGTAGCTTTTTTCTTTAGTGTTTGATTATCCCGATTGTTTTTAGGACATTTGAATAAAATTCAGACAAGCAATGAGCAGAACTCTGGTAATCGGCGACATACATGGCGGACTCAAAGCCCTAGAACAGGTTTTGGAACGGGCCCACGTGACCACCAACGACAAACTTATCTTCCTGGGGGATTTTGTGGACGGCTGGAACGATACGCCTTTTGTAATTGATTTCCTGATTGACCTGGACAAAACCCACAATTGCGTTTTCATTCAGGGAAACCACGAAGAAATGCTCCTGCGCTGGCTCTCCGAAGGTCATGACAACGAAGAATGGCGTCTGCACGGTGGACAATCCACCGTGGATGTTTACGGAAAAATTGATGCTGACAGGGTTTCGGCGCACATCAACTTCCTAATTAAACTGAACGACTATCATCTGGACGATCAAAACCGACTGTTTGTGCACGCCGGGTTTACCAATCAGAAAGGTGTGGAATACGAGTATTTCAAAGGGATGTTCTGTTGGGACCGTACCTTGTGGGAAGCCGCCCTATCCATGGATGCCACCTTGGGAAGAAAAGATTTATTTTACCCGCAACGTTTGGCTTTGTACGAAGAGATATTTATCGGTCACACGCCCGTAACGCGAATTGGGTATTCGGTTCCGGTGAACCGTGCCAATGTCTGGAACGTGGATACTGGTGCGGCTTTCAAAGGAAGACTGACCATCATGGATGTGGACACCAAAGAATTCTGGCAAAGTAGACCTTTACCGGAACTGTATCCCGACGAAAAAGGAAGGAACTAAATTTGTATATTTGCACCTCATTTAAGCCATGACAAACTCTTAAAACGACAACAATGAGTGTAATTGAAAAAAAACTAAAAGACCGCAGTGATTCGAAATGTGAATTGTGCGGCAATCCACATGATTTGCAGGTATATAACCTTCCTCCTGAGAACAAAGAAAGTTTAGAAACCAGCATTTTGGCTTGCAAAACCTGCGTGGGACAGATCGAAAACCCGGAAACCACTGATGCCAACCACTGGCATTGCCTTTCGGACAGCATGTGGAGCGAGCATCTGCCGGTACAGATCGTTTCCTGGAGAATGCTTACCCGTTTGAAAAAGAACGACCTGTTAGAGATGATGTATCTGGACGAAGAAGCTTTGGAATGGGCAAAAGCTACCGGGGAAGGCGACGACGACGAAGGTAAAATCGTCCACAAGGATTCTAACGGCAATATTTTGTTCGACGGGGATTCTGTAGTACTGATTAAAGATTTGGACGTGAAAGGCGCTAATTTCACGGCAAAACGCGGGGCAGCCGTTCACAACATCAAACTGGTTTGGGACAACGCCGAACAGATTGAAGGAAGAGTCGAAGGACAGCATATCGTTATCCTTACGCAGTATGTTAAGAAGACGAAGTAATTTCAAGCTATAAAACAAAAACCCGATTCGTCTGAATCGGGTTTTTTTTATGCATGTAATTAGAAGTTATTTTTCCAGATGGATTTGAAATCCAATACCCGCGTTAAAAATTTTTGTTGAGCTTTCAGTATGAGAAGAATAAGCGGTTTTTTCTAGACCATAAGCAAGTGAAAGTTCTAAAGCCACACTGCTGTTAAAATAAATAGCTGAACCTGCTTTAAAAATGGTTTTGTTTCCTTTAGTATAATTACCAAATTTGCCTATCCAATGTTCATAACTGTAACTGACTTGCGAAAAGATATTAATTCTACTTTCGGTTTTTAAAAAGTAGTACCTCACAAACGGTCCGATACCATAAGCAGTAGAACTATTATTCCTTCCATATGGATTTACAACCAAAAAAGATGGTGTTAAACCTACAGCAAATTTATCGGCAACAAAATAACCAACAGTTGGAAACAACTCTAAATATGAGATATTTGATGAACCTTTCCCACCAGTATCAAATGTTATTTCTGAATCCTCACTAGTGAACATTCCGCTTCCCCCGACCATCCAATTCCTTTTGGTGATTTGGGCATTAGAGATAAAAAATGACACTAAAGTGATAGCTAGTAAAAGTTGCTTTTTATTCATCTGTTTATTCTTTTTCTAAATGAACTTGTAAGCCGAAGCCTAAATAAATGTTATTATTAATATAATTTTCGCTATTGTTTTTTGAATATTTTAAAACAGTTTCAAAAGCTACTGAGCTATTTAAGAAAAAAGCCAAACCCGTTTTCAAACCAAAACCATTACTATTTCCTAAATTCTCACTAATAAAATGGTTATAAGAAGGTTCTAAAAAAACATTATAATTCTTGTCATAATCCAAAAAATAATACCTGACAAAAGGGCTGATTCCTAAATTCATACCATCAAATCTCAATTTGTTCTCTTCGATAAAACTATTTACATAGTTAATACTCGAGCCAACTGCTAATTTATTTTTTATGAAATAAGCAACATTAGGTTCTAATAAAATTGTATAACCTCCAATACCACTATAGGTTATTTCTGTTCCGTTAGAATTGTTGTTTTTACTTTCTGTTTTTGAGTAACTAAAACTGGCATTACCACCCACCATCCAATTGCCTTTGGTAATTTGGGCATTAACGGTAAAAAAGGAGAATAGTGTAATGAATAATAGAAATTTAATCGTTTTCACGTTTTGAATAATTTTATTTTAAAATATGAGGATACTGATGATTTTTAATTGCTTGGAAAATCAAAATACAAGCAGAAAGCCAATCTTTTCCTTCCACTTACAAAATTCAAGTAAGGCCTTTCTTAAAATTTCGAGCAAATCTAAATAAAAGATTTTAAAACAATTGTGTGTGTTTTTGTTATTTTTTAAAAAATAATCGTATTGAAAACCACTTAAAACTTTGCAATTTATTTCCTTACGAAGGAAAGACAGATTGAAGGCCCTGTGGAAGAACAATATATAGTTATCCTTTCGCAGTATGTAAAGAAGACAAAGTAGTTCCGAAACTATAAAAAACAAGAAACCCGACTCAACTGAATCGGGTTTCTTGTTTTTTAATTTCTGATAATCATTTCTTCCTTAGAAAGTAATTCAAAAACCGGTTTGAAATTTCGTTTACCATCTTTGAATTCGATTGTAAAATCATAACGAGCCATAGGAACGACTGACGAGTACTTACCTTTCAAATTAGAATCTAACAAACCCAAATCCAAAAGTCTGTTAATAGTGATGTTCTTCCCGATGACTTTATTGCTTTCATCCGTGATGGTTGTAGTATTGAAATCTAAAACCGGCACCTGCTGATAGGTAATTTTTACATTATCTTTTTCAATAACCAGAATCTCTTCAGAAACAAATTGAAGACTTAATAGTGTACTAGTTAACACTATCAAATTCCAGGCACCATGGAACAGCATCGCTACTACTAGCCTGGCATTTATTGTTATCCAAGTAAAAAACAGTCCTAGCGCAATTTGTGACAATACAAACGGGTTCCATTGATTGGTAAAATCTTCAGCACTGTAATGAATCAAACCGAAAACAACCGCATTACTGACAATAAAAAGAGCAAAAATCAAATTATTTTTAAACTTATTATAAAGCGTTATCAGCACAAAAAAAACAATCACGTTAAGCACCACAAATGCAGTTGAGTACTTCGAATAAAACGCCAAACTAGTATAGGATAAAAATCCAATTAAAGCGATTACTCTCAGTTTGTTACTGCTCGAAAAAAAACCTCTAAAAGATAATTCTTCCAAAACGGGGGCGACAAAAGAACCATAAACCATTAAAAGAAGTATTGGCATTCCGTCCAACTCATTGACTCTACTAGCCGGCAGATTAACATCCAAAAACAAAACCATCAGACTAAATACAGCAAATAAACCAATCGCCAAAACGGGTATCCAGTTGTGACGGAAATTTGTAATCTTTTTTAACATCATGTATCCTTTAAAAATAAAAATCCGACCCATTTGAGCCGGATTACAATATTACGCATAATCTTACAAAAACCAAATCCTATCATTTATTCCGGAATTAACTGCACCGTAATAATTTGCGGTATTACATGGCAAACATCGGCACTAACCGTAATGGTTTCAGAGGTATATGTATGATAACCCGATTTCATCACAGTCAGCAGATAATTGCCTTTCCTTTCCCAGGCTCCGGTAAAAACATCCGAACCCGGGAAGAGTTTCAGTGTTTCGTAATAGGGCCCATCCGTGACAAATATCGCAACGTCCTCGGTCAAAACCGCATTGGTGACGGCGTCCTGAACCGTTACATTGAGTCCGGCTCGGGCTTCCTGAGTGCAATTAATCTGGTTATCATCGTCGTCATTGCACTGATTAGCCATCAGCAATGGCATCAAACACAGGAGAAGAAGTAGTTTTTTCATCGCATACTGATTAAATTACCACATAAAATTGCATAAAAAAACCGACTTATAAAAGTCGGTTTCCTGTTTATTTAAAGCAATCGATTAAAAATCAAATTTGATTCCCTGTGCCAACGGAAGCGCTGTTCCGTAGTTAATCGTATTGGTTTGTCTTCTCATGTAAGCTTTCCAAGCATCTGATCCTGACTCACGGCCACCACCTGTTTCTTTCTCTCCACCGAAAGCCCCACCGATTTCCGCTCCGGAAGTTCCGATGTTTACATTCGCAATACCGCAATCCGATCCGGCTGCAGAAAGGAATAATTCCATTTCTCTCATGTTGTTGGTGAAGATAGACGATGATAACCCTTGAGGAACGCCGTTTTGAATCGCAATTGCTTCTTCAATCGTGCTGTATTTCATCACATACAATACCGGTGCAAAAGTTTCGTGCTGTACGATTTCGAATTCGTTTTTCGCTTCGATGATGCACGGTTTTACGTAGCATCCGCTTTCGTATCCTTCTCCTTCTAAAACGCCGCCTTCAACGATAACTCTTCCGCCTTCCGCTTTCGCTTTTTCGATAGCGCTCAGGTAATCCTGAACTGCACCTTTATCGATTAGCGGTCCAACGTGGTTTGTTTCGTCCAAAGGATTTCCGATTTTCAGCTGACCATAAGCGTTTTTCAATACGTCTAATGTTTTGTCATAGACACTATCGTGAACGATTAAACGACGGGTTGATGTACAACGCTGTCCTGCAGTTCCCACCGCTCCGAACACCGCTCCTACCAATACCATTGATAAATCGGCATTTTCCGAAACGATAATTGCGTTGTTTCCTCCTAATTCCAAAATTGTGTTTCCGAAACGGGAAGCCACCACTTGCGATACGTGACGACCGATTCTTGTAGAACCTGTAAAGGACACCAATGGAATACGTTTATCGTTGTTTATCAAGTCTCCGGATTCGTTACCTACTACCAGGCAGCTTAATCCTTCCGGCAAGTTGTTTCTTTTTAATACGGTTTGGATGATGTTCTGACAAGCTACGGCGCACAAAGGTGTTTTAGAGCTTGGTTTCCAGATACAAACGTCACCGCAAATCCAGGCAATCATTGAGTTCCATGACCATACGGCTACCGGGAAGTTGAACGCAGAAATGATTCCCACGATTCCAAACGGATGCCATTGCTCGTACATTCTGTGCATCGGACGCTCAGAGTGCATAGTCAAACCGTGTAACTGACGGGAAAGACCAACTGCAAAATCACAGATATCGATCATTTCCTGAACTTCCCCTAAACCTTCCTGGTAGGATTTCCCCATTTCGTAAGAAACCAGTTTACCCAGCGCTTCTTTATTTTTTCTAAGCTCCTCTCCCATTTGGCGAACGATTTCACCACGCTTCGGAGCCGGAACTAAACGCCATGTTTTGAACGCTTCTTCAGCAGCTTTCATAGCGGTTTCATAATCTTCTTTTGTAGCAGATTTTACTTTTCCGATCAATTCGCCGGTTGCCGGAGAATACGATTCGATGATTTTCCCGTTAGAAAACCAGTTGGAACCGGTTGAAGCTCCTTCATTTATCTCTTTTAAGCCTAATTGATCCAAGGCTTCCTGAATACCAAATTGGTCTACTGCTGTTGTTATCATTATTGTTGATTAATAGTGTTTTTTTATATTTTTTGCAAAGTTACGTTTTTTTGTTAAATAAATAATATTGCTAGCGTTAAAACTAACCCAAAGGAAATCAAAGGTTTAAAATGATCTATTTTGCCACAAATCGCGGATCTGCTTCCATTACGGTGCCGCACTCGGAACAGGTTCGCAGTAATTCCGAATTATAAAAATGCTGAAAATGAGGCAGAAAATCTTTTTCGATATCTTTTAATTCGAAAAAAACTTCGTACAGCTTGTGATTGCAGTTATCGCAATGCCACAGTAATCCGTCTGTGAATCCTTTCCCGGCACGTTTTCTTTCAATTACCAATCCGATGGAACCCTCGCTGCGCACCGGCGAATGTGGTACACGCGCAGGATGAAGGTACATGTCTCCCGCTTTCAGTTCCATTTCCTTGCGCTGACCATCTTCCTGAATTATCACTTTTATGTTGCCTTCGAGCTGATAAAATAATTCTTCGGTTTCGTTATAATGATAATCTTTTCGGGCATTGGGACCTGCAACAATCATCACGATATAATCTTCGGAATCCACATAAACATTTTTATTGCCCACCGGTGGTTTTAGCAAATGTCGGTTGTCTTCAATCCACTGATTAAGATTGAATGGTTTTAAAATCGCCATAATTTCAGTTTTTAGCCTTGCTAATTTACAAAATAAAAAAGGCCGACTTCAGCCGGCCTCATTATTTTATTTCCCTTCGCGTATCAAATAAATGTAAACTGGGAAGTGGTCACTGAAACCTACTTCGGTTAACGTATGTCGCAGCGGATATCCTTTGTACTGACCAGAAGTTGTAATCAGGAACGGTTTATTGTAAATACCAGCCTTCCAATATCTCCAAGAACTGTAATCATTTTTAATCAGCGGCTCGGTTATCATGATGATATCGAAAATATCCCAGGCATCACGGTAACCAATAGTTCCCATCCCTTGGTTGGCCATGCTTTCAAAAGGATTGTAAACACCTAAAGATTTCACATCGGTCTTCTTTCCTTTGGCACCAATCACTTCTTTAACGCTCTTGTTGAAACTGCCGTCGTTCAAATCCCCAAGGATGATCACTTTGGCTTCTGGTTTGATTCGTTGGAGTGAATCGGTGATTTTTTTGGTCAATGCTGCTGCGGCTTCACGGTAAGGAGCACTTTTCTTTTCTCCTCCCGAACGCGATGGCCAGTGGCACACGATCACATTGATCTCTTCTCCGTCCAATAAACCGGTAACCAGCAGCTGGTCACGGGTGTAGATTCTTTTTGATTTGGCATCTACCTGTGAATTATCATCAGTTTTTTCTTCTGCATCTTTTTTATTCTTCTTATCACCGTTATTTTCATAAATCATCAACGGGATGTTTTTATAACTAAGCGGTTGGAAATCTTTTTTCTTATAAAGCAAAGCCACGTCGATTCCTCGTTTGTCGGGAGAATCAAAATGCACAATACCATAATCTTTGTCGATCAATTTGGGTTGTTTTACCAAATCCTCCAAAACGCCACGGTTTTCAATCTCACTGCCCCCGATTAAAACCGGAGATTCTGTTTGAGATTCGCCTGTACCCAATTCAGACAATACCCGGCTTAAGTTTTCCAGCTTCTTTTTATACTTTTCCCCAGTCCAGTTCTGCACCCCGTTTGGCAGCCACTCTTCGTCAATATTTGGTCCGTTTATGGTATCAAACAAGTTTTCAAAATTGTAAAATGCCACTGTCTGAACATTATATTTCTTCTGCTGCGCCATAGCGGACTGAATCGAAATAAACAAAAGAAACAAAAAAACAACTCTATTTTTCATACATCTCATAGCTGATTATCCTTTACTAAAACACTTTTCAAATCGACGGAAAATTATCTGATTGCAGTACAAATGCCAGGCAAAAAGAAGCAGATCTCATTTCAATTTTCATTATTGGGCGACAAATGTAACACAATATTATTAAAATGCATGTTTTTATAACATTAATAGATTTATATAAAAACACAATAACCAAAATAGAGGCAATCTATTCACAATTATCTGATTGGCAAATAATTATAATTCAATCAATTATTATTTAAAATTTTTTAAATATATTTTATGATTAAGTTAAGATTAAGTTTTTGGAAAATTTATAACATCCACATTGCAAGTTGTTATAAAACATGTAAATTTGCGCCCCTTTGTTTGTTTTTTAACTAAAACACAAGGAATTAACTCTAATCTTATTTATGAAAAAACTTGTACTCTTTACTTTACTTGTGATGCAAGTCGTTTTTGCCTGGGCGCAACAAACCCCTGCCGTAAAAGGTAAGGTTATCGACTCAAAAACACAGAAAGCACAACAAAATGTTTTGGCGACTATTCAAAGCACGAACCAGTCGACAGTTACCAATGCCCAAGGAGAATTCATCTTCCCAATTGCGGCAGAGGGAAATCAGATCTTGCTGATTCGCAGCACCGGTTATTTACCTCAATCGTTTCCTATCGAAATCAAAAAAGGGCAATCCCTCGACTTGGGCGTAATAGTTTTGGAAGAAGACGTTACTACAGAGCAACGTTTAGCCTTGGTTGTAATTACCGACAATGATTTGGGGGATGACAATAGCGGTTCTGAAAGCACTTCGGGACTTTTACAGGCTTCCCGTGATGCATACCAACAGGCGGCAGCATTCAACTGGGGTCAGGCCCGTTTCCAAATTCGTGGTTTAGATAACCAGTACGGAAACACCATGATCAATGGAGTTGTCATGAACAAACTGTATGATGGTCGCCCACAATGGAGCAACTGGGGTGGTTTAAATGATGCGATGCGAAATCAGGAATTCACCATGGGTTCTGCTCCTTCCGATTATACTTTCGGAGGCATATTAGGTTCGCAGCAAATCAGCACGAGAGCTTCTTATTACAGACCCGGAGCACGAGTTTCGTTCTCAAGTACAAATACAAACTATAGCTGGAGAAGTATGGGAACTTATGCTTCAGGGATGAACAGCAAAGGATGGGCCTTTGTGGTATCGGGTTCAAGAAGATGGGCCGAAGAAGGTTTCTTTGAAGGATCCGATTATGGAGCAGTTTCACTTTTTGCCAGCGTTGAAAAAAGATTTAACGACAGCCACAGCTTAAACTTCACATCCATTTATGCGCAGAACAGCAGAGGGAAAAATTCTCCGAACACGGACGAAGTAACCGATATGGCAGGAATAAAATACAATTCCTACTGGGGCTGGCAAGACGGTAAAAAAAGAAATTCCAGAGATAAAGACGTACAGGAGCCCATCATGATGTTAAGTCATTATTGGAGAATGAACGAAAAAACAAGTTTAAACACCAACGTTGCTTATCAGACAGGGACCGTTGGCAACAGCAGAATCGATTTCCAGGGCGTTAACAACCCGGATCCTACTTATTACAGAAATCTGCCAAGTTACTATCTTTCCTTATACAACAATGATCCCGCTTATGTATTGGCAAATGATCCTTCTGCGTATGCACCCGGCGGTTTAGGAGGTATCCATACACCAGATTTAGTAAGTGCATCTGATCCGAATGTAGCCACTTTTCTGGATCCGAACAAAAGACAGGTTAATTGGGACGGAATGTATAATGCCAATTCAAAAACCGATGCAGGAAACAGCGTTTATGTTTTATACGAAGACCGTACAGACGATACGCAATGGACGGCAAATACCATTTTAAACTCACAGATAGCGGATAACATTACTTTAAATGCAGGAGGGACTTTCAGACATTTAAAATCCCACAACCACAAATATTTATTGGATCTGTTGGGAGGACAATACTACAACGACATCAATACTTTTGGAAATAATGAAAATCAGATAGAATCCGATTTGAATAATCCGGGAAGAACGGTTGGAGAAGGCGATTCATACGGCTACAACTACAACATGTATGCTACTGCCATTGATGCTTTCACGCAATTTAAATTCACCTATCGAAAATTTGACTTCTACCTGTCGCAATCTTACGCCAGAAACGAATACCAAAGAGAAGGTTTATACAGAAACGGATACTATCCAATGAATTCTTTTGGAGACAGTAAAAAAATTGCTTTTGACAACTTTGGTTTTAAAGGAGGTTTGACCTATAAACTTTCCGGTAATCATTTGTTCACCTTTAACGGTGTAAGAATGACTAAAGCACCGACTTTAAGAAACACTTTTCCTAATGCGCGTGTAAACAACAATATCGTTCCGGGATTACGCAATGAAACCGTTTCAAGTGCCGATGCAAGTTACATTTTAAGAACTCCGAAAGTTAAAGCACGTATTACAGCTTTCTATTCGAAAATAGAAAACGCTACAGAAACCTCTTTCTTCTTTGCTGACGGAGTTTCGATAGAAGATGGCAACCCTGACACGGCTGATGAGAGCAGTAACTTTGTAGCCGAAACCGTAACAGGAATTGACAAGAAAAATATTGGTGCCGAATTCGGAATCGAATACCAGGTCACTTCAACGATCAAAGCAACGGCAACCGCTTCTTACGGAGAATACACTTACGACAACAATCCAAATGTAGCCTTATCTGTAGACGCTTTAGCATCAAACTCAAACCTGGCGCCGGTTACCAACTACGGAGAGGCAAAACTTAAAGATTATTACCAGGCAGGTATGCCGCAAAAAGCCGCTTCCTTTGGATTGGAATACCGCGATCCTCATTTCTGGTGGATTGGTGCCAATGTGAATTACCTAGCAGACCGCTACCTGGATATTGCCCCAATTTTAAGAACCGATAACTTTTTCAAAAACCCGGAAAGCATCAGCGGAAATTCATTCCCTGAAGCTACAGAGGAAAGAGCGCGTCAATTGCTAAAACAAGAGAAATTCGACGATTTAACACTGGTCAACCTAAGCGGTGGTAAGTCATGGAAAATAGGAAAACAAATGATCGGTTTCTTCGCCTCATTAAACAACGTGTTCGACATCAAATATAAAACAGGTGGCTACGAACAGGCAAGAAATGCATCCTACAGAGAATTAAATCAGGATGTTTCAAGTGGCACGCCAGCATTCGCGCCTAAATATTTCTACGGTTACGCAAGAACGTACTTCGTTAACCTTTACATTAACTTCTAATCTTAAAAAAATGAAAACGAGAATTATAAAATCAGCTCTTTTATTTGCGTTCTTGGGAACGGCTTTAACCGGATGTGTAAATGGTGACGATTATAACACTCCTGACTTACAATGTATCGAAACTACTTTGGCAAAAACAAAAGAGGTTTCTGAAATTCCAGTGAGCGGTATGGTAGCACAATATACAGAAGACGATGTCATTGAAGCTTATGCAACTTCAAGTGATCAGGCAGGAAATTTCTTCAAATCGATTTCATTCCAAACCTTGGATGGTTCAAAAGCATTCAGTGTTCCAACCGAATACACTTCTTCATTCATCGACTATCAGCCGGGTAAAAAAGTGTTGATCAAACTGAAAGGCCTTTATACGAATATCAAAGACGGAGGAATGGTAATCGGAGGAATTTATCTTGATAACGGAGTGGCTCAGGTGGGTCGTCTTTCCATGTCGCAAACAAAAAACGCATTAAAAGGTTCATGTACCACGGTAAGTGAAGAGCAATTGGTACAACATGTAACCCTTGCTCAATTATCAACTAATACCGACAGCTACCTGAACAAACTTATCGAAGTAGAAAACGTTCAGCTAACTGATGCTGCTATTGGCAAACACTATTATGAAAAAAACAACGAAATAGGCGGAGGTACAAACCATTATATTACCGATAAAACGGGAACTCAAATGGTTTTCAGAACAAGTAAGTATGCACAATTTGCTCATAAACTGGCCGCAATTGGCAGCGGAAAAATAAGAGGTGTACTAACTCGTTATGGAGATACTTACCAATTTATGGTCCGTTATGAGAGAGATATCATGCTAAATAACCCGCGTTTTGGCTTAATCAACCCATTCTATACAGAGGATTTTCAGTCGGCTGCCAATAATACAAACCTTAACATTCCGGGATGGACCAACTATGCACAATTAGGAAATGATTTATGGAAAGAAAAAATCTATTTATCTAATGGCTATGCCGAATTAAGTGCTTTTGGTTCTGGAGACGCACAGAATGTAGCATGGTTAGTAACTCCGGCTATCAATCTAAATACTTTTAACACACATATCCTTAAGTTCGATGCCTGTCAACACCATCTTGATGTTGACTCTCCAAACAACAGTTTAGAAGTATTGATATCAACGGATTTTGACGGAACTAATGTACAGGCGGCTACCTGGACAGCGATACCTTACAATGCTCCTGTAAAAGATACGCCAGATTATGAATTCCTTACCTCTACCATTGATTTATCATCTTACAGTGGCAACATCTATGTGGCATTCAAATTCAAAGGATCGGGAACTGACAACACTTTGGATGGCGCTTTTCAGGTTGATAATCTAAAAGTATTCGGTTTTAACAACTAAGCAACATGAAAAATATATTCAAAATTCCCCTTGTATTGACTCTTCTGATATTAACCGTATCCTGTGAAGAGGACGATGATACAAACTTCGTTCAGCAAAACTATCTGGCAGGGAAATGGATTCCTGTTGAAAAAGGAACTTTAAACGAGGAAAACATCTTGGATTATCTCCCTTATGAAAATGATGCCCAATGCGATTTAGATAATGTTGTCTTTAATGAAGATTTCACTTTTAGCAATACGGATTTCCAATATAATGGAACCACTTGCGAAAGCAATGTTTCAAAAGGAGATTACCGAAAAGAAGGAAGAACATTGATTCTAACAACAAAAGAGGAAATTGACGGTGTACCTACAGAAGTGGAAACAATTCAGAACCTGGTATCTTTAACTTATGATACCATGGAAATTTCATATACAGACGAAAACACAAATGCTGTAACGTTCATAAAGCTTGTTAAAGCAGAATAATAAAATTGAAATCCTAAAAAAAAGCACCTTTCATTAGGTGCTTTTTTATTTTACTGTTACTACTGCGATTGCCTCGAAGAATCAAAGACAGGACCATAAACATCATTAATCTGCCAACAAACTATTTATTGCTTAAATCAAAGGAAAACCACCAAAAGGCAACCAAACATCCTCACACATTAAAGGATTACCATATAACAAAA
Organism: Flavobacterium enshiense DK69; assembly: GCF_000498495.1. GTDB lineage: Bacteria > Bacteroidota > Bacteroidia > Flavobacteriales > Flavobacteriaceae > Flavobacterium > Flavobacterium enshiense. The sequence goes on along the minus strand of NZ_AVCS01000007.1, from coordinate 34 downwards.
AAAGCGCCCTCAAGGGGCGCTTTTTCAATCATTT
>NZ_AVCS01000006.1 GCF_000498495.1 Flavobacterium enshiense DK69 | reverse complement strand
AGTCCCGTCCAGACCGCCAGTAACAAAAAAGCTTCGAGAAATCGAAGCTTTTTTTATTTTACATCCACCACATGTTTTACGTCTATATTCTATACTCAGCAGAATCTGACATCTACTACAAAGGCTACACAACCAACATTGAAAGACGTTTAGAAGAGCATAATTCCGAGAAAAGCAATTTCACCGCATCAAAAGGAGTCTGGATACTAGTGTATTCCAAAGAGTTTGAAACAAAAAAAGAAGCCTTGATTGAAGAAAAAAGATTAAAAAAATTAAATCGAAAATCCATAGAAAGATTACTCGAAAAAAGTTAGAATACATCCCTGTCGTCTTGTCTTGAGGACGAGACCGGTTCGAGTCCTCTCGTCATTAGACGAGACCAGTAACAAAAAAGCTTCGAGAAATCGGAGCTTTTTTATTTTATACTACATTTGCCTGCAATTCAAACGCTATGAAAAATCCACGGCTGGCATTACTCATCGGTATTTTCTGCATCTCTGTTTTTCCGATCCTGGTGAGATGGACACCGGTTTCCGGCCTAAGTTCGGCATTTTACAGAATGGCCATTGCCGCCGCTATTGCCCTACCGGTTATGTTATTCCGAAAGAAACTTGAAATGCCAAATCAAAAAACCGCACTAATTATAGTACTTGGCGGAATCTGTTTTGGCTCGGATATCGCCGTTTGGAACATTGCCATTCAACAATCTTCAGCCACACAGGCTACCCTACTAACCAATTTAGCCCCTATCTGGGTAGGCCTGGGCATGTTTCTCTTTCTTCCGAACAAACCCACACGAAATTTCTGGATTGGCGCATGTTTGGCCCTTACCGGAATGATTATCTTGATTGGCTATGAAACTTTTTACCAGTTAAAATTCGACATCGGATTTGCATTTGGAGTCCTGTCCGGAGTTTTCTATGCTGTCTACATCCTATTAAGCAAATACGTTCTTAACCAATTACAACCCACAAGTTTCATGACTTACAGCATGTTGGTTTCTAGTGTATTTCTTGCAATAATATGCCTAATTTTCAACCAACCTTTTTACGGATTTTCAAACACGGTTTGGAATGTTTTGTTTGTTCAGGGGATTTTGTGTCAATTGATTGCATGGACACTGATCAGTTATGCGACGCAAAAAATGGAAGCCAACCGCGTTTCGCTCAGCCTTCTCAGTCAGGCATTAATAACTTCAATAATGGCTTGGATTTTCCTGAAAGAAACAATTACCCTCCAAATGATACTTGGCGGGATAATCATTTTATTGGGAATCGGGATTACCTTCCGCAAAAGTAACCAAACTTAAAACCAGAAATTTCGGTATTCCCACACTTTTGCAAGAAACAATCCGAAGTAAATCACGCAAACGACAAATTTTACGAAAGTCGAAGCCAGAAAACCAACAAAAGAACCCGTGGCCGCCTTAACAGCCCGTTTATGATCCCTGTCGTAAAGCAATTCACCTATCAAAGCACCGACAAATGGCCCGATTACAACACCTAAAGGAATCGGCACAACAAGACCAATAACCAAACCGATATTCGTCCCCCAGACACCATAGGAACTCCCTCCAAACCTTTTAGTCCCTTTTGCAGGAATAATGTAATCCAAAATACCAACCAATACCGCAACAGCCAATGTGACACCCAAAACCCAATAATTATCAGGTACAGCTTTAGTGAGATACAACATAAGCAAACCCACCCAACTGACGGGAGGTCCGGGCAATACCGGAAGAATACTCCCCAATAGTCCGACAGCCATTAAAACGAAACCTGTAATTAATAAAAAGTATTCCATCTATTTTTTTACTATTTTTGGCACTTAAAATTACACTTTTACGATGTCTAAAAAACTTTTTGCACTGACTATCTTTTCGCTAACGGTAATTTCCTGTCAACTTTTTGACAAGAAAGCGCCGTCCGAAGACGAATTACTGCAAAAAGAACTGGAAAAAATCGACTGGAAAAAAGTAGATGCTTTCCCCTCTGTAGACGCTTGTGATGTATTGACCGATGAAGCCCAACGCAAACAATGTTTCTTTGAGTATTTAACACAAACCATTCAGGAAAAATTGAGCGTTGACACTTTAGCCATACTTTATCCCGAAATCGATACGATCGAAGTAAAAGTAACCGTATTTCCTGATTCCCGTCTAGAATTCGAACCGCAATTCCCGAAAGACAGCGTGGCTTACGACAAAATAAAAATCGACAGCATCCTACAAGCCAAACTGGTAGACTTACCGAAAGTAAACCCAGCCATAAAACGCGGAATCCCGGTAAAAACACAATTTGTACTGCCGGTTATCTTAAAAACCAAATAGGTTATTTGATATTTTCACGTTTCCATTCGAAGCCTCCTACTAGTGAATACAAAGCTACACAGGTACTGAAGAAAGGATAAATCAAACTGCTAATCACTGCGGAATACATACACATTTTAAGAAATCGGTTGCTTTGACACATCAGAATAAAATCGACAATAAACTTAACCGAAAACAAAACCAAAAGGAATTGCCAGTTCATCAGATTGAAAACCACCAGCAATAAACCGGAAACCAGAATAAAATTGGCCACAAAAACCATTATTGCCAATCCTTTGGCAAAATCACTCTGATAGGCCGATGCCTTTGAAGCCCAACGTACTCTTTGCTTAAACAATTTAAACCAGCTTTTCTCGGGCTTTGTAGTTACTATCGCATCATTATTTTTCAGATAGTGCACTTTTTCAGGGAATTTGGCAATGGCTTTCTGTAACAGGAAAACGTCGTCTCCGCTGGCAATATGATTATTACCGTAAAATCCTTTCAAATCGGAGAAAATCTCCTTTGTATAAGCAAAATTAGCTCCGTTACACATAAATGCTTCATGCAAACCGAAACTGCCAATGCTAGCTCCCTGCAGACTCAATAAATCCATCTGCTGAAAATGTGACAACAAGCCTCCTTTAGTTGGAAACTTAACCGCTCCGGCAATCATTTCTGCATTGTTATTCTGAATGTAAACATCATAAACAGAAAGCCATTCCGGCTGAACCACACAATCCGCATCAGTAGTAATAATCCATGGATGCTTTGCGATGGTAACTGCACGGGTAATTGCATCTTTTTTAGGCGATTTGGAAATCCGTACATTATCCAGAATTGTCAGATGCACCCAAGGGTTTTCCATGCGCCAGTTGTTAATGACGCGAACCGAATTGTCTTTGGATTCATCATCAACAAAGATAACTTCGAACTGATCTTTCGGATAATTCAACTGTGATAGCGACTGTAATAAATCAGGAAGATTATGTTCTTCGTTACGAAAAGGAATCACAATGGAGAATCCAGTCTTGTTTTCGGAACTATTCGATTTATGAAAATAGTTCACTTTTGAAAATCCCCAAATCAGCAATCCGATAAAAAATACGTAATTGATAAAAATTAGTACGAAGAGTAAATTTACGATTTCCATTGCGCTTTAAAATTTAAAACAAAATAACTTCCGATTACCACCGGGATTACCACATTCAAAAACCACATGAGCGTACTGATAAAAACCACAATCCATTCGTTTACGCCCAATAATCCGAAGAAATAAACGGCCACACTACCCTTGACCGCGAAATCCAAAAACTGGAACGTAGGCAAGGACGAAGCCAGAAAATAAACACTGGCGATGGCAGCCATTAACAATAAGTAGGGAATTTCCACATCGAAAATTAAAAATAAAAAATAATACTGATGCGAAAAAACCAAATAACGCCCAAGACCCAATAAAATGTTTTTCTGATGGATGCGCTTGGGAATCCCGTTAATTTTGTGAATCAGTTTTTCGATCGAATATCCTTTCACATTGATCTTCTTCGTAAAAAAGAGAACAATCAGAATTAATAGTAAAATCCCAAACAGAATCCCGACCGTTTTCCCTGTAATAATGCCGAATTTCGCATTGAAATACATCAAACCGAAAATTCCGAACACAATGGTAAGCAGCATTTGAATTCCGTTGCAGATAAGATTCAGAAAGACAATTTTTTTCGCCAGAGATTTTTCAAAGAACAGGGCTTTGCCTGCGTATTCCCCAATTCCATTAGGCGTAAACAATCCGGCAGTTAGCGCTCCCAAAACCTGTTTCGAGGCCTCTCCCAATTTATTTTTTCGGATGACTCCCACTAAATTCTGCCATTTCAAAATCTCGAGAAAACGGTTTAAAAACGTCAGAAATAAAATAAAAGTTATGTTCCCGAAGGACTTCTTTTCCATCACCAGATCCCGAAACTTTATCCAATCCAGTTTGTCGTTACCGGCCAATTGATCATAAATAAAATAAAATGCGCCGCCCACAACCAAAAGTTTGATCAGAAGAACGAGGAATTGCTTAGCTTTGTGGGGTACGGAAATCATCGGCGCAAAATAACAAATTAAAATTGGCAAACGAACGCATCATATTAGGAATTGACCCGGGAACGACAATTATGGGTTTCGGACTCATTCGTGTCGTGAATAAAAAGATGGAATTCATTCAGCTGAACGAATTGCAGCTCAATAAAATGGATGATCATTACATGCGTTTGAAACGAATTTTCGAACGGACCATTGAACTAATCGATACTTATCATCCTGATGAAATTGCCATTGAAGCTCCTTTTTTTGGAAAAAACGTACAGTCAATGTTAAAACTGGGACGCGCTCAGGGAGTGGCTATGGCCGCCGGTTTGTCCCGAGGTATCCCGATAACCGAATACGAACCCAAAAAAATAAAAATGGCTATCACCGGAAACGGAAATGCCAGCAAGGAACAAGTGGCCAAAATGCTTCAGCAATTGGTTGGATTAAAAGAACTTCCCAAAAATTTGGACTCTACCGACGGACTCGCAGCAGCTGTCTGTCATTTTTTCAATTCAGGCAGAGTTGAAGTAGGAAAAAGCTATTCCGGTTGGGATGCTTTTGTAAAACAGAATGAGGATAGAATTAGATAATTTAAAAATGTGCCAATTTGAAAATGATTCTCAAATGGCATTAATTTTTCAAATTTTCAAATTAAATAATTTTCAAATTTATGTCGGGCATTTACATCCATATTCCTTTTTGCAAGCAGGCATGTTATTACTGCGATTTCCACTTTTCGACTTCACTGAAGAAGAAAGACGAAATGGTCATGGCTTTAGCCAAAGAAATCCGCCTGCGCAAAGATGAATTTGCAGATGAAGTAGTTGAGACCATTTATTTCGGTGGTGGAACACCGAGCATTTTACCAATTGCCGATTTGAACATGCTGATTGGCCAAGTCTACGAAAATTACTCGGTCGCTGAAAACCCCGAAATTACGATAGAAGCCAATCCGGACGATTTATCGGAAGAAAGGATCATTGAACTTTCCGAAACCAAAATCAATCGTTTAAGCATCGGAATCCAGTCTTTTTTTGAAGATGATTTAAAGCTGATGAACCGCGCCCATAATGCTGCGGAAGCGAAAAAATGCCTCGAAATAGCTACCAAATACTTTGACAATATTACTGCCGATTTAATCTACGGAATTCCGGGATTGAGCAACGAGCATTGGCTTCAAAACATTCAAACACTTCTGGATTTGAATATTCCGCATATTTCGAGTTATGCCTTAACAGTTGAACCGAAAACCGCATTGCAGAAATTCATTAAAAAGGGACTCGTTCCTCAACCTGATGATGCTGTTACACACGAACAATTCCTGATACTTGTGGACATCCTTGAAGCCAACGGATTCATTCATTATGAATTGTCGAATTTCGGAAAGGAAAGCCATTTTTCACTAAATAATTCGGCCTACTGGCTGGGAAAAAAATACCTTGGCATAGGTCCGTCCGCACACAGTTACGACGGAACTAACCGAAGCTGGAACATCGCCAACAACGCCATTTACCTTAAATCGTTAGCGGAAAACAAATTACCTAGTGAAACCGAAACACTGACAATAACCGACCGTTATAACGAATACATCATGACTGGTTTGCGTACCATTTGGGGCGTTTCTTTAGACAAAATCGAAACCGAATTCGGTGAAAACATGCTGCATTACCTACTTGAAAATGCGCAGCGTCATCTCGACAATGAAAAACTAATTCTGGAAAACAAGGTGCTTCGGACCACAAAAAAAGGAAAATTCTTTTGCGACGGAATTGCGTCGGATTTATTTTATTTAAATTTGGAGGAATAAATACTTCCTATTTAATGTTAGCTACGATTTTTCATAACAACAACGAATTCAAAATCGACTTATCAAAACCGATTGATATTTCCCTGCCCCTATCCAATACAGATCAAAATCCGATTGCCTGGTACATCGAAAAACCGGAAATTGAACCCGTTCGTTTTGGGGATTGGGTAGGTAAAGTAGCCGAAGGGAGTTCGTCTACGAATTTCAACAACATTTTTTTTAACCCGCACGGACATGGTACGCATACCGAATGTTTGGGGCACATCACACGTGATTTTTACAGCATCAATCAATCTCTGAAGCAATTCTTTTTTACTGCGGAAGTAATCTCTGTCCAACCACAAGCGGATGGCGAAGATTATGTAATCACCAAAGCACAGATTGAAAAGGCATTACAGGGAAAATCTCCGGAAGCCATCATTATCAGAACATTGCCAAATTCTGATGAAAAAACCTCAAAGAAATATTCGAATACGAATTGGGCTTATCTGCTGGAAGAAGCGGCAACTTTCATCCGCGAAAGCGATATCAAACATCTGTTAATCGATTTGCCAAGTGTAGACAAAGAACACGACGAAGGTAAATTATTGGCACACAAAGCTTTCTGGAATGTAAAAGACGTGAACAATCTGAATTCTGATGCCCGAATGAATTGCACTATCTCCGAACTAATTTATGTGGAAGACCAAATTGCTGACGGCAGTTACATACTAAACCTGCAAATTGCTTCGTTTGAAAACGATGCGAGTCCAAGCAAACCGATTTTGTATAAAATAATGTAGTATGACCATCGACGTATATTACGATTACTGTCTTGCAAAGAAAGGCGTCACCGAACATTTCCCGTTTGATGAAGACACACTGGTGTTTAAGGTAGGCGGAAAAATGTTTGCATTGTCATCACTGCAGGAATGGGAAAATGGAACACCTTCAGTAAATTTGAAATGCGATCCGGATTGGGCTTTGGAATTGCGCGGACAGTATGACGACATTCAGCCCGGCTATCACATGAGTAAAGTACATTGGAATACCGTTAAGATAAACGAATCGGTTACTGATGTGTTTGTAAAAGAACTAATCAACCATTCTTATGATTTGGTTTTTAAGACTTTAACGAAAAAACAACAGCAGGAAATTAACGAATCTTAAAAATAGGCATTACTTTTGATGCCGATTTCACGACAAATTTTATCAAAAAACGATGATTGACAATTTAAAGAAAATATTGAACGAAGACCAGGATCCGAAAGCGATTGAAAAAATCACTTCCAAACTGGAGAATTTATTAATGTCCAACGAAGAAGTGGGTTATATCGCCGTTCAGAAAAAACCGGCAGTAACCATCTTACCGGACAGCATTGTGGTGACCAACAAGCGAATCATCCTTTGTAAACCTAAAAATTTAGGTTTGTCAATGGAATTCACGGATTACGACTGGGACGACATCGCGGCCGCGTTTGTAAAGGAAGGTATTTTAGGTGCCGAATTTACGTTCAGCACTAAATCGGAACTTACGCACACTGTTGATTATTTACCAAAAAATCAGGCTCGAAAATTATATACATTCTCTAAAGAACAATTGGATTTATTAAAGAATCCTTCATCAGCAGCTCCAATTACGGCGGCTCCAATTACAGAAGAAACAAAAGCGGAAATCCCGGCTGAAGAAACAGTTGAAGAAATGGAAACCGAAGAAGTAACGTCATTTGCCGAAATCATGCCTTCGACTCCTGTTGTTCAGGAAAGCATTTCAGAATCGGTACAACAACCGAGCGGCGAGAAAAAATTAAGCGAAATGAGCCACGATGAACTGTTTTCCAAATTGCAGAATTACAAAAAACTGCTGGACAACGGATTGATTCTTCAGGGTGAATATGATAAACTGAAAGCGGAAATTTTACAGTACATGTAAAAAAAGGGATAAGAGAAAAGGGATAAGCGGTTTCATTACACTTATCCCTTTTTGCTTTTTGCTTTTTACTTTTCCCTATGTTCTATTACATCACGCTCTTCTGTTTCTCAGCATAAGCATCGGATTGCATTTTTAACAGCTCCGCAGCGGCTTCTCGCTTATAATCGTAAATTTCTTTGTCTTCGCGTATATCAGCATAAACTTTATCATAAATCGCTGCATCTGTTTGTTTTTGCAGATTGCGTTGGTACACGTTTTGCTCAATTTGCACTTTTAGAGCTGTTTCATTGTCTTCCAACTTGAAATCGTATTCTCCGCGGGGCGAAAGTAATTTAGCGATAATCGGAGAGGTTTCCACAGCCAGAAACAACAGCATGATGAAAAATGACGGTAGCCAAGGCAATTTATCCAAGGCATTGATTCGTGCCATCAGGCCATCGAAGCCTTCGATGATCGGTTTGGAATCGGCCACTTTTTTATCCAGATCGGCTTGCAGGGTTTTTGATCGTGCTTCTTTTTCTGCAATAGCTTTAGCCGATGCTGTTTTTAAAGAATCCAGTTGTTTCAGCGCCAAATCGTGAGCTGAACGTTTTTCTTTATAAATAGGCCCCTTCCCCATTCTTTTGGTTCCGGCGGTTCCTTCAGCTTCGGTAATATAGGATTGATACAAATCGGCAACTTCTTTTTCTTTGACCTTGATACTTGACTTGATGCTGTCGATTTCAGATTGGTTCTTCGTTACATCGCCTTTGAAATAATTGGTCACTTGATTTTTGTTGGCGATGGCCATTTCGTTTTTCTCTTTCAGCAAAACGGTATTGATTTCTTTTTCAAAGATTTTGATTTCCAACGGTTTTGAAATTACAATAGCAATAATCATAGCCAATACAATTCGAGGGGACGCCTGAAGTAATTCACTACGAAACTTGTCTCTTTTTCTGATGGTGGAAACTATGAATCGGTCTAAATTAAAGATAAGCAGACCCCAGACAATCCCGAAGAAAACCGCAAAATAAACATTATCGAAAACGGTAAACAGCGCATAACTTCCGGCAATAAATGCCATAACGGCCGTAAAGAAAACTGTGGCGCCTACACCTACATACTTGGTTTGTTCACCTTCGCTACAGGAGTCGAGCAGCGATCTATCTGCGCCGGAGCACAGAATAAAAAAGCGTTTTAACATGATGATGATTTTTGATTGATGATGATACTGCAAAGTTAACGCCAAATTTCATTTTTCGATGTAACAAATTGATATAAATTCGGTTATAGAAAAAAACACTTTTTTTTAGAGTGGTTTTCACATGCCTGAAAATATATAAAATTCATTTAAAGAATATCAACCCCTGAAGTTTTATTTACTTTCCAGTTCCTTCCTAGTATTTCTTATCATTTCATCTTTAATTTCCTGTATCGTTTGGGCTTTTTCATATCTTTTGGCAATTCTTTCCATTTCATCATTATGCTCCTCTATCATTTCTTTCATTGCAACCGAATCTACAACACGTACTCCTGGTTTATAAAAAACAATTCTCATAGTGTCCCTATCGCACTTTAAATGTTTGTTTTTAAGATATTTATCAAAATAGGTATTAGTATACAACTGACACTGATAAGGTTGCGGAAATTTCTCACTTCTATTTTTTTTATAAACATAAGAAGAGATGTAATAAGCAAAATCTGTTGGTTTATAATTGTTCAGGACCTTATTAGCAACACTTTTCCCGTCAATCCAAATAGCGTATTCTTTTGAATTTTCATAACCGTCAAAAGCTCCTTGATACAGTTCTTTTTTCTTAAATCGGGAAGGAAGTCCCAAGTACTTTCTTTTTTCAGCCAAGGTTAGCTCTTCATAAACTTTATCGAATTTTATTCCATCCCTTTGGTTGTCTACAATCACCCGTACACCGGCATAATATACGTCTCTTCGTTTATCTGCAGCGGGACTATTATTATAATTCTTTGGTACAGTCGAATTTGTTTTTTCCTGCTCTTCAGTTTCAACGCAAGAGAAAGTGACTAAGCCTGCCAATAAAGGCAGAATAGCAGCTTTTTTTAAAACAATCAACCCATTAGAGGTGTTTTTCGTCATCATAAGTAGTCGTTTTTTGGTTATTGAATAATTTAAATTACTGACCAGATAAATCGTTTGGTCATTCCTTCCCTTCTGCAAAAGCAGATTCTGATAAAACGGAACATCGTTATGAGCGTTTACAACTCCATGGTCTGCGAGAAATTCATGATTAAGCTGAATCGCTTTTTTATAGAAAAAAAACACTGGATTGAACCAGAAAATTGTTTTTAAAAATTCAATAAATAAGACATCCAATGTGTGCTTCTGATTCACATGGACCAATTCATGGGTAAATAATTCTTCTTCGATATCCATCGTGTAGTAATCCTTTTCGTTTACAAAAATTGTATTAAGAAAAGTGTGCGGAAGTGTTTTCTCCTTTAACAAAACCAACCTTGCTCCGCCATATTGTATTGATTGATTTGATTTGGATTTTATATGTATTTTCCAGATGTTTTTCGCAAAGCGTAATAACATCAGTAAGGTAATCAACCCGAAGAGACCCCAAAAAATAATGGGTGTATAGTCGATTACTTCTTTCACAGGGATAGAGATGTCTTTAACCTCTTCAAAGTGTGGAAGATTGATAGGAACTGACCTCTGTGCGGGGATATCTTCTCTGATTTCAAAAGTCAAGAAAGGAATAATCATTGAAACCACCAGAGAAACCAAAAGATAAAAACGGTTAAAAAGGTGCATTTTTTCTTTTTCCAACAGTAGATGATAAAATACAAGCAGCACCACTAAACTGATGGATGATTTGATTAAAAAGTCGGTCATTTTTTCTTTTTTTGAAGTTCTGCATCTATTATTTTCTTCAACTCTTCCAATTCTTTTTCAGACAAATTGGTTTCTTTGGTAAAGAACGAAGCAAACTGAGAAGCCGAGTTGTTAAAGAAATTCTTAATCAATCCCTTGACCTGTTTTGAGAAATAATCGTTCTTTTTAACCAAGGGATAATATTCTCTTGAATTCCCAAACTCATTGTACCCAACGAATCCTTTATCAGTCATTCGCTTCAAAAGCGTAGCAATGGTCGTTGTTGCCGGTTTAGGCTCCGGATAACTTTCAAGCAAATCTTTCATGAAGGCTTTTTCAAGTTTCCATAAATGTTCCATCAATTGTTCTTCGGTATTAGACAACGCCATATGTTCTACAAATTTAGAATTAACTCTACAAATGTAGAATAAAAAATAATCCTACAAAACAATTAGGCAAAAAATCTATTCATTTTTATCTTCTTGCTAATTTCAAAAGGCAGATTTCGACACATTTAACTCACAACCAATGTTTTATGTTAAAATAATCGTAAATTTGTATCAAACACCCTACGATTTCGAATTCTACAGCGCCTCAAATTTCAAAGTTGAATTTTCACTGATTCACCAACATAAATTTTGAAATTATGAAAACTGTCCATTACAAATTTTTCGCACTCATCCTGTTACTTTTCACACAATACTTTACCCTTCTGGCTCAAGAGAATAAAAAGTATTATTTGACGGTGACTACCATGCACAGAAATTTTGATCATAAAGAAGGGAAAGCCGAGGATTGGCTGGCTTTGGAGAAAGAATACTTCGACAAGGTCATCAAAAAGAATGATCTCATCGTGGCAACAAATGTTCTAAACCATTATTATACCGCCAATAACGACGAAGTTATTTTTGTATTTGTCTACGAAAGCTGGGATGCGATTAAAAAAGCCTGGGATAAAAATGAGGAACTTGTTAAACAGGCCTGGCCCGACGAAAAAGCCAGAAAGTCTTATTTTGAAAAAAGAAACAAGTATTACAAACCTAATCATTCCGATGAAATCTATTCAAGCTATGGCAATCCTAAAAATTTTGCTAAAACTCCAGACAAGCCAATGGTCTATTATGTCCGAAAAAGCGAATTGGCCATGCCGAAAGACGGAACCGACAAAGAATTCGACGATTTAAGCAAACAGGTCTTTGATAATCTTTACATGAAAAACGATGTAATAAAAGCCTATTACCCTCATAGACATGCATGGGGCTCTAATAATTTAGATTTTGTGGAAGTTTTCGTGGTGGAAAATCTGGGCGACCTTGAAAATGCCTGGAAGAAAGAAGAAGAATTATTTAAAGCCAAATGGAAAGACGAAAAAAGCCAGAATGAATTCGAGAAAAAAATGGGCAAATATTTTACCGGTCAACACGGAGACTACATTTATCGCTCCGTCCCCGAATTAATCAAAGTAATGGTTCCCAAATAGACTATTTTCTTAAACAGGGCTATGAGTGGCTTACGCAAAATAAAAAGGCGCCCAAGAAGGCGCCTTTTTGTATTATTTAGAAAGTTCTGTGAAATATTTATAGAACAACGGAATCGTCTCGATACCTTTCAGATAATTGAAAACCCCGAAATGCTCGTTTGGTGAGTGAATTGCATCACTATCCAATCCGAAGCCCATCATGATGGTTTTTGATTTCAGTTCTTTTTCGAACAAAGCTACAATTGGAATACTTCCTCCGGAACGCACCGGAATCGGCTGTATCCCAAAAGTATCGGCATAAGCTTTAGCGGCAGCCTGATACCCTACAGAGTCAATCGGAGTCACATACCCCTGACCTCCGTGGTGTGGCGTCACTTTTACTTTTGCGGCTTTAGGAGCAATACTTTCAAAGTGTTTTGTGAACAACTTGGTGATTTCTTCCCAATCCTGATTCGGAACCAAACGCATTGAGATTTTAGCGAAAGCTTTGCTTGCAATAACTGTTTTAGCGCCTTCTCCGGTATAACCGCCCCAAATTCCGTTTACGTCAAGCGTAGGACGAATGGAGTTTCTTTCGTTAGTTGTATAACCTGTTTCCCCATACACTTCTTCGATATCCAATGCTTTTTTGTAAGCATCTTCAGAATATGGACGCTGTGCCATTTTTTCTCTTTCCGCTATAGAAAGCTCTTCTACCTTATCATAGAAACCCGGAATCGTGATATGATTATTCTCATCGTGCAATGAAGCAATCATTTTGGTCAATATGTTGATTGGATTCGCAACGGCCCCACCGTACAATCCGGAATGCAAGTCACGGTTCGGACCGGTAACTTCCACTTCCACATAACTTAAGCCACGAAGACCCGTTGTGATGGATGGTTGTTGGTTGGAAATCATTCCCGTATCGGAAATCAGAATTACGTCGTTCGCCAATTTTGCCTGATTGCGTTCCACGAACCAACCTAAACTAGCCGAACCTACTTCCTCTTCCCCTTCGATCATGAATTTCACGTTACAAGGAAGGCAATTGTTCTGAATCATGTATTCAAAAGCCTTAACATGCATGTACATCTGGCCCTTGTCATCACAAGCGCCGCGAGCGAAAATAGCGCCTTCAGGATGTAATTCTGTAGCTTTGATAACCGGTTCGAAAGGAGGTGAAGTCCACAACTCAATCGGATCTGCCGGCTGTACGTCGTAATGTCCGTACACCAAAACAGTTGGCAAACTTGCATCGATGATTTTTTCACCGTAAACGATAGGATAACCAGGCGTTTCACACAATTCTACGAAATCACAGCCTGCTTTTTCAAGGCTTGTCTTTACGGCATTGGCAGTATCGATTACGTCTTGAGAGTAAGCACTGTCAGCACTTACTGAAGGTATTTTTAATAATTCAATTAACTCATTAAGAAAACGTTCTTTATTTTCCTGAACGTACTGTTTAATATTGTCCATTATGTTTTTAAAATGATGAAAGCCAAATGTACAAAAAATCAAAAGGAAAATTACAAATTGAAAAATTCAATACTAAATTTGTATTTCGCATGAAAAAATAAAAAAAACACAAACCTCTAATACTAAAACAATTACCTTTTATATGCTAAATTTTTACTGATTTTCTGTTTTGAAAATTTGCAATATTGAAAGATATGCCTATATTTGCACCCACTTACTGAAACAACTACTTGTTTTATAAGCCCGCGGGTGTGGTGAAATTGGTAGACACGCCAGACTTAGGATCTGGTGCCTCACGGTGTGTAGGTTCGAGTCCTATCACCCGCACAACTACAAAACCCTAAACCTTTATAAATAAAGTGTTTAGGGTTTTTTCATTTTTACCATTCCCCTAACATTCCCCCAACCCGTCCTTATTTTTGTTTGATTAATTAATCATGTTCAAACTTTTTTTTGCCTGCCAGTTTTTTTGATTTCATCATCATTACGACAATCATGTATTGTCATGTGCAATATTAAGCGGCAACGCAAAAACAAATACCAAATTAAGACAAGAAATAGCAATCCGGAATCTTATTATGGCTTCATGATGTTAAGCTATGGAAAACGGTTGAGATAATTAATTATTTTTAATATAAGAAGCTAAGCTACAATGGATTGCTCAGCCATTTTATCAAAAAATATTTGTACTTTTAATAATAAAAATAACACATAATTTAAATCTAATAAGAATATGAAAAACATAATCTTTTCTGTTGCGCTAATAACATTCGTAATGACTTCTTGTAACCAAAAAAATAGAGACATGGATACCAATAATTCAGAAGCGATGCATCACGATTCCACAATGGTGGATCATGACTCTAAAACGATGGAAAGTGATTCAAAAATGTATGCCTGTCCAATGCACCCGGAAGTTATCGGCAAAAAAGGCGACAAATGCACGAAATGTGGCATGGACTTGACTGAAGAAGTTACAAAATAGCCTGTAAATCAGCACAGTTAGTCAAATAAGACCTCCAAAAGCTTCAGGGATTTTGTAAGTCTTCCTAAGTGTCAAACACGAAAATAGTATGGTCCGAAAATTGATTTCATTTTCATTGAAAAACAGATTTATTGTGCTGCTCGTGGCGGCCGGTTTATTTGGTTGGGGAATATACAGTGTTCAGCAAAATCCAATTGATGCCATCCCTGATTTATCAGAAAATCAAGTTATTGTCTTTACGGAATGGATGGGAAGAAGCCCACAGGTAATCGAAGCGCAAGTAACCTATCCTTTGGTTTCTAATCTTCAGGGTATACCAAAAATTAAAAATATACGGGGAGCCTCGATGTTTGGGATGAGCTTTGTATACATCATTTTTGAAGACAATGTAGATACCTACTGGGCAAGAACCCGTGTGTTGGAAAGATTAAATTATGCCCAACGTTTACTTCCGCAAGATGTTGTTCCAACTTTGGGCCCTGATGGTACAGGAGTAGGTCATATTTTTTGGTATCATTTTGAAACAAACGGAATGGACTTAGGAGAACAACGCGCTTTACAAGACTGGTATGTAAAATTTGCATTGCAAACAGTTCCAGGTGTAGCCGAAGTAGCTTCTTTTGGAGGTTTTGAAAAACAATACCAACTGGTGTTAGATCCGCTCAAAATGCAATATTATAACGTCAGCATAATGGAAGTCATGAATGCTGTAAAATCAAATAACAATGATGTTGGAGGGCGAAAATTTGAATTGAGTAATATGTCATACATCGTAAGAGGTTTAGGCTATATTAAAAATATAAAAGATGTAGAGGATATTGCCATTAAAAATTATAACGCTGTTCCCGTGAAAGTAATGGACATTGGTTCGGTACAAATGGGTGGCGATTTACGATTGGGAATATTTGACGAAAATGGAAAGGGAGAAGTTGTTGGTGGCATTGTAGTGATGCGTTACGGCGAAAATGCCGACAAAGTAATACATGCTGTAAAAGAAAAAATAAAGGAAGTCGAAAAAGGTTTACCGGAAGGCGTTTCTTTTAAAACATCCTACGACAGAAGTGAACTGATAGAAAAAGCCATTGCATCCGTTAAGGGAACGCTAATAGAAGAAATGATTGCTGTTTCTCTTGTCATCCTTATTTTTCTATTTCACTGGAGAAGCGCTTTAATTATTCTTATACAGCTTCCTATATCAGTAGCAGTGGGCTTTATTTTGCTTGAGGCTTTCGGTATCTCTTCCAACATTATGTCATTAACGGGTATCGCTCTGGCTATAGGGGTGGTTGTTGATGATGGCATTGTAATGGTGGAAAATTCATATCGCAATATTTCGGAGAAACAGGAAGAAATGGTTAACGGTAAAGAATCCGAATAAGATGAAAGAGAAACTACTAAAAATATTCAAAAAAGAACAGGATCCATTATCTTCAGAAGAAAAACTCAAGATAATTGAATCATCATCTAAATTGGTGGGGCCTGGTGTCTTCTATTCAACAATAATTGTAATTGCATCTTTTTTACCTGTCTTTCTTCTCACGGGAATGGAAGGAAAACTTTTTAGTCCATTAGCATACACAAAATCCTTTATTCTTATTGTTGATGCTTTTTTGGCAATCACACTAACACCAGTACTAATTAGCTTTTTGCTCAAAGGAAAACTGCGTCCGGAAGAAAAAAATCCAATCAATAGCCAACTTGAAACAATCTACACACCCATACTAGCCTTTTGCCTGAAATGGCGTAAAACAGTATTAGGTTTGAATATTGTTGCATTACTGATTGGATTGTTGATGTTTACCCGTTTAGGGTCAGAATTCATGCCTCCATTAGATGAAGGTTCCATTTTATTTATGCCGGTCACATTACCCGATGTGTCAAATTCTGAAGTAAAAAGAATTTTGCAGGTACAGGATAAATTAATAAAATCAGTTCCCGAAGTAGATCACGTTTTAGGAAAAGCGGGCAGGGCTAACACGGCAACCGATAACAGTCCGATAAGCATGATTGAAACCATTATTTTGCTAAAGCCCGAAGATGAATGGAGAGAAGGCAAGACAAAAAATGACATTATCACTGAAATAAATAATAAACTCCAAATTCCGGGAGTAACAAACGGCTTTACACAGCCTATTATCAATCGTATCAACATGCTTTCAACCGGTATCCGAACGGATGTCGGAATAAAAATTTACGGTGCAAGTTTAGATACTATCGATGTGTTATCTCAAAAAATCAAGAAAACACTGGAAGGCACTTCCGGAGTCAAAGATTTATATTCAGAACCCATCACAGGTGGTAAATATATAGATATTGAAGCAAAACGAGACGTTATTGGGCGATACGGACTTTCCATCGATGATATCAATAACGTTGTCGAAGCAGCTATTGGCGGGATGAAATTAACCACAACCATTGAGGGAAGACAACGGTTCTCTGTAAATGCAAGATATGCTCAGGAATACAGAAATAGCCTCGATGCTTTAAAAAAATTACAAGTTCAAACGATGCAATATGGTCCCATTCCTTTAGAAACCGTTGCCGATGTTAAGATAAGCGATGGACCTCCCATGATAAACAGTGAAAACGCGATGCTGAGGGGGAGCGTATTGTTTAATGTTCGAGAACGTGATTTAGGAAGTACGGTAAAAGAGGCGCAGAAAAAATTAAACGCCATGATGACTAAAATGCCCAAAGGATATTATATAGAATGGAGCGGACAATGGGAAAATCAAATCAGAGCCAACAAAACATTGAGTTTGATATTGCCAATAGTAGTAGTTATTATTTTTCTTATTCTGTTTTTCACCTATCGTTCCATGAAAGAAGCATTAATCACCATGATAACAGTACCATTTGCTTTAATTGGAGGAATTTTTATGGTCTATTTTTATGGTATCAATTTGTCGGTTGCGGTGGCTGTCGGTTTTATTGCACTGTTTGGAATGGCCATAGAAACGGCAATGTTAATGACGATTTATTTAAATGAATCCATGAACAAAATGGTGGAGAAATACGGAAACAGCAAAGAGGTTATCACGGAAGAAATATTAAGACAATATATTATTGATGGATCGGCGAAAAGATTGCGACCAAAACTAATGACCGTTTCCGTTTCATTATTTGGTTTGATACCTATTCTTTGGGCGACAGGAACAGGAGCCGATGTGATGCTTCCTATTACTGTCCCGCTTATTGGTGGAACAATTAGCTCTACTATTTATGTTTTATTAGTAACACCAGTTGTTTTTGAAATCGTAAAACTTCGTGAATTAAAAACAAAAGGTAAAATAGACCTGATAGATGTTAAAGAATAAACTTTATATCGCAATTGGCTGTTTGATTTTAAGCTTCACCTCAAGTAGGGCTCAAACACTTTCGTTGGATGAAGTTTTGAAAAAGATTGAAACAGATAACCCACAAATAAAAATGTATAATGCCGATATACAAAGTATGGATGCTGCTGCAAAAGGAGCTAAAAGTTGGATGCCACCACAGGTGGAAACGGGTTTCTTTATGACACCATACAATTCCAAAATGTGGAAAGCTGATGAAATGTCACCCGGAATGGGATCTTATATGTTGGGAGTCACGCAAATGATACCGAATTACAAAAAGCTGAACGCCGATTTTAATTATATGACTGCAATGTCTTCTGTGGAAAAGGAAAACAAAAACTATACGGTTAATCAACTCAAAGCCTTGGCGAAAACAAACTATTTCCAATGGCTTATTTTAAATAAGAAGATAAAAATTGCCAATGACAATTTGTTGCTTTTGGAATATATGATCAAAAGCATGGAAATACGCTACCAATACAATATGGATAAATTGCCCACCTATTACAAGGCAAAATCACAATACAGTATGCTGCAAAGCATGATAGTAATGCTACAAAATGACATTTCACAAAAACGGATAATGCTTAATACCTTGATGGCAAGGGATAAAGACACCCCGTTTGAGATTGAAGCAAGCTATGAATTGAAAGTTTTTCACTTAATAAAAATGCATACAGCATCGCATGTAGAAAACCGAAGTGATGTCAAGGCTATTGATCAAACAATTGCATTAAATCAACTGAAAATAGAAGCCGAAAAGACAAGGTTTTTGCCGGAATTTGGAGTTAAATATGATCATATGTTTACTTTTGGGCAACAACCGCAACAATTCTCTTTAATGGGAATGGTTACCATCCCAATGCCTTGGTCAACCAAAATGAACAAAGCCAACATAAGTAGTTTTCAAATTAAAAATGAAAGTCTTAATTGGCAAAAACAAATGATACTAAATGAAGCTCGGGGAATGGTTTCAGGAATGAATACCGAACTTACCAATCTCACGGCGCAATATGAAATTGCAGAAAAAAGTATCATTCCCACACTGCGAAAGAATTACGACACAGCAATTATAGCTTGGCAAAACAACACTGGTGATTTGTTTGTTGTATTGGATGCGTGGGAGGCATTAAACATGGCTCAAATAGACACTTTAGATAAATTACAAGCTATTTTGATTACACAAGTAGAAATTGAAAAACATTTAGAAATCAAATAATTATGAACCGATATTTAAAATACAGTTTAATAAGCATTTTGATTTTAACGATTGGATATGCAACCTATTATTTTGCAACCAAATCGGATAACCATTCCGGTCACGAAAAACAAGCAGTGGTTTATACGTGTTCGATGCATCCGGAGATTATTCGGGACAAACCAGGAAATTGTCCAATTTGCGGAATGACGTTAGTAAAAAAGATGACAAATAATCATACAGAAAAAAACCATTCAATTGAAAATGTTTTAAAGCCAACAGATAATTTTATTGTGGGAAATTATCAAACCACAACTACAAAAGACACAACGATAAGCAGTGAAATTAATTTACCCGGTATTGTTGCTTACGATCCAAATTCTTTTGTAAACATTGCTGCAAGAGCAAGCGGAAGAATTGAAAAAATGTATGTGAATTACAAATACCAAAAGGTAAATAAAGGACAAAAACTTTTTGATTTATACAGTCCGGAATTACTAACGGAACAGCAAAACTTCATTTATTTAATTTCAAATGATGCAGCTAATACTTCAATTGTCGAAGCTTCAAAACAAAAATTAAAGCTTTATGGCATGAGTGGTAATCAAATTAATGCATTAATCGCAACAAAAAGGGCAAATCCCGTAATTTCAATTTATAGCCCTGCCTATGGAATAATAGGAGCAACGGAAACAATGGATGTCAATAGTAATACGATGTCTAATGCAAGTGCCACCTCTGAAGCATTAAATCTTAAAGAAGGGAATTATATAAAAAAGGGAGAAACGGTGTTTAAATTAGTGAATACCAATAAAGTATGGGGCGTTTTTAATGTCTTACAAGGATATAGCGGATTGCTAACGGTGAATCAACCCATTACAATTACAACAGAATTAGATGAAAATAAAAGTATCAACGCTCATATAAACTTTGTTGAAACGCAGCTTAGCGCAACCGATAAATCCAATAAAATTAGGGTATATCTAAGCAACAGCACGTTAAAACTACCTATAGGGTTACGTTTACAGGGAAGGCTAAAAACAAACCCGATTAAAAGCATATGGTTGCATAAACAAGCATTCGTTAGTATCGGAAATAAGAAAATAGTTTTTGTCAAAATGAACAACGGCTTTAAGGCTAAAGAAATAAAAACGGGAATTGAAATGGGAGATTATATTCAGGTCATAAACGGTATTTCTGTTAATGATACAATTGCCCGAAACGCGCAGTATTTAATAGACAGTGAAAGCTTCATTAAAACCGAGTAAAAATGAAAAAGACAATAAAATACAGTATTACAGGACTACTATTATTCATGGTGGTAACGGCCTGCACTACTAAAAATAAAGAAGACCATTCAGGACATGACATGGGAAAAGAAACTACTTTCTACACGTGTTCCATGGATCCACAAATTAAAGAAGACAAACCCGGAAAATGTCCTATTTGTCACATGCCTTTAACTCCAATAAAAAGCAGCGATACCAATGCAAACGAAATAAGTTTGAGCAAACAGCAAATACAATTGGGAAACATTACCACACAAACTATTGCAGCAATGCAAAACAATTTAGAACAAAGTTATACGGGAGTTTTAACAATTAACCAAGAGAAAATTAATACCGTTTCAGCAAGAGCAATGGGTCGAATTGAAAAACTCTACTATAAAACAACTGGCGAATATGTTCGTAAAAATGATGCCTTGTACTCTTTATACAGTGAAGATATAGCCATAGCCAAACAGGATTATTTTACCGCTTACAAACAACTTTCCATGCCGGGTGATTTTGGGAAGAACGCTCAAAATATGCTTAATGCAGCCAAACAGAAACTTTTGTTCTTTGGTCTGTCAAATTCTCAAATCGAAAACATAAAAAACAACAAGGTAATTTCCCCCTACACAACCTTTTACAGCCCCACAAGCGGGTATATTTCGGAGATATTGGCAACAGAGGGAAGTTATATGATGGAAGGTTCCGCTATAATTAAATTGGCTGATTTAAGCAATCTTTGGCTCGAAGCTCAAGTAAATGTAAATTATGCAAAAAGTATAAACCTTGGACAAAATGCCAAAGTTTCTTTTACTGATTTTCCCGATATAACGATCTATGCGAAAGTTGTTTTTATCAATCCCGAAATCAATCCGGATTCCCGCCTGCTGTTAATACGCCTGCAAGTGCCTAATCAAGATTTTGCATTGAAACCAGGTATGCAGGCCATCGTTAAACTAAATCAATCCAATATAAAAGGGATTTTTATTCCGGTGGATGCGGTTATCAGAGAACAATATGCCTCCTACATTTGGATAGAAAAAAGTCCGGGCATATTTGAAAATCTTATGGTAGAAACGGGAATAGAAACCAATGGATTGATAGAAATTAAATCAGAGATTGATGCTTCAAAAAAGGTAGTAATTACAGGGGCTTATGCCATAAATAGTGAATACATATTCCGAAAAGGGAGCGACCCGATGGTAGGCATGAAGATGTAAAACGGGTTGCTTCTAATAAAATAGAGGGTTGAAAAGGGTTGCAAACAGCGTTGAAAAAAGATTGAAAAGGGTTGCAAAAGTACTTACAACCACTATTGCAAAGGGTTGTAACCAACTCACAACGCTTGCAAACAATCAAATAGTTATCAACTTTGTATAGGTTTTTTTGTTCTTTTAGTTTGTTTTATCATTAAGTTAACTTTTACAAAAAAAGTTTCAGTTTTACCCTAAAACCTCATTTGTACAACACCTCTGTATGGGCTGTTTTGTAATTTTTTCATAATTTTAATGATGAAATATTGTTTTGAATTATTTTTATTACGTTCTTACACCGTTAAACAAATTAATCATCACAGATTCTCGCTAATACTGATACTGATGTAATTTTTTAGTTTTGTAAAACTGTATTTGTAAAACAATCTAGCTATGAGTAAGGATTACATAGACAAATTCTTTGATAGTATGTCAGAGGGCGTCTTAAAAGAAAAATGGAAGAAATATGAGAAGTATTCCAACAAAGAGAATAGCGTAAAAATCTCAGAGCTGCTAGAAAGTTGGAATCATTACTATGAGAATGCATTCTCAATAGAAGATGTTAAGTTAGATTTAAGTCAAAATGTTATAGTAGAGTCCGAACAATGTTTCGGACTTCTTTTTTAAATTAAAATTCAAAATATATGAGAAAATTAGTATATTTTGTTTCTTGTCAATATTAACGCCTACATATCGTTCATATTATGCGTTGATAATTCATTTAGCGGCTCGTCATAATCAATATGCATTTTTTGTTCGGTCAATTCCATGGCATATCCGTCAAAAATGGGTTCGCACGAAAATATCTTATTATTAGCCCCGAAATAGAAGTAGTCCCAATGGATATGCTCCTGAGCCCACACTTAAGAAACTCAATTATCTAAGATAAAAGATAGCTGAGTTTTTTGTTTTTACTAATTGCCCAACAATTAAAAAACTACCTCAATAAACCTTGCCTATTTTATCTTTACAATCCCTACACTCCAATTAAAAACGAATAATTTTAGTTTAAAACTATACTAAAATAGACTGACTTTTCAGATAGCACATTTTATGTAATGGAAAGATTGCAAACTACCTCTTTATCACTCGAAATGTTTTCATTTCTTTTCCTTGATTTACAACAACATTATAAATTCCAAGAGGATAGTCTTTCCCTATTCTTTGTGTTGTAAGTTTATTTGGATTCATTTCATTTTGCTCTATCAATTTTCCTAACATATCATAAACTTTTATTTCCAACATATCTTGACTCAAAGTATTCACTTCAAGCTTAAATCCATCCTTAAATGGATTTGGATAAGCTATGATCTTAAAAGCATTTAATGAAGATGTTTCTACAGACAATAGACAAGAATCATCTAAAACAGTATAGGTAACAATATTACTACACCCCCCTAAAGAAACTGAAACGGTAAATGTTAACGGCAAACTTAAACCCGGATTATTATTTCTATATTCAGTAACGTCCAAAGTAGAAGTGCGCGAAATAATACTTCCGAATCTATCCTTCCAAATGAAATTAACAACATTTGGATCAAAAGTTTCATCAACAACTTTCAATAATAAATGATTGTTTTCACAGTTGGAATCAATTGCAAAACTCAATTCACCTACAATTGTCACAAGAGTTGAAGCAATATCTCCATTACTATCTGTGTATGTAATGACTGCCGTCCCCGCTGAAACCCCTAAGACCACTCCACTATTATTAACTGTAGCTACGTTAGTATTGGAAGAAATCCAAGGATTTGAGGCTGCCGGAGTTCCGCTCCCTGTCAACTGTGTAGTAAATCCAATGCAGGCTGACAAATTTCCTAAAATAGGTATACAAAGAGCATTACTACCATAAATACGGGCAATCCGGTTTCTTCCCACCCCTTTATAACTGGTAAAATCACCTCCTATTAAAATTTTTCTGTCCGGTTGTATAAAAATGGAAGTGATACCACCATTAGCTCCCGTGCCTGGATCAAAGACACAATCAAGAGTCCCATCTCTATTCAAACAAGTAATTCTACTAACCGGAACTCCTTGATCATACCCTAATTCGCGGCCAACTACTATTTTTCCATCTTGCTGTAATGCTAAGGAAGAGACACGACGGATTTCTCCATCCCCGGGATTAAAAGAAAGATCCAGGCTGCCATCTGCATTCAAGCGGGCAATGTAATTCCTGAAAATACCGTTGTAACTCGAAAACTCACCCCCTATCAACACTTTCCCATCCGGTTGCACAGAAAGCGCAAACACATCATAATTCGCCCCAGCAGCTCCTGAATTAAAGGAAGCATCCAGGCTGCCATTAGAATTTAACCGGAGAACATCTGAATGGTCTTCAAATGAACTACCGTTAGACACTTCAAAAGACCCCCCAATGATGATTTTACCACTTGATTGAACACCTATACCACTAACATATCCGTAAACAAATCCATTAGCCCCCTGTCCAATATTAAATTTAAAAGAATCATCAAGACTCCCGTCCACATTTAATCTTCTAATCATAATATTCCCGCCAACCAAAATTTTGCCATCGGACTGCAACACTATACTATACACTTCAGAACCTGAACCCGGTCCTGAATTAAAAGTATTGTCGAGACTCCCATCTGAATTTAATCGAGTAATTCCCTTCACTTTGATGCCATTTATTGTAAATCCACCACCAATAAGGATTTTACCATTTGGTTGCAGAGCCATACAAAAAATGGCATTATCTGCCCCTAAACCT
The DNA here is from genome assembly GCF_000498495.1 of Flavobacterium enshiense DK69. GTDB lineage: Bacteria > Bacteroidota > Bacteroidia > Flavobacteriales > Flavobacteriaceae > Flavobacterium > Flavobacterium enshiense. The sequence continues at coordinate 427,238 of NZ_AVCS01000006.1, read as the reverse complement.
GAATTAAAAGTAGTATCCAAACTGCCATCAGCATTCAAACGGGCAATCGATCTTACTTTAGTATTGTCGTAATTCGTAAAAGTACCACCGACTAATATTTTATTGTCCGGCTGCATTACTATTGAATACACAGTATCATTTGCTCCGGTAACCGGATTAAAAATATCTGTAGCGCCATTAGCCTTTAGGCGCACTATAAAATTTCTAATAGCACTATAATGAGTATAATCACCTCCGCCAACAAGGATTTTATTATCGGGCTGCACAACTATGGAATTAACTTCAATATTTGCATCTGTGCCTGAGTTAAATGTAGTATCTAAACTACCATCAGTATTCAATCGGGCGATTCTATTACATGGTATTCCATTATACCTTGAAAAATATCCGCCTATCAACACTTTGCCATCCTGCTGAAAAGTCACTGATAAAACGGTTTGATCTGCCCCGTTACCCGGGTCAAAAGAAACATCCAAACCCCCATCGCTATTTAATCGGGCTATGTTATATAGAAAATTTCCCCCAATTAGAATTTTACCGCTTGACTGTAACGCAATGGAACGCACATCACCAGACACAACTGTTCCTGAATTAAACGAGTTATCCAAACTGCCATCCACATTCAGTCTCGCAAAATACATTTGCTGAATTCCATTATAATAAGAAAAAGTACCTCCAATAAGAATTTTTCCGGTTTGCTGAACAGCAATACTAAAAATAACCATATCTGCCCCAGTCCCAATATTAAATGAACTATCAAGACTTCCATCGGTTTTCAGACGGGCAATTTTATTTTGTGTTACACCATTATAATTAGTAAAAGACCCCACAATCAAAATCTTCCCATCGGCTTGCATAGCAATAGACAAAACACTACTATCTGCACCTGTCCCGGGATTAAAGGTACTGTCCAAACTCCCATCAAAATTCAAACGGGCAATTCTATTTCTTTCCACACCCTGATAATACGAAAAATCACCCCCAATAAGGATTTTACCGTCTGACTGCACAACTATGGAATTTATTTTACTATCTGCCCCAAATCCAGAATTGAACGAACTATCCGGAGTACCATCCGAGTTCAGTCGAGCAATATGATTTTGTGTAGTACCGTTATACTTTGTAAAATCTCCCCCAATCAGAATCTTTCCATCAGGCTGTACTGCGACAGCTTTTACCGAACCATTTGCCCCATCACCTTGGCCGAAGCCCAAATCATTAGGATTAAAACTTGTATCCAAATTTCCCGCTTGACCCAGAGCCGAAAGTGTATAAAACAAAAAAATCAAATAAATGTATATTCTTCTCATAGTAATGGATTTTTAAAAAATATTAAACTTTTATTTAATTGACATTTATTTTGTAATAACTAATCACATAAGCCCTGTCCCTCTACCAATATTCACAATAATTCACATTTAATAGATAAAATATTTTAATTGGCTTTTAACAATTTACGGCTTTTACGCTTGTTGATACTACTTGAGAAATTAGATTGGAGAAATTCGGCTTAGACAAAAAACTTATCGATAATAATAAAAAGCAATTCTTAATCCCATAGCTTTAATTTGTTATAATTAAAAAATGCAGAAAACAGAAAAGAGAATGCATAACTTATTAAGGAAGAGACATATAAACCATTAAATTTAACAAAAATAAATCAATAATACTACGCCTTATTCTTAAGAATTTATTTGTATTCGTTAATTAATTAACAGGTTATAAGTGTTTAATGGTTATGTCACATTTATCAATTGCGATACAATGGTAACCGTTTGATAGACTATTCCAATCAAACACATACTGTAGTCATCAAAATATTAGTTTTTAAAATTTCATAAATATGCAATTCAAAAAATATTAATCTCCCAAACAACCTTCAAAAGAAAATTTAAACTAACTTTAAATTCAATAAATGTTTTCAGTAAAAAGAGTAAATCAAATCAGAAGCCAATACTGAGAGCTAAGAGACAATAAAGACTCATATCTGTCACACATCAGAATACAGCTTTCTTTCAAAAAGATCAGCTAAAAACAAAATGTAAAGACATGCAAAAGATAATTTCATTCTTCGGACTGCAGGACACTGATTTGAACGACAAAAGATTAATCCTGGTAAAAATCATCCTGATTTTTCTCTTTATACTTTCAGTCTCGCTCTTCATCGCCATGTTCGTCCTAAGCCAATATGCTTTACGTTACTCTATAATTCTTTTTATCGTTTGGACTATAAGCTTAATGTTGGCATCGCTCGCCAAAAGACAAAATGTACGTGTCATTGCCTCTATTTACATCTCTTTTCTGCTGATCATGATTATACTGTTCTCCTGGAGCGGCGGAGGAATTAAAGCTCACGGTATAAAACTTTTACCGATTGTCGTATTATTTGCCGGCCTAACCATGGGAAAACGGGAAATATGGATATTTGGAATTATTGCTGCATTAGGAGGCCTTTTTCTTGTTTTTGCCGAGCATAACAATCTGCTCACCGGAAAAGAACCACTTGGCCTTAGCCCAATAATTCATTGGACATTCACAGCAACAGCAATTTTTTTACTGTGTTTTCTGGAGAACCTATCGGTTGAAGCGCTGCGAAAGGCCCTGGCAAAATCCCAGGAAGAACTCGAACGCCGTATCAAATCGGAAGAAGCCTTAAAACGCCGAAACGAAAAACTGATCGAAATAGCCCAATTCCAATCACACATGGTAAGAGGCCCCGTAGCCAGCATAGAGGGATTAATCAACTTAATTAATTTTGACAATCCTTCCGACCCGGCCAATCTTGAGGTAATTGAAAAACTCAAAACCGCAACAGAAAACTTAGATTCCGCAGTAACCCAGATTGTGCAAAAAACAAAAGAAATTGACGAAACAACAAAAAATGAAAGCTGAAAATAAAATTCAGATTACTGGATTTACCAAAACCCTTTTATTTCAACGGACGGAGTTTATTGCTATAGGTTATCACATAAGGATTTCCCTGACGCGAAGGATCTTTCATCACATAAATAAACTTGTGCTTTTTTGTGTCTTTGGCATCCAGCACCGCTTCATTTTTACTTAATTCATCGGTGATTTTTGTATCAACCGTATTATCAATGGTGATATAACCCGCAATCCCTGTGCTCAAATTACTTATCGGAGTTCCCGAATACACCAATTTCTTCTCATTGGCCACAGTAACCTTTTCTCCTTTGAAGCCTTTTGTCAGAATTAAAACCGATGCCGTTTCCCCGGTCGCTTTCATTTCCGTCAAAAACTTCTTTTTTGCGGCGTCAGAAACCGACCTGAAATCATCACGATACTGAACCGCTGGCTCTTTCTTTTCTTCGACGACCTTTTTCTTAGACGAACAACCCAAGGCAAAAAGCCCAATCAGTAAAAGTATAACTGCATTTTTCATACCCTTTCATTATTAATCCTTACTATTTAACGAACCGAACTGCAATCTATTATATCTTTGTATAGTTAAATATACGTCAAAATTTTCATGGTTCAAAAAATTGGACATCGCGGCGCTAAAGGACATGTAGCAGAAAACACGTTGGAATCCTTCCAAAAAGCAATGGATTTGGGCGTAAACGGAATCGAACTCGATGTTCACGTTTGTGCTTCCGGCGAACTGGTCGTCTTTCACGATTTTACCGTAGAACGCATGACTAACGGTAAGGGTGAGATCCATAAGCTGACATTATCCGAACTAAAAGGACTTAAAGTCGCAGGAGAATTCGAAATCCCTACTCTAGCCGAAACCTTCGACCTGATTAACCGAAAATGCTGGATCAACGTAGAATTAAAAGGACACGGCACCGCGCAACCAGCCTGCGAACTGATTGAAAAATACATTAGTGAAAAAGGATGGGAATACGAAGATTTCATCGTTTCCAGTTTCCAAAAAGAAGAATTGGAAAAAGCAAAATCAATTAATCCCAAAATCCGACTGGCAACTTTATCTCAAGCAAGTGTTGAACAGGCTTTGGAATGGGCCGATGAACTTTCCGCCTACGCCATTCATCCGCATTTTTCCTTACTGACAGACGACAATATTCACGCAACCAAAAAGAAAGGATACAAAATTAACGTGTGGACCGTAAATCATTACGAAGATATCCAACATTTGGAAGCACATATTATTGACGGAATTATATCCGATTTCCCAGACAGATTATGATTACAAATTACGATATACTTATCATCGGCGGCGGAGCGGCAGGATTTTTTACAGCCATCAACATCGCAGAAAACAATCCGAAGTTAAAAATCGCCATACTCGAACGCGGAAAAGAAGTACTTTCCAAGGTAAAGGTTTCCGGTGGAGGACGCTGTAATGTGACCCATGCCTGCTTTATTCCGAATGATTTGGTAAAGTTTTATCCGAGAGGCGAAAAAGAACTGAAAGGCCCTTTTAACCAGTTTTGTTCTGGAGACACCATAGAGTGGTTCGAAAAACACGGCGTCGAACTCAAAATCGAAGAAGACGGAAGAATGTTTCCGGTAACAGACAGTTCACAAACCATTATCGACTGTTTTTTAACCGCCACAAAAAAAATGGGAATAGATATTTTGACCGGTCAAAGCGTCCAATCTATTCATAAAGGTGAAAATTATTGGAAAGCAGACACAAATCATCAATCGTTTAAGTGCGAAACATTAGTCATGGCCACGGGAAGCAATCCAAAAATATGGGAGCTGACGGAATCACTGGGACATACCATCGAAGCACCTGTTCCGTCATTATTTACCTTTAACATCAAAGACGACCGGATTAAAGATCTGATGGGCGTTTCCGCTTTTACAACCGTGAAGGTGAAAGACTCCAAACTAAAAGCCTCAGGACCTTTGCTGATCACGCATTGGGGCATGAGCGGACCCGGAATTTTACGTCTTTCCGCCTGGGGAGCACGTGAATTAGCAGCTAAAAACTACAAATTCACATTACAGGTCAATTGGCTACACGAAACCGACTTTGAAGAAGCATTGGATACTCTGAAAAACCTAAAAGAAGAAAACGCAAAAAAACTGGTGGTGAAATTCTGTCCGTTTGAATTTCCGAAGCGACTTTGGGAGAGCTTGGTTAATGCATCGGGTATTTCAGCCGAAACCAAATGGGCCGACGTCACAAAAAAACAACTGACCGATTTAGCCAATCAGCTGACCAACGGACAGTTTCAGGTAAACGGAAAAAGCACCTTTAAAGAGGAATTCGTAACTGCCGGCGGTATCAATCTGAAGGAAATCGACTTTAAAACCATGCAAAGCAAACTCCACGACAACCTTTATTTTGCCGGGGAAATTTTAAATATAGACGCCATAACAGGCGGATTCAATTTTCAGAATGCCTGGACAGGAGGTTTCTTAGCGGCAAGAGCCATTTCCGAAAAGTAAAATTTGCTTCATTATTCCAAGCCTCCCTGAAGTGATTCCTGCCAAACTTTTAAGTCCCGCCATTTTCCTTCATAGGCCAATCGAGCCTGACGTGGCCATGTTGACGGGTTATGACGAGCGAATTGGTCCCCCGCTTTATTTAGAATCTCATTGCAGCGGTCAACCGACATTTCTGCCAAACCTTTCCAGGTCAGAATTCCGGAGGTTTTAAACAATTGTTCAATTTTCGGACCAACACCCTCTATCACTTTCAGGTCATTTTCCTCAACATCTTTGCCTAAAACCGATGATGCTAAATCATGGTCAAATGGAGGATGAACCAAAGGTTCGGGAGAGAATCCCAAAACATGGCTTCCGGAAGCTATTTTCGCCTTTAAAACTTCATTTTCCGATAAAAGTACAGCTACCCTTCTTTTGAGTTTTTCGACCTCAGAAGCCTCTTTAGAATTTGAATTTAATGCTGATTTCCCTATAATGTAGCCTAATAAAACTCCAATTAAGCCTACAAGCAAAACTAAAAATGCGCCCATATCTCTAAATTTTAAGTTGATTCAAAAAACATTTTGACAAATAGCATGGTTAAGAAAGTATGCAGAAACCATTAAGAAAATTAGATTCCGGAGAGATTTTTTGGGTAAGCGTAAAGATAATAATAAAAGAAATTATTGCTCGTCAGATAATTGCGGTTATAGATGAAATGCAAAAAAAAACGACAAAAAAACTATCGGTTTAACCAAAAAATAGCAGCATTTAAAACTGCAGCGAAAACAACCCATGCCAGATAAGGCAAAAGCAACATCGCTGCCATTTTATCCACTCTTTTAAAGACAACATAGGTTTCGAAAATCATCAGCCACAGGAGTGTTATTTCAGCCAAAGCCAATAACGGATTATGCAGGCCGAAGAAAATATAAGTCCATAAAATATTCAACCCTAACTGAATCGCAAAAAACTGCAATCCTTTACGAGCATTGATTCTATCCAACTCCATTCGATCCCACACCAAGCCAGCAGCCACTCCCATCATGATAAAAAGCACCGACCAAACAAGAGCAAAAACCCAATTGGGAGGAGTAAAACCTGGTTTTATTAAATTCGAATACCAAACTTCAATACTATTACCAATTATGAGTTTTGAAAAATAACCTATACATAAACAAGTTACAACAACGGTAAGAATTCGGGTATTTTTTTGCATTTGGATAAATTAGGATTTCAAAAATAGAAAAAAACCACAGATCCCAAAGCACTTTAGCTACGAACTAACTAAAAATGTATCTTTGCTTAAATTTTTCAAGTTTATGATTTCCGAAAAGGATTTTATCCAAAACAACTATACCGCATCCGTAGAAAGTGGCAATTTTGAATGGAGTGCACCGAGTAATATTGCCTTAGTGAAATATTGGGGAAAGAAAGACAAACAGATTCCAGCCAATCCTTCTATCAGTTTTACACTGAACAACTGCAAGACGATTACCAAACTGGGTTTTACAAAAAAAGAAAACGACGGTAATTTCTCTTTCAATTTGCTGTTTGAAGGACAACCGAAAGAAGATTTCAAGCCGAAAATCCAAAAATTTTTCGAGCGTATTTTTGAATATTGCCCTTATCTGAAAGACTTTCATTTTACGATTGATACCCAAAATACCTTTCCGCACAGTTCGGGAATTGCTTCCTCCGCATCGGGAATGGCGGCTTTGGCCATGAATATCATGAGTTTGGAAAAAGTTTTAAATCCAACCATTTCAGAAGAATACTTCTTTCAAAAAGCTTCTTTCCTTGCCCGATTGGGCTCCGGAAGCGCGTGCCGAAGCGTAAAAGGAAGCGTAGTGGTTTGGGGGAACCATGCTGAAATTTCAGGAAGTTCCGATTTGTTTGGAGTCGAATTCCCTTCGACGATTCACAACAATTTCAAAAACTATCAGGACACAATTTTATTGGTGGACAAAGGTGAAAAACAGGTTTCCAGTACTGTGGGACACGATTTGATGTTTGGTCATCCTTTTGCCGAAAAGCGTTTTTCTCAGGCACACCACAATTTATCTTCCATAAAAAACGTTTTGGAAAGCGGTGATGTGGAGCAATTCATCAAAATTGTGGAAAGTGAAGCTCTGACGCTTCATGCCATGATGATGACATCAATGCCGTATTTCATCCTGATGAAACCCAACACATTGGAAATCATCAATAAAATCTGGAAATTCAGAAACGAGACACAAACACCGGTATGTTTTACGCTTGATGCCGGCGCCAATGTACACGTATTGTATCCGGAAAACGTCAAAGAAAAAGTTCTGCAATTTATTAAGGGCGAATTAGTTGGCTATTGTCAAAATGGTCAGTACATTTGTGATGAAATTGGATTGGGGGCTTTAATGATATAATTTTTGTATATTTAGCCCATAAACTGAATATCGTAAACTGTAGCCCAAATGAAAGGACCGCTTTTTTACTCGAAAATCTTGCTCTTCGGAGAATACGGAATCATCAAAGATTCCAAAGGTTTGTCTATTCCTTATAATTTCTATAACGGAGCTTTGAAGGTAGATGAAAATCCGTCAGAAGAGGCCCAAAAATCGAATGCAAGTTTAAAACGATTTGTGTCTTATCTGAAAGACTTGCAAAGTGAACAGCCCAAGTTAGTGACTTTCAATCTGGCAGCTTTAAAAGCCGATGTTGAGCGCGGTATGTATTTCGATTCCAGTATTCCTCAGGGATATGGTGTAGGGAGCAGCGGTGCGCTGGTAGCAGCGATTTACGATAAATATGCCAATAACAAAATCACGGTTCTGGAAAACTTAACACGTGAAAAGTTATTGCAGTTGAAAGCTATTTTTTCGGAAATGGAATCGTTTTTCCACGGAAAAAGTTCGGGTCTAGATCCATTGAACAGCTATTTAAGTTTGCCGATTTTAATCAACTCCAAAGACAATATTGAACCAACCGGAATTCCTTCACAAAGTACCGAAGGAAAAGGTGCCGTTTTCTTAATTGATTCTGGAATCGTAGGCGAAACCGCTCCGATGGTGAGCATCTTCATGGAAAATCTGAAAGAAGAAGGGTTCCGCAAAATGCTGAAATCCCAATTCATCAAATACACCGACGCCTGTGTGGAAAATTTCCTGCATGGCGATATGAAATCCCTTTTTGAAAACACCAAGCAACTTTCCAAAGTGGTGTTGAATAATTTCAAACCTATGATCCCGGAGCAATTCCATAAGGTTTGGCAAAAAGGAATTGAAACCAATGATTACTACCTGAAATTGTGCGGTTCCGGTGGTGGCGGGTATATTTTAGGATTTACCCAAGACCTTGAAAAAGCGAAAAATGCATTAAAAGACTATAAATTGGAAGTAGTGTATCAGTTCTAAGTTTTTAAAAGCTTTCAACACATAACGCTTAACTTTCAATATTAAATCATGCTCACACGTAAAACAAAAATACTACTGATGAAAATCCTCAGTTTGTTTTCTGTGGTACGGGGTTATAACATTCCAATAATTGTCATAGCACAGTATTTGTCTTCGATTTTTATTCTGGCTCCCGAAAAAAGAGCTTTGGATGTAATACTCGATTGGCGTCTTTTCATTATCGTTTTCGTTTCAACACTAACAATTGCCTCGGGTTATATCATCAATAATTTTTACGATTCAGAAAAAGACCTGATCAATCGCCCGAACAAATCAATGCTGGACAGATTGGTCAGCCAAAAAACAAAACTACAAGTTTATTTCGGGCTGAATTTCCTGGCAACGGCATTGGCATTCATCATTTCATTCCGGGCTGCTTTGTTTTTTTCGGTTTATATTTTCCTGATTTGGTTCTACTCACACAAACTTAAAAAATATCCCATCATTGGCAATCTGACAGCTTCTTTACTAGCTGTTTTGCCCTTCTTCGGTATTTTACTGTATTTCAAGAATTTCTACCATGTCATTTTTGTCCACGCAACATTTTTATTCCTGTTGATCCTAATTCGCGAAATGATTAAGGATCTGGAAAACATAAAAGGAGACGTGGCCAACAATTACCAAACCATTCCTGTACGCTTCGGTGAAAAAATATCCAAAAAGCTCATCACGGTCTTGACAATTTCAACGGCACTCCCGGTTTATATCCTCATCGACAAATACGATGTGGGTTATATGGACATTTATTTTTACATCAGCCTGATTGTAATGCTTTTCTTCCTGCAAAAACTCTGGAAATCCCAAACACACGACGAATATCTGCAATTGCACAACATCCTCAAATCACTTATTGTGGCCGGGGTATTCAGCATTGTCCTGATTGATCCGTCTGTATTGATTCATGGAAGGACTCTTTTAAAAATATGATCATGAAGCATTTTTACAGTTTTATTTTTCTGACATTGACTCTTTTCACTTATGCTCAACAGCAGAACAGACTAAACGCTGATAAAAAGAAAGCTCAGGAAGCAATCGTCAAAGAATACTTAACAGATTGCGCCCTAAAATACAATTACTCTTATCAAATGGCTGAATGGCAAGCCTGTCTGGATGCCGGTTTGAAAAAAGACAGTACGATCGCCTATTTATGGCAGCAAAAAGCAATGCCTTATTTTAAAGCCAGAAAGTATGAAATAGGGATGGTTTTTATTGATAAAGCTGTCAAATACGACGCTGAACGATGGCAGTCTTACCGTGCTTTTATCAAGTGTATTTTTGCCAAAACCTATAAAGATGCCATAACCGATTTCGAAGATTGCAAGAGGAAGTTTGGCAACAATTATGTGATGGACCATACCTATAATTTTTATATAGCATTGTGTTATTTGCAGCTTAATGAATTCAAAAAAGCCGAGGTGTTACTTCAGGATTATGTAGACAGTACACAAAAACTCAAAGGAGAAGACTGGGTACACCATACCGCTTTATTTTACCTAGGGATTTCCATCTATGAGCAGGCACGCTGGGATGAAGCCATAACTACTTTTGACAGGGCTTTGACCAGATACAAAAACTATTCTGATGTTAAATATTACAAAGGAGTGTGTCTGTACCGATTGGGAAAAATACAGGAATGTGAAACTATGATGAAAGAATCCAAAGAGGATTATGCACTGGGTTATAAAATCAATGAGGACAATGTGGCGTATGAAACCTATCCTTATCAGATAAAATGGAATAAGTAGTTAGACAGTCTTTTCTCAAGTCAAGGAAAGAAATACTATCTTTGTAGAAATTTAAGTGAAATGAACAACGGAAAAGGAAATAATAAAAAAGGTTCTACGTCTAAAAAACCAGGCTCGGGTTCCAAAAAACCAAGCGGACCGGCTAAGGCTACTTTTAAAAAAGACGATAAAAAAACGGGGTTCCCTAAAGCAAAACCTGCTTTCGATAAAAAACCGAAAGCACCTAAAAAACCTGCCAATCCGGACGAAATCCGTCTGAACAAATACATTTCTAATTCAGGTGTTTGCTCACGCCGTGATGCCGATATTTACATCCAATCCGGAAACGTAAAAGTAAACGGTGAAGTGGTTACGGAGATGGGCTACAAAGTACAACCGAACGACGTTGTAAACTTTGACGGAAGCCTAATCACTCCTGAGAAAAAAGAATACATTTTATTAAACAAACCAAAAGGATTCACGACTTCCAAAGAAGAAGATATGAATGCCAACAATGTATTGGATTTGGTTCGCGGTGCGACAAAAGCCAAATTACAGCCTGTTGGAAGAATGGATAAAACCACTACTGGTTTGTTGCTATTCACCAACGACACTGATATTGTCCGCAAGTTCACGATTCCAAACCAACGCTCTTCAAAAGTGTATCAGGTTACTTTGGACAAAAATCTGAAATTCGAAGATTTAGAGCGAATTTCCAGCGGATTGACCATTGACAATCACCGTGTTTTTGTAGAAGAAGTGTCCTACATTGAAGACCAACCGAAGAGTGAAATCGGTTTAAAAATGAAAACCTCCAACGTAAAAGTGGTGCGTTCAATTTTCGAACATTTAAAATATGATGTTTTAAAAGTAGACCGTGTGGTTTTTGCAGGTTTAACCAAAAAGAATTTACCAAGAGGAAACTGGAGATTCCTGACCGAACAGGAAATCATCAACCTGAGAAATATATAAAAAACAAAAAGGCTAACGAAATGTTAGCCTTTTTTATGTTTTGATGCGATCGATTATAATAATGCGTCGATTGCTTCAGTGTATGTGTTTTTAGGAGCAACTCCTACCTGACGCCCTACCACTTCACCGTTTTGGAAAACCAATACAGTTGGGATGTTACGAACACCATATTTTGCTGCAAACTCCTGATTCGCATCTACATCTACTTTACCGATTACTGCTTTTCCGGCATACTCTTCACTGATCTGATCAATGATTGGAGCTACCATACGACATGGTCCACACCAAGCTGCCCAAAAATCTACCAATACCGGTTTTTCTGATTTCAATACTACTTCATCAAAAGTTGCATCTGTTATTGCTAAAGCCATAATTTCATTTTTTAAATTGTCCGACAAAAATAGAACATTATTTTGAATTGTTCACCTATTAAAAATCAGTTTTAATTATGATAAAATTGATATTATCTATTTTTTCTATCACACTGAATCACTGACACTTACACTTTCAACCATTAAAGGCAAAACATGGGATGCTAGTTCAATTTGAAGTTGATCTGCAAACGCTCTAACTCACTCAACATTGCATTCGAAATACCAACTTTGAGTTTTCGGCTCGGCATGGTGAGTTTTGTCACCACTTTAATTTCTTCTTTTTCTTCCGGAACATCAATTTCCACTTCATCAAGTGAATCTTCAGAATCTGAAATTTCATCGACATCATTCATATCACTCACTATAGGCACTTCCACAATTTTTTTCACACGTTCCAGCTCCATCACTTCAAAAGTCACGGTAGCTTCACCTGGACTTTCTTTGAAAATTTCGTTGAGTTCCATGATTAGTTGTTCTCGTAAATCAACCACAGAAAATTGCAGTATGAGTTTTTTGGCAAATTTCTGCAATACATCCTGAAGTTGTAAAACGTCAATAAACTGCAAACGAGGATCGGATTTCTTACCGGTTTCCTTGTTCGTCCAGCCTTCTTTTACATTCAAACGGATGTACACAAAGTGATTTTGTCCCAGATAATGACGGAACTTTAAGTATTCCTCATCAAAAATCCGGAATTCGTAACTCTCGTCATAACCTTCCAAATTGAAAGTCGCCCAGCCTTTTCCGTTTTTGGCAACCCGGTGCTGTACATTGGTAACAATCCCCCCTACCGAAATATTTTTTCCAACATGCGGATTCAAATCTTTTAAAGCATCCAGTTTCGTATTACAGAAGTATTTCATTTCAAACTTATAATCGTCAAGCGGATGACCGGAAATATAAATCCCCACCACTTCTTTCTCCTGAGCCAGTTTCTGCATCGTATTCCACTCTTCACATGGTGGCACAACAGGCTCGGGAATCTGTACTTCAGACGTATCTCCGAACAGACTCACCTGCGACGAATTCTCATTCTCCTGAAACTTGGAACCGTAACGCATGGCTTTCTCAAGGAACGTACTGTTATCCCCGTCGGTATGAAAATATTGCGCGCGATGGGTATTGGAAAAACAATCGAATCCACCTGCCAGGGCTAAGTTTTCGAATGCTTTTTTATTGGCAGCGCGCAAATCGATACGCTTCGCCAAATCAAATATGGATTTGTATTTTCCGTCTTTACGACACTCTACAATAGTTCGCACAGCACCTTCCCCTACACCTTTAATTGCGCCCATTCCGAAACGCACCGCATACTCTTCGTTTACGGTAAACTTATAGAACGATTCGTTTACATCCGGACCTAAAACCGCTAATCCCATACGCTTACACTCTTCCATAAAGAACGAAACCTGTTTGATATCGTTCATGTTATTAGAAAGTACCGCAGCCATATACTCGGCCGGATAGTGTGCTTTCAGATAAGCCGTTTGGTAAGCGATCCACGCATAACAGGTGGAGTGCGATTTATTGAAGGCATAACTCGCAAACGCCTCCCAGTCCGTCCATATCTTATCCAGTTTTTTTTCATCGTGCCCGTTGGCCTTTGCCTGATCAATGAATTTGGATTTCATTTTATCCAAGACATCTTTCTGCTTTTTACCCATCGCCTTACGAAGTACGTCGGCATCACCCTTGGAGAAATTCGCAAGCTTCTGTGACAAAAGCATTACCTGCTCCTGATACACCGTAATCCCGTAAGTTTCTCCTAAATATTCCTCACAGGCATCCAAATCATAGGTAATCTCTTCCAATCCGTTTTTTCGGCGGACGAAAGAAGGAATATATTCCAAAGGTCCCGGACGGTACAACGCATTCATTGCGATAAGGTCACCAAAAACCGTAGGCTTAAGGTCCTTCATGTACTTCTGCATCCCGGCCGACTCGTATTGGAAAACCCCAACCGTTTCTCCTCTTTGGAACAACTCATATGTTTTTTGGTCATCAATTGGGAAATTGTCCGGATCGAGTTCGATTCCCAAACGGTATTTCACCAACTTAACCGTGTCTTTAATCAATGTTAGCGTCTTCAGACCCAAGAAGTCCATTTTCAGCAAACCGGCACTTTCCGCTACGGAGTTGTCGAACTGCGTTACATACAAATCCGAATCCTTGGCAGTGGTTACCGGTACGTAATTGGTAATGTCGCTAGGCGTAATGATTACACCGCAGGCATGAATTCCAGTATTTCGGAGCGATCCTTCCAGAACTTTTGCCTGCTGGATGGTTTCCCCGGCAAGATCTTCTTCGTTGGCGATTGCTATCAGCTCTTTGACCCTGTCGAATTCTTCCGATGATTTCAGCGCTTTTTTCACTTCGCTTTCATCTTCCGCAAGAAAACGGGCCAGATTCCATTTACCCGGCATCATGGCCGGAATCAGTTTAGCAATCCTGTCGGCTTCAAATAAAGGCAAATCCAATACCCGCGCCGTATCACGAATCGCCGATTTTGTTGCCATTTTACCATAGGTGATAATCTGTGCTACCTGGTTGGCTCCATATTTATTGATTACGTAATCCATAACCAATCCGCGGCCTTCGTCATCAAAATCGATATCAATATCGGGCATGGACACACGATCCGGATTTAGGAAACGCTCAAAAAGCAAATCGTATTTAATCGGGTCGATGTTGGTAATCCCCAAACAGTATGCTACGGCAGAACCCGCAGCAGAACCACGACCAGGGCCTACTGAAACACCCATTTTTCGTGCTTCCGCAATGAAATCCTGTACAATCAAAAAGTAACCAGGATATCCCGAATTGGAAATAGTCAGTAACTCAAAATCCAGTCGCTCCTGAATATCGGGTGTAATTTCTTCATACCTTCTTTCAGCTCCTTTCATGGTAAGATGTCGCAAATAAGCATTCTCACCTCTTACACCTCCATCCGCTTTATCTTCCTCTACCACGAATTCTTCCGGAATATCGAACTTGGGAAGCAATACGTCGCGGTACAGCGAATAAGCTTCGACTTTATCAATGATTTCCTGGATGTTGATGATGGCTTCCGGCAAATCTGAGAACAGCTTTTTCATTTCCGCCTCCGATTTGAAATAGTATTCCTGATTAGGCAATCCGTAGCGATATCCACGGCCTCGCCCAATCGGCGTAGCCTGTTTCTCACCGTCTTTTACGCATAATAAAATATCGTGAGCATTGGCATCTTCCTTAGCAACGTAATACGTATTATTGGTTGCAATCAGTTTTACATTGTGTTTTCGGGCGAAATCGATAAGCGTTTTATTTACGCGGTTTTCATCCTCCTGATTGTGACGCATGACTTCGATATAGAAATCCTCACCAAATTGAGTTTTCCACCAAACCAATGCTTCTTCCGCCTGGTTTTCGCCAATATTTAAAATTTTGCTCGGGATTTCCCCATACAGGTTCCCCGACAAAACAATAATGTCTTCTTTGTATTTTTCGACTACCGCACGGTCAATTCTCGGCACATAATAAAATCCGTCCGTATAAGCAATCGATGCCATTTTGGCCAGGTTGTGGTATCCTTTTTTGTTTTTAGCCAAAAGCACTACCTGATATCCGTTGTCTTTTTTGGTTTTGTCTTTATGGTCGTCGCAGATGTTAAACGCACAACCTACAATCGGTTTTACTATCGTTTCCGATGGAGATTCACCGTTTTCTTGTGCAGCTTTATTCTTAGCTTCGGCGCCTTTATTATGATTAAGGACAGCACTCACAAAATGAAAAGCCCCCATCATGTTCCCCACATCTGTCATGGCAACTGCCGGCATTTTGTTTTTAACCGCCGCACTTACCAAAGCGTTAATCGAAATAGTAGATTGCAGTACCGAGAATTGGGAATGATTGTGCAGATGCGCAAAAGCAGCATGTTCTAAATCTTTCTTAACCTCTTCCGAAACCGAAGTTACAGATTCTTCCTGCTGAATGTGTTGCAGGCGTTTTCTGATTTCATCGGAAGCCGTTTTTAGATTGATGTGCTTTAATCCGATCAGCTTAATTTCCTGCGGATTGTTTTCACGGAAATTGCGGTAATAATCTTCCGTTACGTCGAGTTCTTCTTTAGTAAAAACCTCACGTTTGATTAATTCAAGGAAACACCTTGTGGTGGCTTCCACGTCGGCAGTCGCGTTGTGCGCTTCTGCAAAAGGCTCCCCGAATAAATATTGATGCAACTCGGTTAATGTAGGCAATTTGAATTTTCCGCCCCTACCTCCCGGTAATTTCAGCAACTCTGCCGTCACTTCAGTACAGGTATCCAAAACCGGCATTTTCACCATAGAAGATTCCACATTCATTCGGTGAAACTCACAGCCCATGATGTTCACGTCGAAACCGACGTTTTGGCCGACGATAAATTTCGCTTTAGACAAGGCCAGATTGAATTTTTCAAGCACGTCCGTTAGAGAAATACCTTGTTCCATCGCCAACTCCGTGGAAATCCCATGGATTCTTTCGGCATCATAAGGAATGTTGAAACCTTCAGGTTTTACCAGATAATCCTGATGTTCGACAAGATTCCCCATTTCATCATGTAACTGCCACGCAATTTGAATACATCGCGGCCAGTTATCGGTATCCGTAATAGGTGCCGACCAACTTCGTGGTAATCCGGTGGTTTCGGTATCGAAAATTAAATACATCAGGCTGATATTTAGATTGTAAGCGAAAGACTATAAGTCTGTTTTAGACAAAAACAAAAGTACATTTTAAGAAGCTGAATGTCAATTTTAGTTATTAACAAACACAAAAGGCGTTTACTTTTCAGTCCCGGTTGAGCCGGTAGCTCCCGATTTATCAGGACTTGAGGCGAAGACGGGAAATCAAAGATTCAGCGTAGCTAATAGGGATTACTGAAAAGCCCAAGCCTTTAGCTCCAAATAAAAAATAAATTCCATAAAAAAAGCCGTCCCAAAATGAGACGGCTTGTATTTTTATCAATACAATAAAAGAGATTTAATATCTTCCTCCACGACTGTTTCCACCACCGTAGTTTCCACCACCGCGGTTGTTTCCGTAACCTCCGCCTGAACGGTTGTTATTGAAACTTCTTCTTTCACCTTCCGGTTTCGGCTCTGATTTGTTAACCACGATCGCACGACCACCTACAGTAGCACCGTTTAATTCTTCAATGGCTTTCTGAGCGTCAGCTTCATTTTCCATTTCAACAAATCCGAAACCTTTACTTCTTCCAGTAAATTTGTCGGTAATAATTTTAACTGAAGTCACTTCTCCGTACACCCCAAATGATTCTCTTAAATCTGCTTCGTCAATTGAGAACGGAAGACTTCCTACAAAAATGTTCATATATATTATTTAAATAATTTTGTCAAAGGTAACCTTTTAATTTTGTAAATCACTCAATATTAAGGTTTTCTTTTAAAATAATTTTCAGCACAACAAAAAACTACCACTCACAAAGCAGTCATAAATCATTTTTTCCTAGTATCGCGAAGGAACCTGGTAGAAATCACCATTCGTAAAATTCACCTCATTACCTTCTTCATCCTCAGCAATAAAATCAAATTTCCCAGTTACAGTCCCCCCGGGAGAAATTATAATTTTTCCAGACCCGATACCGTCACCCGTTTCATACAATGACCCTCCTCCTTCAATCGATTCATATGTCGCCTTATTCGCGGTACTTTCTCCTAATACATATGTTCCCGGAGCTGCTGAACTCGTATGCAATGTCACAATATCAGTCCCTACCGTAGCTGTGATCGTCAGGCCATCTGCATCTGAAAAAGCATCCATAGTATTTGCTTTCCAAAATGCACCGTTTTTAGTAGCCTGAACTGCCGGGCTGTTAAATTGAATATCTTCACCACAAGAAACAAATGCCACTGCCAAAACAAATAACGATACTATTTTTTTCATCTTTAATGATCTTATTATTATAAGTTAAACCTGTTACTACAAAAATAGCTTTTAATTGATTATATCCAAGTTTTTTCTCCCAAAGTTCAACCTTCAGACAATCAAAACAGTAGCTCTTTTAAAAATACAATCTTAAAATCACATCGAATCAGAAATTTTTATATATTTGCACCCTTAAATAACCGAGGTCGAGTACCTCAAATTAATCAAATTAGATTATGTCAGTAAAAATCAGATTACAAAGACATGGTAAAAAAGGGAAACCTTTTTACTGGATCGTAGCAGCAGATGCTCGCGCGAAAAGAGATGGTAGATTCCTAGAAAAAATCGGAACTTACAATCCAAACACCAACCCTGCAACTATCGACTTAAACCTTGATAGCGCTGTACAATGGTTACACAACGGTGCTCAGCCAACTGACACTGCAAGAGCTATCCTTTCTTACAAAGGTGCTTTATTGAAACACCACTTAGACGGAGGTGTTCGTAAAGGTGCTTTAACTCAAGAGCAAGCTGAAGCTAAATTGGCTGCTTGGCTAGAGTCTAAAGCTGGTAAAGTTGATGCTAAAAAAGCTGGTTTAACTAAAGCGGAAGCTGATGCTAAAGCAAAAGCTTTAAAAGCAGAAAAAGAAGCAAACGAAAAACGTATTGCTGCTCAGGCAGAAGCTGTTAAAGCTGCTGAGGCAACTGAAGAAGTAGCTGAAGAGGCTGCAACTGAAGAAGCTCCTGCTGTCGAAGAAAACAACGAAGAAACTCAAGCATAATTTTAGGCGGTTCCATGCGTAAAGAAGATTGTTTCTATTTAGGCAAGATCGCCAAAAAGTTTAGTTTCAAAGGAGAAGTCCTGATCTATCTGGATACGGACGAACCCGAAATGTATGAAGATTTGGAATCGGTTTTTGTTGAATTCAACAAAAACCTGATTCCTTTTTTTATTGAAAAAGGCGCCCTTCACAAAGGAGACTTTCTGAGAGTTAAATTTGAAGAAGTAGACAGTGAAGAAGATGCCGACCGCTTAATTGGGTCTGCTGTATACTTACCGTTAAGCGCCTTGCCAAAACTGGAAGGCAACAAATTTTATTTTCATGAAGTGATTGGTTTTGATGTAGAAGATGTGCGTTTAGGCAACATCGGAAAAATCGTTTCCATCAACGATTCCAGCGCACAGCCGCTTTTCGAAATCATGAAAGACAACACAGAAATACTCGTTCCGATGATTGATGATTTCATCGTTCAAGTTGACAGAGCCAACAAAAAAATGATACTGAACACTCCTGAAGGATTAGTAGATCTTTACTTAGGATAGTTAACACTCTCAGTATCAATAGGCAGAAACCCCAAAAGCATGTTTCAATTTAAACAGTTCAAAATAGAACAAGACCGTTGCGCCATGAAAGTGGGCACTGACGGCGTTTTATTAGGAGCATGGACTCCGCTTATCAACAATCCGTACAACATTCTGGATATTGGCGCTGGAACTGGCTTGGTCGCACTAATGCTGGCACAACGCAGTCATGCAGAGCAAATCGATGCCATCGAAATTGATGACAACGCTTATGAACAAGCTACCGAAAACTTCGAAAATTCGCCTTGGAACGACCGTTTATATTGTTATCATGCCGGATTGGATGAATTTGTAGACGAAGTGGACGAGGAATTTGACCTGATCGTTTCCAATCCCCCGTTTTACACTGATGATTACAAATCCGGAGATAATCAACGTGACAATGCCCGCTTTGAAGACTCTTTACCTTTTGAAGAATTAGTCGAAGCCGCTGATTTTTTCTTATCGCAAAACGGTATTTTTTCCTTAATCATTCCTTTCAAAGAGGAAGAAAAATTAAAAAACCTTTGCGCCGAAAGAGGATTGTTTCCTCTAAAAATCACACGTGTTAAAGGCACTCCCACTACCGAAATCAAGCGCAGCTTGCTGGCATTCAGCCGCATTGAACAAACTCCGCTTATTGATGAATTGGTTATAGAAACTGCAAGACACCAGTATACTCCGGAATACATTGAACTGACTAAGGATTTTTACCTGAAGCTTTAATTCGGTTTAAAAACGTCCCTGAACTGATATAGAATTCGCTCCAAGAGACGTAAATCTTCCGTGATGATTTCGGCCGATCCTTTCATCTCTTGTTGAAATGGGATTTCCTTCTTATAATTTGTTTTTAGGTTTTGAGGCAAGGCAACATCCAGCATTATATTCCCTTCTTTGTCAGGAACTAATGAAATATTTTTCACTTCACCTTTCAGGATTCCGAATTCACGATCCGGAAAATTCGCCAAACGGATATTCACCTGCTGCCCGACTTTGATTTTCCCTGAGTTGTGGGCCTGCGCCTTCACTTTACCAATATAGCCCATTTCGGTTTTCGGAACAATTGAAAATACGTTGTCACCTGCCGTTATCGTTTGGTTCTCTACCCAAATCTGTGCGAATGCCACTTCGCCTTCAATGGATGATTTCAAAACATAATTGAGCTCCCAATCTTTGATGGCTTTCTTTAACTGGAAAAACGACTGCGCAACATTCCGGCTCAACGTTACCCCTTCTTTTGTTCCGCCAATTTCCGTTCCCTTAACCGCTCTTTTGTTTTCAATTAAAGAGGATTGCAATTGCGAAATGGATGTCAGCAGGTTCTTGTAATTCTTTTCCGATTGCAGGTAATTCAGTTTCTTGGTTTCGAATTCCTGATCAGAGATTACACCTTTACCATGTAAAGCCGTATAACGATTGATTTCATTCTTTTGAAGTTTCAGTTCCTGCTCGTTGATGCTTTTCTGCTGCAACAATAAATTTAATCGCTGCTGAATTTGGACTGTCTCCGATTTCTGAGCATTGCCTTCAACCTGGAACGGCTTTAAATCGGCATTTAAACCTTCGGCAATATAATCTTTTTGAAAAACCGCAAACGCATTTTCAATTTCGCCCAATTGGGCGTTTTTCAATTTTTCAAACGGAAATTTTGCACCTTGTTCTGATTCATTGATGAGTTTGCTGAGCAGAAAAACATCGTTGTAATTTGCCGAATTTTCAATCACAGCTAATGGTGTATTTTCCTTTATTGTCATTTTATCTTTTACCAGAATGGCTTCAATTCGTCCGGAAACCCTCGCCACCAATTTTTCAGGCGGAATATTGGTGGTAATCACAATCTCGGAAGCCACCACATCCGGATATCTCAAAAACCAGGACATGAAAAACAACATCACGATAATCCCGAAAATTAAAACCGTTCCCCAGCGTATCATCCAATGAGGTACCCTTGTTAATAGATCCTGAACCTCCTCGCTGCGAAGGTGGAAGTCGGGAGTTTGTTTTTTCATTGATTGTTCGGACATTACTTTTTGTATTTATTATATTTTTTTATTGATGCTTAGAGAGTACGTTAGCCTATTTTATTTTTTACTTCCGCTGAAAACAAAATAATATTTCAAATTTAATGCATTAAAATTCAGCTTTAAACGACTGAAATCAAAGATTTTAATAGAAACTAATTTTCTCATGTTTATAAAATTAGAACTTGCCATTCATTAGCTCCGAAATATATTTACTTCTATATTTATCATAATCCAACGTAGGCAAACCAATAATTCTTCTTCTTTGATTTACAGTTAAAGTATCTTTAGCAAAATTCAACCCTTCGTTTTGATACTGACCATAGTACATTTCATTATTTTTCTCAATAAAATCCCTATCAATTATGGTAGCATATTCATCTGGACTATACTTCCCATTAACTAAATTTTGTTTAAAAAAAACAACTAAATCTTGTCTTTTACTAGGGTTTAGGTGCAATAACAATAAATTCAAATTAACACTTTCTCTATTCAACCCAACACCTAACTTATCTTTTGTCGGAAATCCGTTTGCAAGAAAAATTGAATCCAGATTAATTTCATGTCTACTTGAAAACAACTCCATCATTTCAAAATCTTTATTTTTTCTGATTTCTTGATCTTTCTGTATCATGGAGATTATTTTATCTCTCAGTTTGAAATCAATATTTTTATAATAAATATTTTTTGCAGACAACACTTCTTTTTCACTAATTAAGGAATCAAGCCCTTTGTATATTACTTTGTATTTTTTATGCCAGATTCCAAGATTATTAAATTTAGCATATCCCTTTTTAATTTTTCTTCCAGTGCTTTTTTCCTTAATCATATAGGAACACGCTAAATAAGTACCGTATTCATTATACTCAGGTAAATTAACCACTTCATACTTATTAAACAAACTATCCAAAATTTCATACGAACGCTGATAATTTTCAATTAAAAACAGACTATCAGCCTCATATACTTTTAAATAATATGGAATATAGTTGGCATTTTTATCACCGATACGTGTGTAGTTCGTTTTACAACCAAACAGTAAAAAAGAAATTATAGTAGTCAGGATAATTAGTTTTTTCATTGACCGCTCGGAGATTTTTTATATTTTTTATTTTTTAATCGGCATACAGACAGTGCAGACTTACAGTTTTACTCTTCCCTTTAAACTATCACTTAATCTCTCTTTCTTTTGCCCCCTAATTGTTAATTGGTTTCTAAAAAATAACCTTACTGAATTTAATAGTCTATATCCACCATATAATGCAAATTTTCAAGAGTCCAAACATTATTTTTATTTAATGGTTCATAATAATATGGCCTATACAAATATGATTTTCTTATAAAATTCTTATCGTATCGGTAAGCTCTTAATGCAGGGACCGCTGCTATTGGACCATACTTTGAATAAATAAAATCATTTTTATAGTCTTTTTGGTCTAAAATTATAAATACAACGAAAAGACCTTCGTCTGGTACCGTTATTCCAAATTTAGAAACATCAACTGTTGTCCATTTTTTAGCATCGGTTTTAGTCACCAAAATATCTTTTTCCAGAATAGGTTTATATGGAAACCCCAAACTATCAACAGTATACAAATTCACCTTAAAAGGTAAATATTTCAAATTTTTAACTCGTCCAAAATCGGATACACCAAATAAAAGATTTTTCACGCATTTGTCTTCATAATTTTTTGGGATATAAACTGCTGCTTTACTATTCCAACTAAGGTTAGTTTCAAAACTATTAAGTTTCTCAAAAAAGGAAAGTTGGTATTTGATTTTAGATTTTGAGTCAACTATCACTTCAGATAATTGATTTGTATCCTCATCCAAATAAATAGTATCTGAAACTATTTTACTTACCTTCTTTTTAAAACCTATTGAAGAAACCTCAACATGATCAATTTCATTTATATACTCATTGGACATTTCAAATTTTCCGTTTTCATCAGCTATAAAAGTCTTATATCCATTCGCCAAATATATTTTAACCGTTGCTTTTTCAATTGGAATTTTATAATTTTCTGAATAAATATGTCCGAAAAATGATCTTTTACCATTTTTATTTTGAACTTCCTGAGAAGACATACTATGAAAAACCGATAACAAAATAGAAAAAGCTCTATGCACTAATTTTGTTATCATATTTACGTCTTAACCTTATCCCTAATCCTTCTAATTCCCTAATTGCAGTTGATTCCTAACCAACTCGAAATAATTTCCTTTTTGCTCCACCAAGGCCGAGTGGTTCCCCATTTCAATAATTTTACCTTTATCCAACACCACAATCTGATCGGCGTTCATCACGGTACTCAACCTGTGGGCAATGACAACAACGGTTTTATCTTTGAAAAACACATCTAGTTTTCGCATGATTTCCTTTTCATTATTAGCATCTAAAGCCGAAGTTGCTTCATCGAAAAACAACATTTCCGGGTTTTTATAAACCGCTCTTGCGATTAACAACCTTTGTTTTTGACCGGTACTCATTCCAACACCCTCCGAACCGATTTTAGTATTATAACCCAATGGCAATCCTGAGATATACTCTTTAATATTGGCTACATCGGCAGCATAAACCAATCTTTGCTTATCAATAACATCAACTCCCACTGCAATGTTGTTGGCAATCGTATCGTTAAAAATAAACCCTTCCTGCATTACTGCGCCTACATTATTTCGCCATGCTTTTTGGGAAATGTTTTTTAATTGTGTATTCCCTATGGCAACCTCTCCTTTATCAGCCTCATAGAACTTGAGTAACAACTTCATCAAGGTAGTTTTTCCGCTTCCGCTGACACCTACAATTGCGGTGACTTTATTTGCCGGAATTGTCAGATTCAGATTTTCCAAAACAGAGGCATCTGTGCCCAAGTATCGATATGAAATGTCTTTTATGTGAATATCTTCGTTTTGAGGAACATCGTGAATCTGATGCTCTTCCTGCCCTATTTCATCTTCTCTTTCATGAATTTCAGATAATCTGGCCAATGAAATTTTAGCATCCTGAACTTCTCTGACAAATCCGATGAGTTGGGTAATAGGTCCGTTTAAACTCCCCACTATGGAACTTATCGCCATCATCATTCCAAGCGTGATTTCTCCGTCAATTACTAATTTAGCTGATAAAAACAGTATGAAAATATTTTTTAATTCGTTTATTACTGAAGAACCGATCGTTTGTGTTTGTTCCAACACCAATCCTTTTATGGAAACCCTGAACAATCTTGCCTGCACATATTCCCAACCCCAGCGCTTTTGTTTTTCGGCGTTGTGGAGTTTTATTTCCTGCATCCCGTTGATGAGTTCCATCACTTTGCTCTGTTCCTGACTTACCTCGGAAAAACGCTTGTAATCCAATGCTTCCCGTCGTTTTAAGAATAAAGTTATCCATCCGAAATACAAAAGACTCCCTCCAAAAAACACAAAGAAAATCTGCAGATTATAATACGCCAGAACGCCACCCATGATGACCATGTTGATTACGGAAAACAAAACGTTTAACGACGATGTTGTAAGTATTCGTTCAATACGTCGATGGTCGTTAATACGCTGCATGATGTCTCCGGTCATTCGTACATCGAAAAAAGAAATCGGGAGATTCATCAGTTTGATGAAGAAATCGGAAATCAACGATATGTTGATTCTAGTGGATAGATGCAGCGTTATCCAACTCCGAATCAATTCCAAACCCGTTCTTCCCGCAAACAGGAACAATTGGGCAAACAAAATCATGTAAATGAAATTGATGTTTTGGTTTTGAATCCCGACATCAACAATGCTTTGGGTAAGAAAAGGAAAGATAAGCTGCAGTAAACTACTTGCCAACAAACCAATACTCAATTGAATCAAAAACGATTTGTAACGCCATAAATATTGGTACAGCATCCCAAAACCAAGGCCCTTTTTTTCTTCAATATCAAATTCGGACTGGTGGAATTTTGGAGTAGGTTCCAATAATAAGGCGATGCCCTCCTGAGTATTTTCATCGGCGTTGTTTCCTATCCAGAATTTCAGGAGCTCTTCTTTCGAATACGCCAGCAGGCCTTGAGCGGGGTCTGAAATGAAATAGGTATTTTTCTTTGTTTTATACAAAACCACATAGTGATTGTTGTTCCAGTGCAAAATACATGGTAAAGGAGCTTCCTCCAGCCTTTCTAAATTAATCTTTACCCCTAAGGTCCTAAAACCTATTTTTTCAGCAGCATCACTAAGAAACAGAAGATTACTTCCTTCGCGTGTGGTTTCCGAAAGATTGCGTAATTCCTGAATGCGAAGGGTTTTGCCGTAATGCTTTGAAACGATCTTCAGGCATGTTGGACCGCAATCTTTATAATCTGCCTGCTTATAAAAGGGAAATTTATACATTCTCTATTCTGTTAATTTCATTCTCTCTTCAAAAATCTTGAACGAATTAATGACATTATTATTTTTCCAAAGTCCCCATCTGCAAATAATATTTTCAACATCCAGGTTCAATGATTTTATCTTGTTAATATAGTCAACCTCTCTTTTTTTAGGTTTTGCAATTTCCTTTCCCGAGGTTGTCATTAGTATGTCTTCGTCAATTATCAATTTTGAACCCGGGATATATACAAAAGAGTAATCTTCCGTGTGATTGGAAATCATCCCAATATTATGAATTGCTAATTTATTAAAAGAATCTTCCAAAATAAATTCCTTATCAAAATTTACAATTATTGGTTTTTGTGGATTGGCATATTGCTCGTCAGGCTGCTGTGAATATTTAAATTGTGCTATATCTCCTACATAGTCATTAATTCTTTTATCATTGTAACACACGATAGAAACCCCTCGGTTTACAAACGGCCTAATCCCCGAGATGGACCAAAAATGATGGTGCCCAACTATCAGGTATTTTATTTTTTTATCCGGATACAATTTGCTTGCCTCATCAACAACCTGTTTCCCTATTGTACTGTTCAATGGGGCCCCAATGACTGCAAGATAATCCGAAAATTCGACAATCATAACATAGGAAAATATTTCAGGCATTTTTAGCAAATGGATCTTATCGCCGTACTTTTCTGAAATGATAGTAGTTTTAGCATAACCATCTTTCATTTCATTCTCAACTTGACCTAATTTATAATCCGCGGGAATATTAAATAAAGTCGTATCGACAGTTTTTTCAAATTCAATATCTTTAAAAGAATATTCTTTCCCTACAAAACCAAATTCCTTACTGGAAACCTTTTGCGGAAAATACTTGCCGTGTATCATTTTATAACCTTCAAAGGAATAACGTTTAAAATTATCCCCTATTAATTGATGGTTTTGCAGTTTCTCAATTTTGGCAACCAAAAAAGTTTTCGAATTGATGTAAATAGCGATAGGATAGTTATTCTTATAAACATAGGAGATCACCTGTAATTTCTTTCCATTCTCCTTTGTGGTTCCCAGCAGCTGCAAACTAGCCGGATGCTCAGTTATTTCTGCCAACAGGATTTGCGGCATAAGTATTTTATAATCAAAAATTTTAAGCGCCCCGTTTTTTTTTGTTAACGGAAGGCTTCTATTTTGCTTGTTTTCAAATCGGTTGCTTTGAACCAAACTATCATTCCCTTTTTCAATGTAATAATTAGCTTCTGTTTCGCTCAATGAATGTATCTGATTGCAAAACCTAAATGCTTTATCATAAATAATCTTACCTCTGAAAGTATCTTTTGTAGTTGCATAAGGCACTTGATAATGCCCCCAAAAATCCGAGGTTAAATCGTAGGTCATCGACACATTACCTTCCAGATTATAATTTTTTAAGCTTTTATTGACAAGCTCTAGTGCCTTATAATAATTGTCCTCAACATAAGATTGGGAAAAAATCGAATTTATGGTAAAAAAAATAATAATTAGGAATGATTTTTTTTTCATTTTCAGCAGCGTTTTTTTTTTGATTATTTAATTAGGTTTTGAAAAATAAATCAACTCACAGTCTCCTCTTTCACAGGATTTAACTCCAAAAATTTCGAGTAGGTAAAATTATAAGGTTGGTTACTTAAATCAAATTCAAAGACCAGATTCTCCCATTTATTATTCATTTCCAAATATTTTTTCAGAATTTCCTGATATATCTGCAACCCTATGGAGGTGAAAATTTCAGGTCCACCTGAGCTAAACAGATTCAGATCATGCGAACATTTTTTCAAATAAAAGGCCACCCTGCCTAATGCCTCGTGCTTTTTTTTCGGGTCTTCGAACACATCATTTTCTAAACAAGCATCCAAACAGATAAAAGTGGTATAGTAGGTATAAAGCGCATGGAACCAAATGTAAATTGTTCGGTCGTCTTTTTCATTATCCGTCATATTAACATCTTTAAGCCTTACTTCAACTTCTTTTTTTAGAATTTCCTGAACATCATGCAACATCAGATAAAAGATTGCATGTCCGGTTTGATGGGCAATATCATCAACAAAGAAAACTTCATTGTAATCCTCCTGATAAGCATTATAAAATCCAACACCCTGTACTGCCGGATCCGCAAATGAATTTCTTTCCGATGAGTCGATATTAAAAATCACACATTTTGGAGCCGCATTTTGAATCAAATCATAATGGTGTGGTAAATGCTTTTTAATTAGCCCATAAGCTTTCGTTAGGTTTCCCAAATGTTTTTTTGCGGATTCCTGAATCTCAACATCAATTATCTTGGATTCCTTATTGTAATAATACTGTTTTAACAAAGGAATTGGATAAGTAAGCAATTCAATATTTGTCCCGTCAATTATTAAGCAGGTTTCCATATTGTAGTCGATTTCATTCCCTTCTTTAAAAAGGCGCAACTTATTTTTTGATTGTTGCAATTTGAAAATCTGATTTTTAAAAGCTGTAGCAATCCAACCTTTTCCCGCTAGATGAATTCTCCCAAACTCATCGGATTCCAGATCAATTTCCGAATATAAATTCCCATCAGAATACCCGAAAATAATGCTAGATAAATCAGATTCATTTTTTTCTTTCGAATTAAAATACGCGCAAAACAATGGATCACAATAAATTCTTTCACGCTCAAAATCTAATTTTTCAAAAATGTCGGGATCGTTTTTATACAACAAAAGCTTAACGCTTTCACTTAATTGGCTTTTCCCTGTATCAACTAAATTATGCTGTAAAAGTTGAAAGCTATTCATCGATTTTATAAAGTATTCGTTATTTTAAATTATCCCTTTTTTTAAAAAAAATCACACAACACCAAGGTGTTGTGTGAATAAGAAATTATCGCAATAGATTACTCTGTTACTACAGCCTTACCTGTGCAAGTATCAACGCCATTTTCAATATGACATTCAGCAGCGATTTGCGTTAAACCACCGTTAATTTTTGCTAAAACGTTTTTTTCTTGAACTGTTTCTGCCATTGCTTTAAAAGCATCTAAACTCAATTTTTGATTTTTCATCATTTTTGTTTTTAAAATATTAGTATTTCATTTTTAATAATCCCCAGCAATTATCATTACTAACCCTGCGCACAGGTTTTTATAAAAAAGTAGG
Organism: Flavobacterium enshiense DK69; assembly: GCF_000498495.1. Lineage (GTDB taxonomy): Bacteria > Bacteroidota > Bacteroidia > Flavobacteriales > Flavobacteriaceae > Flavobacterium > Flavobacterium enshiense. The sequence continues at coordinate 398,595 of NZ_AVCS01000006.1, read as the reverse complement.
AATTCATTTGCAATTATACTTAATATGAAAGTATTTTCCTAATTTAAAACATTAATTTTTGATGTAATTTTCCTATAAAAATCAAAAGAATCAGATAATTTCCTTAAAATCAATTGCTTAATTTTGTTATTTTTAAAACAAAAAAAAGATAATAATCTTAATTATATCACAAAAATAAATCTGTCATACCTCGTTTGGAGCAATGCAATGAGTAAAAAGCCAAACTTATCACCAATGATTTAAAAACAACAACCTACTATCTCCGTTAGTTGGCGTCGAAAAATTTCGCCATATCTGAATGTTTAGAATTTTACCGTAATCCCATGATATTATTTTCGGACAGATTGACCGCAACCTTTGTTGTGGGGTTGGATAAGGCTGACATCTATACTATTTTTAGTATCACGGTAATATTCTGTTTTTTTTTAACCATTCAACATTCTTATCGTAAGACGTAATTTTTTTTACAAAACCTTACTCATCTGCTACTCCATGCACATATTTTTGCAAAACAAAGTAAGAATCAGTTTAGCAAAACACCTCGAATATACTTTCTAAATTTTAGAAATTATTTTCTTACAATAACAAATTTAACTTTTAAATAAATCTCCTAAATATTGAATTGTAAAACGAAGTTCCCTTATTTTTTGCCAGCCAAAAAAGATACGATTAAGTTTAAACCCAATTAGTCAGAAGTTACAGATTATCAAAATCGGGAAGCAACCCGCTACTGCAGATCATCCGGACTTATATTTCAGAATAAATTCACAGCATTTCTTGTCTGCCTTTGTATTAATGTTAACGGAAAATTTCCGAAAGCATTTGTCATAAAAAAAAACTGCCTGAAAGTAACTTCCAGGCAGCTAACTACAACTCTTCAGTAAAGATTTGGGGCATCATCCTAAGATGATTAGTTATAAAAAAATATTTAAAAAAATGATGACTCTGTATAACAGTCCCAACAACCGGCTAAAGCACTACAACAAAATCCTTCCGGGCAAGGGTTTGGTTTACAAACATCACTCCCGCGGTTGATGTTTTTTTGCTCGAGTTTCGTTATTTCTTCTACGCCTTTTAATTTCAAAATGTTCTTTAACATGATCAGTAATTTAAAATTTGACTTAATCCCTAATCCAATATAGACACTTGGGGGTGTGCCTATTCCGGATTAAGATTTTTTCAGTATACTATTCGAATCAAAAAACTCTTCCTGATTCAAACACATTAAAGGATTAGCCTTTTTTGGGGAAATGCGACTACGATTCATTTTGGGGAAATGATATTACGACGATTTAAAAAAAATTTATCTCAAAACGGGGAATCTCTTTACAAGCGAGTTCTTCACAATGCTTACCATACTGTGCGCACATTTTGTTTTCTTTGCAAAAAACCTTTTCGTTTCTGATGCTTTTTTGCAGCTTTCGGGATATTTTTTCTACCCCTTCGATGCTTAAGATGTCTTTTAACATAATTACAGTTTTTACTAATTGAATACTATCCCAATCATTTTAAGACATTTGAGACTTCTGTCCGCTATTAGTAGGTATTATAATTTTTTAAATCCTGTTTAAATTGCTGTTTCCAAGGTCACGCTTTCTTCTGAAAAGTCATTTAAAAAGTATTTCAGCTCATCAATTCCATAGCCCTCAGGAAACAACTTATCGTTTATGATTTTAACCGGCGTATAATTAAACCCGTTTTCACCACACCAATCATACTGCTGATGGATTTGCTTACTTGTCTTCTCATCGATGATGTTACCTCCCCATTTCGCATTCCATTCTTCAAGTCCCATTTTCTCAATATGCCAATCAATGATGGCATCAAGCGCCTTTTCAGGGAAGTAATTACCTATGAAAAGCAGATTTTCAACAACTGCCCTATATGGATTTTCATTATTCTCTGGATTGATATTAAACAATACTTTTAAAAATATCCGCTCTGGAAATTTTATCATTAATTTAAATGCATCCTCGAATGCCTTATGGCAGTGCACACAACTCGGACTAACTATAATTGTCAGTTGGACATCCGCTTGTTTATTTCCAAAAGACAATCCTTGCAATTGATCAAAACCCCAAAGGCTCGGAATCTCTTTTGTCATATGATTGAACAACTTATAGTTCCTTTTGAATTTTATCAATCGGATAACTTCTTTTTCTGCAACGATTTTTTCTTCGAAAATTGGCTTAACTAACATCCAAATTGAGGCGAAAAAAAAAACTGAAAACAAAAAATCAAAAAATCGTACCGAAGAGAAGGAAGTAGACAATTGCGTCACTATTCCAAAAAACAAACTTTGTGTTATAACTATAAAAGACACCATCAAACACAAAACACACCATTTTTTTAATTGGACTTTCTGTAGCCAAATGGAATATAATATCACAGGAAGGGACATTATGCTGATCATCCCAACAATAATGGCGGCGTCTTTTGGCTGGATTATTATCGACATAACACTAATCCCGAAAAATAAAAATGGAAGGTCCGAGAACTGTATCCATTTTTTCCCCGAATCCGATTTAATTACGGAATTACAGGAAGCGTTAGAATTCATGGTACATATTTTCGAAACCATTCCGTTTGCATATCCAAACTTCTCCTGAAGAATTAAAACAGACGTTCCCAATCCTAAAAGAGATGTCAATAGCAGAATCAGACTCGTGGTACTGTACTCATTATAAATAATCGAAAAAGCAACTAAAACGATAACCGGAACAACATAACGAAGTCTTTTTAAATTATCCCTTTTGTTTTTAACATTTGTCACCTCATTAGGCTCAATAGCCATAACAATCTGATCCCAATCGGTAAGGAATTCATTAAATGATAAATTTCTCTCTCTTCCATCTTCAAATTCGATCGTCACATCATTGTCCCTTTTCAAAACCAAAACCATGCTTTGCTTAAAAAGCGTCAAAAAAGAATCTGGCAATTCCACAAACTGTTCTTTTGGAATTTTGATGGCTATATTAGGAATGGATAATGAATCTAATGTATCAGTAATCGCAAATACACTTGGGTAATTAGGATGGGATAAGAAAAACGATTCAAAATCGTCTCTCTGTTCGATATAATTACTTTTTTCTAAATACCTCTTAAGTATGTTTAACATGACACTTATTACTATTTTTCTCCGTGGGACAATTGAAATTCTTGGACAAATATTCCACGTTTTAAGCAATAAAAAAAGGTGTCATTTATACAATTTGCAAATTATGATGTCATAATTTATAAATTATTATAGCAAAAAATACCACATAACACTTTGAAATACAACATATTAAAGAATAAAACAACAAAAAACCGTATCATCAAGCGTAAAATTATCTCATTGGATACTGTTTCCGATTAATTTTGAAAATGTCAACTATTAAATACTGATGAAATGAAAAACAAAAAATTAAGCTTGGAGAACTTTGCCTCAAATGAATTATCTTCAAATCAAAAAAAGGCAATTGTAGGGAAAGGAGATTTGACAGCAATGTTGGGGATTAGTTTAGGGGGCGTGAGCTTAACAACTTCTACTGTAAACAATTCACCGACTACTGAACCGGGACCTGGAGATGGAAACACAAAAGGGAATGGTGACGGCCGAGGAGTATAGTGACTATCTATATTGTATCGTCAAGTTTTTTAGCAAATTGAACAGGGGTAACACCTGTTCTTTTGCTGAAAGATTTGGTAAACGAAACCGCATTCTTAAAACCTACACTTTCAGCAATAGCCTGAGTAGAGTATTTTCGGTAGGTAGGATTTGATATCATTTCATTGATAACATAGTTAATTTTGAGCTCGTTCGAGTACTCACTGAATGATTTACCAAATCTTTTATTAACCACATAAGACAAATAGGTCGTATTTGTCTTGATTTTTTTAGCTACGAATTGTTGTGTGAAATCCGGGTTAAGGTAAGATAGCTTGTTCTCGAGCTTTTTGAGTTTTTCCACTATTTCATTTTCCTTTTCTTCGTCAATACTTATTATCGTATTTTCCTTTTTGATTTGATTTTCGGATTCTCCTATATTAGATTGCAATTCCAGGGTTTCCTCAACCAACTCATCCTTTTTCTCGATATTGACTTTATACTCTACGATAAGATCATTTAACTTTTTATCGATTTTGCGTTTATCGTTTCTGTTTTTTAACAACCCAAAAACAAGTAAAACAAACAAAACAATCAAAAAAACATAACCTACCTTTTTCAGCAGGCCTTTGTTTTTTAATTCACTCTGCATGTCATTCATTTCCTTTTTAAGGTCGTTATTGCTCAAATTGTAATTGACACCAATAATTTCCTCATTCAGTTTGGACTCCTGCTTCTCAAAATTTTCCAAGTATATTTTTGAATGACTCAACGCTTTGTCATAATCTTTCTTCAAAGACCATATTTTGGCCTGATAGTAATTGGAATAAATATAATCAGAACCATTTACCCCATTATCTTCCTCGTAAATAGAATCTACTTTCTGAAAATAAACCAAGGCTTTATCATACTCTTTTAATACATAATAGAGCTCTCCAAGGTTTCTGTTTGTTAAACTGTACTCTTCAATATACTCTTTGTTTTTGGTATAGACCAAGAGTTTGTGATGAATTTTTTTGGCACTGTTAAAATCCTTTTTCAACAGGTACGTATTGGCCAGATTCATCTCGGCTCCGATTTTGATAATTTCCAGATTTTTTGAAAAAACAATGGCTTTCTTAAGATAATACTCTGCAGAATCAAGCAGCACTCTATTATTTCTGTTTTCCGAATAATATAACTTATAAAAATTCCCTAAATTGAAATTGATGTTACACTTAGCATTGGTAAACTGCTCCTCGTTGTACAGATACTCTATTTTGTTGGTAAACTTATCCGATTCTTTCGCAGCATTGATGGCAAGCCTATAATTTCCAACCTCACCGTTTATAAGCGAAATATTGTTGTTAAATTTTACTACCTGCATCAAATCGTTGGCATTCTCAGACAACTTCTTGCCTTGCTGATAATACTCCAATGCCTTACTGTAATTCCCTCTTTTCCATTCGGCCAACCCACCATAGTTCAACAAATAAGCGTTCTGTTTGCTTTTTTGAACACCGGCAGGGACTTTTCTTAACAAATCGAAAGCTTGCTTATACAACTGTCTGGACTTAATACTGTCTCCATTCAGCTGATAGAGATATGATTTTAATCCTAATGCAAAAGATTGGTGAATGTCATTTTTGGATTTTTCAATTTTATTTACGTAGAAAAAAGCACTGTCAACATCTGAATTTATAAAGGCTCTGGCTTTATCCTGCAGTTTTTGATATTCTTCATCACTCAAAACAGAGCTACCCTGAGCAAAAAGGGAGCTTGTCAGTATAAAAAATGAAAAATATAAAAAGAGTCTCATTCCAAAAATTTTCACAAAAATAACTATTATCCGATTAAATCCGATTATAATAACGTAATCAAAATGTTTCAGCAAACCGCAGATGAAACAAAACTACCTTCCTGACCTGGTGAACAAAAAATACGGGCACACACCTGATAGCTTGAAGTTTCATTAAAAATATCAGCCTAAAAAATGCCGGAAAATGTAAAAAAAAAGAATTCCCTATCATCATGGATTAAAACAGTCCGTCCCCAATTACATCAAAAAACATTGCAATATTACTAAATTTAAGTAAGAAATTTCAAGCTTTTATAACAATTACCCGTAATTTTTAACAAATTTCAATTATTATTATTTCATTTCTAAAAAAGGGAGAAAAAAGCTAATATATACGAAACAGGATACACAAATAGTAATAAGTCGTTGCTTTTCATTACAATAACAATAATTTTTTTGACTATTCAAATTTAAAAAAATAGACAAATTATAACAGCCTTAAATTGAATAGTTAAATTTCTTTCTTACTTTTGTGAACCAAAAATTTTATTTAGATGAAACCAGACTTATTCCAAGCTCCTGATTATTATCTGTTAGACGACTTACTGACAGACGAACATAAATTAGTACGCGACGCCGCACGCGCGTGGGTTAAAAAAGAAGTATCCCCTATTATTGAAGAATATGCACAAAGAGCTGAATTCCCTAAACAGATTGTAAAAGGTTTGGGTGAAATCGGTGGATTCGGACCATATATCCCTGCAGAATATGGCGGTGCCGGTTTGGATCAAATCTCATACGGCTTAATAATGCAGGAAATCGAGCGAGGTGATTCGGGTGTGCGTTCCACTTCATCCGTTCAGTCTTCTTTGGTAATGTATCCAATTTGGAAGTACGGAAACGAAGAGCAGCGCATGAAATATCTACCAAAATTAGCTACCGGAGAATGGATTGGCTGTTTTGGTTTAACTGAACCTGATTATGGTTCCAACCCTGGTGGAATGGTGACCAATTTTAAAGATATGGGTGACCATTATTTGTTGAACGGTGCCAAAATGTGGATTTCAAACGCACCATTCGCAGATATTGCGGTAGTTTGGGCAAAAGATGAAACTGGCAGAATTCACGGTTTAATCGTAGAAAGAGGCATGGAAGGATTCTCAACTCCGGAAACACACAATAAATGGTCTTTAAGAGCCTCAGCTACCGGAGAATTGATTTTCGACAACGTAAAAGTTCCTAAAGAAAACCTATTACCAAACAAATCAGGTCTGGGTGCACCACTTGGATGTTTGGATTCAGCACGTTACGGTATTGCATGGGGCGCTATCGGAGCAGCAATGGATTGTTACGATACGGCTTTACGCTACTCTAAAGAGCGTATCCAGTTTGATAAGCCAATCGGTGCATACCAATTACAACAAAAGAAATTAGCCGAAATGATCACCGAAATCACTAAAGCACAATTATTGACTTGGAGATTGGGTGTTTTGAGAAATGAAGGAAGAGCAACTTCTGCTCAAATCTCTATGGCAAAAAGAAATAACGTGAACATGGCAATCGAAATCGCACGTGAAGCACGCCAAATGTTAGGAGGAATGGGTATCACCGGCGAGTATTCGATTATGCGTCACATGATGAATTTGGAATCGGTAATCACTTATGAGGGAACTCACGATATCCACCTGTTAATCACAGGAATGGACGTAACCGGTTTCTCGGCATTCAAATAATTTTTATCAATTTCACAATTGATTAAATCAATGTTAAAAGCTTCTCTGCAATGGGGAGCTTTTTTTAATTTCGCATTTCAAACCCCAATTGCTATGAATATCCAAACCGTAAACAAAAGCATCCAACCTCAAAAGGATCTTTTACTAAACCACCCGCTGTACAAGCAAATTCAGAATGTAGACGACTTACGTCATTTCCTGGAAGGACATGTGTATGCCGTTTGGGATTTTATGTCTTTATTGAAGGCGCTTCAGCAAAAACTGACGTGTACCACGATACCTTGGTTCGCTTCACCTAATGCGGAAATGCGTTATCTTATTAATGAAATTGTATTAGCTGAAGAATCCGACATAAGTCTTGACGGAAAAAGGCAAAGCCATTTCGAGATGTACCTGGATGCTATGAAAGCTTGTGGAGCAAACACTGCAAACATAGAGACTTTTCTGGAAAGCGTGATTTCAATGCAGAACATTTTCGTATCCATTAAAATCAGTGATTTGCATCCAAAAATTAAGGAATTCCTTGATTTTACATTTCAGGTAATTGAACACGGTAAGCCGCACGAAATTGCAGCAGCGTTTACTTTTGGCCGTGAAGATTTGATTCCGGATATGTTTTCTGAGATACTGAAAAATTTCCAGGCGAATTTCCCGGAAGCTGACTTAACGAAACTAATCTATTATTTCGAAAGACATATCGAACTGGATGCCGACGACCACGGACCGATGGCAATGAAAATGATAACCGAACTTTGCGGAAATGATAACCAGAAATGGAAAGAAGTAGAAAGTATTTCGATTCAGGCGCTTGAGAAACGCATCGGTTTATGGGATGCAATTGAAGAACACATCAACGAAACGCATTTAGCTGTATAATAAAAAAGTCCCGATTGTATCGGGACTTTTTATTTTGATTTCCATATGAATCCGTCTAACACATAATGTGTAAACTGCGGAACCGTGAGCAGCGGAACAACTAAAAACTGCCAATTTGAAAAACCGTCCAAATTCATGGAAAAGTACTCCTCCCAAACCAATATTTCCCATAAATACTCTTCTGAAAAAGCAATCAGAAGCAAAATGCCAACATAAAGAAAAATGCCTTTAAATTCTTTCAGATGATGTAAAACGCCTAATTCAGAAACATCTTTCTGATCGATTTCCTTAAAATAAATCAATGCCATATACGGAATTCCATGCGAAACAACATTCAGCAACGTAAACACCAAATCATTGTTGAAATACACAATCCCGAAATACCAGGACAAAGCGGTCCCTGCAATGATTGCGTTTTTAGGGATATTGAAATAGTTTTCTATTATCGATTTATAACCTGTTCTCAAAATATAAAAAAACATCACAGCACCATAAATCCAAGTCAACACTTCGATTAGCGTTTCATTTTCAAACCGGAAAAACTCCTCTTCCACAAACCAGTTGAATGTCCGTGGGGAAGAAAGAAACCAATACAACATCGGAAAACCGGTTGCCGTATAAATCACAAAAGCATCAAACCTCCGGTTTATCTTTGTTTTTTTTTCCTTCCTTGCATAAAGCCGCATGAAGCCATATTGCTGACGTATAAAATGAAACACTGCTACATAAGCCAATACCGACCAAAAAACCTTACTCCCGAAAGAAAAAAGTAGTAATCCAATACCAAAACAGATAACAGGCAATGCAATTAACAGTTTTCTTCTTTTCCGGAACTCCGAAGACACCAAATAGGTCTTGAATAAGGTAGCGTAAACGTGTGCCACATCAATGAAAACAATCAAAAATAACCAAGTATAAAAAGAATGATTCTCTTCAACCGACTTTAGCCAATTTTGGCATAAAAACACTATCGCTACCACAACAAAAGAGGGTGCAAGAATAAAAACACTATCCGTTTTTACTTTATGAATCCAAGGTTGTTCCATCCAAAATTGCATTTACAACATTTATACCCTGATGAAAGGCTTCTTCGAAAATGGAAATCCCAGCCAAATCCGAATGAGCAAAGAAAATCTTATTTTCAATATTTTTAGCCGCTTCTTTCTTAGCGACACCAAAAAGAAATCCGGGAACGGGACTTATCATACCGTGTCCCAATAAATGGATGGAAATTTCTTCTGTTTTTTCCTCAATATCCGGATGCGCCTTTTTTAAATCGTCAAAAACCATTTGCTTCCAATAATCCTTTTTTTGCCGGTATAGTGTTCTTCGGCTTTTTCTGATATCGGAAGAAGAAAAACTGTAATAATAGGTTATCACTTTTTTTGGTTGCACTTGTTGCACCGACTGATGTTGGTCGTAAATATACCCCAAACCTTTCGAACCGTGAATCACATTATCCCAACTCAAAGGATAGCTGTAATTATCAGTTAAATCAGAAACCGTTAATGTAGCCAAAAGCCATGGTGCATATTGGAATTCACGACCGATTTGCATTCTGTTTTCAAGCAAATACTGATTGACGAATTGCGGCGTTGCCAAAATGACCTTATCCGCAATTATTTCCACCGATTCTTTCTTTCTATCATCAAAAGCATGGACAACAGTTTTATTTCCTGCAGTCTTTACTTCATAAGCCAAATGATTTTTCAGTGTTTTTCCTTCGGAATATTTTTTCAGATGCATTGCTAATCTTGCATTGCCCTCCGGCCAGGTAAGCACATTTTCTTTCCTATCAGAAGTTACGTTATGCTTTCTTCCGGCGAAATAATGAATTCCCGCCCAGGCAGAAACGAAATCAATACCCAAACCAAAATCGTCCCGGCAACAATAATCCACATAAGCGATTAACGATTTCGAAGTAAGCTGATTTTCATCAAGCCATTGCTTCATGGTGATGTTGTCTAACTTTAAGGTTTGTGCATCTTTGGAAGAATTCATCAACGGAATATCAAAAAGATAATTGCCGTCAGCACCTTTCGTTTCACGGAAATAATCCATTTTCGCGAAGAAAACCTGAAACTCATTCTCATCGGCATTTGAATTTCCGTATTTGGGAACCAAGCCTTCCTGCCATTCATTTTTATAAAACAACCGTTCCTGAGGCGTGAATGTAAGTTGTGCTTCATCAAATTCCGGAAAGCCTTTGGCATTATAACCAAGGATTATTTTTTCTTCCTCCAGAAATTTCAGCAACGTTTTATCATGAAAATTAGGCAACGGCAGATAATGCGCTCCTAAAGGAAATTTGGAATACTGGTTTTCGCCGTTGGAAGAATTTCCGCCCAAATGATTTTCCAGTTCCAATACTAAAAAATCGGAAATCCCCCTTTTTCTAAACTGACGGGCCGCACTCAACCCGGAAATTCCGCCACCAATAATCAGATAGGGAATATGTATCTGACGTGTCGGCTTCGGAAAATTTTTAACCCGCAACCTATGTCCTAGAATATGATTGGTCCCCGAAAGGCGAATGAACATAGTGATGACTTTCTCTTTACACGACTGCAACATCGGAAGGAGCAATAACGAAGCTGCAATTCCTTTCAGGAACGTCCGTCTCGAATTATAATTTTCCCCATTCCTCATCGAAGTAGCGCACTAAAATCTGGTTGTCCAATCGGTTGATTTCGATATCTTTTGAAATCATATCTTTTGAGAAATAATTCAGTTTTTCAAACTGATAATTGTAAAATCGCAACCCTTTAACTTCCCTGTTTACGGTATTAAAATTGGTAGCAAAACTCTTCGCAGCAATGGTAAATCCCCATTCTCCAAAAGACGGCACGTAAGCGTGATACGCGTCCACCTGGGAAAAAACTTCCATCATGGTTTTGTTGATACACCAGAATGATTTCGGGGCAAAATAAGGCGATGTCGTTTGCACCACCACAACAGCATCCTTGGAAAGGACCTTATGAAGTGTTTTATAAAAATTCAGTGAATAGAGTTTGCCCAAACTATAATTAGAAGGATCGGGAAAATCAACTATTACAACATCGAATTTCTGTTTGCAACTCTTAGACCAGATATAAGCATCCTGATTGAAAACTTTCACTTTTGGATTCGTTAACGATTGTTTGTTTAAATCGGTCAGTATTTTATTGGTTTTGAACAGCTTTGTCATCCCTTCATCCAAATCCACCAATGTAATGGCTTTCACTTCTTTGTATTTCAGAATTTCGCGAACCGCTAAACCATCGCCACCTCCCAGAACCAAAACGTTTTCGGCTTTTGGAGCTATTGCCATTACCGGATGCACCAAGGCTTCGTGATAACGGTATTCGTCAGCAGAACTGAACTGTAAATTATTATTGAGATACAATCGATAATCGCTTTTATTGTGTGTCAGCACAATACGCTGATAAGTTGTGGAGCTCGAATAAACTATATTTTCTCCGTACAGCTTCCCTTCTGAAAAAGACAATATGGAATCGGAAAAGATAAACACCACTAGGAGCAAGACGAATGACCCAATCGCTTTTGCTTTTAGCAGATATACTTTTTTAAGTTCCGATTTCAGCAAAAAACACAAAACGATGGCGATACTGACATTAATCATTCCGAAGAACAACGAGGTTCGCATCACACCCAATTGCGGTACCAAAACCAAAGGAAAAAGAATGGATGCCAATAAAGCACCGATGTAATCAAACGTAAAAACATTCGACACCAAATCACGAAACTTGACCCTGTCTTTCAAGATGTTCATTAAGAGCGGAATCTCAAGTCCTACAAGACATCCGGTGATGAATACCAAAAAATATAGGATAAACTGGAAATAATGAACACTTTCAAACAACAGGAAAAGAACAACCGAACTCAATCCGCCGACCAAACCCACGAGGATTTCGATTTCCACGAAAGTATTCAGCATATTGCGTTGGAGAAATTTCGAAAAATAAGAACCCACCCCCATCGAAAAAAGATATACTCCGATAATGAAAGAGAACTGTTTCACCGAATCACCTAACAGATAGCTGGCCAAGGTGCCCGCGACCAGTTCATACACCAATCCGCAGGTAGCAATGGTAAATACCGCTAAAAGAAGTAAAAACTCAAATTTTAAAAATCGTTTACCCATGGATAGCGGCACTGATAATCATTGAAATCCCAATGATGAATGCCCCAAAAACGATGGCAATGGCAACATTATTTTTCTGTACAATTTCTTTCCAGGTATTCTCCGGTGTAAGTTTTTCAATAATAAAGTAGGTAACCAGTAAAATGGCGATACCTAAAAGTGAAAAAATAACGGAATTTAAAATTGGTTTGGCTGTCAAAATATCCATAGTGATGCTTTTTTTAATATTATTTATGATAAAAACGATTTACTGCCACATGACTTCCCGTTCGATTCGGGCTGTAATTTTCGGTTGATTCGCAATCACATATTCTGTTTCCGGAATACGTAAAATGCAAAAACATCAGATAAAAAAACAATCCGATGACGATGGCAATTAAATTATTTTTAATTAGTTTATAAATAGTGTTCATGATTATTTGTCATAAGGCGAATAACTGCTTTCCGCCCATCTTTTTTGTTCGAAATAAACAGAAAGATAATACAATCCGACTGTCAAAATACCCATAAACAAAATAGGCATCCAAACATTCCACATGGAAGGCTGATTCCAGACCGCATTTACCTTTATAAAATTATTTGTTATGTCTTCCGGAGCTTTCATCGGGGTAACCACAATATGATATGTCCCTTCATTGACACCGCAAATATTGAATTCTTCTGAAGTATCACCTTCTGTCCAGTGTTCTCCTTCCGTATAACCGTGATAATATTCAATGTCTTTGTTAGCATAAACCTCTTCATTTGTTTTTTCGTTTACCAAAGCCACCTGAAGATTTGCCCACGAGTTATCAACGTCCGAGTGGGTAGAAATAGTTAGTGGCGCCGAACCGCCTTTCAAAACAAAAGAAGGACTTACAAATGACTTGTCTTTATACTGATCAAAAGTCATAGATTCGCTCAAAACGACCTGTTCTGTTCTGTCACTATAAATAAACATGTGTGAGGACAAAATCAATACTGCTACCGAACACATTATTATCGCTAAATTCCGAACATCAATCAAAAAAGGCTGTACCATTCCGATTCCTGTCTTCATTGGTGTTTTAGGCATCGAAAATCCTTTTTTAATTTCCTTAACAGAAATATGTTCCCCAAAAAAAACAGATTCCTGATCACCCAATGTTTCAATTGATATGATATAGGGCGGCTGAATATACTCAACCATATGCACCTTTTTAACCGGAATCACAAAATCGAAATACCCTTGTGCAGCAACAATTTCCGTATCGGTATAATCGTAGAGATTCATACGGATTTCATTATGCGTCAAAAATCTGGGATGATTTTTCACATCATAGCTATCCTCAACTTCTTTAAGTAAAATCCAATGACCGCTGGCCTCCGAAAGGTAGATAAAATCTCCTTTTTTACTTTCCAGAATATATTCGTCCCAATAATAACTCCCGTAGGCTTTTTTGGTTAGAACTCCAGTTACTGTGTATTCTTCCCCACGCAGTTTTCCCTTCTGCCCCACATTCAGCCCTATTAAAGGCCTTTTGTGACTGAAGCTTTTTTGAGAACGGAGCCCATCTTCAGCCATAAGATAAAGATTTTGGCAATTGGGACAGACGAAAGTTTTCACTTCAAAATTAACATCTACATCGGTAGTGACATCACAATGATAACAAGGAACCTTCATATCCTATCTGTTAATTTCGAAATCTTTAATAATTGTCGCGCTAAAATAATCGATATATTCCTGGGTTACCGCTTTTACTTTTACTGAATTATCCTGTAAGTAATTGCACAAATAAACATCCAAAGTCAACTGATTGTATTCCGGCCAAGTGTGTATACAGATATGGGATTCTTTCAGGCATACTGCGATTGTAAAACTGTCATTCTCGAAATCATGAACCACAAGCCCCACTTTTTCAAGATTGAATTTTTCAAGAATAGATTCTGTGACAGCCACAAACCGCTTACTGTCCGTAAGCTTTTTCATTTCGTTAACCTGAAGTGTTACCAGTTTGTGTAAACCCGGCGAATAGGAAGTTAAATTCATCTAAATAGTCCCTAATTCCTTTTTTTGCGGAATATTGTGATTATACGCAGCCGTTAAAATTTTGTTACAAAAAAAGCGAAGAAAAATCTTCGCTTGTCTTTTTCAGAATTCAGGGTTTACGATTCCGGAGCAAGTTCCACTTCCAAACCGTTAATCTCGGGAGTGATATGAATCTGGCAACCCAATCGGCTGTTTTCTTTCACATTGAAAGCCTCCCAAAGCATAGCATCTTCATCAGCGGATTTTTCAGGAAGTTCCACATCGTTTAAAACATAACACTGACAAGAAGCACACATGGCCATTCCCCCACAAATACCGATGGTCCCTTCGGGAGCCAATTCATAAGCTCGAACCAACTCCATGATATTCATGTTCATATCCGTTGGTGCCTGAACTTCATGAGGCACACCTTCACGGTCGATGATTTTGATAGTTACGTCTTGTGACATGATTAATCTATTGCTTTAACTACAGCTTTTTCAGCCTCTTTGCGGGTTCCGTCAAAACCGTCAACACCGGAAACAGTAGTATATTTTAGTACATATTTTTTACCCGGATTCAGTTTATTGTACACCGACTGACACATTAAGGTAGCTTCGTGGAAACCACACAAAATCAGTTTCAGTTTACCCGGATAGGTATTTACATCGCCAATTGCGTAGATACCTTCAATATTGGTTTGGTAATCCAAGGCGTTGTTTACAACAATAGCGTTCTTCTCAATTTCCAATCCCCAATGCGCAATCGGCCCTAATTTTGGCGTAAGTCCGAATAGCGGAATGAAATAATCTGTTTTGATATTACGATGCGCCCCGTTTTCATCAATATCGATGGATTCCAAATGTTCTGATCCGTTTAGGCCAACTACTTCGGCAGGAGTTATCAGGTGGATTTTTCCGGCATGCTTCAATTCCTGAACTTTCTCCACAGAATCTAAAGCGCCACGGAATTCGTTTCTTCGGTGAATTAATGTAACCTCTTTCGCTACATCGGCAAGGAAAATACTCCAATCCAACGCCGAATCACCTCCTCCGGCAATTACAATACGTTTGTGACGGAACTTTTCCGGATCTTTCACAAAATATTCTACCCCTTTTTCTTCGTAAAATTCAATATCTTCTATTAATGGTTTTCTTGGCTCGAAACTTCCCAAACCACCCGCAATAGCAACCGCTTTTGCTTTATGCTCGGTTCCTTTATTGGTCGTTACGATGAATGTGCCGTCTTCCAGTTTTTCAATTTTTTCAGCAACTTCTCCTAAGGTAAAACCAGGCTGAAACTGCTTGATCTGTTCCATAAGATTGTGAACCAAGTCTCCCGCCAATACAGAAGGGAACCCCGGAATATCGAAAATAGGTTTTTTGGGATATAATTCGGTTAACTGTCCGCCCGGTTGTGGCAGACCATCAATGATGTGACATTTCAGCTTTAAAAGCCCTGCTTCAAAAACGGCGAAAAGCCCCGTAGGACCTGCTCCGATGATAAGTATATCAGTTTCAATCATTTTTCAAAAGTTTATTGCATCTGTTCGTCATTCTAACTTATGTCAGAGTGACAAAGTTACAAGGTGACAGCCTCACAAAACATGATTTATGTCAGTTCTGCGTGAGGGATGGGAGCGGCATCCTTTTTATTGGGGTTGTTCTCAAAACAACCTCAATAAAAAGATAGAGCGGATAGCCCGACCCTTGTGGTCACGCCCTAAAATTAGGCGATATTCACAACAGTTTCTATTTGCGGAGCATACTTTTTAATGGTAGTTTCCACACCCGCCTTTAAGGTCATCTGGTTGATTTTACAGGAAATGCATGCTCCTTCCAAACGCACTTTTACATGTTTCCCGTCTTCAATTTCCACCAGGGAAATATCTCCTCCATCAGAATTTAAAAACGGACGAATTTCATCCAGTGCCTTTTCTACGGTAGACTTAAGTTCTTCTGTATTCATCATTTTAGATTGTTGGATTATTGGATTATTGGAATTTCAGACATCAATTGTTTTTCTGACTATCGAATGCCTAAAAATCTAAAAATCTATTTTTTAACAGCAGAGCATCCTGCCATTGTTGTAATTTTAATTGCTTCGGTCGGCGGAAGGCTGTCGTTTCTTTTTACTGTTTCCGAAACCACGCTTCTGGCCAATTCTTCGAACGCTGCCTGTACTACAGTAGCGGTCTGCAACGCTGCCGGACGGCCGTAGTCTCCTGCCTCACGAATACTTTGAACGATTGGCACTTCACCAAGGAAAGGCACGTTCAGGTCGGCCGCAAGATTTTTAGCCCCTTCTTTTCCGAAGATGTAATATTTATTTTCCGGCAATTCTTCCGGAGTGAAATAAGCCATGTTTTCGATAATTCCCAATACCGGCACGTTGATGCTTTCGTTCTGGAACATCGCCACTCCTTTTTTCGCATCGGCCAAAGCCACTGCCTGAGGCGTACTCACGACAACTGCTCCCGTAAGCGGCAACGATTGCATTATGGATAAATGGATATCTCCTGTTCCCGGTGGCAAATCCACTAACATGAAATCCAATTCACCCCAATCGGCGTCAAAAATCATTTGGTTTAAGGCTTTGGAAGCCATAGGCCCTCTCCAGATAACGGCCTGATCAGGACTGGTAAAGAATCCGATGGAAAGCAATTCAACTCCGTAGCTGGTGATCGGTTTCATTTTTGATTTACCGCCAACCTCAACTGAAATCGGTTTTGATTTTTCAACATCGAACATGATAGGCATTGATGGCCCGTAAATATCGGCATCCAAAACACCTACTTTAAAGCCCATATTCGCCAAAGACACTGCTAAATTAGCCGTGATAGTAGATTTACCTACTCCTCCTTTTCCGGAAGAAACGGCGATAATGTTGCTGATTCCCGGAATGGATTTCCCTTTGATCTCAGGTTTTTCCGGAGCCTCCACCTTGATGTTGACCTTAACCTTTGCTTTTTCGTATATTTTTTCGTGGATAACTTTGATGATATCTACCTCAGCACGTTTTTTGATATGCAGGGCCGGAGTGTTTAAAACCAAATCAACTACTACTTCGTCGCCGAAAGTAATCACGTTTTGTACCGCTCCGCTTTCAACCATATTCTTTCCTTCTCCAGCAATGGAAATGGTTTCCAAAGCACTAAGAATTTCTTTTCTGTCTAATTTCATATTGTGTGAAAATGCTTTAAATCTTTCTTTTTCAGTTCTTTATTAAGACTGATTTTAGATTGCAAAGATAACTTGAAAAGTTTAATAGAGAAAAGGCTAAACGCAAAAGTTTTGTGAATTTTTAAGATATTATTGAACTTCCGGTTGCCAGAAATACTTTTCAAAATCTACTATCTGATTATTGACCACCTTAATCCCTTCGCTCTCCAACAATTGCTGCATGAGGTTTGTTCCTTCAAAATGATGCTTTCCGGTAAGCATTCCTTTGCGGTTAACCACCCTGTGCGCAGGAATATCTTCTTTTAAATGGGATGCATTCATGGCCCAGCCTACCATCCTTGCTGAACGTGCTACTCCAAGTGCTTTTGCAATAGCGCCGTATGACGTAACTTTTCCGTAAGGGATTTGGCGGGCAACCGCGTAGACTCTCTCGAAAAAATTATCGTTATCCGAAGCCATTTTTAACTGGTTATGATTCTAAAAATTGTAAACAATGAAATGATTCCGGTCACGGTTCCGATGATGTAATTCCCGTTGACCATCAGAAACGAGGGCTCATCAGTCTCTTTTCTCTTAAAAAATAAAATATAGAGATAAAACATTAAAAAAGACCCCGTTACCGAACCTAAAACAAAAAGTGAGATATCCGACTGGTTAAAGAAAAACCATCCTTTTCGGGAACACCAGATGCTTATTACCACATGATAGGGAATAGGCAGCAAATTGAGAAAAGAAAGCAGCATTCCTAAAAAGAAACGACTGGTTTTGCTTCTTGTTTTAAAGGCCTCTTCTTTCTTTTTTTTCTTTTTGCCTGCCCAAAAAAAGTAGATGGTTAGTCCTGAAAAAATAAAAACCCCGACTTCTTGCAAAAGAACTACAATATCGGGATTCCTGTCTATGAATTTAGCGAATAAAACAGCAATATAGGTTTGAAAAAAAACCGTAACACTGGCCCCAAGAGCAAACATCAAAGCCCGGTTTCTGCCATCCACTGCGCTTACTTTTGCCGCAGTCATATTGAGCAGCCCCGGAGGAGCCACCCCAACTGACGCTGCGGTAAAACCGATTATTAGCGGCAAAAAATAATTCATTATTTGATTTTGAATTGGATGTACGTAATCGGTTTATCCTGCTCCAAGTACTGGCTTTCGTAGAATGTCTGAATCGCCGTAACCTCTTCAGGCGCTCCTTCGTTTTTATACACGTTATGATTCGCATAAATCACTTCGTGTCCTTGTCCGTGAAGCAACCCAAGAGTATACCCATGCATGAATTCGCTGTCCGTTTTCAAATTCATAATACCTCCGTGTTTCAGGATTTTTTTATAACGTTGTAAGAACTCGGAATTGGTTAAACGATGTTTTGTTCTTTTGTATTTGATTTGAGGGTCTGGAAATGTAATCCAGATTTCGTCCACTTCTCCTTCTGCAAAGCAATGCTCAATCAATTCGATTTGGGTACGCAAAAAAGCTACATTGTTCATATCGCTGTCTACCGCCGTTTTGGCTCCGCGCCAGAATCGGGCTCCTTTGATATCGATACCGATAAAATTCTTTTCGGGATAACGATTTGCCAAACCAACAGAATATTCTCCTTTTCCACAACCCAACTCCAATACCAATGGATGGTTGTTTTTGAATACTTCTTTATTCCACTTCCCTTTCAAAGGAAACTCCTCATTAACAACTTCCTCACGTGTCGGCTGAAAAACATTGTTAAATGAAGCGTTTTCCTTAAATCTTTTTAATTTATTTTTACTTCCCACGACTTAATTTAAAATTTTGGTAAAATTAAGGAAATATACCGCAATAAAAATAGTTTTACTTTGCAGTATTATTTTGCGGCCAAAGATAAGCATTCCATTTAAAAGAATTGGTTACTAAACAGTTAAGTCGCTTTATTGTCAACCTTCAATAAAAATGAATAAAAAAAGAATTTTAGTAGCACCTTTAAATTGGGGTTTAGGCCACGCCACGCGCTGTATTCCGATTATTCATGCCTTGGAAAAAAACGGTTTTGAGCCCATGCTCGCTTCGGATGGTGTCGCCCTGGCGCTATTAAAAAAAGAATTTCCCCATCTTACCGCTTTGGAACTTCCTTCTTACAAAATTCAGTACGCCCAAAAAGGAGCCCATTTCAAATGGAAACTGTTTCGGCAAATCCCCAATATGGTCGAAGCGGTTCGTCATGAAAGGAAAACCGTTGAAAAATGGATTCAGCAATATGATATCTACGGAATTATTTCGGATAACCGCTTGGGGGTTCATTCCAAAAAAACGCCATCTGTTTTCATTACCCATCAATTGAATGTTCTTACCGGAAACACCTCTTGGATTACTACAAAAATCCATCAGCTCTTTATTCGAAAATTTGACAACTGCTGGGTTCCGGATGTTGCCGAAAAACCAAATTTATCAGGGAAATTAGGGCATTTAAGAAGAACATCCCTCAAACTGAAGTACATTGGTCCGCTAAGCCGTTTTCACAAAAAAGACCTTGAAGAAATCTACGACCTGATGGTTATTTTATCAGGGCCCGAACCTCAACGTACTTTGCTTGAAGAAAAACTGCGCTTGGAATTAAAAAACTACAATGGCACTATCCTTTTCGTTCGGGGCGTGATCGAAGAAGAGCAAAAAAGCAGTAAACGATTTAACATGACCTGTTATAATTTCATGAGTTCAGCCGAACTGGAAACAGCGTTCAACCAAAGCAAAATGGTTCTTTCCCGTTCGGGTTACACAACCATCATGGATTTGGCAAAATTGAGCAAAAAGGCGTTTTTCATTCCAACTCCCGGACAGTACGAACAGGAATATTTAGCCAAAAAATTAAAGAAAAAAGGAATGGTTCCATCATCAAAACAAAATGATTTCAAAGCTGAACATTTACTTCAGACCGATCTTTATCACGGATTGAAAAATATTGCAAACGAAGAACCGGATTGGAAAGAATTATTTAGCCTTTTCTAAGGTAAACGAAAATTCGGAGCCAAAACCGTATTTGCTCTCCACATAAATCTTCTCGTGATGCGCCTCGATAATATGTTTCACGATGGAAAGTCCTAATCCCGAACCGCCTTCCGAACGGGAGCCGCTTTTGTCTACACGGAAAAAACGTTCGAACAGTCTGGGAACATTGTGACTCTCTATCCCTTCTCCGTTATCGGTCACCCGGACAATCACTTTGTTATTGGTTAAATTCTCTATGCTGACTTCTGTAGTGCCTTTTTCTTTTCCGTATTTAACCGAATTCATAATCAGGTTGGTCAATACCTGTTCTATTTTTTCCTGATCGGCATGTACATAAATCGGCTTAGTGTATTTCATGTCAAACATGAGCATGATGCTTTTCTCGTCGGCTTTCATTTCCAACAAATCAAAAACATTCTGCACCACATCCACTATATTGAATTTGGTGAAATTCAGATTTTGGTCGCCGGTTTCCAGTTTGGAAATCATGTCAAGATCTTTTACGATATTGATCAACCGCTCCACACCTTTTTCGGCGCGTTCCAGATACTTTTTACGGATGGATTTGTCGTTCATGGCACCATCTAACAGTGTTGACAGATAGCCCTGAACTGTAAAAAGTGGTGTTTTCAATTCGTGAGAAACATTCCCCAGAAACTCCCTGCGGTATTCCTCACGAACTTTCAACATTTCTATTTCGATTTTTTTCTCACGGGCGAATTTTTGTACATCAAGCGTCAGCGTTGCCATATCTGTAGTAATTGGCTGATTTCGCAACGTCGTGGAATCCAAAAGCGACACATCGTCGTAGATTTTCTTAACGCGCTTATAGATAAATTTCTCAACGCGGAATTGCAGCACAAAAAAAGAAAAAAGGAAAATGGCAAAGGTAAATACTGCCAGGAAAAGATAATTGATTTCAAGAAAAAAATACAGCAAAATAGCAACAAACCCTGTTGCAAACAACGTGATATAAAACGCAGATTTTACGGCAAATTTGTATGATTTCTTAAAGCTTATACTCATTTACAGCTCCAGCTTATAGCCTACTCCTTTAATAGTTTTGAACAAATCGTCTCCGATTTTTTCTCTTAATTTTCTGATGTGAACGTCTATAGTTCTTCCGCCCACAACTACTTCATTACCCCAAACTTTATCCAAAATCTCTTCTCGTTTGAATACTTTTCCGGGTTTAGTGGCTAAAAGATAAAACAATTCAAACTCTTTTCTCGGCAGGATGATTTCTTTACCTGCGCTGATTATTTTGTATTCTTCGCGGTTGATTTCAATCTCCCCTACACGAATCACATCGCCTTTTGCATCTTCACCCTTAAGTCGGCGTAACAAAGCTTTTACTTTACTTACCAGTAATTTCGGCTTAATCGGTTTTGCAATGTAATCATCGGCCCCTGCATCAAAACCGGCCACTTGTGAATAATCTTCGTTTCTGGCTGTTAAAAACGCTATGATAACATCTGTCAGTTCAGGTATTTTACGAATATTTTCACAGGCTTCCATACCGTCCATTTCCGGCATCATCACATCCATAATAATAAGTTGCGGAAGCTCTTTTTTAGCTTTGGCAATAGCTTCTTTACCGTTGTTTGCCGTTACCACCTGATATCCCTCCTGGGTCAAATTATACCCTACGATTTCCAAAATATCCGGTTCGTCATCAACCAATAAAATCTTAATGTCTTTTTTTTTCATATATGACACTCTTATGTGTTTTCGGGATGTAAAGGTAAAGATAATACAAAACGATTAATCTTACACCCCACGACTTAACGATTATTTAATGTAGTAACAATTTGATAACAGGACACAAACAAAAGCATAACAAGTCTATAACCTCAAATTAACTCGTCAGGAGTTCCTTTGCCGAAAAATTAAACAACACGAAAATGAAACTTAACTTTTTAGTAACTACCCTTTTATTTACGGTTTTTGCATTTGCACAAAAAGGAACGGTTACAGGCAGCATTACGGACAAGGACATGAATAATGAAGCGCTTCCTTTTGCTACCGTGATGATCAAAGGCACAACCAATGGCGTTAACACAGACGAACAAGGCCACTATTCGCTTTCGGTTTCCGAAGGCAGCCATGTCTTGCAAATTTCTTTCTTAGGTTATGAAAGCGTGGAAATCCCATTCACTATCAAAAGTGGGGAAACAAAAACGATAAACCAGGCATTGGGCGCAAAAGGAGTCGAACTTCAGGATGTAGTCATTAAGGTTGACCAGAATCGGGAGAAAGAAACCGCACTTTTAGTAGAACAGAAAAAGGCAGTTGAAATCAAACAATCTATCGGAGCTCAGGAACTTTCCAGAAAAGGGGTTAGCGATGTTGAAGAAGGACTAACCAAGATGACCGGAATCTCGAAAGTAGGCTCAAGAGGTTTGTTCGTCCGCGGATTGGAAGACCGATACAACAATTTACTGATCAACAACTTAGCAGTGCCTTCAAACAACCCTTTCAAGAAAATTATACCGTTGGACTTAATCCCAACGGATGTGGTAAGCGTGATTGAAACATTCAAAACATTCAATCCTAATATTTATGGCGACTTTGCGGGAGCTACTTTTAATATTGCCACTTCCAAAGCGAACAACAGCATTACGAAATTATCCCTGGGAGCCGGCTTGGCAACCAACAACAACCTGAGAAATTTTCACATAACAAGCGATGCTGACAACGCAAAAGGATTTTTCGGTTTAACCGGAAACGACAGAGCTTTGCCTTCCGAATTTAGCGACAATCCTTTTCCGCCGGCAACGCTTAGTGGGCAGAATGCCGTCGACGCATTCAAAACCGGATTTGAGATTAAAAAAACCAAAAGCCCATTAAATACCAGTGTCGGAATTTTGCATGCGGAAAAATTCAATCTGAAAAACAGCAATAAGATAAGCTACCTTTTATCGTTGAACTTTGACAACTCTTTTCAGTACAGAACAGGGGTTGACCGAACGCTAAACCCGGGCGACCTGATTCAGTATTCAAATAACTTTACAACTACAACTTACAATTACAAAACTAATTTCTCCTCTATTGTAGGAGTGAATTATTCTTCAGAAAGACTGAATTTGTCAACAAACGTATTGTACCTTAAAACTTCCGAAAACCTGATTCAGGACCAGTTGGGATATCAGAATGCGCAACAGGAAGTTAACGATTACCTGATCCGTACCAACCAATTGGATGAAACCAACTACCTAAACGGTCAGCTATTTGGGGATTATGCCTTAACTTCAGACAAAAACCATTTGGTGAAAATGGGTATTTCCTTAGCTAAAACAGCTTATGATCAGCCCGACAGAAATTCATACACAGGACATCAACTAGCTGAAGACAATGTATTGGTAAGTTATGGAGGGAACAACTTCTTAAGACAGTATTTAGATGTTAAAAACGATGTATTCAGTTCAGCTTTCCTTGAATACAATTTTAAATTCGGAAAAGAACACAAGTTATCTGTCGGATACAACGGGAACACGAACAGCACTGAATCTTCCTATAGATTTATCCAAACCATCTCCCCTAACAATGTTACATTCAATTTAAATCCGTTTACAGTCAACGAGCAGATTGAAACCGATTTATTGAACAACGTAATTTCGTATCAGGAGTCCAGTAATGCCAACTGGAAAGCAAAATTAGAGGAAAACAACAATGCCGGTTATGCTAACCTGTTTTACAAATTCTCAGAGAAATTCGATGTTAATGCCGGTTTCAGAGCTGAAAATTTCGACCGCACAACCAAATACAAAGGCATTGGTTCATTCGACCAACCTTACATCACTGTAAATACAAACAAAATGTATTTTTTACCATCTGTTAATGCTAAATATGGCCTTAATGAAGATATGAACCTTCGTTTTGCAGCATCTCAAACGTACTCAAAACCGGTTATTCTGGAATCATACCCGTTACAGCTTGTTAACCCGGACAATACGGTATTTCAAGGAAATCCATATTTGGTTAACAGTGACAACACCAATATTGATTTAAAATTCGAAATGTTCCCAACATCCAAAGAAATGTTTGCTGTAGGTGTATTTGGGAAAAACATCAAAAACCCTATTGAGCGTTCTTACTTAACGAGTCCGGGCTCCACCATTACAACGTTCCTGAATTCCGACAACGCAAAACTATACGGACTGGAAGCCGAATTCATATTAGACCTTGAAAGAGTTTCACCAACATTCAAAGATCTATCATGGGGATTCAACACTTCCTTGATGCACACGAAAGTAACGGTATCTGACGTAGTAACAAGTCCAAACGGAACCCCTATAGTTAATATCGAGACACACAAAGACCGTGAATTACAGGGAGCATCGAAATGGCTTATCAATTCTGATTTAAAATATCAGTTCAATATGAGCAACACCTGGACCAATACTCTTTCAGTAGTTTATTCTGTTTTCGGAAAACGTATTTACAGTGTGGGAACGGCTGGTCTGGATCACATTTATGAATTACCGGTAAGCCGATTGGATTTGGTATTAAACAGTAAACTATCCAAACATTTCGATTTAAAATTATCGGCAGACAACATTCTGAACCCGCAAACAAAATTCGAATTGGGAAGAGAAAACACAACCACCTTCAATGAAGCTTCGTATTTGATGAGAAATTACAAAAAAGGAGTAGGATTCTCATTCAACTTAGGATACACCTTCTAAATCATACTGTATCACAAGCAAGTAATCAAAAAAAGCAACGGAATCCGTTGCTTTTTTTGATTACCATTACTTAATCCCGATAACTTTTACTTTACCTAAAGTTGAAATTCCTTTAATGATAAGTTGATATTCTGTTAACCGCCTGTTTTTAAAAATGAAACACCTTTGTATCAGCGAATTAAACTAAAAAACAACAAGAAACAAAAATCAAAAAAAATGAAAAAATTAGTACTAAGCCTAGCTATTTTAGGCGCTCTATTCACAGGTTGTTCAAAGGACGATGAAGGGAACAACAGTGCTCCAGCAACTCCAAAAGAAGGCGAAATCAGCGGGAACATCACAGCAAATACTTCTTACGAATATGGGAATTACACTTTAAAAGGAATCGTAAGAGTAAAGCCAGGCGCAACATTAAAAATCGCTGCAGGAAGTACTGTAACATGTGACAAGATTAATGGTGACAACGCTTTAGTTGTTGAAAACGGTGGAAAATTAATCATCGATGGCACGGAGTCTTCTCCTGTAATCTTTACAGAAGTTTCTAAAGTTCCTGGATCTTGGGGAGGAATCATTATGTATGGTGATGCTCCTGTGAAAGTTTTAGGAGGCGGAAATACTTCCATGTCAGAAGACGGTTTATCATTAACCTACGGAGGAAACAACGCAGCACATAATGGAGGTTCGTTGAAATATGTTCGTGTGGAATATGCCGGAAAAAAATTAGCTGACGGAACAAAAGAATTAAACGGGTTTTCATTCTATTCAGTAGGTTCAGGAACAGTACTTGATCACTTAGTATCCTATATGGGCGCTGATGACGGTTTTGAATTCTACGGAGGAACAGTAAGTTTGAAAAATGCCATATCTTACGGAAATTATGATGATTCATTCGACTGGCAAGACGGATGGCAAGGTCAGAACAATATCAACTGGTATGCTTACCAAGTAAACAAAGGTAACTTTGGTATTGAAATTGAAGCTTCTGCAAACAACAACGACTTTTATCCAAAATTCACTAACGTAACATTGAAAAGAGCTGTAGGATGTACTCCGGAGGTTGCTGGAGATGTTCAGATCGATGCCATTCAGTTCAAAAAAGAAGGTAACGGAGATTTTACAAATGTAATTATTGACGGATATGGAACTTATACAGAAGGAGCTACGACTTACCAGGGTGCAGCTATTAAAATCCAAGATGCTACTACAAACACAAATCAGGTGAATGGTTCAAAAATTAAACTGACAGATGTTAAAATAACAAACACAGCACAAAATACTGCAGGCGGTTCTCCTTCGATAACAGTGTCATTCCCTGCTGACAAATTCACTACGAGTGCCGCTTCAACAGGAGCTTCTTTAGCCTCTGGGTCATGGTCTACAGTTAGCGGAAACAGCTTACTTCAATAAACAAAAATTATAAATACTGTCAAAAAACGCTCTTTAACCGATTAAGAGCGTTTTTTTTTGGCATATTTTTTGAAAATAATTTTATACCTTTACCCAATAATTAATTAGTTCACATGAAAAGAAATTACTTTTATATTATCCTTCTTTCCGCCTTTTTATTTTCCGCGTCTGCCATGGCTCAGGATAATAAGACGGCTCCTGTGAACAAAACCCAGGAAAACATAATTGAAGGTTTAAGCATTTATCCTAACCCAACTACTGGCGACAAAATATACATTGTCTCTAAGTTGTCCCTTGATAAAGAAATTGAGATTTTCGATGTGCTTGGAAAAAGAATACTTCAGACTACAATCAGTTCTAAAGAACTGAACATAGGCAATCTTAATACCGGTGTTTACATCATTAAAATCAGAGAAGGCGAAGCTTCTGCTACAAGAAAGCTTATCGTGAAGTAATATTATTTACTTTTCATTACTGCTATCACTCTGTTACATTATCAAAATAAGAAAAGAGAATTTTCAACTTCAATAAGCTGCTCACTGAGCAGCTTTTTACTTTTGACCACCTCTCACACACCTCTGTATCACAAAAGTAGGAAAAAGATTATTTTTTTTGACTGCGAAAAAGCTGATTGTTAAGTAATTGCTAAATCCCCTCACCTCTTTTTAATTTTATTTTTACACGGAAAGTTTTATAATTCTGACAATACTGGTTATATTTGCCTGCAAATTTTTAATTTTTCATATAAAATGAAACAAATCTACACTTTATTGTTAACTTTCTTGGTTGGCTCTTTTTCTTTTGCTCAGACAGAAATATTTAACGACGGGCTCAATTACACTAACGAATCACTTCTGACAGATAACGGCTGGAACATAACTGGCACTTCTACAACAGAAGCAATCACAGTTGGAATCGATAACGGACTTTCCTATGCAGGATACAATGACGGCGCCAGCAGCTACACAGGCCTGACCGCAGGAAATGCAGCTAAACTGGACCAAACCGGCCAAGATGTAAACAAAACTTTTACGGCTGTAAATTCCGGCAGCCTATATTACACTTTTCTTGTAAACGTAGCCGACGGAAGAACAGGGTATTTTGCACACTTAAGCAACGGAACAACATTTGTCGCAAAAGCGTTTGTAAGACCCTCTGCTACGTCAGGAAAAATAAATTTCGGTATTGCTAATAGCAACACAGGAACATACAGCACAAACGATTACGAACTTAACACTACTTATCTACTTGTTGTAAAATATGAGTTCGGGGGAACTACCCCTGTTAGCCTATGGGTACTTTCATCGGGCATCCCGGCTTCTGAAATAGCAGCCGGAGCACCGGTTGCAACAACATCGGGCGCAGGAGTTACACAAATAACAGGCGTAAATTTAAGACAGTATGACGCAGACCAAGACATAACCGTAGACGGTTTATACATTACCAACACATGGTTTAAAACCACGCCATGCAGTTTAAACTTACTAGCCGAAACATCTACTTGTGATGCTGTAACAGTAGGCTTAGATACTTACACCATCACTATTCCTTTCACAGGAGGAAACAGCGGAACATATAATTTCTCAACAAATGTAGGAACTTTAGGAGGAGACAATCCTTCGACAACAGCAACTGGTAACATTACCATTTCTAATATTCCGGAAGGCACCAATGCTACTTTAACCATGACCGGAACTTGCGGATTAACTAAAACCATATTAGCTTCTCAATGCAAACCAACAAACACTTTGCCATATAACGAGCCTTTCGATTATACAGTCGGAAATATATTGACAAACGAACAAAGATGGTCAATGGACAATATTGGAGATGACATCCTTGTTGCAACAGGAAACCTTTCTTATCCGGGAATCACCCCTACTGGCAACTCAATTAGCTTTGTTGGAGGAGGTGCGGAATCGAGAACTCCGTTTACTTCAACAGACTCAGGAAATATTTTTGCATCGTTCATCGTCAATATCTCAAATGTATCAACTATTCCTAGAGATTTAACCGATGTAACTTATTTCGCATTATTTAACGATAATGGAACAGGAAGTACAAATGCAAGAATCTGGCACAGAAGAAACGGGGACAAATCACAATTTGGCCTATCTACAGATCATACTCCGGATAATGTTGTTTGGTCTCCAAACTTATATACTCCAGGAACAAATATTTACCTGTCTCTAGGTTATAATTTTACAAGCCATTTAGTTACATTAGTTGAAAACCCTACTATTGGCAACTCTGCCGTTGCGTCAGTTTCAGTTACCTTAACAGAAGCTATAAGCGAAATAGGAGGTTTCATGTTCCGTCAGGATTCTAACAACACCACTCCTGCTATTACTATAGATGAATTAAGAGTTGACACTACTTCTGATTATACTTTATCCACGGCTAGTTTCAACAACATTACTGGATTAAACATTTATCCAAACCCGGCTAACGACGTACTACACATTACAACTTCTGCTAACGAAATTAAAACCATAGCAATCTATGATGTGATGGGTAAAGAAGTATTCAATACCACAACAGCTAATGAAACAATAAACATTACTTCATTAAACGCTGGTGTTTACATAATTAAAATTACCGAAGAAGGAAAAACGGCAACCAGAAAATTGGTTATCAAATAGTTTTCTTTCCCCAAACAAAGAAAGCATCAGCGAAAGTTGATGCTTTTTTATTTTTGTACATTTGTCATATGCTATCTACGTCAGACATTTTTCACATCGCCTCCAAAAAAGAGTTTGAGAAAATCACACTCAAAGTATTCCGTCATCAATACGATAACAATCCGGTATACCAAAACTTTTGCAGTTTGCTGAAGAAAGACAAATCAAACGTAAAATCCATAACGGAAATTCCATTTTTGCCTATACAGTTTTTTAAGTCTCATGATGTGGTAAGTTCCTCCGAACCAGTACAGACAATATTTACAAGCAGCGGTACTACAGGCACAATCACCAGCCGTCACTTGGTAACGGATTTGAATTTTTACGAACAGAGTTTCAGGTTAGGCTTTTCTCAATTTTATGGCAATATTGAAGATTATGTAGTTTTAGCACTACTTCCTTCCTATCTGGAACGTGAAGGATCCTCTTTAATTTACATGGCAAAAGACCTTATTGAAAGTTCCAATCAACCCGACAGTGGCTTTTATCTGCATAATTACGACGAACTGATTCAAAAACTAATCCAATTAGACCAATCAGGACAAAACGTGATTTTGATTGGCGTTACCTATGCTTTACTGGATTTGATTGAAAAACAAAACTTCCAGTTAAAGAACTCCATCATCATGGAAACCGGCGGCATGAAAGGAAAAAGAAAAGAAATCATCCGAGAAGAATTGCACGATATCCTTTGCAAGGGATTTGGCGTTTCCAAAATCCATTCGGAATATGGCATGACCGAATTGCTTTCACAAGCATATTCCTTAGGCGACGGCATTTTCGAATGTCCGCCCTGGATGGAAATCCTTATTCGCGATACCGAAGACGCCCTGTCATATGTAGCGGAAGGAAAAACTGGCGGAATCAATGTGATTGACCTGGCCAACATCAATTCGTGTTCCTTTATTGCTACTCAGGATTTGGGAAAAAAATATCCCAATCATTCTTTCGAAGTACTGGGTCGTTTTGACAATTCCGATATACGGGGTTGTAATCTCATGATCATCGATTAAACTAATTCAAAAAAATGAAAAAATTACTTAAAACTTTCTCATTCCTATTTCTTATTTCTTTTTATTCATGTGGAGACTACACTAATCCGGAACCCGAGGCAGACACCACAACAACGTTCAGACCTGGAAAAGGAACAGGCATGGCGATTGGAGTTGTAGATTTCGGAAATATAAAACCTGTTTTCGACCAAGGCTGGTTCAGAATAAAACCTGAAAATGCGGAAAAGAGAGGCAAACTTCTTGCTGGATATAAAAATGACAAACAATTAAACATTTTATGGAAAATGCGCGCATTAACCAATCCCAAATTAGATATTGAAAACAAAAACAGATTCGTTTACCTTTTCACTATTGAGCTAAATGAAGGCAACTATGATATTTTCGATTTCACTTTCATAAAAAACAATGGATTTACTTACTCTACTGTATCAAACTGTGGCGATTTCAAACTTCCGTTCTCAATTAAAAAAAATAAAATATCTTATCTGGGAGAAATACAAGTAAACCAGTTAGCCTTATTAAAGAAAGCTGGAGGGAAACCATTCATAATAAGCGATAATTTTGAAACCAACCTGGAGATGTTCAAACAAAAATATAAGACTCTTTATTTAAAAGAGGTAGAAAATCAAACCATATCTGGCGATGAATACAACACTGGAATTTTCGCTTTCAATTAAAATAAAGAGCCCGACTTCGTCGGGCTTTTTATTTCTTTATTTCACTTTAATCACATAATAATTTTTCTTCCCTTTTTGTAAAAGCAGGAATTTATTATTGATCAGATCCTTTGGCGAAATCATATAACTTTCGGCTACTTTTTCTTTATTCAATGAAACCGCATTCTGCTTTAATTCCCTTCTCGCATCGCTGTTGGAAGCAAGGAAATTGGTTTTGGCAGCTAGTGCCGCAATCATATCCAAACCGGATTCAACGTCAGCCATTGCCACTTCGGCATGAGGCACTCCCTCAAAAACCTCCAAGAAAGTCTTTTCGTCCAGTTTTTTTAAGTCATCCATACTCGGACTGAAAAATGCATTGGAAGCAGCAATAGCATTATCCAAATCTTCTTTGGAATGCACCATAACAGTGATTTCTTCTGCCAATCGCTTTTGCAAAACTCTCAAATGTGGTGCTTCGTTGTGTTCTGCGATTAATTTTTCGATTGTTTCTTTATCCAAAAAGGTAAAAATTTTGATGTACTTCTCAGCATCCACATCCGATGTATTCAACCAGTATTGGTAAAATTTATATGGTGAAGTCCTGTCAGCATCCAACCAGATATTTCCTCCTTCGGATTTTCCGAATTTTGTTCCGTCTGCTTTTGTAATTAGCGGACAAGTAAGCGCATAAGCCTTACCACCTTCCATACGACGCACCAATTCCGTTCCGGTAGTGATATTCCCCCATTGGTCGCTGCCTCCCATTTGCAGGGTACACTGCTTTGCTCTGTATAAATGCAAAAAGTCAAATCCCTGCACCAATTGATAGGTAAACTCCGTAAACGACATTCCTTCTGAGGTTTCGCCCGTTAAACGTTTCTTCACCGAATCTTTGGCCATCATATAATTCACCGTAATATGCTTACCTACATCACGAATGAAATCAAGGAATGAAAACTCTTTCATCCAATCGTAGTTATTCACCAGTTCAGCAGCATTTGACTCATTCGATGTAAAATCCAAAAATCGTGCTAACTGACCTTTGATTGCCTCCTGATTGTGTCGCAAACTGGTTTCATCCAACAAATTTCGCTCACTGGATTTTCCCGACGGATCGCCAATCATTCCGGTAGCACCTCCCACAAGAGCTAACGGTTTGTGACCGCTCAACTGAAAATGTTTCAGCATCATTACACCCACCAAGTGTCCTATATGCAATGAATCCGCTGTTGGATCGATACCCACATACGCAACACGCATCTGCTCCATCAAATGTTCTTCCGTGCCTGGCATTACGTCGTGGAGCATTCCTCTCCAAGTCACTTCTTCAATAAAATTTTTCATCTGTATACTCAATTTACTTTCGTCGCTTCGGCCATTTCAGCCTTGTGTGCACAAAGATAAAATTTATTGTTGATTCGGATATTGTTTGTCTGCTTATTCGAAAAAAAATCGCAATTGATAATTCATAATTCGTAATTTCGCCATATGATATTAGTCACCGGCGGAACAGGATTGGTAGGCGCCCATCTCCTACTTCAGTTACTTCATGGAAATGAAGCGGTCCGGGCTATTTATCGCAGTTCTTCTTCCATCGAAAAAACAAAAAACCTTTTCGAAACAGAAAGCAGGACGGATCTGTTTGCTAAAATCGAATGGGTTCAGGCTGATATCACCGATATTCCCGCTTTAGAAAAGGCTTTTGAAAATATTGAACAGGTTTACCACTGTGCCGCTCTGATTTCTTTTGATTCAAAAGACGAAGAACAATTGCGCAAAATCAACATCGAAGGAACAGCCAATGTGGTGAATTGCTGCATTGATTTCAACGTAAAAAAACTATGTCATGTCAGTTCTATAGCCGCCCTAGGTGACGCCCGGGAAGGCGAAAAAACCATAACCGAGGAAACCGAATGGAATCCGGAAAAAAATCACGGTGATTATGCTCTTACAAAATACGGCGCGGAAACAGAAGTCTGGCGAGGTTCTCAGGAAGGACTTGATGTAGTAGTAGTAAATCCGGGTGTGATTTTTGGAAAAGGATTTGGCAACGCCGGAAGTGGTGAATTATTGGAAAAAATCCATGATGGATTTCCATTTTACACGAAAGGCTCAACAGGAATCACGGCTGTGGAAGACGTAACGAATATCATGATTCAATTAATGAAAACCGACATTAGCGGCGAACGTTTCACGATTGTATCCGAAAATATCATCCTCCAAAACCTGTTAAATAACATTGCCGACAATATGCAGAAAAAAAGGCCTTACATTTACGCAAGACCTTTTATGACTTCTATTTATTGGCGGATGGATTGGCTTTTTTCCAAAGTCTTCCTTAAAAAAAGAAGTTTTACAAAAGCCACAGCCAAATCATCCCATTCCACCGAAATTTATGATAATTCTAAAATAATCAATCAGCTAAAGTATTCATTTCAACCAATGAAATCCTATTTAACTACTGTATGCGCGGCATATCTTCCCCGCTAGGCGCTGGTTCTTTACCGGTTTCTTTAATCAACTGCTCTTTAACCACTTTTTTACTGGCTTCTATTTTTTCAGCTACTTTCTTAAACAATTTTTGGTAATTGTGCGGATCAGCTGCATAATATCGATCATTTTTCGCGAACGTAATACTATCGATATTATACTTCTTATAAATCAGTTCATTTACCTTGATATTGTTTTGAGAGAACGTAAGCGAATTTAGGTTTTCTGCCGACTGAAGCACGCTCAAATCGTATAAAACATCAACCATAACCTCTTCACTCAAAAGATTGTCCGGTTTTTCCACTGCACTGTCTTTGCAACTTAAAACAGTCAGGCAAAGAATCAGAAATGCTATTTTTTTCATGTTATCTTTCAAATAATAAACGCTGCCCAAAACATCCTTCTTTTACTTTGGCATTGGCATAAACCAATTGTCCGTTAACAAAAGTATGCGAAATTCTGGATTTAAAATTAACCCCTTCAAATGGCGACCAACCGCATTTATACAAAATATTATCTTTATTTACATTCCAAGGAAGGGTTGTATTAACGATGGCCAAATCAGCATAATATCCTTCACGGATGAAACCTCTTTTTTCAATTTTAAAAATCTTAGCCGGATTGTGAGCCATTTTCTCTACTATTTTCTCCACCGAAATTTTACCTTGCAAATGAGCTTCAAACATAGCCACCACTGCATGCTGCACTAAAGGTCCTCCCGATGGAGCACTAGTGTATGGATTCTGTTTTTCCTCCAATGTATGAGGTGCGTGATCTGTTGCAATTACATCGATTCGATCGTCCAGCAACGCTTTCCAAAGTCCGTCTTTATCGGCTTGGGTTTTTACTGCCGGATTCCATTTGATTAAAGTTCCCTTCGTCTCATAATCGGCATCGGTAAACCAAAGATGGTGCACACAAACTTCCGCCGTAATCTTTTTATCTTCCAATGGGATCTTATTGGTAAACAAATCTGTTTCTTTAGCCGTCGAAACGTGGAAAATATGCAGACGGGCGCCTGTTTTCTTAGCCAACTCAATCGCTTTTGAAGATGACAAGTAACACGCTTCCTCACTTCGGATCAGGTGATGGAACTTCATCGGGATATTATCCCCATATTCTTCTTTATAGCGCTCCAAGTTTGCTTTGATAGTCGCTTCATCTTCGCAATGCACGGCAATCAGCATCGGTGTACTTGAAAATATTTTTTCCAATACTTCTTCATTGTCCACCAACATGTTTCCGGTTGACGAACCTAAGAAAAGTTTAATTCCGGCTACATTTCGTGGATTGGTTTTTAAAACTTCTTCCAGATTATCATTGGTTCCGCCCATCATAAACGAATAATTGGCATAGGAACTTTGAGAAGCGATTTCGTATTTCTGCTCCAACAATTCCTGCGTAACCGCATTGGGAACCGTATTTGGCTGTTCAATAAATGAAGTTATCCCTCCTGCAACCGCTGCACGGGATTCGGAAGCAATATTTCCTTTGTGTGTTAATCCAGGTTCACGAAAATGTACCTGGTCATCAATCGCTCCCGGAATCAGATAATTTCCTTCGGCATCAATAACCTGGGAAGTAGAAGGTTTGTGACTGATATGAGGTGCTATTTCTTTAATGAATTCGCCTTCAATAAGTATATCGCCTTCAAAAATTACTCCTTCATTGACAATCTTTGCGTTTTTAATTAATGTAGAATTCATGTTTTTATAATCTGTTGAATAGTTTTCTGATTCGTAAAGAAATAACGCCAAATATAGCCTCCTTGATGATGGCGTTGCTCATTTTGGAGTGACCTTTCGTGCGGTCCGTAAAAATAATGGGAACTTCGACAATTTTGAAATTATTGATAAAAGCCCTGTATTTCATTTCAATCTGGAACGCATAGCCGATAAACGAAATTTTATCCAAATTGATAGTTTCAAGCACATTTCTCTTATAACACACAAAACCGGCCGTGGCATCGTGGATTCGCATTCCCATGATAAAATCAACATATACAGATGCAAAATAGGACATCAGAACTCGGTTTAGCGGCCAGTTCACAACATTGACGCCAGTTACATAACGGGAACCTATCGATAAATCTGCACCATTCAGACAAGCCTCGTACAAACGTTCCAAATCTTTGGGATTGTGTGAGAAGTCAGCATCCATTTCAAAAATATAATCGAAGCCTTTTTCAAGTGCCCATTTAAATCCATGTACGTAGGCTGTCCCAAGACCCGCCTTTTTTGCTCTTTTTTCAATATGAAGACGATTGGGAAATTGTTCCTGCAATTCCTCCACCTTCGAAGCAGTGCCATCGGGCGAGTTATCGTCTACAATCAAAACATGAAAAGGGGTAGTCAAAGAAAACACGGCATGCACAATGGCTTCAACATTTTCTATTTCGTTATATGTAGGGATAATGACTACACCTGTGTTCATTTTAGCTAAATTTACGTGCAAAAATACATTATTTCTATATCCGTATTCATAATAAAATTATAATAAATTGACCTTCCGTTGCAAAATTATTTTTCTTTTTGGGAGATGAACTGCAACAAACTCATTTCATTTCTGAAAGTCAAAATCACAGCATGTGTGTTTCACAACAAAAATTAGTATTTTTACAACCGCTATGATGGATTTACTACTTAACGAACGGGCTATTGAAAGCAAAGACTGGGCAACTGTATTGTTTGTCCTGTGTTTTACCATACTTGCCATTAATCGCACTGTTTTTGAGGTTCGATTTACCGAATTTATCAAAATTGCCATTTCCGATAAGTACTTAAAAATATACAAAGATAGCGGAAACATGAACAGTTGGTTTACCATCTCCATGTTCATAGTTCAGCTGATTTCGTTTGCTTTTTTAATTCAGATAACGCTGAATCATTTCGGGCTGACAACAAAATACAATTGGATTACCTACATTCAGATAATCACATTATTAGGGGTTTTTATACTCTCTAAATATCTGATTGAAAAAATTATTGCTACCACCTTCAACATTGAAGAATTTAACGAGCAGTTTAATTTACAAAAAGTTAATTACCGAACCTATATCGGTCTTTTGGTTTTACCTGTTAATATACTGCTTTTTTACAATGATTTTTTGTCAAAAACACTACTTCTCGTCATAATTTCAATCATTTTGATAATTAACGCGATTACATACTTCTTTTCATTAAAGAATTATCAAAACTTAATACTGAGCAAGTTCTTTTATTTTATTTTGTATCTTTGCGCACTTGAAATAGCGCCCTATTATTTCATGTATTATTGGTTTACAAAAAGTTAGAATAATTGATTTTATTTAGATTATGAAAGTGAAAACTATCTTGGTTTCTCAACCAGAGCCTAAAGTGGAGAATTCACCATATTTTGAACTTCAGCAAAAACTGAAGATCAAAGTTGACTTCAGGCCTTTTATTCACGTAGAGGGCGTTCCGGCCAAAGAAGTTCGAGCGCAGAAGATCGACTTGCACAACTTTACAGCAATTATCTTAACCAGTAAGAACTCGGTGGATCATTTCTTCAGAGTTGCTGAAGAGATGCGCTACAAAGTACCGGAAGACTTAAAGTATTTCTGCCAATCCGAAGCCATTGCTTTCTATTTACAGAAATATGTGGTTTATCGCAAACGCAAAATCTATGTGGGTCAGAAAGACTTTGTTGATTTGTCGCCACTTATCAAAAAATACAAAGACGAGAAATTCCTTTTGCCATCATCTGATCAATTGAATGCAGATGTACCTCAAACATTGAATGCTTTGAAGGTAAACTGGACGCCGGGAACATTCTACAGAACTGTAATGAGCGATCTTTCGGATCTTAAAGATGTTTATTATGATGTCTTGGCTTTCTTCAGTCCGACCGGAATCAAATCGTTATTCAAAAATTTCCCTGATTTCGTCCAGAACAACACGCGAATTGCTGTATTTGGAAGCACTACGCAAAAAGAAGCTTTAGATCACGGCTTGAGAGTAGACATTATGGCTCCAACACCGGAAACGCCGTCCATGACAATGGCTTTAGAGAAATATATCATCAAAGCCAATAAAGAGTCTAAGGATAAATAACATTACACTTTATACAAACAAAAAAAGCAGCTAATTAGCTGCTTTTTTTGTTTACCTGCGATTCTAAAATCTTTAAAAAAAACAAAAAACCCAACCTTTCGGTTGGGTTTTTTAATATATAATTTCAATCGTATTACAATTGAGGACCTGCCTTAACAAGGTTTTTACCTTCTTCGTTATCGGTATACTGAACGAAGTTATTGATAAATCTTCCTGCTAAATCAGTAGCTTTTCCAGTCCATTCAGAAGCATCGGCATATGTATTTCTTGGATCAAGAATTCCTGTATCAACTCCTTCTAAAGCCGTTGGCACTTCCAAATTGAAAATTGGCACGATTTGCGTCGATGCTTTTTCTAAAGAACCATCTAAGATTCTGTCTATGATTGCACGGGTATCTTTAATAGAAATACGTTTTCCGGTACCGTTCCAGCCTGTATTTACCATATAAGCTGTCGCGTTGTGCTCTTCCATTTTCTTTACCAATTCTTCTCCGTATTTTGTCGGGTGCAAGCACAAGAATGCTTTTCCGAAACACGCAGAGAACGTTGGCTCAGGCTGAGTAACCCCTCTTTCCGTACCTGCTAATTTAGCTGTAAACCCGGATAAGAAATAGTATTTAGTTTGTTCTGGAGTTAATTTCGAAACCGGCGGCATTACTCCGAAAGCATCCGCAGTCAAGAAGATAACTTTTGAAGCGTGACCTGCTTTAGAAACCGGCTTAACTATATTTTCGATATGTTCGATTGGATAAGAAACACGAGTATTTTGTGTTACCGAACCATCTTTAAAATCAATTATTCCATTTGCATCAAGCGTAACATTTTCCAATAAAGCGTCACGACGGATAGCTCCAAAAATATCCGGTTCGTTTTCTTTACTCAAATCGATTGTTTTTGCATAACAACCACCTTCAAAGTTGAAAACACCGTCATTATCCCATCCGTGCTCATCGTCTCCGATTAATTCACGTTTTGGATCTGTAGACAACGTAGTTTTTCCTGTTCCCGATAATCCGAAGAAAACAGCAACATCACCGTCTTTACCTTTATTGGCAGAACAGTGCATCGAAGCAACACCTCTTAACGGAAGGTAGTAATTCATCATCGAGAACAACCCTTTTTTCATCTCTCCTCCGTACCAAGTACCTCCAATCAATTGGATTTTTTCAGTAAGGTTAAAAGCAACATACACTTCCGAATTCAATCCATGAGCCGCATAATCTTTGAAGCTTGTTTTTGAAGCATTCATTACAACGAAATCAGGTTCACCGAAGTTTTCCAACTCTTCTTCCGTAGGACGGATAAACATGTTTTTCACAAAATGTGCCTGCCATGCCACCTCCATGATGAAACGCACTTTCAAACGCGTATCTTCGTTAGCTCCACAAAAAGCATCCACCACAAACAATCTTTTTGAAGAAAGTTGGTTTACAGTAGTTTCTTTTAAAGCATTCCAGGTTTCTGTGGAAATAGCTTTATTATCGTTTACAGCTTTGTCTGACGTCCACCAAATAGTATCTTCAGTAACATCATCTTTTACAATATATTTATCTTTTGGAGATCTTCCCGTGAATACACCTGTCATTACGTTAACCGCACCAAGCTCTGACAACTGCCCTTTTTCAAAACCGTCTAATGCGGGATTCAGCTCTTCATTATATAAGAAATCATACGACGGATTATAGACAACCTCTACAGTATTCTTAATTCCGTATTTCTCTAATGAAATTGTTTTGGTAACATTCATAATTAAAAAAATGTGTTGTTTGTTTGTTTTATAAGATTGCAAAAATAAAAAAAATTAATTCCAGTCCGTTTTTTTTAACCATTTATTCTGCTTTTTCACTCCAAATTTTAGAAAAAAGAACAATCCATCCTGAAATCATTAACAATCCACCCAAAGGCGTTACCGGACCAATGATTTTGGCATTAATCATACTTAACGACGCAGTTGACAACAAATAGATTGAACCCGAAAACAAAATGACTCCAATGACAATCAGCCAGAATATTATTTGTTTCGTTTTTACTG
Source organism: Flavobacterium enshiense DK69 (assembly GCF_000498495.1). Lineage (GTDB taxonomy): Bacteria > Bacteroidota > Bacteroidia > Flavobacteriales > Flavobacteriaceae > Flavobacterium > Flavobacterium enshiense. Next base: position 359,292 of record NZ_AVCS01000006.1, on the reverse strand, counting down.
AAATATAACTAGTAGTTCCAACAAAAAGAAGGAACAAAGCATGATACATCTGATAGCGCACACCGGTTTCAAAGGTTGCTAACTGCGTTTCATCCAGAACCGACTTAAGACTGTGCGCACCAAAAGCGCCTAAAATAATAGCTACAGCTCCCATGAAAGCCGCAACTTTGATGATTTTTTTATCCATATTTATTAATTACGCTCAAATGTAGCACAATTTTAAACGTTAAAAAATAAAACTAACAGCTTTTAAATTTCGAAATAATATAACAATTTCCTATTTTCGTGAACTTTTTAAAACAAATTGCGTCATGAGAAACATTCTGATAATAGGAGCAGGTCGTTCAGCATCTTCACTTATTAAATATCTGCTGGAGAAATCGGAAACCGAAAAATTGCACATCACCATTGGCGATTTGTCCTTGGAATTGGCTCAGAAGAAGACGCAAAATCATAAAAATGCCTCTGCGATCGCTTTAGATATTTTTGACGAAAACCAACGTAAAAAAGAAATTCAGAAAGCCGACATTGTAATATCGATGCTTCCGGCCCATTTACACATTGAAGTAGCCAAAGACTGCATCACACACAAAAAACACATGGTTACCGCTTCTTATATTTCCGATGCGATGCAAAACCTTGACGCTGCCGCTAAAGAAAACAATCTGGTTTTCATGAATGAAATTGGCCTTGATCCTGGAATTGACCATTTGAGTGCCATGAAGGTACTTGATGAAATCCGCGAAAAAGGCGGAAAAACCATTTTATTCGAATCCTTCTGTGGTGGTTTGGTTGCCCCGGAATCCGACAACAATCTTTGGAATTACAAATTTACCTGGGCTCCAAGAAATGTGGTTTTAGCCGGACAGGGCGGTGCTGCAAAATTCATTCAGGAAGGCACTTACAAATACATCCCATACCATAAATTATTCCGAAGAACCGAATTTTTAGAAGTTGAGGGTTACGGAAAATTTGAAGGCTATGCCAACCGCGATTCTTTAAAATACAGAGGCGTGTACGGCTTAGATGATGCTCTTACTGTTTACAGGGGAACTATCCGTCGTGTAGGCTATTCAAAAGCCTGGGACATGTTTGTGCAGTTAGGCATGACAGACGATTCGTATGCAATTGACGACTCAGAAACCATGAGCTATCGCGAATTCGTTAATTTATTCCTTCCTTACCACCCTACCGATTCTGTAGAAATAAAATTACGCTACAAATTAAAAATCGATCAGGACGATGTAATGTGGGACAAATTACTGGAATTGGATTTATTCAACCCTAATAAAACAGTAGGCATTAAAAACGCTACTCCGGCTCAAGTCCTTGAAAAAATATTAAGCGACAGTTGGGCATTACAACCAAATGATAAGGACATGATTGTCATGTACCATAAAATAGGGTACGAATTGAAAGGCGAGAAAAAGCAAATTGATGCCACTATGGTATGTCTTGGCGACGATCAGACTTATACCGCGATGGCTAAAACAGTAGGTTTACCGGTAGCCATGGCAACGCTGCAAATCTTAAACGGAAATATTAAAACACCTGGTGTTCAATTACCATTAAACAAAGAAGTATACCTTCCGATTTTACAGGAATTGGAAGAGTATGGTGTAGTTTTCCATGAGAAGGAAGTGGAATACAAAGGATATAAATAACAAAAAGCCCCGATTCGTCGGGGCTTTTTTATGAAACACCAGCAAGCTCTTTTTTTTGCTTGTTAATTTCGTCCTGCAATAGACGACGAAGTTTCTGTTCGCGTTCTATTGCATTTCTTTTGAACAATTCGAATTCTTCTTCTACTTCTGCTAGTTTTTCTTTGGCATCACGTGTAATACCGCTAGCTTTTTTAAATCGTGTCGTTAGAAAAACAGCAAATATCAATAACGTAAAAACCATTGACCACATGACAGAATGGTACAATGCTTTGGACAATGACATTCCAAGAAACAAAAACGTTTCGTTCGCGGTATCGTTTGCTGCCACTTTTGAGTTTACTTCGTCCACTTGTGCAGCAAGCCCTTTTATCTCAGTATTTTTTAATTCAATTGTTTTTTTTGAAGCCGTCAGATCGTTTTCATTTCGGGACAATAGGGTTATTACATCGGCGCGTAATGTTTCCAAATCCGCTTTCTGGATCATTTTGACGCCATTCTGCTCGGCCGAATTACTGACAATCAAGTTCAACTGATTCTCAACAGTAGTTTTATTAATAGGCTTTTCAGTTACGGACTCTATATTTTGAGCTTTTACCGTAGCCAATGTCAGCAATGAAATCAACGCCGACAAACATAATTTTGAATTTAAATTCTTCATGTTACTAGATTTGGGGTTAGTAGTAATCTGATCTTAAAACATTTATTTTTAAACATCTATAACGGCAACCTATAATTAAAAGATGCGTAAATTTTTACACTTTTTATGATTTTAAACTTGTTTAATCTTTTTTTATTAAATTTGATATTAAATACCAAAAACAACTTACATATTTAAAATTATGAAATTAAATCACCTACAAATAGAAATCGATGGTATCGACAAACAAATCCTTAGGGATTTGATGGAAGATGCCCGAAAACCCATTTTGCAGATTGCCCATAAGATTGGCATTTCGGGTGCGGCAATTCATCAGCGGTTGCGAAAGCTGGAACAGGCCGGAGTAATTTCGGAATCGAGATTGGTGGTAAACACAAAAGTATTAGGCTACAGCACTATGGCATTCGTAGGGATTTACCTTGACAAAGCTGCACGCAACCCCGAAGCAGTAAAAGAGCTGAAGAAAATCCCGGAAGTATTGGAATGTCATTACACCACCGGAAACTGGAGCATCTTGATCAAAATTCTCTGTCGCGACAACGAACATCTTATGCAACTGCTCAACAAAAAAATTCAGGCGATTGACGGTGTTTCGAGAACAGAAACATTCATTTCACTGGATCAGCAGATTGAACGACAGATACAGCTGTAAATACTTATTATGAGGAAGCACATTACCCTAAAAGAAACGATGCTCACCCTGTTTTACGCCCTATACCTAACAGGCATTTTTACAATTGACTCCATAGTTTCCAATAACAGCCCTCATGCCCCAGGCCTGAGCTTTTTCCTCTTCATTTTACTAATCCCAATTTCAATAATATACTGTTATATACACATCTATAAATACTTCAATATTAGCAAATCATACTCCAAATGCCTTTTCATACACTTTACCGTTTGGCTTTGCATTATCTTGTATATTAAACTGATATAACAAACAAAAAAATCCGCTACATAAATAGCGGATTTCCATTTTATTTTTATTCGCAAAGAATTAACGTCGGTTCATGTAAATCATGATGTAGTACAACAAAGTACCTATGGAACCGATGGCCGCAACCACATAAGTTCGCGCTGCCCATTTTAAAGCATCCGCGGCACCATCATGTTCTGCCTGATTCAGCATGTGTTTGTTTTCCAGCCAAGCCAACGCTCTGTTACTCGCATCGTACTCTACCGGTAAGGTTATAATCGAAAATAATGTGGTCAAAGCAAAAATTACAATCCCAATTAGCAAAAGCGCTGGGAATACTTTGATTAACAGAATCCCCGCCAATAAAATCCATTGCACAAAATTAGAGGTAACAGAAACCACCGGAACCAATTTGGAACGCATAGTCAGCCAGCTGTATGCCTGAGCATGCTGAACCGCGTGACCACATTCGTGAGCAGCAACGGCAGCCGCAGCAGCGTTACGCTGATTGTACACCGCCTCACTTAGGTTAACGGTTTTATCCACCGGATTGTAATGATCAGTCAAACGCCCCGGAGTCGAAATTACACGCACATCGGTAATCCCATGATCTGCCAGCATTTTCTGTGCGATTTCAGCGCCGCTCATTCCGTTTTGCAGCTGCATTTTAGAATAATGATCAAATTTGCTTTGAAGCCTGCTACTAACCAACCAGCTTGCCAGCATAATGGCTCCCATTAAAATCCATATCATAACATTGTGTTTTTAATTGTTCTTTTTATAACGACTTAAACGTCAAATTTTGCGCCATCTTTTACAAATGACATTTTGACATTTCTAAAAGTTAATTGCTACACGTAAAATTAGGAAAAGATTACAAAAAAAAATCCCAAATTCTTGTTAGAATCTGGGATGCTTATATTTGTTAGATTTTTAAATTATCCTACCAGATTGATGATTTTCCCCGGAACGATAATTACTTTGTTTGGCGCTCTGCCCTGCAATTGGTTTTGGGTTCTTTCATCGGCCATTACGATTTCTTCGATCTGGGCCGCGGTTAAATCCAACGGCAATTTGATGGTGAAACGCATTTTTCCGTTGAAGGAAACCGGATATTCTTTTTCGGATTCAACCAGATATTTCTCCTCGAATTTAGGGAAGGCGACAGTCGAAACAGAACCTTCATGACCCAACGCGCTCCACAATTCTTCTGCGATATGAGGCGCATACGGTGAAATGATTACCGCCAATGGCTCCAAAATCGCTCTGTGATGACATTTTTGCTGTGCCAGTTCATTCACGCAAATCATAAACTGCGAAACAGAAGTATTGAACGAGAAGTTTTCGATATCTTCGGTTACTTTTTTGATGGTTTTATGCAACGACTTGTACATGTCTTTTGTTGGCTCCTCATCGGTTATGATTAGACCGTTATCGTCAAAATACAAACGCCACAGTTTTTTCAGGAAACCTGACACTCCGGTAATTCCGGCAGTATTCCAAGGTTTTGCCTGCTCCAGCGGACCTAAAAACATTTCATATAAACGCAATGTATCAGCACCGTACTGCTCGCAGATATCGTCCGGATTCACTACGTTATATTTCGATTTCGACATTTTCTCGACCTCGCGACCCACAATGTATTTACCGTCCTCTAAGACAAATTCAGCATTCGCATAATCAGAATATAACGGATGCGTTTTGAATTTCTCGATATCCAATTCGTTGGTGATATCGTTGATTACTGATAAATCAGCGTGAATTGGATGTACATTATTATCCTTAATCAACCCTTTTGAAATCAATTTCTTGGAATCTTCTGTACGATACACAAAAGCACTGTTCCCCAAAATCATTCCCTGATTGATCAGCTTCTTGAATGGTTCTTCGGTTGGCGCAAAACCTCGGTCTTTCAGGAATTTGTTCCAGAAACGGGAATACAACAAGTGTCCGGTAGCGTGCTCGCTTCCGCCTATATATAAATCGACATTCTCCCAGTATTTCAAAGCATCTTCGCTGGCAAAGTCGCCGTTGTTCTGTGCGTCCATATAACGCATCCAGTACCATGAACTTCCTGCCCAACCCGGCATAGTGTTCAATTCTAACGGGAATATGTTTACATTATCTATTAAATCATTGCTAACCACTTGATTGGTTTTGGTATCCCAAGCCCAAACGGAAGCATTCCCCAATGGTGGCTGACCGTCTTCAGTAGGCAAATATTTCTCTACTTCAGGCAACATGATTGGCAAATGTTCTTTTGCAATCATCTGTGGCAATCCGTTCACATAATATACCGGGAACGGTTCCCCCCAATATCTTTGACGAGAGAACACAGCGTCGCGTAAACGGTAATTTACTTTTGCTTTTCCTGCTCCGATTTTTTCTAATTCTTCTATTATTTTTTTAGTTGCCTCTTTATAATTCAGTCCGTTAAGGAAATCAGAGTTTGCTAAAATTGTTGTGTTTTTATCATCGTGGGCTGCTTCTGAAATATCAACGCCTTCCAAGATATTAACAATCGGAAGACCGAAATGTTTCGCAAACGCATAATCCCTTTCATCACCGCATGGAACAGCCATAACTGCACCTGTTCCGTAACCAGCCAATACATAATCGCCAATCCAAACCGGAATCGGTTCTTTGGTAAATGGATGCTCGGCATACGCTCCGGTGAATACTCCTGAAATGGTTTTCACATCAGCCATACGCTCGCGCTCAGAACGTTTTGCCGTTGCTTCGATATAGGATTCTACCGCTGATTTTTGCTCAGGTGTTGTGATTTTCGCCACCAATTCGTGTTCCGGTGCCAAGGTCATAAACGTTACTCCGAAAATGGTATCAGGACGAGTGGTAAATACTTCGATTACCTCATCGTGATTTTTCAAATTAAAAGTCACAGCAGCACCAACCGATTTCCCGATCCAGTTTCTTTGTGATTCTTTCAAGGATTCGGTCCAGTCGATGGTTTCCAAACCTTGAAGCAAACGTTCTGCATATGCCGAAATACGCATCGACCATTGCGTCATTTTTTTACGGATAACAGGATGACCGCCACGCTCGGAAACGCCATTCACGATTTCATCGTTCGCCAATACGGTTCCTAAAGCCGGACACCAGTTTACTTCGGTTTCCGCCAAATAGGTCAAACGGTATTTCAAAAGCATCAATTGTTGTGCTTCAGGCGACCACGAATTCCACTCTTCAGCTGTAAACGTTAGCACATCTTCATCACAAACCGCATGGATTCTAGTATTTCCTTCTTGTTGAAAAACCTCGATCAGTTCCTCTACCGGACGTGCCTGATCGGTATCCTTACAATAATAGGAATTGAACAACTGAATGAAAATCCACTGTGTGTGTTTATAATAATCAGGATTTGAAGTACGCACCTCTCTGCTCCAATCGAATGAAAAACCGATTTTATCCAACTGCTCGCGGTAACGCGCAATATTTTCTTTTGTAGTTTTCTCCGGATGCTGACCGGTTTGAATCGCATACTGCTCAGCCGGTAACCCGAAACTGTCGTAACCTTGCGGATGCAGTACATTAAAACCCTGATGCCTTTTGTAACGCGCCACAATATCCGAGGCAATATACCCTAGCGGATGCCCCACATGTAGACCTGCTCCCGATGGATACGGAAACATGTCCAACACATAATATTTCGGTTTATCGGAATTGTTTTGCGCAGCAAAAGTTTGATTTTTTGCCCAATACTGCTGCCATTTGGCTTCGATTTCGTTGTGGAAGTACTTCATTTCTTTTATAAGGTTCTAAGTCACTAAGCAACTAAGGTTCTAAGTTTTCAAGGGTGCAAATTTACATTATATTATAAGAAAGATAAAACTTTGACCGTTATAAAGGTTAAAAACGATTTTCTTTACTATTTTTACGCCTTAAATCAGATTGCGTATGGCACCATCATTCGAGAACTTTCAGAGAAGACGCCTTATTTCTTCTTATTTTTCTGTTGTTTTAAGTATTTTTTTAGTGTTGTTCCTCTTGGGAGCATTGGGTTTGTTTGTAATCCATTCTGAAAAAATCTCAAACAGTTTTAAAGAAGACATCCCAATGTCGGTTTACTTCAACGACGAAGCGAATGATACCATTTTAAAAGCATTTGAAACAAAACTGAAAGGCTCGCCTTTTGTAAAGGATTTTGTTTTTGTATCTAAAGAAGATGCAGCAAAAAACAACAAAGACATTGTTGGAGAAGATTTCCTGGAATTTTTAGGCATGAATCCACTGCCAAACTCCTTCGATATTCACTTAAAAAGTGAATATGTGGAATCGTCAAAAATCAAACAGATTGAAAGCGACATCAAAACCAACGAAATGGTTACTGAAGTTATCTATGATAAAAAATTAGTGGAACTGGCAAATGAGAACATCAAGAAAATCAGTTTCTGGATTTTAGTAATCAGCAGTGTTTTCGGAGTGATTTCGATGTTACTAATCAACAGTTCACTGCGTCTTTCGGTATACTCCAATCGTTTTATCATCAAAACAATGCAGATGGTGGGCGCTACTAAATCGTTCATCAGAAAACCATTTGTCTGGAGAAGTATCCGTTTGGGATTAATCGGTTCAGGATTGGCTATCATCGCCCTTATTGCCTTAACCTTTTATGTTGACGGAATGTTCCCGAAACTGGGAATCGCTAAAGATTATCTGTCAATGTTCATTATTTTGGGAGGTGTATTAGCCGTGGGAATAATCATAACTTGGATCAGCACCTATGTTGCCACTACACGCTTTTTAAATTTAAGAACTGACGATTTATATTAGCAAACAGAAATAGGCTTTCGGCAAATCGTAAAAAACCTCAAAAATGGAAAACAAACAAAAACCGGACTTTCTTTTTGAAAGTATCAACTATAAAATTCTTTTAATCGGATTAGGCGTTATTGCATTAGGTTTCATACTGATGTCCGGTGGCGGAAGCGACGACCCGAAAGTATTCAGCGATGCCATTTTTAATTTCCAGAGAATCCGATTGGCTCCAACGGTGGTATTAATCGGTTTCGGCATCACGATTTATTCTATTTTCAAAAAATCAGACAAATAGACTTCTTAGAAAGTTAGAAAAATAAGGCCTTGGAAAACTCTAAGTAGCCTAACATTCTAAGTAATCTAAACCTAATTACATGGATTCATTTCACGCCCTAATCATTGCCATCATTGAAGGTTTGACAGAATATTTACCGGTTTCCTCCACAGGACACATGGTATTTGCAAGTTCTTATTTCGGCATTCAGGAAGACGATTTTGTAAAGTTGTTCCAGGTTTCCATCCAATTCGGAGCGATATTGGCCGTAGTTGCCTTATACTGGAAAAAGTTTTTTGATTTTACCAAACTGAATTTCTTTATCAAATTAGCCTGTGCAGTAGTCCCGGCATTAGTTCTCGGAAAATTGTTCGACGATAAAATCGAAGCGGTTTTGGGAAATCCCATTCCGATAGCCATCGTACTGATTGTTGGTGGAATCATCCTGCTTTTCATTGACGGCCGTTTCCACAATCCGACGATTTCCAGCGAAGAGGACATCACCATAAAAAAAGCGGTAATCATCGGTTTTTGGCAGTGTTTAGCCATGATGCCCGGAACCAGTCGTTCTGCTGCCTCGATTATTGGAGGGATGCAACAAGGATTAACCCGACATGCCGCTGCGGAATTTTCTTTTTTCTTAGCCGTTCCGACGATGCTGGCTGTAACATGTTATTCCGTTTTCCTTAAGACGTATGAACATTCGCAGATGAAAGGATACGAACTGATTTTACAATCCAACGATACGATAAAAATGTTCCTGATAGGAAATATTGTTGCCTTTATCGTTGCGGTTTTGGCCATTAAATTTTTCATCGGAATCATAAAACAATACGGTTTCAAACCTTGGGGATGGTACCGCATCGTGACCGGAATCGGGCTTTTGATCTACTTCTCTTACCTAAAATAAACCAACGTGCTGACTCCAGAAGATTACATAAACGGACAAGTTTTATTAATTGACAAACCTTTGAAATGGAGTTCATTTCAGGCGGTCAACAAATTAAAATACACGCTGATTAATAAAGTTGGGCTTCCGAAAAAATTCAAGATAGGACACGCCGGAACGCTGGATCCGTTAGCCACAGGATTACTAATCATCTGCACCGGAAAATTCACGAAACGCATTCCGGAACTGCAAGGCATGCCAAAAGAATACACGGGGACTTTTCATATCGGTGGCACAACACCTTCCTATGATCTGGAAACCGAAATCGACGCAACCTTCCCTATCGAGCACATCACCGGCGAATTGATTGAGCAGGCACGCTTAAGTTTTATCGGTGAAATCGATCAAAAACCACCGGTGTTTTCGGCTATCAAAAAAGACGGAAAACGCTTGTATGAACACGCGCGTGCTGGAGAAGAAGTAGAAATTGCCCACAGAAAAACCACTATTTACGAATTTGAACTTACGAGAATAGCTTTGCCCGAAATTGATTTTAGGGTAAAATGCAGCAAAGGAACCTATATCCGTTCGCTGGCGTTTGATTTTGGAATGGCTTTGAATTCCGGAGCGCATTTAACCGCTTTGCGCCGAACCAAAATCGGAGATTTTGATGTAGCCGATGCCACGCTGATAACCGATTTTGAAGCTACGATTATTCCAGAGTAAGCATAATTTTAGAAATCTCGTCCATAGTCGATAACCCTTTATCATGCAGGTACCATTTCTGCAATTCGGCTTTAGCGATTTCATTGACCACACCAAATTTCGCTTTGAATTCCTTAATCAAACGTGTTGCCCCTTCAGGTCTTGCGCCCCACGCAGCCAGCACATCATGGTTTTCGGCATTGATGATTATTAATTTCGGTATCGACCTTGCACCATTACTTAAAAATTCCTGCATCAAAGGATCGTTTTCATCACGAAAAACAATCCGCAAATCTACATTGGCCACTACCTCATCCATTTTATTTATAATAGGGAGCACCTGAGCCGCATCCCCGCACCAGCCTTCCGCCAACACCAACCAGGTATACTTATTTTTAAGCTTTCCGAGTCGGACTTTTACTTCTTCCGGAACCACAAGTGTTTTATCCAAACGATTCATACGCACTTCGTTCAACTGGCTGTAATGCAGTAAATCGTCTGATTGTTCATTTCCTGACGATTTTCCTTCACCCAGCAATTTGGAAACTTTAGCCCTATATTCCGAATAATTCGAGCTGTTTTTAAGACTGTTCTCTATAATTGTTTTCATCCTGATACATTTATAACTACAAATTTAACCCAAAAATCGCATTCCAATTGTGATTAAAATCAGCTTTAAAAGATTAAAAAGTGTAATTTTATAGCAAAGCTTTGAAATGGATTTAAAAACAAAATCAGTGGGTTTGGTATTTTCCGGTGGCGGTACAAAAGGCTTGGCCCATGCCGGAGCATTGCAATTCCTGGAAGAAAACAATATAAAACCCCACCACATTGCCGGAACAAGTGCAGGTTCTATCGTAGGTGCTTTGTATGCAAACGGAAAATCGCCCGGAGAAATCCTGGAATTCTTCAAATCGATATATTTTTTCAACTGGAAACATTTCACATGGAAAAAAGCCGGTTTCATTGATTCCGATGCTTTTAAATTCTATTTTCATTCCATTTTCGGAGATACACGGATTGGCGATTTAAAAATTCACACGCACATCACAGCGACAGATTTGGTAAAAGGAAAACTCAAAGTTTTTGGCCCGGACACTAAAGTTATCGATGCGGTATTGGCCTCTTCCTCATTCCCTGGCGTGATATCCCCTTATGAAATCAACGGAAATCTTTACAGCGACGGCGGAATCCTTAACCATTTCCCTACCGATATTTTACAAGGACGATGCGAGACTCTTATAGGCGTTTATGTAAGCCCGATCCAGAAAATCCAGGCCGAAGATCTGTCATCAATAAAGGCGGTTACTTCAAGGGCTTTTGACTTGCTGTCTGCCAACTCAAATACGCACAAATTCAATATTTGTGATTGGGTTATCCAACCTGACGAACTTTCGAAATTCGGCACTTTCGAAACCAGCAAACTAAAAATGGAACAGATTTTCAAAATCGGATACGAGGCCGCAAAAAAATCATACGAAGAACTTCTGCCATAAATTTCACCTAACCTCTTTTTAAAAAAGAGATTATAATTATATTTGCACCACTAAACGAATCATCGTAATGAAATACAATAGAATTCTTCTGAAACTGAGTGGCGAAGCACTAATGGGCGACAGACAATACGGTATTGACCCAAAACGCTTAGCGGAATATGCAGCTGAAATCAAACAACTTCATGACAAAGGCGTACAAATTGCCATCGTTATTGGAGGAGGGAATATTTTCAGAGGTGTGGCCGGAGCAAGCAACGGGATGGACCGTGTTCAAGGTGATTACATGGGCATGATGGCAACAGTTATCAACGCCATGGCCTTACAGGGCGCATTGGAAGATACTGGAATGCAGACACGTTTGCAAACTGCTTTAAAAATTGAAGCTATTGCTGAACCTTACATCAAAAGAAGAGCCGTACGCCATTTAGAGAAAAACCGAATCGTAATTTTTGGCGCAGGAACAGGAAATCCATACTTTACAACAGATACTGCAGCGGTTTTAAGAGGAATTGAAGTAGACTGTGATGTGATTTTAAAAGGTACCCGAGTAGACGGCGTTTATGATTCCGATCCGGAAAAAAACCCAAATGCAGTTAAATACGACAACATCACTTTTGACGACGTTTTGACCAAAGGATTAAACATCATGGACACGACAGCTTTCACATTGAGTCAGGAAAATAAATTACCGATTATTGTATTCGACATGAACAAACCAGGCAATTTATTGAAAGTTTGTGAAGGCGCAACCGTTGGAACAACCGTTAACATTTAATATTGATTTATAAAAATTAGTATCATGACCGAAGAAATTAATTTCATCTTAGATAGCACTAAAGAATCGATGGTCGGTTCTATTGCACACCTTGAAAAATCATTTTTAAACATTCGAGCCGGAAAAGCATCTCCGCAAATGTTGGGTAGTGTCTTTGTGGATTATTACGGATCTCAGACGCCGCTTTCGCAAGTAGCTAACGTAAACACCCCTGATGCGAGAACAATTACCGTTACGCCATGGGAAAAAAGTATGCTTCATCCTATCGAAAAAGCTATTATGATTGCAAATTTGGGCTTCAACCCAATGAACAATGGTGACAACATCATCATCAGTGTACCGCCATTAACGGAAGAGCGACGTAAAGATTTGGTAAAACAAGCCAAAGCAGAGGCAGAAGATGCTAAGGTTAGTATCCGAAACGCGCGTAAAGATGCGAATACCGATATCAAAAAATTAGAAAAAGAAGGTACTTCTGAAGATATCTGTAAAACAGCGGAAGACGATGTTCAAAAGCTCACCGATTCTTTCATCAAAAAAATAGAAGAACATTTGGCAATCAAAGAAGCCGAAATCATGAAAGTATAATTTATAAGTCCCGGTTTTTAATCGGGATTTTTTATTTCATACATTTACTTACCTTTATACCTTCAATCCGAAAGTTCGTCTGCACTTTGAAGCGATTTTTTCTTTTAATGTTCTTCCTTTTCAGCATTTTGGTCAATGCTCAGCACCCCGTTTCCGGTATTGTTCGAGGCGGTAACGACAAACCGCTGCCCTTTGCCACCATTCACCTGAACAACGGAAAAACCATCATCGTGGATGTCGACGGAAAATTCATCATTGAAAACACTTCCGATGTAGCCAGCTTTACCGTTTCCTATACCGGATATTTATCGGAACAGATTCATCTAAAAGCCAATCAAAAATTTTATGCGGTAAAACTGAAAGAGAAATCACAGCAACTTGATGAGCTTGTTATTGGCGAAAATCCGGCATTAGGGATTATCAGAAAAACGATTGCAACCAAAAACAGCAATGACCCTGAGAAGAAACTCAACAGTTTTCAGTTTAAAATGTACAACAAACTGATTATTACGGCCAATCCAGATTCGATCGCAGGAAAAATTGATTCGATTTTCATTTATGAAAAAATCGGGGCCCGCTTTAAAAAACTGGATTCTTCCGATTTCAAACTCAAAAAAATCATTCAGAAACAACACCTCTATCAAACCGAAAAAGTTTCCGAAATACAGTTTAACAAAAAACAGGGACGTAAAGAAACCATTTTAGCCACGCGAATGGCCGGTTTTAAACAACCCATTTATGAATTTATCGGTTTACAGCTGCAATCCTTTTCCGTTTACGACGAAAAAATTGTACTCTTCGAAACCAAATACGCCAACCCAATTGCGGATGATGCACTGGACCATTACAATTATAAAATTCTGGACACGGTTTTTCTGGGCAACCGAAAGGCATACATGATTCACTTCAAGCATAAAAACCAGAAGAAAAAATCAAAAATTGAAGGGATATTGTACATCGACAAAGAAAGTTACGCCATCGCAAAATCGATATACCGTTTTAAAGGGATATTAGACATCAGTTCGACCAACTATTTCAGTTATCACAAGGAAGAAGAGACCTGGTTTCCGGAAAAAAACGTTTTTAAAATAGTAAAAGGGTCCAACAAAGACGATGTAAAAATATTGGGGGAAACCATCAAATTTACAGACGAAGAAGACGAAGACACTCCAAAAAAACAAAGCAAATCGGGTTCCGATTATATTTATATCCTTTCGGAATCCAAAAATTTCGAAACCGAATTCAACAAACCGGTAACCATCAAACATCCTTTTATCGCTATCGATATTAACGAAGAAGCCATTTCCAAAAATGAAAGTTACTGGACGCCGTTCCGAAAAGACAGCCTGGATATCCGAAGCATAAAAACCTATTCTACCTTGGACAGCTTGGTTTCCAAAGAAGGTTACGAGCAGAAAATTAAAATCGGACGAAAAGTAATTAACGGATTTATACCCCTTGGCCCTATTGACTTAGATTTGCGCCAATTGATCAAATACAACAACTATGAAGGTTTCCGTTTTGGACTTGGCGGCGTGACCAACGATAATTTTTCAAAAATAGTACGCCTGAACGGTTATGGCGCCTACGGACTAAAAGACGATAAATTTAAATTCAGCATAGGGGAAGCAACACGGCTTGACAATTTTACAAGCACTTGGCTTGGCGGATCTTATACTGATGACATACAGGAAATCGGTAGTACCATTTTTGAAACAGACCGGAAAAAATTCCGTCTCTACGATCCCAGGCCTTTCAACTTAACGACCTTTTACAGCCATAAAACCTGGAAGGCATATATCGAAACCCGATTCATTCCGAAGACAGAAAGCATTTGGCAATTTTCCCGAACGAACATCGACCCTAAATTCGACTATGCTTTTTATGCTAACGGAACCACATATACCGATTATACCATCTCGATGGCTTCCGTTTCTTTGCAATGGAACCCTTTCAGCAGCTATATGCACACTCCTTCCGGAAGAATCGAATCGGAAAAAAAATTCCCAAAATTCACATTTCAAATCTCCAAAACCCTTCCCGGTGTATTTGGTAACGATTTAGATTTTGCCAAATTCGACTTTAAAACAGAAATCGAAAAACAGTATCTCGACGGTCAAAAAACCACCTTCCTCGTTCAGGCAGGCATTGCTGTCGGAGAAATTCCTATAACGCATCTTTACAGTATTTCGCCAAACAGCATAGACCGAGATGCTGTTTTACAACGCATCAACTTTGCCGGCAAGAATAGTTTTGAAACCATGCGCTTCAACGAATTTTTCTCCAGTGAATACGCCGCACTCCACTTTAAACACGCTTTCCGAAAGGTAAAACTGTTTAAAAAAATCAACCCCACTTTTGTTGCCGTGACACGAATGGCAGTAGGGAGCGCAAGAGAACAAGACAATCACCAAGGGTTTGATTATAAAACATTAGAAGACGGCTACCTTGAATCAGGCTTAGAGCTCAACAATATTTTTATGGGACTGGGCTTATCCGGATTTTATCGCTACGGCGCAAACGGATTTCCCCAAGTGCAGGACAATATCGCCATCAAGGTAAGTTACGTACTTGACTTGGGACTCTAGACTCTAATGCGTTGATACAAATTTTAAACCTATAATTGAAGCTATCAAAGTCGTCAGGAAGAAAACACGCCAAAAATCGGAAGGCTCTTTAAAGATAAAAATACCAACCAACACTGTTCCCACTGCACCGATTCCTGTCCAAACAGCATAAGCGGTCCCAATAGGCAGTGTCTGCGTTGCTTTGTACAGCAATGTCATACTGATGGTTAAACAAACGAAAAAACCAATCATCCATAAGGTCGAAACCGTCCCGGATGTTTCCTTTGCTTTTCCCAAACACGAAGCAAAACCCACTTCAAAAAAACCTGCAATAACCAATAGTATCCAGTTCATTTGTATTAAAATTAAGTTGAGCACAAAGATAGTACCGAAAGTGAATTCTTTAGCAAAAACTAAACTTTAAAAGATACATTTACTACTCCTTTTTACTACATTTGCAAGCATTTAATTTTTTATTTATTGAAAACTCAATTTTTAAACAGAATTGAGCAAAAAACAATTTAGAAATGAAACATACTAAAGTTAAAGACCTGCTAAACAGCGCTTCTGGATTGCATGAAGTAAAAGCAAAAGGTTGGGTTAGAACATTTAGAAACAACCAGTTTATAGCGTTGAACGATGGTTCAACTATCAATAATATTCAGTGTGTGGTTGATTTTGAAAACACACCTGAAGAAACCTTAAAAAGAATCACAACCGGAGCAGCCGTAAGCGTTAAAGGTCATTTAGTAGAAAGTCAGGGTGCCGGGCAAAAAGTAGAAATCCAGGTTTCGGAAATCAAAATTTTAGGAGATTCAGATCCGGAAAAATTTCCGATGCAGCCTAAAAAACACTCTTTAGAGTTCCTTAGAGAAAATGCGCATTTGAGAATTCGCACCAATATGTTCGGAGCGATCATGCGCGTACGCTCTACATTAGCATTTGCCGTACACCAATATTTTCAGGAAAAAGGATTTTTCTATGTAAACACACCTATCATTACCGGATCGGATGCAGAAGGCGCAGGGGAAATGTTCCGCGTTACCGCTTTACCTTTTGACGGAACTCCAAGAACAGAAGAAGGAAATGTAAATTACAAGGAAGATTTCTTCGGAAGAGAAACCAATTTAACCGTATCAGGTCAGTTGGAAGGAGAAACCTATGCTATGGCTTTAGGTCAAATTTACACGTTCGGACCAACATTCCGCGCCGAGAACTCAAACACGTCGCGTCACTTGGCGGAATTCTGGATGATCGAGCCGGAAGTTGCCTTCAACAATCTGGCAGACAACATGGATTTGGCCGAAGATTTCATCAAATACGTTATCAAATATACGGTTGATAAATGTGGTGACGACTTGAAATTCCTGGAGCAGCGTTTATTGGAGGAGGAAAAATCGAAGCCTCAGGCAGAACGCAGCGAAATGGCACTTTTGGAAAAACTGAGCTTCGTAATGGACAACAACTTCAAACGCGTTTCGTATACGGAAGCCATTGACATCCTGAAAAATTCGAAACCAAACAAGAATAAAAAATTCCAGTACCTGATTGAGGAATGGGGCGCTGATTTACAAAGCGAACACGAGCGCTTCTTAGTGGAGAAACACTTCAAATGTCCGGTGATTTTATTCGATTACCCTGCAAAAATCAAAGCATTCTACATGCGTTTGAATGACAATACAGAACCAGGAAGAGATACCGTTCGCGCGATGGATATCCTATTCCCAGGAATCGGAGAAATCGTGGGTGGTTCTCAGAGAGAAGAGCGTTACGATGTGCTTTTGGAAAAAATGAAAGCCCTTGAAATCGACGAAAAAGAATTGTACTGGTATCTGGACACACGTCGTTTCGGAAGTGCAGTTCACTCCGGATTCGGATTAGGCTTCGAGCGACTGGTATTGTTCGTAACCGGCATGTCTAATATCCGTGACGTAATACCATTCCCAAGAACACCTCAAAACGCCGAGTTCTAAGAAAATTTAGTTTATAGTTTCCAGTTCCAAGTTTCAGGTTTTTTATTAACTTTAAACTTGGAACTTTTACATAAAACCCCTTTGTAAATGCTCAAACAGAATCTACAATTCAAGTTATCCCAAAAATTATCTCCTCAGCAAATCCAACTGATGAAGCTGATTCAATTGCCTACACAGGCCTTTGAACAACGCCTGAAAGAAGAATTAGTTGAAAATCCTGCTTTGGAATCCGGCAAGGAAGAATCTTTGGAAAACGAAGAATATGAAACGGATAATGATTTTGAGGATTATGATGATTTTGACAACGAGAAAATCGATGCAGACGAAATCAATATCGATGAGTACCTGAGCAATGACGAAACCCCTGATTACAAACTCCAGGCAAACAACTACAGTGACGACGATGAAGAGCGCAGCCTTCCTATTGCCGCTCCCATAAGTTTTCACCAGGATCTGATCAATCAATTAAATACGTTTATCCTGACAGAAGAAGAACGTGAAATCGCTGAATTTCTTGTAGGAAGCATTGACGATATCGGTTACATACGAAGAAGCGTACAGGACACTGTAGACGATATGGCCTTCACGCAGGGTATTTATACCGACGAGAAAAATGTAGAACGAATTCTGAACATCATTCATCAGCTGGAACCTGCGGGTGTAGGCGCAAGAGATTTACAAGAGTGCCTTTTACTGCAGCTCCGCCACAAAACCCCTACGGATTCTGTAAGTTTAGCCATAGCAATAATCGAACAGCAGTTTGATGCTTTCACGAAAAAACATTACGATAAATTACTGCAAAAATTTGATGTTTCTCAGGAACAATTGCGAAAAGCAATAGATGAAATCGAAAAACTGAACCCTAAACCGGGAGGATCTTTCGAAAGTAGTTCCAAGACCATCGAACATGTGGTTCCGGATTTTACAATACGTTTGATTGACAGTGAATTACAACTCTCCATTAACGGAAGAAACGCTCCGGAACTGCACGTGTCCAAAGACTATCAGGAAATGCTGCAAACCTATAAGGATTCGAAAGAAAAATCGAATTCCCAAAAAGATGCGGTTCAATTCATCAAACAAAAACTCGATTCCGCCAAATGGTTTATTGATGCCATCAAACAACGAAACGAGACGCTTTTGGTAACCATGAACGCCATTATGCATTACCAGCAGGACTATTTTATTGATGGAGACGAATCGAAGCTGAAACCAATGATCCTGAAGGATATTGCCGACATGGTAGGCCTGGACATTTCAACTATTTCCCGTGTCGCCAACAGCAAGTATGTGGAAACTCCATACGGAACAAAACTGATTAAAGAATTCTTCTCCGAAGCCATGAAAAATGATCAGGGTGAAGATGTTTCTACGATAGAAATCAAAAAAATCCTGAAAACGGTTATCGAAGAAGAAGATAAAAAGAAACCGCTGCCGGATGATAAATTAGCCGAAATCTTAAAAGAAAAGGGCTATCCGATTGCCCGAAGAACGATTGCAAAATATCGCGAGCTGATGGATATTCCCGTGGCACGCATGAGAAAAAAAATATAAAAAATGGACCCAAAAAAGATACTCCCTTTTTTTTCCTATCTTTTTCATCCGTTGTTCATTTCGGTATATGCCGCTTTGTTTTATTTTTTTGTCACCAGATCTTTTTTCTATCCTTACGAAATCTTTCTGATTCTGTTCCAGATTTCAATTTTGACGGTGTTTTTGCCCATTTCAATGTATTTCCTGTTAAAGTCATTAGGACTGGCAAAATCAAGCATTATGCTGCACGAAAAAAAAGAGCGGCGTCTGCCATTGGCGTTCCAGGCAATGTTTTTTCTTATTCTGACACAACACAGCTTTTCTACTGTTGTGGTTCCTGAATTGTACTATTTCTTTTTGGGAGCCTTGATCAGCACACTTCTAACACTGTTGTTGATTGTTTTTCACTTTAAGGCCAGCATCCACATGATCGGAATTACCGGTATCACGCTTTTTATCATCGGCATTTCCCTTCATTACGGAATCCCGTTCGTAAGCCTGGTAGCCTTTTTTATTGTTTCAACAGGATTGGTTGCTTCTTCCCGCCTCTACATGCAGGCACACTCAATGAAGGAATTGTTGGTAGGTATTTTAGTGGGTGCAATCCCTCAATTGAGCCTTTGGTATTTTTGGCTATAGGATATAAAACATGAATCCGAAGTTAAGGTCGGCAAGTTCGGAACCGGTTTTAAAAATCGGATTAAAACCATAATACACATGAAGGTTCCAGGTATTATAACCCGCAGAAACATAGGCTCCATATTGCCATTTGTTGACATTATCTGTAACATCATCGGAGTAACCTCCATACGTTTCGGAATCCAGCTTTATTTTGCTGCTTAAAATATAGCGCGCCTTGAATCCAGTATAAACCCTCCAGAATTTATGACTTTTTACAGGGGCATTTCTCCAGCGAACCTCTAACGGAAGTTCAATACTATGGGTAATGATTCGGGTTTCTATATCCTCAGGAATAACGGGCTGATTTTCCAAAAAAAGATCGTCAGTACTAATAAGCTGCTTAATATTGGTATAACAATAACCTACGCCTGGAGCAAGTGCCCAATGACGGTTTTTTGTAATCGGAAAATCCCTTAAAAATCCGCCTGTAAAACAAGGAGAAAATGAGAATTGCTTGAATCCTTTCGGGCTGTTTTGAACCAAGTTATAACTTATCGAAAAATAAAACTGGTCTTCCCTGAAAAGGGAATCGGTTACTTTTATAGTTTCTATTTTAGCCGCGTCATCATCAGTCTTTTGTGAAAAAACATGAAATGGCGCAACTACAAATAAAGCCAACAATAAAAATCTAATCATACCGTTTTATTTTCCGCACTAAGGTAACTAAAAAAAGGCAATCCGTAGATTGCCTTTTTATTTTTGCAGAGAGGAAGGGATTCGAACCCTCGATACAGTTACCCATATACAAACTTTCCAGGCTTGCTCCTTCAACCACTCGGACACCTCTCTAAATTCTGACGCGAAATAACGATTTTATTTTGTCATTTCGAAACTTTATTAAAAAAATTTTATGTCAATTCGCCTCGTAACGACGTTTCGAAAATCGTTTTAAAAACCGAGGGGGAAACGTTCTGCCCCAAAAGATACATAAGTTTGCTAACAGCCGCTTCAGTAGTAATGTCATGACCCGAAATAACGCCTATTTTTTTCAGATGCATTCCGGTTTCGTATTTACCCATGTTCACACTTCCTCCCGAACATTGCGTAACATTAACCACGTGAAGCCCTTTCTTTATGGCTTTTTTCAGGATGGAAATAAACCAGTCTTCTGTAGGGGCATTTCCTGAACCGTACGTCTCCAGCACCACTCCTTTCAAATTCGGAATTTGCAGTATGGCATTTAAAACGCTTTCGTTAATCCCAGGAAACATTTTCACCACCGCAACATTGTCATCAAAACCTTTATTGACTTTTAACTTCTTCCCTACCCCTTTTTTCAGCAGCAAATCGCTATTCACTTTTAAATCAACACCTGATTCCGCCAATTCGGGATAATTCGGCGAGGCAAAAGCATTAAAATGTTCTGCGCTGATTTTGGTCGTGCGGTTCCCACGGTATAATTTATATTCAAAGTACAAACCGACTTCGGTTATGACCGGCTTGTTTTTATTTTGCAATGAAGCTACCTGAATAGCCGTAATAAGGTTTTCTTTAGCATCGGTACGCAAATCTCCGATTGGCAGCTGCGAGCCCGTAAATATGACCGGTTTAGCCAAATTCTCCAACATAAAACTCAATGCCGATGCAGAATAAGACATGGTATCTGAACCATGCAAAACCACAAATCCATCAAATGCATCGTAATTTTCCTGAATCGCTTCGGCAATAGCCACCCATTTCTCGGGATTCATATTGGATGAATCAATAGGTTCGTTAAACGAAAAGGTTTCGATAAGACAATCCAGTAATCGCAACTCCGGAATGTTATGCAGTAATTCGTCGAAGTTAAATGCCTTAAGTACACCGGTTTCGGGGTCTTTGACCATTCCAATGGTACCGCCGGTATACACCAACAAAATTTTGGCTTTATTCGACATTTTGGTATTTCAATTTATTGACTACCGGGTTGGCATACATGGCCAAAAAGCTTTCGCGAAGTGTATCTTTTTCATTGCCCAGACGCATTTCCAGACGGCGTTCGAAAAGCTGCCTTTCTTTTTCAGTATACTGGTTCGCAAATCGGTTGTCATTGTTAAGCAGATCGTAAGCAATAAAATTCGTCGGCCATAACTTGTAGGTCGATAAAATCGAATCATCAATTACCTGGGCCAAAGCCTGGATCTGCTTGTTGTTATTGTCGTTCTCGGCGGCAATCTTGTCCAATTCACTGTCCAAAACATCACCTACGTGAATATGTATTCTTTTCTTCTGACCAATGATTCCGCTTATCAACGTGATGAAATCTTCATTTTTCTCTTTGATATAAGTCTCATCATTGGCTTCCGCCATGATCTGAGGCATCTTTAACGCATCGGTCGGATCGTATTCATAAGAAATGGACACGGGAACAACCCTTACCTTCTTGAAAAAATCCATCAGGTTTGGTTCATCCGAAGCCATGGCCAACATTTTCAGAACGCCTTGATGCGTGGCATCATTCCCGTCCTTGGTCCTTCCTTCTCGCTGGGCAATCCATACGGAACGGTTTTCTTTGGACAACAAATGATACATGAATTCCGACATCAGTTTTGAACTATGCAACAATTCGCGTGGCGGCAAGCCTCTTTTTACCAAGAAGTTTCTGTTCAGCTTGGAAAGCGTCAACAAAAACGATTTCTGCACCAAATTATCTCCGATGGCCGAAGCCGTCATCACTAAACCGTGATCAAAAAGACTGACATTCAACAATGACGTGTCTAAAATAATGTCGCGGTGATTGGATATAAAAAGATAGGATGTATTCGGATCTAATTTTTCAAAACCGGAAGTGGACAGGCCATCCGAACTGCGCTCTAAAACACGCTGAATGGACTGATAAATAAAGTTGACCTGAAAATCGCGAATTGAATGGGTGCGTTTTAACTGCTCCATCCAAACTGATTCTTCCACATCAGGAAAAGTAAAGCTCATCAGCGCCTTCATCATAGGGTGATGGATTATACCCTGAATGGCTGAATTTACTTCGCTGTCATAAAACTGGCGTATCGAGTCGAACTTTGGCATTAGTTATTTTTTACAATCCACAAAAGAACGAAATTTTTATGAATGATATCTTATTTCTTTATTAAATCCCGAAAATTTCACGGGAATTTTCAGTGGTGATCCGTGCAATTTCTTCAATTGGCAACTGATAAATTTCAGAAAGTTTTTCAGCAACCAGTTTCACATAACTGCTTTCGTTGCGTTTTCCTCGGTGTGGCACCGGTGCCAAATAAGGAGAATCGGTTTCCAAAACAATGTGTTTGATATCAATCTGATTCAAAAACTGATCGATTTTCCCGTTTTTAAAAGTAACTACCCCACCGATTCCCAATTTCATATTGTAGGAAATCGCTTGTAACGCTTGTTCATAGGTCCCCGAAAAGCAATGAAAAATTCCGAACAGCTCCGGCGATTTTTCCAGTTCCAACACTTCAAAAATTTCGTCGAAGGCATCTCGGCAATGGATATTGATGGGCAATTTATATTTTTTGGCCCATTGAATCTGCTTCTGAAATGCGATTTTCTGAATACCCAAAGTCGTTTTATCCCAGTACAAATCAATCCCGATCTCACCAATTGCCGTAAATTTTCGCTTGGCCAATTCCGCTTCCACAAGAGCCAATTCGGCTTCATAATTTTCCTTCACATAACATGGATGCAATCCCATCATCAGGAAAATATTGTCCGGATATTGCTTTTCCAGATCATACATCTTTTGTGTATAAGACGAATCGATTGCCGGAATAAAGAATCGCTTAACACCTTTTTCAAGGGCGCGCTCAATCATTTCGGCACGATCTTCTGCAAATTCTTCAGAATATAAATGTGTATGCGTATCGGTAAAAATTAAATTTGTTTCCAAGATTCAGATTTGAATAATTCAGGATGCAAAATTACGAAGATTGTTTCACACTATATAATTAAAGACTGCCGACTTCAAAAAGGCCGATCCCTTTTAAAAGGATGAAAATTATTTGGTTATTTTTGAGATATGGAAAATCTGCACGAACTACTCAAAAAGAAAGGTTACAAAAAAATAAAGTTTAAAGTTTCCAAGACCCAGCACCTTTTAATCAAGGCAAAAATAAACGGGGTTGAAGGCGATTTTATACTAGACACGGGCGCTTCCAACAGTTGCATCGGTTTTGAAAGCGTGGAATATTTCAATATTACAGCCAAAGATTCTCCAACTAAAGCCGCAGGAGCCGGAGCCACAGGAATGTACACACAAATGGCAACCGACAACCTATTACAACTGTCACATTGGAAAAACAAAGATTTTTCTGTGGTGATTTTCGATATGAGCCACGTAAATCAGGCACTTCGTCAATACAAGGCCAAACCGGTACATGGGATTATTGGCGCGGATATCCTTCTGAAAGGAAAAGCCATCATCGACTACTACAACCACTACGTTTACCTGAAATAACTCAGAATTTGTTTTTCAGCGTTCGGTAAGCCACAACACTACTGAGAATCATTAAAATTCCGCCCAGAATAAAATGAGCCCCAGCAAATTTAAACGGCGCATCGTCGTGCGTGAAAAAATAAAACGTATTGGCCATCAAAGGAGGCCCGATGATAGACGTGGCACTCATCAAACTGGCCAATGTCCCTTGTATCCCTCCTTGCTCCGAAGGCGGTACGGTAGACGAAATCACCGACTGTAATGCAGGACCTGCAATACCTCCCAAACAATACGGAATCAGAAATACCATCATCATCCACCCCTGTGAAGCAAAAGCAAAGAGAAACATTCCCACCGCATACAAGAACAATCCGAAATAAATACTCCTGTTATTACCTAATCTAGGATTTATCCAACGAATCAAACCTCCCTGAACAATTGCCACCAGCAAACCGATTACCCCTAACGATATCCCCACCATTCTTTCGTTCCAATTAAAGCGGTACATTGTGAAATAAGTCCAATTGCTCTGTACAGCATGCCCTCCAATATAAACCAACACCAACGCAATCACCAACCCGATTAAAGAGGGATATTTTTTTAGGTTTAAAAGTGCACTGACCGGATTGGCTTTCTTCCAGCTGAAACTTCTTCTGTTTTCTTTTGACAAGGATTCCGGAAGTATGAAATAACCGTATAAGAAATTAATCAGGCAAAGCAGCGCCGCAGCGTAAAAAGGAATTCGGGAGCCATATTGTCCCAAAACACCACCGATGACAGGTCCGATTATGAACCCTAATCCGAATGCCGCCCCGACCATACCAAAATTCTTGGCCCGATTGGTCTCATCGCTCACATCGGCAATATAGGCCGTCGCCGTGGTGATGCTGGCACCTGTCAGTCCCGCCAGTATCCTTCCGACAAACAGCCAGGCGATACTCGGCGCAAAAGCAAGCAAAAGGTAATCCAAAGCAAAAAAGAAAAGCGAAAACAAAATAACGGGACGTCTTCCGAACTTATCGCTTAGATTTCCGACCATCGGAGCACACAAAAACTGCGTGATAGCATAGGCAAAGGTAAGCCAGCCACCATAACGCGATGCTACGCTGATATCCCCGTGAATAAGTTCTTCAATCAATTTCGGAATTACCGGTATGATAATCCCCCAACCGATGACATCAATCAGCATCGTTATGAATATAAAGCCCACCGCGGCCGATTTCTTATTCGATTTCATAATTTATTTTAAAAAAGTAAACCTACAAAAATCCTGTCTGAAAACCAGTTGTCGCCGTTAAAATATAATTTAAGCGCTTGAATTAGAATCACAAAAAACAAAAACCATTGTTATATTTTTGCAACGACTTAACAAACAAAATCTTAATTAGAAATATTTTCTTACTTTTAACTTTTATAAAAATTCAATCAACAATCTTATGACAAAAAAATACTTACTGACGCTGTTTTTATTCTTTTGGGCTTTATCCGGCACTTTTGGGCAATGCCCAGGAGTTAGCACTCTTACAGCTAGCAATATTACACAAACAAGCGCTGTATTGGGATGGAACTCCGTTGCTGGATCAACACAATGGGAAATATTACTGCTTCCGGCCGGGGCATCGGAACCGACACCTAATAATCAGGGAATGATAATTGCCAATATTTCACCATTCGTTGTAACGGGATTGACGCCTTGCACGTCTTACAAATTCTATATAAGAACTAACTGTGGTCCCGGCGTTTTCAGTGTGTGGTCACAACCTACTTATTTTACAACAACCTCATCCGGTGCATGCTATTACGCAAATATTATGGCAACACAAACGATTCCTACCAGTGACCTAACAGCGGAAGTATTCGGAGGAACACCACCTTTTACGTTTCAATGGAGTCTCAACGGAACCCCTATTCCCGGAGCAACCAGCCAAAGTCTATCGATTAACGGACAAGGCGGAACCTATCAGGTTACCGTAACCGATTCATCGAATGTGACAACAACGGCCACGATAACGATTCAGGGGATCACCATTGCAGCGAATAATGACGCCATGATGGTTTACCCTACGAGCAATACAACTGCAACTACTTCTACATCCGTATTAGCAAACGACGGCATAAACGGTCATTCCATTTACAATACCACCGATGTAATACTGACACCACTAACGGTACCTTCCGGCTTTACCATCAACCCTAACGGAACCATTAGTGTTTTACCGGGGACCGCAGCGGGAATTTACACTTTGACCTATCAGATTTGCGCTGCCCAAAGTCCGACAATCTGCTCTACCGCGACGGTGACTGTTACAGTGGCCAACGAAGGTTTTTTACTGAAAGCCTTTGTTGATACCAACAATAACGGCACACAGGACGCAGGAGAATCGAATTTTAATTTTGGTCAGTTCTCGTACCAGATAAACAATACCGGAGCTACGACAACCGTTGCCTCATCAAACGGAATGTATTATATTCAGGAATCCAACCCTGTGAATTCCTATGATTTTGGTTTTACGATTGACAGCAACTACAGTAGCTATCATACCGTTACACCTTCTTCATATAACGACGTTAGTTTTGTTCCGGGCTCAGGCGTTACAACATATAATTTCCCGGTGACGCAATTGCCTTATTCTGATGCCTTTGTAAAGGTTCTTCCTTCTGGCACACCACCAAGACCCGGGTTTACATACAAAAATGTCATTTTGTATAAAAATTCAGGAAATCAGACGATTGCTTCCGGAACCGTTACTTTCAACAAGGGCAACACAGTAACCATCACCGATATTTCGCAAACGGTGACTACAACTACCGCCACAGGATTTACCTATGATTTCACAAACCTGCTGCCAAACGAAACAAGACAAATTATCGTGATCATGCAGGTACCAACCATTCCAACGGTCAGCTTAGGAAATCTGATCACTAACACAGCCGCCATAACCGCAGCTAATGATGTAATGCTATCCAACAATAATAGCAGCCTGACGCAAACGATTGTGGGTTCCTACGATCCGAACGACAAAACAGAAAGCCACGGCGGCAAAATTCTTCATTCTACTTTCGGTTCCAACGATTATCTGACGTACACCATTCAGTTCGAAAATACAGGAACCTATCCCGCAGAAAATGTGAAAATCACAGATATTCTTGATGCGAAATTAGATGAGACTTCTGTAAAGATGATAAACGCAAGCCACTCCTACACTTTAAACAGAGTTGGCAATAACTTAAACTGGAACTTAAACGGAATTGACCTAGCGCCATCCGGAAAAGGACAGGTGACTTTCCAGATCAAACCAAAACCGGGTTATGTAATCGGTGATATCATCCCGAATACAGCATCCATTTATTTCGATTTCAACCCTGCCATTGTTACCAATACATTCACGACGGAATTCGTTACTGCATTGAGTGTTTCGGAGTTTAAAGATTCGACATTTATGGCGTATCCAAATCCAACAAAAGGTTTTGTGAACATTTCCTCGAAAGACAGTTCCTATTTAATAGACACTGTTATTGTAAATGATATTCTGGGTAAAACCATTCAAACCAGAACCATCAATTCGGCAAGCACCACAATTGATTTTTCGGATTTGTCAAGCGGAATGTATTTCGCCAAAGTAAAATCAGAGAATAGTGAAAGTGTTATAAAGATCGTTAAGCAATAATTCAATTATAAATTCAAATCCCTAACCCTTAGGGATTTGGATGGTTGGTTAATATTAAACCACCTCCTAATCTTTTATAGCATGACAAAAAAACACTTTCTGACGCTCCTTTTATTTATAGGCGCTTTATCGGGCACTTTTGGACAATGCCCAGCTCCAACTAATTTAGCAGCTATGAACATAACACATAACAGCACCACTTTAGCGTGGACATCTTCGGACACAGCAACCCGATGGGAAATGGCGTTATTTCTAGGAAGTGAAGCAGGGCGAACGCCTGACCCTAACATGACAACAATTTCATGCGGGACGAACCCTTTCACAATTACCGGATTAAGTCCATGCACCGCTTATAAATTCATCGTGCGATCTGTCTGTTCTCCAACGGGAACCAGCGCCTGGTCGCAGCCTGGTTATTTCACTACAAACTCGATCTCAGGAACATGTCCATATAACGCGACTATTTACGCTACAGGAGACATACCAACAAGTGGATTATCTGTACGAGTATCCGGAGGAACTCCACCTTATACGTTTCAGTGGAGCCTTAACGGAAACACTATTCAAGGTGCAACCAGCCAAAATCTTGTGGTAAATGGACAAGGCGGAACGTATCAGGTTACAGTAACCGATTCCGGCAATCAGACAACAACGTCTACCATCACAATCCAAGGAATCAGCATTACCGCAAATAATGATTCTATGACCGTTTATCCAACCAGCAATACAACAGTCAACACCTTATCTGTACTCTCAAACGACCGTTTAAATAACTACTCCATCATTAATTACAATAATGTAATTTTAACACCTTTAACTGTACCCTCCGGTTTCGCAATTAATCCTAACGGAACAATCAGTGTTTTACCGGGAACAGCTGCAGGAACATATACGTTGACCTATCAGATTTGCTCTACGCAAATTCCAACCACATGCTCAACCGCAACGGCTACAGTAACTGTGGCCAACGAAGGTTTTATATTAAAAGCCTTTGTCGACACCAACAATAACGGCACACAGGACGCAGGAGAATCGAATTTTAATTTTGGTCAATTCACGTACCAGATTAACAATACGGGAGCAACAACCTCCATTGCATCATCAAACGGAATGTATTACATTCAGGAATCCAACCCTGTGAATTCCTATGATTTTGGTTTTACGATTGACAGCAACTACAGTAGCTATCATACCGTTACAGTTGCTTCGTATAATGATGTTAACTTTATTTCAGGTTCGGGCGTTACCGTTTATAATTTCCCGGTAACACAATTGCCTTATTCTGACGCTGCGGTTACAATACATCCTTCCGGAGCACCGCCAAGACCAGGCTTTACCTATCAAAATTATATCGCATATAAAAACACTGGTAATCAGCCGATTGCTTCAGGAACCGTCACTTTCAACAAAAGCAACACCGTAACAATCACCAGTATTTCACAAGCCGGGACTACACCAACCGCTACAGGTTTCACTTATGACTTCACAAACCTGCAGCCCAACCAAACAAGATATATCACCGTAACCATGCAGGTACCGACCATTCCGACGGTTGCTCTTGGAAATCTAATTACCAACACGGCAGCGATAACCATTCCTGCCAGTGATGTTACGGTATCTAACAATAACAGCAATCTAACGCAAACGATTGTGGGTTCCTACGATCCGAATGACAAAACAGAAAGCCACGGCGGTAAAATTGTTCATTCTACATTTGGTGCCAACGATTATCTTACATATACTATCCAGTTCGAAAATACAGGAACCTATCCCGCAGAAAACGTAAAAATCACAGATATTCTAAATGCAAAATTGGATGAGACTTCTGTAAAGATGATAAACGCAAGCCACTCCTACACTTTAAATAGAGGTGGCAACACATTAAACTGGAACTTAAACGGAATTGACTTGGCTCCGTCCGGAAAAGGTCAGGTAACTTTCCAGATCAAACCAAAACCAGGTTATGCAATAGGTGATATCATCCCGAATACAGCATCCATTTATTTCGATTTCAACCCTGCCATTATTACCAATACATTCACGACGGAATTCGTTACTTCATTGAGTGTTTCGGAGTTTGGAAATTCATCTTTCCTTGTTTATCCTAATCCGACAAAAGGTTTTGTGAACATCTCCTCGAAAGACAGCTCCTATTTAATAGACACAGTTATTGTAAATGATATTCTGGGTAAAACCATTCAAACCAGAACCATCAATTCGGCAAGTACCACAATTGATTTTTCGGATTTGTCAAGCGGAATTTATTTCGCCAAAGTAAAATCAGACAATAGTGAAAGCGTTATAAAGATCGTTAAGCAATAATCGACAACATAACAACAAAAAATCCCGTTCAAATCGAGCGGGATTTTTTTGTTTACGATGCAATTACTTATTCATTTTTTGCTCCAGACTGATTTTTAAGGCCTCAAGGTTTTCCTTTTTCAGCTGTAATGCTTCTAAAACATACAGATTATGTTTCTTCAGGGTGTTGGTGGCTCTTAGCTGTATACTCCTTATTAGAGTGTTTTTGTTGTGATACTCTTTTTCTTGTTCTAAAAACGCAGCGACTTCTAAGGCCGCGAAACTCTCGTTACGTATATTTTCAATAGTGCTGATCTGTTTGGCAACCTTATACAACTTGATTTGCACATCGCGATAGTCGCACTGCAATTTTTCTTGAACCAGTTGTTTTTCAGCTTTGGCGATGGCCTGGCTTTCCTTGCAAACACCTTTCTTTTCCTTCAGATGCTTTAGTACAACCCCTAATTGCTGCATGGCTGCCAAGGGTAAACCACGTTTTCCGGAAACAAACATTGACCATTACCCTCTATCAATACCAAACATGTAAGCAGTATCCTCTTGCGTTAATCCCAATAGGTTTTTTAAAGTAGTACCTTCTTCCATTGTTGCATTTTTAAATAAAAAAACAATTTGAAACAAAAACGGTTTCATTTTTTCAAATGTAGAATTTTGAAACAGTTTTTGTTTCAAAATAATAAAAAATATTATTTTGAAACGTGTTTAGATTATTCCATAAAACTTTTTAAAATATCACCAAATTTGGTGATTGTGTAGGTGTTTTATTATGGTTAGGTTTGCGGGGACTCGTTTGCATATATTTACGAGTTATGGGCAATTCGAAAAACTGAAATCTAAATCTCAATGGAAATCAAATACATTAAATTTAAAAATGAGGATAAAAACATTTCTCCTACTTCTTTATTAGATAAATTAGTGGGTGATTTTTTGAAATTTCATTTTGAAAAAGATTTAATAGTAAGTTTTCCAGTCAATGAGAATTGGGGATTTAAATTTAGAATTAAAGAGAAAAAAGCGAGCTATGATATTATTGTCTGCTTTATGGATACTCCTAAATATTTGATGATTCAAATTATTCCTGCTCAAAATTTCTTTCAAAAATTGCTTACTTCTCATAAATTGGAACAAAACGCTTTAACTCAAAAAATAAGTCACCTAGTAAAAAAAGAGTTTCCTTATTTAACTTGCGTATCATAAATAAATTAACCTAATGTAGAGAACTGCCCATAACAGCGGTTTTATGCTATGGCGGGGCTTGGGATTTTTTGGATTGGTCAGTACTTGCATTTCTTCTTTAAAAAGAAGTTTTTTCTTTCCACTTTTCGGTATATTTGTAAACATCAGTAATAAAAAATCCGCCACAGCATAAAGCCGGCGGGACGTTGTGAGAAATGCAGTGAGATGCATAAAATTAAGAAAAAACTAACAGAAAATTATATATAAAACAATTCCTATGAAAACGATTTTTACAATTTTAATCTTAATATCAAATTTAACGTTATACTCTCAAGAGAATAAAGCTGTTGGTGATTACCTACTTTCAATTAAAACTAACGAAAGTGATTTAAAAGAATGGAAATTGACTTTAAACGAAAACGGAACATTTTTCTTCCACTATTATTCAAACGTTAAATTTGAAATTCCATCCGAAAGAAATATTTATGGTAAAGGAAAATGGACTATGAAAAACAACGTGATTTCATTCTATTCTGATAAACAAAAAGACTTAGATGAAAAACACACTTTGAATTTTAACAATTCCAAAGCGAGATTTGTAATAAAATCCCCTAGAGACAAAACTGATAAAATAGTTAAAACAAGGCTTCATTTCTTAGAATCTGAAATCTTCTGGATGAAAGGAACTGAGCTATTTAAAATATGAAAGCTCATTAAACATTATTAGCACTTCTCACAACAGCGGTTTTAAGAAATGGCGGGGTGGTGTATTATTGGAGGAGCCTGTGTTTGCACTTCTCTCCTATTTTTCAACTTTTACCCATAAAACTTTTCGGCAATCTTGTAAACACCACAAATAAAAAAATCCCGCCTAAAACTAAGCGGGATTTTTAATTTATAAGATAAAACTACTAAAGTTCTAACGCTTTCTTAGGATTGTTATCCATTAAGATTTCCATTGGGTTTTCCAACGCTTCTTTAACAGCCACCAAGAAACCAACTGACTCACGTCCGTCGATGATTCTGTGATCGTATGATAAAGCCACGAACATTACCGGAGCGATAACGATCTGACCGTTTTTAACGATAGCTCTGTCTACCACATTGTGCATTCCTAAGATACCTGATTGTGGAGGGTTGATGATTGGAGTTGACAACATAGAGCCGAAAACACCACCATTTGAAATAGTGAATGTTCCACCTGTCATTTCATCAACTGTAATCTGTCCATCACGAGCACGTAAAGCCAAACGTTTGATTTCAGCTTCAACACCTCTGAAAGTTAATAACTCTGCACTACGAACTACCGGTACCATTAACCCTTTCGGACCAGAAACCGCTACAGAGATATCACAGAAATCATAAGAGATTTTCTCCTGACCGTCAATCATCGAATTTACATCCGGGTACAATTGTAACGCACGTGTAACTGCTTTGGTGAAGAATGACATGAAACCTAAACCTAAACCGTGTTTCGCTTTGAATTCTTCTTTATACTGATCGCGGATTGCGTAGATCGCACTCATATCCACTTCGTTGAAAGTAGTCAACATCGCTGTTTCGTTTTTAGCCGACACCAAACGCTCAGCTACTTTACGACGCAACATTGATAATTTTGTTCTTTCAGAACCACGAGAACCACCTGTTGGCGTGCCCATTGAAGGAACTGCATTTACAGCATCTTCTTTAGTGATTCTTCCACCTTTTCCAGTTCCTGCGATATCTGAAGGCTGAATACTTTTCTCTTCTAATATTTTTCTTGCTGCCGGTGAAGGCGCGCTGGTAGCATACGTTGTTGCTGCAGGAGCCGGAGCCGCTTTCGGAGCCTCAGCTTTTGGAGCTTCCGCGGCTTTTTCAACTGCAGGGGCACCATTAATTTCAGGTTTTGCAGCACTTGTGTCAATTAAACAAACTACCGCACCTACGGCTACTGTATCTCCTTCTTCCGCTTTAAGCGTGATTACACCACTCATTTCAGCTGGCAACTCTAAAGTAGCTTTATCTGAATCAACCTCAGCAATTGCCTGGTCTTTTTCTACATAATCTCCGTCTTTAACTAACCAAGTAGCGATTTCTACTTCTTTGATTGATTCTCCCGGTGAAGGGACTTTCATTTCTAAAATCATCAGTATATAATTTTATAGGTGTTGTTATTATCTTATTTTCTCAAAAATACAATTTTATTGGAATAAATTCTTGTCAAAAACCATGGCGATAGCTGCTACATGGCGTTTTTTAGAACGCACATAACTTCCCGCTGCCGGCGCACTATATGCTTTTGGAGAAGCCACTCTGAACTTCACCTCATGGAAATGCATCAACATATAACCATAAGCTCCCATGTTTCTTGGCTCTTCCTGTGCCCAAACGTAATCGTCTACATTAGGATATTTAGCAATTACTGTTTTCATTTGCTCAATTGGTAATGGGAACAACTGCTCAACACGTACCAAAGCAACATCCGTTCTTCCGTTTGCTTCTCTTTCTGCTTTCAGGTCGTAGTAGAACTTACCAGTACAGAAAACCAACGATTTAACGTCTGCAGGGTTCACATTCGGATCGTCGATCACTTCTTGGAATTGTCCGTTTGCAAATTCTTCAACAGAAGAAACCGCTTCCGGGTGACGCAATAAACTCTTTGGTGTAAACACTACCAATGGTTTACGGAATTTCGTTACCAACTGTCTTCTCAACAAGTGGAAAAAGTTAGCAGGCGTAGTACAATCCGCTACATACATATTGTGGTTTGCACACAACTGTAAGAATCGCTCCATACGTGCCGAAGAGTGTTCAGCACCTTGGTTTTCGTAACCGTGCGGCAACAACATTACGATTCCGTTTTGATTGTTCCATTTGTCTTCCGCTGCCGAAATATACTGGTCAATCATGATTTGGGCTCCGTTTCCGAAATCCCCGAACTGAGCCTCCCAGATAGTCAGCGCGTTTGGATTGGCAAGGGCATAACCATACTCAAATCCTAAAACACCATATTCTGAAAGGTGTGAGTTATATACAAAGAAGTTTCCTTTTTTATTTGGAATATGATCCAACAAAATCACTTCTTCTTCTGAATCTTCAACTTTTACAACCGCGTGACGGTGTGAGAATGTTCCGCGCTCTACGTCCTGACCGGAGATACGAACATCATATCCTTCCGTTAACAATGAACCGTAAGCCAACATCTCTCCCATCGCCCAATCCAATTTATCGGTTTCGAAGAACATGGTTTTTCTGTCTCCGATAAGTTTCGTGATTTTGCTGATGAATTTTTTATCTGAAGGCAATTCAGTTACCGTTTTCGCGATATCTGTTAAGACTGCCTTGTCAACTTTTGTATCAAACTTCTGAAGCATTACATCAGCTTCAGCCTGTTCGAAACCTTTCCATTCGTCCTGCATGAACGGCTTGATCACCGTCAAATCTCTTTTACGGGATTCTTCCAAACTTTGCTCAAGGTTTGATTTGTACTCTGCTTCCAATTGCGAAACATAATTCCCGTCAATAGAACCTTCTGCTTTTAATTTCTCAGCATAGATATCTCTTGGGTTTTTCTGTCTCGAAATCGATTTGTATAATTTTGGTTGGGTGAAACGAGGCTCATCACCTTCATTGTGCCCGTATTTTCTATATCCTAATAAATCGATGAACACGTCAGTTCCGAATTCCATTCTGTATTCCAAAGCGAATAACATAGCGTGTACTACCGCTTCTGCATCTTCAGCATTTACGTGTAATACAGGAGACAAGGTTACTTTTGCAATATCAGTACAATACGTTGACGAACGTGCATCAAGGTAGTTTGTCGTAAATCCAACCTGATTGTTCAATACTAAGTGGATAGTTCCATTGGTTTTGTACCCGTCCAATTTGGCCATCTGTATGATTTCATACACGATACCCTGACCGGCAACCGCTGCATCTCCATGTACCGCGATAGGCAATACTTTTGAAAAATCTTGCGGGTAATATTTATCTTGTTTCGCACGGGTAATCCCTTCGATAACCGCTCCTACTGTTTCAAGGTGCGAAGGGTTTGGCGCTAAGTTTACATTGATTTTTTTACCGTTTTGTGTCTGACGGTCAGCAGTTAAACCTAAATGGTATTTTACGTCACCATCAAACAAGGCATCGTCATCATAATCTTTCCCGTCAAATTCAGAGAAAATATCCTGGGTTGATTTTCCAAAAACATTTGCCAATACGTTCAGACGGCCACGGTGTGCCATACCCATTACGAATTGCTCCACGCCTTTATCAGCAGCCGCTTCAATTAAGAAGTCCAACGCCGGTATAGCCGATTCGATTCCTTCTAACGAGAAACGTTTCTGACCAACATATTTGGTATGAAGGAAATTCTCAAAAGAAACCGCTTCATTTAATTTTTTAAGAATGCGTTTTTTATCGTCGGTATTAAAACTTGGCTGATTATCATTGATATCCAAGCGTTTCTGAATCCATTCTACTACCTTAGGGTCACGAATGTACATATACTCGATTCCGATAGATTCGCAATATACTTTGTTCAGATGGTTTAAAATTTCCTGAAGCGAACACGGATTTAAGTTTACTATTCTTGCTGCATCAAAAACCGTATTCAAATCGGCAGATGTCAGTCCGAAGTTCTCAATTGCCAAGTCCGGAGAATACGTTCTTCTTTCACGAACCGGATTGGTTTTAGTGAATAAATGTCCACGTGTTCTGTAACCGTCAATTAGTTTTAAAACACTAAACTCTTTTTGTAATTTATCAGAAACCACAGAGCAATCTGTCCCGTCAGCCATACTCATCAGTTCTTCCACCGGACTGCCGTTAAACTCGTTGGCAAAGTCAAAACCTTGGAAGAAACTCCTCCAGCTAGGCTCTACACCATCTGGGTTCTGTAAATATTGATCGTATAAATCGGCAAAAAAAGCCGTATGTGCTGCGTTTAAAAAGGAAAACCTATCCATAATACTGTCGAATGACGATTTTGGGTTAAAAAAATTTTACGCAAAAGTACAACTCTTTAGAATAATCTTCTAATGTTTTTCATACTTTTATATCATAAAATATTCCTAATGATGAAGTTGAAAACAAAATCACAACACTTTTTAACAATAACACTGACTTGTTTTCTTTTTTTAACACTTCCTCATTCCATTAAGGCACAGAACGACACTATACCCAAACAAAAAAGTGATTTTTGGAAAAGGCTGCAATTTGGCGGCGGACTAGGTTTAAGCATCAGCAACCAATACACCAATATTTATATTGCACCAGGAGCAATCTACCCTATTAATCAGTTTTTTGCAGCAGGAATGGGACTTCAGTACAGTTACGTAAAAGATGCAGACATTTACGATTCACATCTTTATGGTGTAAATTTCATTACGCTCATCAACCCGATTCCTCAGGCACAATTTTCTGTTGAAGTAGAGCAATTACGAGCTAACAACACCTACAAGGCCACACCCTATTCACCTGAAGTGAAAGATAATTTTTGGAATACCGGTTTGTTTTTAGGCTTGGGTTATCAGTCCCAGAATGTAACCTTTGGTTTTCGTTACAACCTTTTGTACCGGGAAGATCATGACGTTTACGGTCAGGCTTGGATGCCTTTTGTCAGAGCTTATTTCTAAACCAGACTTTCTGCCATTCTCGTTTCAAAATCAAGAAGACAACCTGTTCGGACAAATCCACCAAATCGGAACCGTCAAGCTTTTTCACCTGATCTTCGGGAACATCGATAATGTATAATAAATTGAGATATTCGGCAAACTTATGCTGAATGAGGCGATAGATTTTTTCATGCAATTGCACTTTCAGATCAATCGGAGCTATGGCAACAGGAAAATCGACACTTTCATTGGCAAACGTAAAATCCTTATTGATTTGTTCCACCAATTTCACATATAATGCTTCTTTCTGCGCCTCAGAAAGTAACAAATCGGTATTTTGAGGTGCTATGTACATTTTATAAATAAAAGTTAGAAATTATATGTTTGTGCTTTATATTTCTTAAACGTTTCGGCTCATCAAATTTTCGCCAAACGTTTTTAAAAGTTCTTTTTTATCGGTATCAATCTGCATTTTTTCCAGCGTATCAAATGCTTTGAATGTATATTCCTTAATAGCATCCTGAGTAACCGAACTCGCTCCTGTTGTATTGAAAATTTCCTTTACCGATGCTATTTTGTCCGTATTGTCATTAGGCTGAATCGAGAACAAATGCATCAACTCTTCTTTTTCCGATGCTTTAGCAAATTCCATCGCTTTCAGATAAAGGTACGTTTTTTTATTTTCAATGATATCGCCTCCAACCTGTTTTCCGAAAGTCATCGGATCGCCAAACGCATCCAGATAATCATCCTGTAACTGGAAAGCAATTCCCAGGTTTAAACCGAATTCATAAATCAAATCCGCATTCTCTTCGGATGTTTCAGCTACAATTGCCCCCATTTTCATGGCAGCACCCACCAAAACAGCGGTTTTGTACTCAATCATTTTTAGATATTCCGGAATCGTAACATCTTCCCTGCTTTCAAAATCCACATCCCATTGCTGTCCTTCACATACTTCCAAAGCCGTTTTACTGAACAATTTGGCTAATGAACGAAATATTTTCGGCTCGTACTGTTCGAAATACTGATACGCCAAAATCAGCATAGCATCCCCCGACAAAATTCCGGTATTGATATCCCATTTTTCATGAACCGTTTCATGTCCGCGACGCAACGGAGCATCGTCCATAATATCATCGTGGATTAATGAGAAATTATGAAAAACTTCCACGGCCGTTGCAGCCGCCAATGCTTGTTTACAATCGGCATTAAATATCTCAGCTGCCATCAATGTTAAAACCGGCCTCATGCGTTTCCCGCCCAGACCCAAAATATAGCGAATAGGCTCATATAAATTTTCAGGTTCTCTGTCGATTGAAATCGTTGAAAAATGGTCGGAAATAATATCCTGATAGTCTGAAATGGAATGCATGAAATTAATTTTCGGCTAAAATACTTCAAAAGCGGGAGTTTATCAAATATTAAGCAAATGTTAATTTTTATTTAAATACTAGGAAACTTTTTTAGTGTTTAAAGTTTCCTGTTACATTTGCATGGAATTTTTTAAGAGTATGAAAAACAAAATCATGTCCAAAGCCAAAGAAATGTTTTTAAAACTAGGTTTTAAGAGCGTGACGATGGACGATATTGCAAGTGAAATGTGTATTTCCAAAAAGACTATCTACAAATATTTCTGCAACAAAGAAATTTTAGTTGAGGAGACCACAGCCAGAATCCATAATGATGTTAATCAAAAAATAGAAGCGTTAACCCTGGAGAACTTCAATGCCATAGAAGAAAACTTTGAGATCCAGAAAATGTTTAAAGAGATGTTCAAATCTTACGACACCTCCCCGGTATACCAGCTGAAAAAACATTATCCGATGATTTATGTGAAAATTCAACAGAAAAGCATTGAATTCTGCAATGGAAGTTTCAGAAAGAATATTGAGAAGGGAATCGACGAAGGTCTGTACCGAAAAGATTTAGACATCAAAACAGCTGTTGAATTTTATTACACATTGATATTCAACATTAATGAAAACACAATTTATGAAAAAGATGTACACGAGATGGAAATAAAAGCCCTGGAATATCACACTAGGGCAATTGCTACCCCGAAAGGGATTACAGAACTTGAAAAACACTTACAAAACCCAAATATATAATGAGAAACTTATTCATAATTTCACTTTTGACCCTTGCTTTGTCAGCAAAAGCGCAGGACGTAAAAGAGTTAACCCTGAAAGACGCTCTGCGTTACGCATTGGAAAATAAGGCTGAAGCCAAGAAAGCAAAGCTAGAAATGGAAAAGAGCGAATATAAAATCCAAGAAGTTCGCTCGCTGGCACTACCGCAAATCACAGCAAATGGCGGACTAACATACAATCCTGTTTTACAAACCAGCGTTATTGACGGATCTGCTTTTGGCGCTCCGGGAACTGCTATTCAGGCAACTTTTGGTCAAAAATGGGTTTCAACTGCAGGAATTGGATTAGACCAAACCCTATTCGATTTAAGCGTTTTTACGGGACTAAGAGCAGCAAAATCTACTCGTGAATTTTATCAAATCAACAACGAATTGACTGAAGAATTGGTAATTGAGAGAGTTGCTACGAGTTATTACTCGGTATATGTACAACGCGAGAGATTAGCCTTATTGGACAGCACTTATGCAAACACCGCGAAAGTGAGAGATATTGTTCAGGGACAATACAACAACGGAATAGCAAAAAAAATAGACTTGGACCGAATTGTAGTGCAATTATCTAACATTAATGCAGATCGTCAACAAGTTAGTAATCAAATACAATTACAGGAAAACGCATTGAAATTCTATATGGGAATGCCAATAGAAACTCAATTCACAATACCGAAGTCCGAGTATGAAATAAACCTTGAAATCCTATCTGATGCTCCAAATACACAGAACAGAACGGAATATTTGCTTTTGAAAAAACAAGAAGAATTATTAGAGTATCAAAAAACAGCGATCAAAGCCCAACTGTACCCAACGCTATCTTTATTTGCAGGCTACAACTTTTTAGGACAAGGCCCTGAAATGCCATGGTTTGCAAAACCTGCTGCTGGCGTATACTGGTCTGATTATTCGTCTGTTGGGTTAACCATGAGAGTACCGATTTTTACGGGTTTTGGAACTCGTTCTAAAATAAAACAAGCCGAGTCTGATATTAAATTACTTCAAGAAGACATTAAAGACACCGAACTTTCTCTTGATTTAGATTACAGAAATGCAAGAGCTCAAATTGAAAACAATTTGGTGATCATTTCGAATCAAAAAGAGAATATGCAATTGGCTATGGAGATTACGAAAAACACAAAAAACAATTATCTCCAGGGATTAGCATCATTGACAGACTTATTGGACGCTCAAAATGAATCACTTGAAGCCCAAAATAATTATACCAGAGCGGTTTTAAATTATAAAATAGCCGAGGTAGCATTAATCAAATCAAGAGCAGAACTAAAATCACTTATAAAATAATCAACCAAAATGAAAAAGACTATTATTACCATAACTATAATTATTGCCTCATTAGGTCTAATAGGCTACATTCTTAATAAAAACAAAGCCGAGAACAAAGCCAAAACAGATATTGTTGCCGAAAAAAATGCGGCAGTAGCTGTAAAAACAGCAACAGTTAAAACTGAAAATGTATCCTTAGATTTTAGTGCTAACGGTATTTTTTCACCAATTCAGGAACTTACTTTCTCTGCAGAAAAATCAGGAAAAGTAATCAAAGTTTTCGTAGACGAAGGAGATTACGTAACCGTAGGACAAACGCTTTTAACTATGAGAGCCGACGTTATCAACGTAAATGCTAATACTGCAAATGCAGTATATCAAAATGCTAAAGCTGACTACGATCGTTATGAAAATGCTTATAAAACCGGCGGAGTTACCAAGCAACAATTGGATCAGGCAAAATTGAATCTAACCAATGCTAAAGCTAGTTTAACTCAGGCAAATATTAATGTAGGCGACACTAAAGTTAAAGCACCTATCAAAGGATATATTAACAAAAGGTATATCGAGCCAGGTTCTATATTAACAGGGATGCCTGCCTCTGAAATGTTTGACATTGTTGATGTTTCCAAATTGAAATTAAACGTTACTGTAACCGAAAATCAAGTGGCCAGCTTAAAAATAGGACAATCGGTAACTATTGTTTCCACAGTTTATCCTGATAAAACTTTTTCCGGTAAAATTACATTCATTGCCCCTAAAGCGGATGCAACGTTAAATTTCCCTGTTGAAATCGAAGTGACCAACAACGCCAACAACAGCTTGAAAGCAGGTATGTACGGAACATCAAAATTTGGCTCAAACCAAAAACAAAATTTAAAAATTGTTCCCAGAACAGCATTTTTGGAAAGCGTAAACAGCAACCAACTTTTTGTAGTTGAAAATGGTGTAGCCAAATTAAGAAAAGTAGTAGCCGGTAGAATTTTAGGAGATCAGGTTGAAATTATTGATGGATTATCGGATGGTGAAAGCGTAATTATTACTGGACAAATCAACTTGCAAGATGGCAATGCTGTAGAAGTTATTAAATAATCGCCCTGTAATTAAGAGAAAAACAAAATTACGCCAAGTAACCTGAAATCACTTGGTGGTAACACAAAAACTAATATGAAACTAGCCGAAATATCCATCAAACGTCCTTCGTTGGTAATCGTATTGTTCACGATACTAACATTAGGAGGACTTTTCACCTATAGCCAATTAGGCTATGAATTGATCCCGAAGTTCGAATCAAACGTTATTACAATTTCTACCGTATATCCGGGAGCTTCTCCAAGTGAGATAGAAAATACGGTGACCAAGAAGATTGAAGACGGAATTGCCTCTTTGGAAAACATTAAGAAAATTGACTCTAAATCATACGAAAGTTTATCAGTAGTATCGATTACTTTAACCACTGAGGCCAACATTGATGTTGCGATGAACGACGCACAACGTAAAGTAAACGCTTTGATCAGTGATTTACCAGAGGATGCTAAAACACCCGCGTTGAGCAAGTTCTCATTTAGTGACTTACCAATTATGACGGTAGGAGCCAATGCTAAAATGGACGAAGCTGCCTTCTATGATTTAATTGATAAAAAAGTAGCGCCGGTATTATCCCGTGTGCCAG
Source organism: Flavobacterium enshiense DK69 (assembly GCF_000498495.1). Lineage (GTDB taxonomy): Bacteria > Bacteroidota > Bacteroidia > Flavobacteriales > Flavobacteriaceae > Flavobacterium > Flavobacterium enshiense. The sequence goes on along the minus strand of NZ_AVCS01000006.1, from coordinate 317,545 downwards.
GTGTGGCTCAGGTTAACATTATCGGTGGTCAGGAACGTGAAATTCAGGTGAATTTAGACGCTCTGAAAATGCAGGGTTATGGTATCTCAGTGCCACAAGTACAACAAATTATCCTGGCTTCGAATCTTGATTTCCCAACAGGAAACATCCAAACCAGAAATCAAAAAATATTAATTCGTTTAGCTGGAAAATACAAAAATGTTGAAGAATTAAGAAACCTGGTAGTTTCTTCTCAAAACGGAATAGACATCCGTTTGAGAGATATTGCCGACGTTCAGGATTCTCAAAAATTAGCCGAAAAAATTTCCAGGGTAGATCAAAAAAGCGCCATCATTCTTCAAATTGTAAAACAATCGGATGCGAATGCAGTTGCTGTAAGTGAACATTTAAAAGTATCTCTTGACAAACTGCAAAAGGAATACGCCGCAAACAATCTTACTTTAGAAATAGCCAAAGACAGTACGGTTTATACATTAGATGCAGCGGATTCCGTAATTCACGATTTATTTTTTGCAGTTATTCTTGTTGCTTTTGTGATGCTATTTTTCCTGCACAGTATCCGTAACTCGCTTATTGTAATGGTATCTATCCCAGCCTCGTTAATTGCGACTTTCATCGGTATATATTTGATGGGATACACCTTGAACCTAATGAGTTTGTTGGGACTATCTCTTGTTGTAGGTATCTTGGTTGATGATGCCATCGTGGTTCTGGAAAACATCTACAGGCATATGGAAATGGGCAAAAGCCGAATCCGTGCTTCATTTGACGGAACAGCCGAAATTGGAGGTACGGTAACTTCTATCACCTTAGTAATTGTGGTAGTATTTTTACCAATATCCATGAGTTCCGGATTAGTTTCAGACATTATTACACAGTTTTGTGTTACGGTAATGATTTCAACTATGTTATCATTATTAGCTTCTTTCACCATTATTCCGTGGTTGTCTTCACGTTTTGGTAGATTGGAACACATTGAAGGTAAAAACTTATTTGGAAAAATCATTTTAGGCTTCGAAAGATATCTAACTCGTTTTACTAATTGGGTTACAGACTTGTTAAATTGGTGTCTGGATCATTACATCAAAACAATTTTAGTTGTTTTGGTCTTGTTTTTCGGTACTATTTTCGGGCTCTTTGGCGGAGGATTTATCGGAGGAGAGTTTTTTGCCAGTTCGGATAGTGGGGAATTTTTAGTTCAGATTGAGATGCCAAAAGATGCTTCCCTGGAACAAACCAACTTCATGACTCAAAAAGCAGAAGCCTTTTTGAAAAAAGAACAATATGTTGAAAGTCAGTTTACCATTATCGGACAGACTTCGGAAGGATTTGCAGGAACTCAGGCTACAGCTTATAAAGCTGAAATCGATGTTAAAATGATTGATCAGTCATTAAGAACCGATGATGCTTCGGTATATGCCGCAAAAATCAAACGTAAACTGGAAAAAGTTTTAGTCGGGGCTAAAGTAAAAACGGTGCCGGTAGGTATTTTAGGAACTGCCGAAGATGCTTCACTTGCTTTAATTGTAACCGGACCGGATGTTAAAACAGCAATGGCATTTGCCAAACAAGCCGAAGCACAATTACGCACCATAGCCGGAACCACTGAAATCAAATTAACGGTTGAAGAAGGTAACCCAGAGGTAAACGTACAGGTTGATCGTGATAAAATGGCCGCTTTAGGTCTTACTTTACAAACTGTAGGTATGACAATGCAGACTGCCTTCAGCGGAAATACAGACGGAAAGTTCAGAGCTGGTGAATATGAATACGACATCAACATTAAATACGATGCCTTTAACCGAAAAAGTGTTGAAGATGTAAGCAATTTGATTTTCGTAAACAGTGCGGGACAACAAATCAAATTATCTCAATTTGCTGCAATTTCCGAAGGCTCAGGGCCAAGCCAGTTAGAGCGAAGAGATAAAACCGCTTCGGTTACCGTTCAAGGGCAAAATGTTGGAGTTCCCGCAGGTACCATTGTTAACGAATGGAAAACGAAATTAGAGAAACTTAAAAAACCAAATGGGGTAAATTATATTTGGGGAGGCCAGCAGGAAAACCAGGACGAAGGTTTCGGTACTTTGGGAATTGCATTATTGGCAGCTATTATTTTGGTTTATCTTGTAATGGTAAGTTTGTATGATAGCTTTGTCCACCCGTTTGTGGTATTATTCGCCATTCCGCTTTCTTTCATCGGAGCATTATTAGCCCTAGGATTAACCAACAATAGTTTGAACATATTTACCATTTTGGGTATAATCATGCTTATTGGTTTGGTGTGTAAAAACGCGATTATGTTGGTGGATTATACCAACCAGCGTCGTGCAGCCGGCGAAACAATCCGTACGGCATTAATACAGGCCAACCACGCTCGTTTGCGTCCGATCTTAATGACTACTATTGCCATGGTTTTTGGTATGTTCCCAATTGCATTAGCATCTGGAGCTGGTGCGGAATGGAAAAATGGTTTGGCATGGGTAATCATCGGTGGATTAATATCCTCATTATTCCTTACCCTGATTATCGTTCCAGTGATTTATGAAATCATGGAGAAAATAGTTGCCAAATTCTCTAAAGGAGAAAAAATTGATTATGAAGCTGAAATGGTAGCCGATTATGTCCATAAAGAATTAAGTGAAGACGGTTTCAACCCGAAACACGAAATGTAATCTTTAAATTTAAGTTGTTACAGAACCCGCTGCAGTGTTGCAGCGGGTTTTATTTTGCCCTTCGGATACCTAAATAATCCGTAATAACATCCAAATTGCAGGAACACCCATAAACAAAAATGGCTGTTACTAATCTGTAACAGCCATTCATCGTTTTAAAACTTCTTTCGTTTAGTTCAATAACTTATCAAAAACAGAAGCTAATTCCGGAGAAGAAGGTCTTGGGGCATCGGCGTTTACCACTTTCCCATTCGGATCAATTAAAATAAATCTTGGAATTCCGGTTACTTTAAAATCCTGCACAAATTTTGAATTCCAGTCATTGTCTGCGAAAAGCTGTACACCACCTAATTCTTTTTCTTTAACCATTTTTTTCCATTTTTCCACATCAGTCTGTTTATCTATGGAAATACTCATGAAAACAATATTTTTACCATGGTACTTTTTTTCAACATCCTTTAAAAAAGGAATTTCTGCACGACAAGGTCCGCACCAGGTAGCCCAAAGATCGATGTATACAAACTTTCCTCTAAAATCTTCCAGCTTTGACTTTCCTCCTTTGTAGTTAACATAATCAAAGGAAGGCGCCATAGTGTTGTTCATTTTCCCAACTTTTACTCTTTGATCGTAAATCGTTTTTAACTGGCCGTATTTCATCTCCATTTGCTTTTTTTGAAGTGCTACGAAAGAAGGCGAAAGACTTTTATCGTCCAAACGAGACATATTATTTTTTAGGATTTCATTGTATTTTGCATTGAAATCTGCTTCATTGGAAGCCATCAATCCATTGAAATCAAGTTTTTCATCCAATAAAATCTGTTTGGCTAAAAAATTATTTTCCGGAGCCCCGATTCCTTCATAAACTACGGATTCATCAAACTGATTAACATCCATCTTCATTTTTAAATCATAGCCATTTTTTAGGTACAAATCGGTATACTCCTCACCTATATGCAATTCATACATACCTTCTTTCACTCTTAGAGTATCCTTAAAAACACCATTTTTTCCACTGATATTTTTAATCAATTTTCCTCTCGAAGTAATTGTAGCTTCATTAGGACCGTTTGCAATAGTTGCAGAAAAAGTAACATATTCCTTATTTTGTGCGATGGCTGTAGCAGTTAGCAGCAAAGTAGTTACTGTTAGAAAAAATTTCTTCATTATGTTATAATTTTTTTGATTGAAAAATCAAATATATTATTTATTTGTAAGATTTAACTTTTGTTTGTGAATTTATTTTTCCGACTAAAAACAAGAATGGCTGTCACTACTCTGTAACAGCCATTCCCCCTCAAAGACGCTGGTATTGAATCCGTCTTTATAAACAGGTATAACCTTTTCTCGAAAGCAGACCGTGGTTAATTCCTGTTTACTATCGCGTCTTTAGTCCATTTTTTTATCTCAACGATCTTACTCTGGTTGTAATCAACTTCTGCCAGTGTGGCGTTATTCCAAAAGAACCATTTCCCGGTTTTCACACCTTTTGCATATTCTCCCATCGATTGTTTGGAACCATCTTCGTTATAAGCTATCCATTTTCCATTCAGTTTCCCGTCTTTGTAAAACCCTTCCTGTTTTATCTGACCGTTATCATAATAATAGGTCGCTTTCACCTGTTTCCCCATAACCTCATATTTTGGCTCAATTTTCTGAGCGGAAACCACTCCTGCCATCAGTAACAATCCCACGAATAAAGTCTTTCTCATAGTATCTGTATTTTAATAGGTTAGCTAAAATATTACACTAATTTACGACATATTTTACATTAAAGAAACTTTTAGATAACAATTTGGAAACATTGAAACGAAACTTAACACAATAAAGTAAAATCCTACATAATTAAATTTGCTCCTAATATTGAAAAGCCAAGTTTCAAAGTCAAAAAAAAACTTAAATTTGCATCAAATTTTAAAAAAATGTACAGAAGTCATAATTGCGGGGCTTTAAATGCTTCCAATATAAATACCGAAGTAACGCTTGCGGGCTGGGTTCAAAAATCAAGAGACAAAGGATTCATGATTTGGGTTGACCTTCGTGATCGTTACGGAATCACCCAATTAATTTTCGACGAAAGCCGCACTGACAAAACCGTTTTTGAATTGGCTAAAACATTGGGACGTGAATTTGTAATTCAGGTTAAAGGAACAGTTATCGAACGTGAGTCGAAAAACCCGAACATGCCGACCGGTGATATTGAAATCCTGGTTTCGGAATTAACGGTTTTAAACGAAGCGATTACTCCTCCTTTCACTATCGAAGATGAAACCGACGGCGGTGAAGACATCCGTATGAAATACCGCTATTTGGATATCCGAAGAAATCCGGTTAAAAACAGTTTGTTATTCCGTCATAAAGTAGCGCAGGAAGTACGCAATTATCTTTCGGCTCAGGATTTCTGCGAAGTAGAAACACCTTATTTGATTAAATCGACGCCGGAAGGAGCACGTGATTTCGTAGTGCCTTCTCGTATGAATCCAGGACAGTTTTATGCCTTACCACAATCACCGCAAACCTTCAAACAATTGTTGATGGTAGGTGGCATGGACAAATACTTCCAAATCGTAAAATGTTTCCGCGATGAGGATTTACGTGCAGACCGCCAGCCGGAATTTACGCAAATCGACTGTGAAATGGCTTTTGTAGGACAAGAGGATATTTTGAATATGTTCGAAGGACTTACAAGACATTTATTAAAAGAAATAAAAGGTATCGAAGTAGATAAATTCCCGAGAATGACCTATGACCATGCCATGAAAACCTACGGTAACGACAAACCGGATATCCGTTTCGGAATGGAGTTTGGCGAATTAAACGCCGTGGCACAACATAAAGATTTCGGCGTATTCAATTCGGCAGAATTAGTAGTCGGAATTGCTGTTCCGGGAGGAGCTTCTTATACGAGAAAAGAAATAGATGCTTTGATCGACTGGGTAAAACGACCTCAGGTTGGCGCTTCGGGAATGGTATACTGTAAATGTGAAGCCGACGGAAGTCTTAAATCATCCGTGGATAAATTCTACGATCAGGACGATTTGAAGAAATGGGCAGAAGCTACCGGAGCAAAACAAGGCGACATTATTTTCGTGTTGTCCGGACCGGCGAACAAAACCAGAGCACAATTAAGTGCGCTTCGTATGGAAGTAGCTACACGTTTAGGTTTACGTAAATCAGATGAATTCGCACCTCTATGGGTTGTTGATTTCCCATTGTTGGAATTCGATGAAGAAAGCGGACGTTATCACGCGATGCATCACCCGTTCACGTCTCCAAAACCGGAAGACATCGAATTATTAGCTACCGAGCCTGGTAAAGTACGCGCTAATGCCTACGACATGGTTTTAAACGGAAACGAAATCGGAGGAGGTTCCATTCGTATCCACGATAAAGAGACGCAACAATTAATGTTCAAATATTTAGGTTTCACCGAAGAAGAAGCAAAAAACCAGTTCGGATTCTTAATGGATGCTTTCCAGTTCGGCGCACCGCCTCATGGAGGTTTAGCGTTTGGTCTGGACCGATTGGTAGCAATCTTGGGCGGACAGGAAACCATCAGGGATTTCATTGCCTTCCCTAAAAACAACTCCGGAAGAGACGTTATGATTGATGCACCTTCCCACATAGATGACAAGCAAATGGGTGAATTATCCATAAAACTTGACTTAAAACAATAGACAAAAGACGACCTTCGGGTCGTTTTTTTTTAATTATTTAACATTCAGATAACTTTCATCTGAATTTCTCAACACTTAAACAGTTTTTTTAAAAATATTTTATAAAAAACTTGTTTGCTCCATAAAAAAGTTTATCTTTGGAATATTATTAATTATTTTTTTTTACAGAATGCGAACAGGTAAAGTAAAATTCTTTATTGAATCTAAAGGTTATGGATTCATTACAGACGATGAAACAGGTAAAGACATCTTCGTTCATGCTACAGGACTTCAAAGCGAAGGACTTGCTGAAGGTGTAAGAGTTTCTTACGTAGAGGAAGAAGGAAGAAAAGGTAAAGTAGCTGCTGAAGTAGCAGTTATCGAAAACTAATTATATTATTTTTTGATTACCGAATGAAGGGTTAAACCGCTCCAATTGGAGCGGTTTTTTTTATTCAGAAAATTCAGAAATATCCGCATAAGAGCAAGTTAATTATTTGTAATTAGTCTAAATATGTTTTACATTTATAGCTATTATAACGCCAAAATCATTAAAAAATTACGTTGCGTTTAAAGTTTAGGAATGTATATTTGTGGATTCTTTCAAAAAAAAGAGATTAAGTCATGCAAACAAACCAAATTGATTACATTCCTATTGCGATGCAATTACTTTTGGCCGTGGGATTTGTGGTAACAACAATCATAATTTCCGGCTTTTTAGGACCGAAAAGACATTCTAAGAACAAGGATAAAACCTTTGAGTGCGGTATCGAGTCTGTAGGTAATGCCAGAATTCCTTTCTCGGTAAAATACTTCTTGGTTGCCATTCTTTTCGTGCTTTTCGATGTCGAAGTAATATTCATGTACCCTTGGGCAGTAAACTTCAGGGAAATGGGTCTTGAAGGACTGTTTAAAATGGGAATTTTCATGACACTCTTGGTAATCGGTTTTTACTATGTTATCAAGAAAAAAGGTTTAGAGTGGGAATAACAATCCTGTCTAAATATTGAATGTTGATTTAAATCACAAACAATCTGACTCAGCATTCAAAAGTTAAAATTTAAAAAAGTTAAAATGAGCGATTCATCAAAATATACAACGGTAGCCCCTCCGGAAGGATATGCTGGAGAAGGTTTTTTTGCTACCAAACTAAGTGATGTGGTAGGACTTGCCAGAGCGAATTCCCTTTGGCCTTTACCTTTTGCCACTTCTTGCTGCGGAATTGAATTCATGGCCACTATGGCATCGCACTATGACGTAGCGCGTTTCGGATCAGAGCGTATGAGTTTCTCTCCGCGTCAGGCCGATATGCTTTTGGTTATGGGTACCATTGCTAAAAAAATGGCTCCGATTTTACGTGAAGTATACGAACAAATGTCTGAACCAAAATGGGTTATCGCAGTAGGTGCCTGTGCTTGTTCCGGCGGTGTTTTTGACTCGTATTCCGTACTTCAAGGGATTGACAAAGTAATTCCGGTAGACGTTTACGTTCCAGGATGTCCTCCAAGGCCAGAACAAATCCTTGATGGTATCATGAAACTACAGGAGATCGTGAAAAACGAATCCGTAAGAAGAAGAAGTTCTGAAGAATACAACGATTTATTAGGTTCTTATAACATCAAATAAAATGGCCTTAGAAACCTCGGTTATACAAAACAAACTAATTGAAAAATTCGGATTACAAGTGTCCGATTTCGTTCAAATCCACGATATTTTCACTTTTGAAGTAACGCCTGATTCCATCGTAGAAGTAATGCGTTATCTTAAAGAAGACCCAACACTACGTTTTAACTTCCTTACTGATGTTTGTGGTATACACTACCCTGACTATGAAGTAAACCGCCAATTTGCCGTAGTGTATCATATGCACAATTGGATAGACAATGTTCGCATCCGAATCAAATGTTACCTGAACGCAGAAAATCCTGAAATCGACACGGTAACCGACTTATTCCTTAGCGCTAACTGGCAGGAAAGGGAAACCTATGATTTCTACGGAATCATCTTCAAAGGACATCCACAGTTAAAAAGAATTTTGAACATGGATGAAATGACTTCTTTCCCATTGCGAAAAGAATTCCCATTGGAAGATGGAGGAAGAACCGACAAAGACGACCGCTTCTTCGGAAGAACAACACAAAACCGCTAATAGAACCCTGAAATACAATTAAAAATGTCAGACCTATTATTACCACCGGAAAAACGCTATGCCAACATCATCAACCAAAGAAGAAATGAGGATGGCAGCGAGCTTTCTATACTGAATTTAGGACCTACACACCCTGCTACGCACGGTATTTTCCAAAACATTCTTCTGATGGATGGAGAACGCATCGTGGACGGCGAAGGCACAGTTGGCTATATCCATAGAGCTTTCGAAAAAATTGCCGAAAACAGACCATTTTACCAAATCAACGTATTAACCGATCGTCTGAACTATTGTTCTTCTCCGATTAACAATATGGGTTGGTGGATGACGTTGGAAAAAGCATTGGGCGTTGAAGTTCCGAAACGCGTACAATACATGCGTGTTATCGTAATGGAATTGGCACGTATTGCCGATCACATTATCTGTAACTCGGTTTTAGGTGTGGATACAGGGGCCTTGACAGGATTCTTATATGTATTCCAGTACCGCGAAAAAATATACGAAATCTATGAAGAAATTTGCGGAGCCCGTTTGACAACCAACATGGGCCGTATCGGTGGTTTTGAAAGAGACTGGAGCCCTACCGCGTGGGCGAAACTGGATAAATTCATGGAAGAATTCCCTCCTATCTGGGAACAATTCGAAAACTTACTGACACGTAACCGTATCTTCATGGACCGTACGATTAATGTGGGTGCCATTTCAGCGGAAAAAGCCATCAGCTACGGATTTACTGGCCCGAACCTTCGTGCAGCCGGTATAGACTATGATGTTCGTGCGATGCAGCCATATTCTTCTTATGAAGATTTCGACTTTAATATTCCGGTTGGAAAATCGGGAGATACATATGACCGCTTCTGCGTTCGTAACCAGGAAGTTTGGGAAAGTTTAAGCATCATCAGACAAGCTTTGGCAAAAATGCCGGAGGGACCTTATCATGCGGATGTACCTGATTACTATCTTCCTCCAAAAGAAGATGTGTATACTACAATGGAATCGTTGATTTACCACTTTAAAATTGTAATGGGAGAAGTACCGGTACCGCTAACCGAAGTTTACCACGCAGTAGAAGGAGGAAACGGAGAATTAGGTTTCTACTTAATTACTGACGGAAGCCGTACCCCATACCGTTTACATTTCAGAAGACCTTGCTTTATATATTATCAGGCATTTAACGAAATGGTTAAAGGTCAGATGTTGTCCGACGCAATTGCAACCCTTTCGAGTTTGAACGTAATTGCCGGAGAATTAGACGCATAATGATTATGGAAAAATACACCTACAAACAGGAAATAAACATTACTCCGGAATTGATGGCGCGCATCAATGAGTTGACCAGCCACTATCCGGAAGATAAAAGAAAATCGGCTTTATTGCCGGTGCTTCATGAAGTACAGGATGCTCATGATAACTGGTTAAGCCAGGATTTGCAAATAAAAATCGCCGAGATTTTAAACATACAGCCTATAGAAGTTTTTGAAGTGGTTACTTTTTATACCATGTTCAACCAAAAACCAATCGGGAAATACATGTTCGAATTCTGCCGCACTTCTTGCTGTATGATTCGCGGTGCCGAAGACATGATGGATTATACCTGTCAGAAACTTGGTATCAAAGAAGGTGAAACAACCGTTGACGGAATGTTTACCGTTGTTGGTGTGGAATGTTTAGGCGCTTGTGGCTATGCTCCGATGATGCAGTTGGGTGACTTCTACAAAGAACACCTTACGAAAGAAAAAATCGATGAAATCATTACCGACTGCAGAGCCGGCAAAATAACTTTACACGATAAATAATACCATGGGAACAAAGATATTATTAGACAAGATAAATATTCCGGGTATCAAAACCTATGAAGTATATCGCGCTAACGGTGGCTATGCTTCTGTGGAAAAAGCATTGAAAACATTAACTCCGGACGAAGTTACCGAGGAAGTAAAAACATCAGGTCTTCGCGGACGTGGCGGTGCAGGTTTCCCGATGGGACTGAAGTGGAGTTTTATTGATAAAAAATCAGGCAAGCCAAGACATTTGGTTTGCAATGCCGACGAATCCGAGCCGGGAACGTTCAAGGATCGTTATTTAATGGAATACATTCCGCACTTATTGATTGAAGGAATGATTACTTCAAGTTATGCCTTGGGCGCTAATTTGTCGTACATCTACATCCGTGGCGAATACATGTGGGTCTATAAAATCCTTGAAAGAGCCATCAAAGAAGCTTATGCTGCGGGATGGTTGGGTAAAAATATTTTAGGAACCGATTTCTCCCTTGATTTGCATGTGCACTGTGGTGCAGGAGCATATATCTGCGGTGAGGAAACGGCCTTAATCGAATCACTGGAAGGAAAAAGAGGAAATCCAAGAATCAAACCGCCTTTCCCGGCTGTAAGTGGTTTATGGACCAATCCTACAGTGGTAAACAATGTGGAATCGATTTCAGCAGTGCCTTGGATTGTAATGAATTCAGGCGAAGAATATGCTAAAATCGGAATCGGACGTTCTACCGGAACTAAATTGATTTCAGCTTCAGGTCATATCAAAAATCCTGGTGTATACGAAATTGAATTAGGATTGTCCGTGGAAGAATTTATGAACTCCGACGAATATTTAGGCGGAATGATGAATGACAGACCATTGAAAGCTTTGGTTCCAGGAGGTTCATCGGTGCCAATTTTACCGGCGAATCTTATTTACAAAACCGCTGCAGGCGAAGACCGTTTGATGACATACGAATCGCTAAGCGACGGTGGTTTTGCAACAGGATCAATGCTAGGTTCAGGAGGGTTCATCGTTTACAACGACACAACTTGTATCGTTAGAAATACTTGGAATTTCTCCCGTTTCTATCATCACGAATCTTGCGGTCAATGTACGCCATGCCGCGAAGGAACAGGATGGTTGGAAAAAGTGTTACACAGAATCGAGCACGGGCACGGAAGAATGGAAGACATAGATTTGCTTTGGGACATTCAGAGCAAAATCGAAGGGAACACAATCTGTCCGCTTGGTGACGCCGCTTCATGGCCGGTAGCAGCAGCTATCCGCCACTTCAGGGAAGAATTCGAATACCATATTCGTTTCCCTGAAAGAATAAAAAACAGAGATCACTTTGTGAACGAACCTTTTGAAAAAGTAAGAAACTTAGTTTAAAGTTATTATAAGTGTTGAAGCCCCAAAATCTTCAACAACAAACAAAATAGTTATGAAAGTTACTATAGACGGTCAAGAAATAGACGTAGAACCAGGAACCACCATCCTGCAGGCTGCTCGAATGATTGGAGGCGAGGTAGTGCCGCCAGCCATGTGTTACTACTCGAAACTAAAAGGCAGTGGCGGAAAATGCCGTTGCTGTTTGGTTGAAGTTTCCAAAGGAAGCGACGCCGACCCAAGACCTATGCCAAAATTAGTTGCATCATGTGTTACAGGATGTATGGACGGTATGGAAGTTAACAGTTCTGCATCACCAAGAGTGGAAGAAGCAAGAAAATCGGTTACCGAATTTTTGTTAATCAACCACCCATTGGATTGCCCGGTTTGTGATCAGGCTGGAGAATGCGATTTACAGAACCTGAGTTTCCAGCACGGAAAATCACAAACGCGATTCATCGAAGAAAAAAGAACTTTTGAACCGGAAGATATCGGTGAGCATATTCAACTGCACATGAACCGTTGCATTTTGTGCCAGCGTTGTGTTCAGGTGGCAGATCAGCTGTGCGATGGACGTGTTCACGGGGTAATGAACCGAGGTGATCACGCTCAGATTTCAACGTACATTACCAATGCTATCGACAACGAATTCTCCGGAAATATGATCGATGTATGCCCGGTAGGTGCTTTAACCGACAAGACTTTCCGATTCAAATCAAGAGTTTGGTTCAACAAACCTTACAACGCACACAGAAACTGCGATAAATGCTGTGGAAAAACAACCGTTTGGATGTTTGGTGATGAAATCCAACGTGTAACCGCACGTAAAGACGAGTACCATGAAGTGGAAGACTTCATTTGCAACACTTGCCGTTTCGACAAAAAAGACGTGAAAGACTGGGTAATCGAAGGGCCTCGTAAATTCGAGAAATTCTCTGTCATCAACAGAAACAAATACGCTCTGAACGCGCCAAAAGTGGAAATCAAAACGGAAGATCAGATTTTGCTTGGCCGTAAAGAGGACCAGAAAAAAATCAGTATGGTCAAAGTTCCTTTAAATAATACTAACGGTAATTCTAATTCATAAGGCATGGAGAGTACAGTTATCATAGAAAAAGGAATTTTCATTGTAGCGATTTTTGCCATCACAATGATTATGGCGATGTATTCCACATGGGCTGAGAGAAAAGTAGCTGCATGGCTTCAGGATCGTATCGGCCCGAACAGAGCAGGGCCTCTTGGATTGCTTCAGCCGCTTGCAGATGGTTTAAAATTATTCTCCAAAGAAGAATTCATCCCGGAAACCCGAAATAAAATTTTATTCCTTGCCGGTCCCGCCATCTCAATGAGCGTGGCTTTAATGACCAGTGCGGTTATTCCGTGGGGTGACAAATTACATATTGCCGGAAGAGACGTTATCCTTCAGGCAACCGATATCGACGTAGCCTTGTTGTACATCTTCGGGGTATTGTCGGTAGGAGTTTACGGAATCATGATTGGAGGCTGGGCTTCCAACAACAAATTCTCGTTAATGAGTGCCATGCGTGCCGGTTCCCAAATGATTTCATATGAAGTTGCGATGGGATTGGCTGTTATTGCATTGATCATGATGTCCGGGACATTGAGTTTACGTGAAATTGCCGCACAACAACACGGAATGAATTGGAATGTATTCTACCAACCTGTGGGATTCATTATCTTCTTAGTGTGTTCGTTTGCGGAAACCAACAGAACCCCTTTCGATTTAGCGGAATGTGAGGCGGAACTTATCGGAGGATACCACACAGAGTATTCTTCCATGAAAATGGGATTCTATCTTTTCGCCGAATATGCTTCCATGTTTATCTCCTCTGCTATTTTAGCTATCCTTTATTTCGGAGCTTACAATTATCCGGGAATGCAGTGGGTGGTTGAAAACTGGGGCGTTAATGTTGGAAACACCATCGGAATAGCGGTTTTATTTGCAAAAATCTGTTTCTTCATCTTCTTCTATATGTGGGTTAGATGGACAATCCCGAGATTCCGTTATGACCAATTGATGAATTTAGGATGGAAAATGCTGATTCCAATTGCCATTGCCAACATAGTTATCACCGGAATAGTAATTTTACTAGCCGATAAATTTTTATAAGAAATGTCACTAGATACAATTTCATTATCAGGAAAAAAAATGGAGGTTTCCAACAAAAAGATGTCTTTTTGGGAAAGCCTTTATTTGGTAGCGATAGTTAAAGGGTTATTTATTACGATTCGTCACTTGTTTACACGAAAAGTAACTATTAAATACCCGGAACAAAAACGCGAATTAAGTCCGGTATATCGTGGACAGCACATGCTGAAACGCGATGACCAGGGAAGAGAAAACTGTACAGCATGCGGACTTTGCGCTGTTGCCTGTCCGGCGGAAGCTATCACCATGAAAGCAGCCGAAAGAAAACCGGGAGAAGAACATTTGTACCGCGAAGAAAAATATGCAGAAATCTACGAAATCAACATGTTGCGTTGTATTTTCTGCGGGTTATGTGAAGAAGCTTGTCCGAAAGACGCTATTTACTTAACCGAAACCAAAGTAATGGTAGCTTCAGCGAGCAAACGTGAGGACTTCATTTACGGTAAAGACAGATTGGTAATGCCTTTGGAAATGGCATTGCGTAACAGTAAAAACAAGGCAAGTTAATCATGGGACAGATTCTATTTTACATCTTAGCAACCATCACCCTGGGAACTGCTTTTTTTACAATTTTCAGCAGAAACCCTATTCATAGTGCCATTTCATTGGTAGTTTGTTTCTTTTCGATTGCAGGACACTATTTACTATTAAACGCACAGTTTTTGGCAATCGTTCATATTATCGTTTATTCGGGAGCCATCATGATCCTGATGTTGTTCACCATAATGTTGATGAACCTCAATAAGGAAGACGAATCCCATAAATCCACCGCTTCTAAAATCGCCGCCACCATTGCCTTCTGCTTGCTTGGTATCGTTTTATTGGCCGGATTACTAAGAACAAAACCGGTAGTGGAAAGTTATTTCCAATCAGGCGAAGACTTCCAATCAATCAAAGTATTGGGTCAGGTATTATTAAACGAATACATGGTGCCGTTTGAGTTTGCTTCCGTATTATTATTGGTAGCGATGATTGGAGCAGTATTAATTTCGAAAAAAGACAAACAAAAAGAAGCATAATATTATATGGAAACAATTTTAAAGGAAATTGGAGTAGAGACCTACTTATATTTATCGGCTTTATTGTTCAGTATTGGAGTATTCGGAATTTTATTGCGAAGAAACGCCATCATCATGTTCATGTCGATCGAAATCATGCTGAATGCCGTTAACCTGATGCTGGTAGCTTTTTCTACCTTCCACCAGGATGCTTCGGGGCAAGTTTTCGTATTTTTCTCAATGGCTGTTGCCGCTGCGGAAGTTGCCGTAGGTTTAGCGATTCTGGTTTCCATATTCAGGAATCACGGATCGATTGATATTGACAATTTAAAAAACTTAAAAGGATAACCCCTAATGGAGACAGGATTAGTTTTACTCTTATTATTGGCCCCGTTTGTTGGGTTTCTAACTAATATATTTTTAGGAAAACAGCTTGGCAAAAACGCTTCAGGATACTTAGGAAGTTTAGCAGTGATTGTTTCTTTCGTAGTGACAACCGTTTTCTTCTTACAGGTAAGCGCAAGCAAACAACCGA
Organism: Flavobacterium enshiense DK69; assembly: GCF_000498495.1. Taxonomy (GTDB): domain Bacteria; phylum Bacteroidota; class Bacteroidia; order Flavobacteriales; family Flavobacteriaceae; genus Flavobacterium; species Flavobacterium enshiense. The sequence goes on along the minus strand of NZ_AVCS01000006.1, from coordinate 302,218 downwards.
TTACCGTTCATTTATTCGACTGGTTTACATTAGACTCTTTCAATGTTAACTTCGATATCTTACTTGACCAGTTATCATTATTATGGTTGATGTTCGTAACCGGAATCGGTTCGTTGATTCACATCTATTCCATCAGCTACATGCATGATGACGAAAACATCCACAAATTCTTTTCTTACCTTAACCTTTTCATCTTCTTCATGATTACTTTGGTAGTCGGAAGTAACTTGCTGATCATGTTCATCGGATGGGAAGGCGTTGGATTATGTTCGTATCTGTTAATCGGATTCTGGTATAAAAATCAGGATTATAACGATGCTGCAAAAAAAGCGTTCATTATGAACCGTATCGGGGATTTAGGTTTCCTTGTCGGAATCTTCATCATCGGATATGTGTTCAATACCTTGGATTTCATGACCATCAAACAGGCCGTACTTGCCGGTGAAGCTAAAGCAAATTTAGCATGGATTGGCATTGCGACTTTATGTTTGTTCATTGGTGCTTGTGGTAAATCAGCACAAATTCCGTTGTACACATGGTTACCGGATGCGATGGCAGGTCCTACTCCGGTTTCGGCCTTGATCCACGCCGCAACGATGGTAACGGCGGGTATCTTCATGATCACTCGTTTAAACTTCTTATTTGATTTAACTCCGGATGTTCAAACTGTTATTGCAGCGGTTGGTGTAGCCACTTCGGTATTGGCGGCCTCCATTGGTTTGATGCAAAATGACATCAAAAAAGTACTAGCCTATTCAACGGTTTCTCAGTTAGGATTGATGTTCCTGGCTTTAGGTCTTGGTGCCTATGAAGTTGCAGTATTCCACGTGGTAACTCATGCTTTCTTTAAAGCTTGTTTATTCCTTGGATCAGGTTCCGTTATCCATGCTTTACACGGTGAACAGGACATGCGAAGAATGGGAGGTTTGAAATCGGTTATGACAATTACATACACGACCTTCCTAATAGCAACTTTAGCTATTTCAGGTATCCCTCCGTTTGCAGGTTTCTTCTCTAAAGACGAAATCTTGATGGTGGCATTCCATAAGGATAAAGTGCTTTGGGTTCTTGCTTCCATTGCTTCTATTATGACAGCGTTCTATATGTTCCGTTTGTTATATCTGACTTTCTTCAAAGAGTTCAGAGGAACAGAAGAACAAAAACATCACTTGCATGAAAGTCCGGCTTTAATCACTTTACCGTTGATTGTTTTAGGAATTCTTTCTGCTGTAGGTGGTGCTTTAAGTATACCGGGCAACAGTTGGTTGAACAACTTCCTTCAGCCGGTTTTCGCTCATAAAGCACATGCAGAACATCATTTGGATAACACGGCATACATGTTAATGGGTCTTGCTGTAGTGGGTGCTCTGATAGGTATTGGTATCGCTTATTCAAAATACATCAAAAAAGGAGAAATTCCTGCCGAAGACGATCAAATCACTGGTTTTGCCAATGTCGTATACCAAAAATACCATGTAGACGAAAGTTATATGCGAATCTTTGTAAAACCAATTTATGCAATTTCTAAATTCTTGCGTGACTACATCGAAACGGGACTTTCCGATATAGTTTTCGGTTTCGGAAATGTTGCGGAAGGACTGTCCTTACAAGGTAAAAAATTGCAAAACGGAAACATCGGTTTCTATCTTTTTGCCTTCGTATTCGGACTGTGTTCGATAGTATTTTATTTATTCTTCTTACGATAATCAATACATATAATGGACGTAACTATAGTACTAATTCTATTATTAATCGGAGCTTTAGCGACCTTTTTCTCAGGAAATGCGCTGGCTTCCAAAGTAGCCCTGTTTTTCAGCGTGGCGGCTTTAGGTGCTTCTCTTGTTATTTTAAATCAGTTTAATCAGGGTATCGACTGTGGTTTTTCTGCAGTTTGGATGAAAAACCCTAACGTTTTATTTTCCCTTAAAGTTGACGGTCTGGCAATTGCCATGATCCTTTTAAACACGGCTTTAATACCGCTGATCATTCTGTCATCTTTCGGAAACAATTTCAGTAATCCAAAAAATTTCTATTCTTTAGTGATGTTTATGGCATTCGCGATGGCGGGAACCTTCCTGGCATCAGACGGATTCTTATACTACATTTTCTGGGAGTTGTCCTTAGTTCCAATCTATTTCATCGCCTTGATTTGGGGTAACGACGACATCGCTGAGCGTAAAAAAGCGGTAATAAAATTCTTCATTTATACTTTTGTAGGTTCATTATTCATGTTGGCAGCCTTCATCTATATGTACCAAAAAGCGGGAAGTTTCCAATTGGATAAATTATATGCTTTGGAATTATCGTCTAAAGAAGAATTTTGGATTTTCCTGGCGTTCTTCTTAGCCTATGCAATTAAAATTCCGCTAATTCCTTTCCACACTTGGCAGGCAAACGTCTACCAAAAAGCACCTACTGTGGGAACCATGCTTTTATCGGGTATCATGTTGAAAATGGGATTTTATTCGGTAATCCGTTGGCAATTGCCTATTGCTCCAAATGCGGCAAAAGAATTACAGTATTTCATAATCAGTTTGAGTATCGCCGGAGTGATTTACGGTTCTATTGTAGCTTTAAAACAAAAAGATTTAAAACGATTATTGGCATACTCCTCATTGGCTCACGTTGGCCTTATCGCGGCAGGTTGTTATACGCTAACAGTTGATGGTTTACGTGGTGCTATTTTGCAAATGATCGCTCACGGTTTCGTAATCGTTGGTTTGTTCTTCGCAGCCGAAATCATCTACAGACGTTACGAAACAAGAATAATCAGTGAAATGGGCGGTATCCGTCAGCAAACACCAAAATTCGCATCTATGTTCATGATCTTGGTCTTGGCTTCCGTAGCCTTACCGGGAACTTTCAACTTTATCGGTGAATTTACCGTTTTATACAGTTTATTTACAAAGAATATTGCTCTGGCTGTTTTAGGCGGAACCACGATCATATTAGGGGCCTTCTATATGTTGAGAATGTTCCAACACGCAATGTTAGGTGAAACCAATGCAAAAACTTTCGCAGATGTTACGTTGACCGAAGGTATCGTAATGGTTGTAATCATCGGTTTCTTATTGTTCTTCGGATTGTTCCCGAAACCAATCATCGAACTGATTGCACCGAGTATCAAGGAGATTTTAGTACACATTAAATAAATTTAGTCAAAAGAATGAATACTTTAATAGCAATTGCAGTTTTAGGCGTTATTGTCCTTCTAGCTGAAATTTTCAACTTAAGAAAAGCCATTGTCCCTGTAACTATTGTAGGTTTACTGGCCATTTTAGGTATGACTGTGACTGAATTTGGGACAACCGGAAGCTACTACAACAACATGATTGCAGTAGACAATTTTTCGGTGACATTTTCAAGTTTATTTATTGTGTTGACCATATTCCTGGTAATGTTGAGCCAGAATTTTTATGAGAATCAAGCCTCTAAAATTTCCGATTTTGTTTCCATCAAACTGTTTTTGTTAACCGGAGCAATTTCCATGGTTACTTTCGGAAACTTAGCGATGTTCTTCCTTGGAATCGAAGTCCTTTCCATCTCATTGTATGTTTTAGCGGGAAGTGACCGTTTGAACATGAAAAGTAATGAATCCGGTATGAAGTACTTCCTTATGGGATCTTTCGCTTCGGGAATTATTCTTTTCGGAATTGCATTGGTTTATGGTGCTGTAGGTTCATTCGATATGGAAATGATTAATCAGGCATCGAATTCAGCAACAACGGTAGATTGGTTTTACATCGGTGTTTCCATGATTACAGTGGGGATGTTATTCAAAATTGCGACAGTACCGTTCCATTTCTGGGCACCAGACGTTTATGAAGGCGCACCGACATTAACAACAGCTACCATGAGTACGCTGGCAAAAGTTACAGCTATGGCGACATTCTTCAAACTGAATATGGCCATGAACGGTAATATGAAATTTGCGTATGAACTAGTAATCGTAATCGTTTCTATCGCTTCGATGACTGTTGGTAATATAATGGCATTACGTCAGAACAATGTCAAAAGAATGTTGGCCTTCTCGGGTATTTCCCACGCAGGTTTCATGGTAATGGCTTTGTTGAATCTACAGAACGCGGCCGGAAGCTTATTCTACTACACCGTAGCTTATGGCTTGGCAGGTGTAGCGGCTTTCACGGTAATTATATACGCTTGTAAAGGAAAAGACAACGAAGACATTGAAAACTTCAACGGATTAGGAAAAAGAAGTCCGCTTTTAGCGATGATACTTACCGCATCCTTATTATCCATGGCAGGTATCCCAATTTTCTCCGGATTCTTCGCAAAATTCTTCATCCTGAATCAAACCTTACAGGCAGGCTGGTTAGTTTTGGTGATTGCCGGAGTTATCAACTCGATGTTGGCAGTGTACTACTATTTCAAAGTAATTAGTGCGATGTACACCAAAGACGCCAGCGAAGAAGCTATAAAAGTACCTTTTGAATTCTATTTCGTAGCGGTAGCGGCTATGGGATTGAATATCATCATTGGTTTATTCCCGTCATCATTGATGGACTTGTTCTAAAATAAAATTTTCAGAATATATGAAGGCTGCTCAAAATGGGCAGCCTTTTTATTTTCTCCGTATCTTTACACCATGTATGCACTAGTCGACTGCAATAACTTTTACGCCTCCTGCGAGCGTGTCTTCCAACCGCAGTTTATTGGAAAACCTATAGTGGTCTTGTCCAATAACGACGGTTGTATCATCTCGCGCAGTGAAGAAGCCAAAGCACTCGGTATCCCAATGGGAGCACCCGAATTTCAGGTTCGGGAACAATTGAAGAAACATAATATTATTATTTTTTCTTCGAATTATACCTTATACGGCGACCTTAGCGGATGTGTGATGAATATCCTCCGACAGTTCACTCCTAATGTGGAAGACTACAGCATCGACGAAGCCTTTCTGAATTTCGATGGGGTTTCCATAGAGGATTACCACGACTATGGCTTACAAATCCGAAAACGTCTTCTCAAATGGTTGGGATTACCAATATGTGTGGGCATCGCTCCTACCAAAGCTTTATCGAAAGTAGCGAATCGGATAGCCAAAAAATTTCCTGAAAAAACAGGCGGTGTTCACGTAATTGACACTGACGAAAAACGTATCAAAGCGCTTAAATGGACAAAAATCGGCGACGTCTGGGGGATTGGTTATCGTTTAACCAAGAAGATGAAAGCGATGCAAATCAACACTGCCTATGATTTCATCCAGCCACAATATGAAAATTTCATCAAACGCGAAATGGGCGTGATTGGTCTCCGATTAAAAAGTGAATTGGAAGGTAAACCCGTGCTTGAACTTGAAGAAGCATTGGAAACCAAAAAAAGCATCGCCATTACACGAAGTTTCAAAAACAAACTTTCGAATTTCGACGACCTGAAAGAACGCGTTTCCACTTTTGCCACAGTCTGTGCCGAAAAACTCCGCAAACAGAATTCCTGTTGTTACAGCGTAAACGTATTTCTGGCAAAAGATCCGCACAAAACCAAAGACAACCGTCTGTATTTCAGCCGTACGGAAACGCTTCCCTTTGCGACCAATTCAAACCTAACCATCAGCAATCTGGCCATACAAATGCTGGAAAAAATATACGAGCCAAACGAACTTTATATGAAAGCAGGCGTAATCGTAACGCAACTCATTCCGCAAGACCAAAAACAGCTGCATTTGTTTGAAGAGGAAAATCCCAAACATCAGAAACTGATGGAAGTCATTGATCTCTATCACAAGAAAACGGGTGAACGCAAAATTCGTTTGGGCAATCAGGATTTACAACATACGTGGATTATGAAACAAAATCACCTGTCTCCAAATTTCACGACCAATATAAAAGATATTATTACGGTAAAATGTCAGTAGCGAAACCAAACCTAACTTTTTTCAAACCAGATTTCGATAATTCGGCGGGAATTCCTTTCATTGAAGGTGGGATCAAAGCTGGCTTCCCTTCCCCAGCTGCCGATTTTGACGGTTCAAAAGTCAGTTTGGATGTTCTGTTGATTAAAAACAAAGATGCCACTTTTTATGCCCGGGCCAGCGGAAACTCTATGACTGGCGCCGGAATTGACGATGGGGATATTTTGGTCATCGACCGAAGCCTGGAACCCGCTAACAATAAAATTGCAGTTTGTTGTATTGATGGAGAATTTACGGTAAAACGCATTAAAATCGAAACCGACTGTGTCTATCTGGTTCCCGAAAACGATACGTATGAGCCCATAAAAGTTACGGAAGACAATCAGCTCCTCATTTGGGGTATTGTGACTTTTGTGGTAAAAAGCATTTAATTTTTACAGAAATCATTCAGATAATTGTCCAACTGAACCTGAAACAAAGTACCCGAAACCAAATCTTTAAGTTGCATCGCTTCGCTCTCTGAAACCGCTAATTCCAAACCGGGAAAAGGGGTCTCCAACAGAAATTTGTGACAATGTTCACGAAGTTTGCAATCAGAACATTTGATATTTCTGCACGTAGTTTCAATATTCGCCGAAAATTTCATCAATTCTGAAAGCGAAAGATAAAAACCGGTTTCTTTAAAAACCAATTGGACTTTCTCTCTCAAAATCTTATCGTTTTTAACCCAATAAAAAGCCACACCAAAATCATTGTGATATAATTGTTCTATCTGATCCATCGTATTCGATTTTGAACAAATATACAAATTATTTAAAATGATTCTAAATAAATATTATTGAATATCGCGAAGTCGTAATTGTAACGAAACGGTGCCGTTCCATTCATTTTCTTCTACCGAAAATACAGCGTCAAACAGATTTAAATTATCGGATATTTCTTTTTTGGAGGCCAAACCGAAGCCGATAGCACCAAAACTATCCGAATTATTTTGTTTAACAAATAATTTCAAATGTTCTTCGCCTGAACCTATTTTCTTCCCATAACCAGTATCATTCAAACCTTTGGTTAAAAAGACCGGTGTCATGTTTTGTGGCCCGAACGGTTCGAATTGCTTCAGGATACGCATGAATTTAGGATTAATATCCGATAAACCTATCTCGGAATCGATTGAAATTTCAGGGATTAACAAATCAGGATGAATTGTGTCTGAAACCACCCTTTCAAAAGCCTCTTTGAATTTATCGTAATTCTCCTCTTTTAGTGTCATTCCGGCTGCATACATATGTCCGCCGAATTGTTCCAGGTGCTCTGAGCACGCTTCAAGGGCATTGTACACATCAAAATCTTTTACCGAACGTGCAGAAGCCGCTAATTTATCGCCGCTTTTGGTAAAAACAAGTGTTGGACGGTAATAGGTTTCCGTTAAACGCGAAGCTACAATCCCGATAACGCCTTTATGCCAGTCTTCCTGATACACAACAGTTGTGAAACGATTTTGCTCCTCATTATCGATAATTTGTTGAAGCGCTTCTACTGTGATCTGTTTGTCTAAATCTTTTCGGTCAGTGTTTAACGATTCTATCTGGGACGCAAATTCTTCGGCTTGTTCCAAATCGAATTCCGTCAGTAATTCTACGGCATAATTTCCGTGTTTGATACGTCCTGCGGCATTGATGCGCGGAGCAATGACAAAAACCACATCAGTTATCGTAAGCACGCTTCGTTTTAAATTCTGAATCAGCGCTTTGATTCCCGGACGCGGGTTTGAGTTAATTACATCCAACCCGAATTTAGCCAAAACACGATTTTCCCCAGTAATCGGAACAATATCCGCTGCAATCGCGGTCGCTACTAAATCCAGATAAGGAACCAAATCCTCAACCGTTAAGTTTCTGTTTTGAGCCAGTGCCTGAATCAGCTTGAATCCAACTCCGCAACCGCACAACTCATCATACGGATATGAACAATCAGTTCGCTTCGGATCCAAAACAGCTACAGCGTCAGGCAAAACATCTCCCGGACGGTGGTGATCACAAATTACGAAATCTATATTTTTTGCTTTTGCATAAACAACATGGTCGATCGATTTGATACCGCAGTCCAAAGCAATAATAAGAGAAAATCCGTTATCATCCGCAAAATCGATGCCTTGGTAGGAAACTCCGTAACCTTCTTTGTAGCGGTCCGGAATATAAGTAGCTACATTCGGATAAAAACTGCGCAGGTAAGAGGACATTAAAGAAACCGCCGTGGTACCGTCTACATCATAATCCCCAAAAACCAGTATATTTTCTTCATTGGCAATGGCTTGTTCGATGCGTTCCACCGCCTTGTCCATATCCTTCATAAGGTATGGATCATGTAAATCCGCTAAAGTGGGACGGAAAAAAGATTTTGCTTGTTCAAAAGTTTCGATTCCACGTTGAACAAGCAGGGCAGCAATGATTTCATCTACCTGAAGTGCATTTTGTAAGGCTTGTACTTTTTCCTGATTGGGCTTAGATCTTAATTTCCAACGCATAATGAATTACAGATTTTCAATTGACAATGAATTATTTCGGCGTATATATTTTTTAAAAAAAATTATTACTTCGCAGTCAGGGCCGTTTTTTCGAAAACGATTCCACCCCATCCGAATTTCATAAAATTTCTGATATTCTGATGATCTGCCTCTTCTGGAGTTTCTAAAACTTTTTGATAGTGCTCCCCAAAAAGATACAGCGTTTCCGCTTCGCTCAATTCATGCATTTTTGCAAAAGAATACACTTTGCAGGACCCATTATTTACTCCTTCTTCATTAAACGTCTCCCCGTTTTTAAAGGCGGAAGGAACAAAATCATAATTACCGTCAATGGTTTCGATAACTTCTGAAAAAGGCAAAACGGCATGATTGGAAACCTTTTCCAATAATTCAACTACATTCATAATTTAATTTTTGTGGAATTCTATATTTATCTCAACTTTAGCAAACTGACGGAACATTACCATCACACCGCAATATTTTTCTACGGACAAGTTTACTGCTCTTTCCAGTTTCTTTTCGTCAAGGTTTTTTCCAAAAAAATGATAATTCACGCGAACCGTGTGATAGCTTTTAGGATGTTCTTCCGTTAGGTCCCCTTCAGTATCAATTCGGAAATCTTCCACTTCCAGTTTCATCTTTTCTATAAGAGAAGCTACGTCCAACCCTGTACAGCCCGCCAAAGCCGACAACATCATGGCTTTTGGTCGAAGTCCACATCCATCACCGCCACTATCCGGTCCGGCATCAATGGCAATGGTATCGCCGCTAGGGTTATCTGATTCAAATTTCATTTTTCCTTTCCAGGAAGTTATCACTTTATGAGTATCCATTGTATTTATAAAAGTTGAAATAAAATTACTTGTTTGTTTTACCGCCTATGACCACAACGATCTCTCCTTTTGGCGGTTTGGCTTCAAAATGTTTCAGTACTTCTTCCGCAGTACCGCGCACGGTTTCTTCGTGTAATTTCGACAATTCCCTTGATACGGAAACTGGTCTGTCAGCACCAAAATACTGAACAAACTCGGCCAACGTCTTCACAAGTTTATGGGGAGAAACATAGAGAATCATCGTGCGGGTTTCTTCGGCTAAAGCCAAATAGCGCGTTTGACGTCCTTTTTTATCGGGAAGAAAACCTTCGAAAACAAATTTATCATTCGGCAGGCCGCTGTTCACCAAAGCCGGCACAAAAGCAGTGGCTCCGGGAAGGCATTCCACCTCAACACCGTTTTCCACGCAGGCTCTTGTCAGCAAAAATCCGGGATCAGAAATGGCTGGTGTTCCCGCATCGGAAATCAACGCAATATTTTCTCCCGTCTGCAAACGTTTCACGATGTTTTCCACCGTTTTGTGTTCGTTGTGCATGTGATGGCTCTGCATATGCGTGGCAATCTCGAAATGCTTGAGCAGTTTTCCGCTGTTTCGGGTGTCTTCGGCCAGAATCAGATCGACTTCCTTCAAAACCTTAATAGCCCTGAAAGTCATATCGTCCAGATTCCCAATTGGCGTCGGCACTAAATACAGTTTTCCCATTTAGGCAAATTTTTTCTCTACCAGTTCCATAAAACGCTCACTGTATTCGTCTTTCCCTTTCCAGTCGTTATAATCCGGTTTTACCAAATCGTCTATAAAACTTTTTGCTTCTTCCAGCGTATTGAAGGTATTCAACTGAGACAATACACGATTTAAATCTTCACCGCTTCCGCCAAAAAGATTTTTTTCAAAAGCGATACGGTCGTTTAAAGTAAGCGTAATTGTTTTATTGAATTTATCATTAAGCGATAAAGCTCGGTATTCGGCTTTTTCGGTTTCGATTTCTTTTTTGATGCTCTCTAATGGCCTATGGCTTAAAGGCTCTTCAACAACAACTTTATCCTTAACAGGTACTTCTTCTACCTCAACAACTTTCTCAAAAACAGTTTCGGTTGTTTTTTCAGCTTCTTTCGGAACATCGTTCACTTTGACAAAATCGGCTTCATGATAGGAATTCCCCAACAGCTCCTCAAACGATATTTGCTTTGGTTCTGCTTTTTTCCCTTCTTTTACTTCTTCCGAAGCCGGTTCAAAAAGAAGTGTTTCAGGTTCTTCTGCTACTACAGGCTCCTCTTCTACTTCATCTTCATCAATCGCTATTTCCCCTACTACTATTTTTTCTTCTTCTTTTTCTGGTTCAGCCGAGGCATCTGCTATTTCTTCTTTTTGCTCTTCTATTGGAGCTTCAACTTTCTCATCCTCTGCTGGAACTTCGACCGGAGCTTCAACCAAAGGAGTGCTAATTACTGTTTCGGCAACAACAGATTTTACTTCGGGTGCAACTTCGCTTTTTTTCTCATTAGCCAACTCCATTTTTTCCTCCAAAACTGACTGAGACAGTTCAGGTTTCAATGCTTCAATGTTTTCTTCATAAAAACGAAGAATGGACAAATTCTCATATAATTTCTGGGCTTCCTGGTGCAGCTGAACCACATCATCCCTATTTTTCATCTTTAAAATTCGGTGAGCGATACTGATTAATTCGGCTTCTAATTTTTTCTTCATAACTTTTTGAATTTATATGGAGTAAAGCAATGGTTTTACTATTTTCTCTAACGCTTTTATTTTACCACGGAAAGAAAGAACCTTTGATAATTTTTTCTACATTTGAAACAATATAAAAATAGAAAAATTCCGTTAGCTTGTTTGAGTTACAAATCTAAACAGAAATTTCTCTGCTACGTCTGAAAATTACAAAATGTTTCTCGAAAATACAGTAAATCACAAAGAACAATTCGGATGGATCGAAGTCATCTGCGGTTCGATGTTTTCCGGAAAAACGGAAGAACTAATCCGTCGTTTGAAAAGAGCGCAATTTGCCAAGCAAAGAGTTGAAATTTTCAAGCCGACGATAGACACACGCTATCATGATGAAATGGTGGTTTCGCATGATGCAACGGAAATCCGTTCCACGCCTGTTCCGGCCGCTACCAACATCCGCCTTCTTGCCGACGGTTGCGATGTGATTGGTATTGATGAAGCACAATTTTTCGATGATGAAATTGTTACTGTTTGTAACGATTTGGCCAATTCCGGAGTTCGGGTTATCGTAGCAGGTTTAGACATGGATTTTAAAGGCAATCCGTTTGGCCCTATGCCTGCCCTTATGGCCACTGCCGAATACGTGACCAAAGTACACGCTGTATGTACCCGTACAGGAAACCTGGCTCACTTCAGTTTCAGAAAAGCGCACAACAACAACCTGTTATTGTTAGGCGAAACCGATGAATACGAGCCACTGAGCCGCGCTGCTTATTTCAATGCAATGAAAGAAGCACAGGAAAATGAAACAATCTATGCCAATACAACAAAAACGCAAGAATAAATTTTGAGTTTATCACTTCACAATATCATCCCGGTCATTCACGCCAAATGGTTAGGGGTTGACGAAACCTGCCTGATTGACAATGTTTCCATAGACAGCCGTTCGTTGCAAAACAACAACGGCACTTTGTTTTTTGCCCTGAAAGGTCACAATCACGATGGGCATCAGTACATTCCCGATCTGATTGATTCCGGCGTACGACATTTTGTGGTAAGTCACATCCCTGAAAAAATGGCGCACAAAGCCAATTTTCTACTCGTGGACAATACGCTCGATGCTTTACAACATTTTGCTGCGTTTTACCGCAAACAATTTGACTTTCCCATCATAGGAATTACGGGTAGCAACGGAAAAACCATTGTAAAAGAATGGCTCAACTTCCTACTAAGCCCGGAATACAATGTTATCCGAAGTCCGAAAAGCTACAACTCGCAAGTGGGGGTACCGCTTTCAGTAATAGGAATCAATGAAAGACATAACTTCGGGATTTTTGAAGCCGGCATTTCATTGGTTGGCGAAATGGAAAAACTGGAAAAAATCATTCAGCCTACATTGGGAATTCTGACCAATATCGGCTCAGCACATAACGAAGGATTTGCTTCGGAAGAAGAGAAAATCACCGAAAAACTCAAACTCTTTAAAAATACAGAAGTCGTTATCCTTCAGAAAAATCAAAAAAACGAAGCACTTCTTCCTCCTTCCGTTAAAACATTTACCTGGAGTTATTCAGACACTTCTGCCGATGTTTTGATTACAGAAAAAGGAAATTCCTCTTTGGAAATCCTTTGGAAAGGAGAACAATTCCTTGTTGAAATTCCGTTTCACGACAAGGCATCCGAAGAAAATGCAATTACCTGCCTTATGGTATTGCTGCACTTCGGCTATAACCAAAAAACGATACAGGAACGCATAGCCAATCTGTATCCGGTGGAAATGCGGCTGCAGGTAAAAAACGGCATCAACAATTGTACGGTTATCGACGACAGTTACAGTTCCGATTACCAGTCACTGAAAATCGCATTGGACTTCCTGGAACAACACAAAACACACAAAAAGAAAACGGTCATCCTTTCGGATATTTTTCAAAGCGGGTTTCCCGTGGAAGAATTGTATGCAAAAGTATCAAGTCTCTTACTATACAATAAAATTGACACTGTCATCGGTATTGGAGAAGGTATCGGAGCTCATTTAAAAGACTATCCTAATTTCATTTCGTTTGCCACAACCCAGGATTTCCTGTTACAGTTTAACAGTTCTCATTTTTCAAACGAAACGATACTGATTAAAGGAGCGCGTAGTTTTCAATTTGAAGAAATCGTCGTGGTCTTGGAAGAGAAAACACATGAAACGGTTTTGGAAATCAACCTAAATGCTATCAGTCACAATCTAAACTTCTACAAATCAAAACTGAAACCCACCACTAAAATGATGGTTATGGTCAAGGCGTTTGGCTATGGCAGCGGCAGTTTTGAAATTGCAAAATTACTGGCACATCATAAGGTTGATTATTTAGGGGTGGCTTTCGCCGATGAAGGAATTGCCCTCCGCAACGCGGGAATTACCATGCCAATCATCGTAATGAATCCGGAAAACAGTGCTTTTGCCGCCATGGTTGCTTATAATCTGGAACCGGAAATTTATTCGGTTTCGGTATTAAAGAAGTTCACTGTTTTGGCACAACAAAAAAACCTTTCCAATTACCCAATTCACTTAAAACTCGACACAGGCATGCATCGTCTTGGTTTTGAGGAAAAAGATTTGGATGAACTTATTGGTTTGTTAAGAAACAACAATCTGATTTCTGTAAAAAGTATTTTCTCGCATTTTTCAGCAAGTGATGATTTACAGTATAAAGATTTTACTTTGTTTCAAATACGCACATTTGATTCAATGTCACAAAAAATAATGTCGGAATTAAGCATAAGCCCAATTCGTCATATTTTGAACACTTCCGGAATTTATAATTTTTCGGAATATCAATTTGAAATGGTGCGCTTGGGCATTGGATTGTATGGGGTTGGCAACGATCCGGAGGAAATGACCCATCTGGAACACATCAGTACTCTCAAAACAATTATTCTGCAGATAAAAAACATTCCCGTTGGCGACAGTGTGGGTTACAGCCGAAAATTCATTGCCGATAAACCCACCCGAACCGCCGTGATTCCAATAGGTTATGCGGACGGAATCCCGAGAAGCTGGGGCAACGAAAAAGGCTATGTTGTAGTCAACCAGAAAAAAGCACGAATTGTCGGCAACATTTGCATGGACATGTTAATGATTGACGTTACCGACATCGACTGCAGGGAAGGCGACACGGTAACTGTCTTCGGAAAATCACCGCGTGTTACCGAACTGGCCGAAGTGGTAGGCACGATTCCTTATGAAATCCTAACCAGTATTTCACACCGGGTGAAACGTGTTTTTTATAAAGAATAAAGTACTTTTTTATATCGGGGGTTAAAATGTAACTTAATTTTTACTAATTTAGTCTGACACGCATTTTAACTAACATCATATTCTATGGGATTTATTTCGGAATTTAAGGAGTTCGCCATGCGAGGCAATCTGGTTGACATGGCAATCGCATTTGTCATGGGAGGCGCTTTTGGTAAAGTAGTTACGGCTTTCGTTGAAAAAATGTTTGCTCCAATTGTCGGAACCATTATGGGTGGCATCGACCTTAACGATAAAAAAATTATACTGAAAGAAGGTATTGCCGAAGTTAAAGATGCGGCCGGCACTGTAGTAACTGCTGCGGTACCAGAATTAGCCATTCAATGGGGTGCTTTTATTACTGCCCTGATTGATTTTATCATCGTTGCTTTTGCAATGTTCTTAGTCATTAAAGCCATGAACAAATTGAAAAAACCGGAACCGGCTCCGGCTCCGACAGGCCCAACTCAAGAGGAATTATTAGGAGAAATCCGTGATTTGCTTAAAAAATAACCCGCTACACAACATATTCTAACATTAACCGCCTAAACAGGCGGTCTTTTTTGTTAACAAAATAATTCTTGTGATATTTTTTTCTTATCACTTTTTAACATCTTTATTATTTAATTTTGCCATTCGTAATAACACACTAAAAATCAATACGTAAAATGAGAGTAGCCGTTGTAGGTGCCACCGGAATGGTTGGCGAAGTAATGCTTCAGGTTTTGGCGGAAAGAAATTTCCCGATTACAGAATTAATTCCAGTAGCTTCAGAAAGATCTGTAGGTAAGGAAATTGAATTCAAAGGCTCTAAATATAAGGTGGTTGGAATGCAAACTGCAGTAGACATGAAGGCGGATATAGCTGTATTTTCTGCTGGTGGTGACACTTCTAAAGAGTGGGCTCCGAAATTTGCTGCAGCCGGCACGACGGTTATCGACAACTCTTCTGCCTGGAGAATGGATCCGACTAAGAAATTAGTTGTTCCTGAAATCAACGCCAACATTTTAACTAAAGACGACAAAATTATTGCCAATCCAAACTGTTCAACTATTCAGATGGTTATGGCTTTGGCTCCGTTACATAAAAAATACGACATCAAACGAATTGTGGTTTCTACTTACCAGTCCATCACAGGAACGGGTGTAAAAGCAGTTCAGCAATTGGAAAATGAATATGCAGGAATCAAAGGGGATATGGCGTATCCTTACCCAATCCACCGTAACGCAATTCCTCAGTGTGATGTTTTCGAAGATAACGGATACACTAAAGAGGAAATGAAATTGGTTCGCGAAACGCAAAAAATCCTTGAAGACAATACTATCGCTGTTACAGCAACTGCTATCAGAATCCCGGTTGTGGGCGGACATAGCGAGGCAGTGAACGTTCAGTTTGAAAACGATTTCGACACTAATGAAGTTCGTTCTATCTTACACAACACATCAGGTGTTACCGTTCAGGACAACTTAGACACTAAAACATACCCGATGCCAATCTACGCTCAAGGTAAAGACGATGTTTTTGTTGGAAGAATTCGTCGTGATGAAAGCCAGCCAAACACATTAAACATGTGGATTGTCGCTGACAACTTAAGAAAAGGGGCTGCTACTAACGCGGTTCAGATTGCTGAATATCTTGTAGAAAACGAATTGGTATAATTCCGGTTTAAATCATATTGAAATCCGTTTAGCGTAAAAGTTAAACGGATTTTTATTTTGTGTTTCTTATCTTTGTTTTAAATGAATAAGAAACTGCAACATTTCAGCCTTTCTTTACTGATTGCATTATTGTTCGCAATACTGTTTCAATCAGCGCATTCTTATGAGCATTTGGTAAAGCAGTTCACAGAAGAACACTGCGACCATAAATACAACCACTCCAAAACCGAATTCTCGCACAGCCATCATGAATTTGACGACTGTTTTGCCTGTGAGTTTTCCTTCAGCAATTACGTTCCGGTCGAGTTCTTCTCTTTCGACTTTATAAAAACCCTTGAAACAGAAAATCTCACTTTTGCAATTGCGGAAAAACCAATTGTTTTTTCAGGTGGATTTATTCCGCTTCGGGGACCTCCTTGTTTTATTGGATAATTAGTTTTTGTCGAAAATCTCGGCACAATTTCTTATACAATAACTCAATCAAAAACATATGAAATCCTTTATAACGACCCTTCTTCTGGGGTTTTCAGTCATTGCTGTCGGACAAAACACGCTGTCCGGAAGCATTGCAGACCATAACAGCAAAGCCATTGAAAGTGTTACGGTTTCCATTCCGGAGCTGCACAAAGAAACTGTTTCCGACAGCATCGGGAGATACATTTTTAACGATTTACCCAAGGGAAATTTCAACATTTCTTTTTCGTCTATCGGCTATGCCAATAAAAACGTCGTGGTGACAATCAATGAGAAAGAAACTCATTTAAACGTTATGCTGGAGGAAACATCAACCCACATGGACGAGATGATTGTTTCCACAGTATTTAACAAAGTACAGTCGCAAAACGTGATGAAAGTCGAACATCAGTCGGTTAAACAATTACAACAAAAAGGCGCGGCCACTTTAGTCGAAGGTTTGGCCACCATTCCCGGAGTTGCTCAGATATCCACGGGAACTTCCATCGGAAAACCAGTCATCAGGGGTTTAAGCGGTAATCGCGTTTTAGTTTATTCACAGGGAATCCGAATGGAAAACCAACAATTTGGCGACGAACACGGCTTAGGAATGAGCGATGCTGGGGTGGAAAGTGTCGAAGTCATTAAAGGCCCCGCCTCCCTCCTTTACGGTTCCGATGCCTTGGGCGGAGTACTGTATTTCAATTCCGAAAAATTCGCCAAAGCCAATTCGTCTTCTGGAAATTTCAATCAGAAGTTTTTTTCCAATACCCAGGGAAGCAATACTACTTTGGGACTAAAGACTTCTTCGGACAACTGGAAATTCCTCACTAGGGCAAGTTATTCCACGCATGCCGATTACGAAATTCCGTCGGGCGAAAAAGTAACCAACACCCGTTTTATCGAAAAGGACTATAAAATCGGACTAGGGTATTCCAACATCCATTACAATTCGGAATTCCGATACAACTATAATAATCTAAATATCGGTTTACCCGAAGAAGACATCATACCGGAACATTTCCGTACGCCCTTGTATCCAAAACAGGATATCGACAATCACATGTTGAGTCTGCACCAGAAATTTTTCCTAAAAAAAACGAAACTGGAAGCTGATTTAGGTTACACCTACAACAACCGAAAAGAGCTCGAAGCCGCCGATGAGACCGCGTTGCACATGAAACTGAAAACTGCGAGTTACAATGTAAAATTATATCTTCCGAAATCCGACCGTCTGGAAACCATTATCGGGGTTCAGGGAATGCATCAAACAAATAAAAATAATGGTGAAGAAATACTGATTCCCGACGCAACGACCAACGATATCGGTATATTAATGACTTCCAATTACGAATGGAGATCAAACACTTTACAGGCCGGGATTCGTTATGACAACCGAAAGATTGACTCGGAAAACCACGGAACATTTGGTGAAGAAGGTTATTTTGAAGCCGTAAACAAAAACTTCGAAAGTTTTAATGCCTCTCTGGGCTACAAAACAAAAGTGTTTAAGAATCTGACCCTCCGAGCCAATATGGCTACCGGATTCCGCGCTCCCAACTTAGCGGAACTGACTTCCAACGGTGTACACGAAGGCAGCAACCGCTATGAGATTGGAAACCCCAACTTAAAAAACGAACAGAACCTTCAAACTGATTTGAACCTGGAATATGGCAATGCCCACTTTGAGTTTTTTGCCAATGGTTTTTACAACCACATCAATGATTACATTTTTCTATCTCCGACCGGAACTCAAATTGATGGTAACGATGTCTATGATTATGTTCAGGATGATGCGGCACTTTATGGCGGGGAAATAGGAATTCACTATCACCCGCACCCACTGGACTGGCTGCATTTGGTAAGCAGTTTTGAAAGCGTGACCGGCAAACAAGACAATGGCGACTATTTGCCGCTTATCCCGGCGAACAAATTCTCAAATACCATCAGAACCGAGTTTGACATCCAAAAATGGTTTAAAAGCGCTTATGCTTTGCTTAACATCGATTATTTTCTTAAACAAAACAACATCAGTACGTTTGAAACAGAAACAGGCGATTATGTGTTGTTAAACCTTGGATTTGGCGGAAACATCAACATCGGAAAAAACAAATTTGACCTTTCCCTGAATGCAAACAACTTATTAGACAAAACGTATATTTCGCATTTGTCGCGTCTAAAAACCGACGGTATTCCGAACATCGGAAGAAATATTATTTTAGGAATTAATTTCAACTTTTAATCAATATTTAACCCTTAAGGTTTTCAAAAAGTCAAAATCTCCAAACAAAGTTTGATTATATTTGTGAAAATCAAAAAAACAACACATGAAGAACATAGTAACCGCAACTGCCGTAATCTGTAGTTTAACCATGAATGCACAAGCTCCTAAAACCACCGGAGAAATCAAATATCCCGAAACAAAAAAAATTGAACATACCGATACGTATTTCGGCACCAAAGTAAACGATCCATACCGTTGGCTTGAAGACGACCGGTCGGTAGAAACCGGCGCCTGGGTAAAAGCGCAAAACAGCCTTACATATGATTATTTAAAACGAATTCCATATCGCGATGCCATAAAGGCCCGCATGGAAAAATTGTGGAATTACGAAAAAATTTCCGCTCCTTTCAAAGAAGGAAAGTTTACGTATTACTATAAAAACAACGGCTTACAAAACCAGTCGGTTTTATACCGAAAAGACGCTAAGGGGAAAGAAGAAATCTTTTTAGACCCAAACACGTTTTCTAAAGACGGAACGACCTCATTAGGAGGACTGGATTTCTCCAAAGATGGCTCCAAAGTGGCTTACGCGATTTCTGAAGGCGGAAGCGACTGGCGCAAAGTAATCATCATGGATGCCATTTCCCGAAAAGTTTTGGAAGATACCATTGTTGATGTAAAATTCAGCGGTGTATCGTGGAAAGGCAACGAAGGCTTCTATTACTCAAGTTATGACAAACCGAACGGAAGCGAACTTTCCGCAAAAACCGATCAGCATAAATTGTATTACCATAAATTGGGAACGGCTCAAAAAGACGATAAAGTAATTTTCGGCTTGGACCAAAAAAGAAGATATGTAGGCGGAAGCGTAACGGAAGACGACCGATATTTGGTGATTACAGCAGCGAATTCAACCTACGGAAACGAATTGTACATTAAAGACCTGACTAAAGAAAACAGTCCGATCATAACCATTTTAGACAACTTCAATACATCGAGTTACATTATTGAAAACGAAGGAAGCAAATTGTTCATCATGACCGATTACAAGGCTCCGAACAAAAAAATTGTTACAGCGGACTTTTCAAATCCGAAACCGGAAAACTGGAAAGATTTCATTGCAGAAACGGAAAACGTATTGTCTCCATCAACAGGAAGCGGGTATTTCTTTGCCAATTATATGAAAGATGCTGTTTCTGTAGTAAAACAATATGACTACAATGGAAAACTAGTTCGTGAAATCACTTTACCGGGTCTTGGAACTGCAACTGGTTTCGGAGGAAAAAAAGAAGAGAAAGTCCTGTATTATTCATTCACCAATTATATCACGCCTGGAACCACCTATGCATTTGAACCAAAAGCAGGTAATTCTTCTGTATATGAAAAACCGAAAGTGGATTTCAAAGGAGAGAATTATGTTTCCAAACAGATTTTTTACACTTCCAAAGATGGAACCAAAATCCCGATGATTATTACCTACAAAAAAGACTTGAAACTGGACGGTAAAAACCCGACCATGTTGTATGGTTACGGAGGATTTAACGTAAGTTTGACTCCGTCTTTCAGCATTGCTAATGTTGTTTGGATGGAAAACGGCGGAGTTTTAGCGGTTCCAAACTTACGAGGCGGTGGTGAATATGGTAAAAAATGGCACGATGCCGGTACGAAAATGCAGAAACAAAATGTATTTGACGATTTTATTGCAGCGGCAGAGTACCTAATTAAAGAGAAATACACTTCTTCTGACTATTTAGCAATAAAAGGAGGTTCTAATGGCGGATTGCTTGTTGGCGCAACGATGACGCAACGCCCTGACTTGATGAAAGTAGCTTTACCGATTGTAGGCGTTTTGGACATGCTTCGTTACCACACTTTTACCGCAGGTGCAGGTTGGGCTTACGATTACGGAACTTCGGAAGAATCAAAAGAGATGTTCGAGTACATTAAAGCGTATTCTCCAGTTCACAATGTTAAGAAAGGAACTGAATATCCAGCGACTATGGTTATGACCGGTGATCATGATGACCGTGTGGTTCCGGCGCACAGTTTTAAATTTGCAGCCGAATTACAGGACAAACAGACCGGAAACAATCCTACGTTAATCCGTATCGACATTAATGCTGGCCACGGTGCCGGAAAATCGGTAGCGGCTACGATTCAGGAAAATGTGGACATGCAGGTATTTACACTTTTCAATATGGGAATTATGACATTGCCAAACGGCAAAATGTAATATCAAAACAGATTCAAATAAAAAAGCGTTCAATTCCTGAACGCTTTTTTTTATTGTCTTTTTTTACAATTACTGATTCCAATAGCCTCGATTATTATTCTAATACTGTCAGAAATTATGACGGACTGACTATTGATTTGAAAGTCGTTTTTTGTTAGATTTGTTTTGAACTTGATTGCAAGCACGGATTCAAATCAGTTTATTTAAGCAGATTTTTTTACTTACAATCACAAAGACAATTAATTTGAAAAATAAATTCTATCTAAATATCGAATCTCCATGCTCAGAAGATTTTAATAAATTCATTCCTACTGCAAAAGGCGGATTTTGTAATGCCTGCAGCAAAGAAGTAGTTGATTTTACTAAATCATCTCCAAAAGAGATTACTGATTATTTTAAAAGCGAAAAAAGCGATAATGTTTGCGGAAGATTTAAAACTGACCAAATTACAAATCATAACCAACAGGCTCGAAAAAAGAAAAATAGGCTGGGTTTTTTAAGCGGGATTGGCCTTGCCTGTTTTTCCTTTTTTAACAGCTCCATCATGCAGGCTCAAGATATTAAACCTGAAAGCAAATCAGAGGATAATGACATAAAAACAGAAAACAGCACTACACAAAAATTCCTCACTGTAAAAGGAGTTGTGACTGAAGGAGGCTTGTCATTACCTGGTGTAAGTGTTGTACTTGAGGGAACACAAAAAGGAACACAAACAGATATGGATGGGTATTTTGTTTTCCCTGAAAAACTTAAAAGAGGAGATGTCCTGGAATTTAGTTTTATTGGTATGGAATCCAAAAAAGTAACTATTGACCGCGGAAATTCTGATTTAAAAATAGAATTACAAGTACATATGGAATCTTGCACTTTTTTGACGTTGGGTAAAGTAGCTAAAAAAGGAGTTTATTCTTCAAAGAAATAATTGCAACTAATGAAACGTTTTTATTTTTTTTTTACATTATTTTTTACCTCAGTAATCAATGCGCAAATTTCAGATTTTGACGCAACCGATTTTACAATAGCCGACAATATTGCGAAACTAAATGAAGGAGAAAAACTAAATAACCCTCCGATTCTTTCACATAAACTCACTAATAAACTTAGCACTGATGTTGAAAAATTCAGAGCAATTTTTTATTGGGTCTGTGACAATATCAAAGCAGATGATGCCCAAAATACAAAAATCATAAATAATAGGAGAAAGTTTAAAAATGATAGTTTAGCCTACGTTAAATGGAATCGTCAATACCAAAAAAAAGCACTAAAAGAACTCTTTATAAACAAGAAAACAACTTGTACCGGCTACGCCTATTTAATCAAAGAGTTGTGTTTTTTTGCAAATATTGAGTGTAAAATCATTAATGGTTATGGACGAACCGCCGACGGAAATGTCGAATCATTAGATTTAATAAACCACTCATGGAATGCCGTAAAATTAGGCAACAAATGGTATTTATGTGATGCAGCCTGGGCAAGTGGTTATTTAGATTCTAAATCAAATTTCATAAAAGAATATATCGATGGCTATTTTTTAGCTGACCCTAACTTATTTGCAAAAAATCATATTCCAATTGAGAAAAAATGGTTTCTCTTCGATGATACAACACAAGTTAAAATAAATATGCCTCCACTTGTTTACGGTGAAACTTTTAAATTAAATATCAACCCTATTACACCAAGTAAAATGGTTGTAAATTGTAAAGAAGGTGATGTGCTAATTTTTAGTTATAAAAATCTGGACAATAAAAAACATATCCCCTCTCTCATTGAAATAATCAGAGAAAAAGAAATTCCATACAACATTTATAATATTCAATACAATAATGAATTAACCACTTTTAAGTATAAGTTTAACAAGAAAGGAAATTTTGATGTTCATCTTAAAGTAGAAAATTATATTGTTGCGACTTATATTGTTAAAGTAGAAGACAACTAACTACAATTAATAAATAAAAAAGCGTTCAGAAATTGAACGCTTTTTTATTTATTATAATTCTTAGAATCTGTTGTCTCCGTCGATCATTCGTCCTAATCCGCCAAGCAAACTTCCTTCTTCCCTTCCGCTTCCTCCAGCTTTTGGAGCTGCTGCGATAATTCGGTCGGCCAATCTGCTGAAAGGTAACGATTGAATATAGACGATTCCCGGTCCGCGAAGTGTCGCATAGAACAATCCTTCTCCACCGAAAATCGAATTTTTGATTCCGCCGACAAATTCGATGTCGTAATCCACATCTTTGGTGAATCCTACGATACAGCCCGTATCTACTTTCAGAACTTCGCCCGGCTGTAATTCCTTACGTGCCAAAGTTCCCCCCGAGTGTACGAACGCCATTCCGTCACCTTCGATTTTCTGCATAATGAAACCTTCTCCGCCGAATAATCCGCGGCCTAATTTCTGAGAGAATTCAATCCCAACAGAAACCCCTTTGGCAGCACAAAGAAATGAATCTTTTTGGCAGATAAATTTCCCTTGGTATTCTGTTAAATCGATAGGAACAATTTTTCCCGGGTAAGGCGATGCGAACGAGACTTTTCGTTTTCCTGCATCCTGATTGATATAAGCTGTCATGAACAGACTTTCACCAGTTAAAACGCGTTTTCCGGCAGTCATCAATTTACCTAAAAAACCTTGTTGTTCTCCGGAACCGTCTCCAAAAATCGTTTCCATTTTGATCCCGTTGTCCATCATCATGAAGCTTCCTGCTTCGGCAATAACCACTTCCTGAGGATCCAATTCGATTTCAACATATTGCATTTCTTCACCATAAATATGGTAATCTATTTCGTGTGATGTCATTTTTTATGTTTTTTGATTATAACAATTAGACGCTATACCCTGAAAAATGTTACCGAAAACAAAAAAGTGCTTCCTTATGGAAACACCTTTTTTGTATTCATCTAATATACTCGGAGTTTACTTTCCAGAGTCATAATCTATCTTTCCGATATGACGCATGACGCGAACAATTTTATCCTTTCTTCTGTTAGTGTAAGAGGAAGAATTAGAAGCTTTAAATTTTCTTGGATTGGGAAGGATGGCAGCTATTCCGGCGGCCTGATACTTCGTTAAACTCTTTGCATCTTTATCATACCAATGTTCGCAGGCGGCTTGAGCTCCATAGACGCCATCACCCATTTCGATGCTGTTCAGGTAGACTTCCATGATACGTTCTTTGCCCCAAATGAGTTCGATCAGCACGGTAAAATAAGCTTCCAAACCTTTACGCAGATAACTTCGGCCTTGCCATAAAAAGACATTTTTGGCGGTTTGCTGGGATATTGTACTTCCTCCTTTTAATTTTTTACCTCGCTGATTGCTCTCATAAGCATAAGCCAGCGCTTTAAAATCGAAACCATTGTGCCTTAAGAAATTACCGTCTTCACTGGCAATAACGGCTTTTTGAAGATTTGTCGAAATATCTTCCAACGGTACCCAATCGTGACTGCAGGTCATTTCTTTACCGGCTTCTTTTTGCTCTAAGGCACGAGTTATCATTAACGGTGTGAAGGGTACCGGCACAAATTTGAAAATAATAACGGATAGGATAGACAACCCGAAAAGCCATAAAAAAAGCTTTAGGAAAAATATGACTACTCTTCTTCTCAAACTGCGTTTTTCTGTTTTGGGTTTTGCTTTAGCCGGTTGTTTTTTTACTGGTTTTTTGGCAGCCATATCTCTTTATACTAATTCTAATTTTTCACAATTTTAATAATTGCACTTTTATTATCACTTGTTACCCTTACAAAATAAACACTAACGGGGTAATCGGACAAATCTAATTTAACTTCAGACTGATTTGGCTTATTAGAAAACAAAACTTGTCCAGTTATATTTATAATTTCAATTTTTGAAAGTATTTCACTGTTAGAAACAGTAATCTGGTTTTTTGTTGGATTCGGATAGACTTTCAAATTACTCCATACAACTTCTTCATTAGAAAGCAGCGATGAAGGTGAAAAGACAATATTATCTAAAAAGGCCTTGTCGCCTATAGTTCCACCTGAAGATTTTCCGATGTGTTGAAGTGAAATTCTTAAATCATTGCCCAGGTAAGGCGTCAAATCATATTCATAAGTTACAAAAGCATCCTGATTAGAAGTGGTTGGTCGAATTGTTTCCAGTACGTTCCCATTTACCAAAACCCTGAACATCGACTCATTATTGCTATTGTTAAAGGTCTGCTTTAAATTAAATCGTAAATATAAGTTCCCTACAACAGAACCCGAAGCCACTTTCATATTTACTTTCGTAATATTATTCACATTATTCTTCCAAACATCGCCACTTGTACTTTCATTGTTCCTCAAAACATCACCCTTTGCCATCCATGATGATGAATCGGTGGAGCCATTCATTATTAAAAGCTTATTTGCTGAATTACCAGGTTCCCCCGAATTAAGTATCTTGCTCTGCAAAGTACTTTCAAGAATCAGCTTATTACTTACGCCCGATTGAAAATCAAATACCTCACTAGACGCTGTTATAAGATTTTCATAACCTTCTTCAAGTTGAAATTTATCAGCAATCATATTAATGGAACTGCTTCCCATAAAATTAACCAGATAACTGTAATCACCTGATTCAACTGGCGTAAAATAGAAATTAAACGGGCTGTAATTATATTCCGTTAAACTCCCTACTGTTTGAAGATTTGCCTCCATATAATGTTCTTCCTGGCCTCTACCTATCGAAGCATAAATGGCCCCTGGGCCATACTGGTAAGAACATCTTGCAAAAAGACTGAATTTATATGTTGTCCCTGCAATCAGATTAAACATTGGAGTATGAATTTTAGTAGAAAAATTATCTATAAAATGAAGGTATGTACTGTCTCCAACACCATTTATTATATGATCATAATTATAACCATTAACGGTTTGCGGAGCATTTTTAGCCGAAAAATTACCATATAACATTTTAAAACAGTCAGGCAACAAATTATTTCCGTAAGCGGTCATATTGCTAAAATTTTCCACCCAAGGCAATGCATAAATATTACAGGTAGTAGTTATCTTCTTAGGCCCTACGATTATAGACTCTCCTGAACCGCATAATGTCTTAAAATAAAAGTCGTAAGCGGTATTCTGAGAAAGTCCCTCGACTAAACTTTGATTCGTTGTACTGTAAGCCACAAGACCTGTCCCTGGTAAAAAACCTGTCGGACCGTACTCAATTTTTACATTTTCGCCATTAGTGTTATTCCATTTCAATAAGACAGAATCATTGGATAAATTTAAAAATTCGATATTAACCGGCTCCATACAATTCTGTCGGCTCAGGTATTTGAAATCGTCAAAATAAACAGCCTTTGAACTTATGCCAATCTCGCTGTCAACAAATTTGAAAGCAATGTACTTACCATTACCAGTATAGTTAGTAAAGTCAATATTTACTTCTTTTCCGTACGGCGTTTCATTATCGAAATAAATATTCTGATAGCTCACAAATGTGCTTAAATCCAAAGGATTCGATAAAACACCAACCGATACATACTCGCCACTTTTAATTCGCAATGATTTCGTCCAAAATTTAATCCTTTTAGTGCTGTCAAAATCACTTAAAAAGGGAGATATAAAATAGGCAGTGTTCGCAACAATATTTGGAGTATTTGAAGAAACATCATTGCAAATTAATTGTGCGGAATTAGGCGAACTGTTAAAATTATTAAAAGAATATTGCCTCACTCCACTAAAATTTGAAATCTGATTAGGACTGGTACTTTCATAAACTGTCCAACAGAAATTCGGGATCAGATAGGCATTAGTGGCTGGGTACTGATCGAATTTATCTTCGAACGGAGCACTTACCATACATGAAATTTTAAAACTGTAAAGATTGCTCCAGTTTACCACGTTTGAATCACAGATGTTTCTTACTCTAAACTGATATTTTGTATTGGGAGACAGATTCGTAATGGTTAACGGAAGACTTGTTACAGTAACAGCGGTACCTGTTCCCGGTGTAAAACCTAATGGGCCATATTCAACCTCACAATGAACCGGATTATTATTATTGATGTTCCAATTTAAAGTCACGCTGTCCGCACCAGACTGTAATGCAGATAAATTAGTTGGTTTTGCACAATTATGATTCTCGTATGCAAAATCATCGAGATAAACAATATAATTATCTCCATCATATGTAAAAATTCGTATCCCTATAAACTTATTGCTGCCATAGTACCCTGAGAAGTCAACTTCATACTTTTTCCAGGCATCCAACTGAAAGCCAGTCGTTATATTTTCAAAAGGCACAAAAGTTTGGTAATCCTCAGGATCACTAAGTGTCCCAACCTGAATATTTGTAAGGCTATTGTACACACTTGATGGGACATATGCCCAAAAAGAAATCTTCCTTTCATTGTTTAAACCAATAAGGCGTGGTGGCACTAAAATAGTCTTCTCATTTTCATAATTATCCGGACTGCTGTTTGAAGACATAATGCTAATCATCTTGGTCCCGGAATGAGGAGTTGTCGGAGTGGAACCATATGGCTGAGTATAATAAATAAAAGCATCTGCGCTATAAAAATCATCCCTAATTTTAGGTGTAATTCTTGCCCAACAGTTGGAGTCAAAATTCCCATTCTCAAAATCATAGGTATAACCAGCAGTAACTCCTTCGCATTTTGTTTTAAAAACACCACGGTCAGACCAATTGCTGAATCCGGAACCACATTGGCTTCTAACATAAAATTCGTAATTCGTAAAAGGCAAAAGGTTTGTAAGTGTAGCTGTTGTTGTCGAAGCATTAATAGTTACTCCGGTTCCTAATGTAAACCCGGAAGGACCATATTCTATTTGCCAGCTTCCATTGGAAGGTGTGTTATTATTTTCCCAACTTAATATAGCTGTCTCATAAGTCGATTTTACCATCTTAAGATTTACCGGCTCTTTACAGGATGGTATTACTTCGTAAGTAAAATCGTCAATATGAAAAGTACTCCCGTCCTGAATATTATTCTGTTTAATTGCAATATAATGATGATCAAGAGCATTATTGTAGTTATCCAGATAAACAATATGTTCTTTCCAAAAATCATTCACTTCAAAACCATTGATTTCATTCATTTCCAATGGTGAAATGGTCTTCAGGGGTACAAATGTAGTCTCATCAGAGGGGTTTGACATTGTCCCAATAATCAATGAACTTGTAATATAATCGGAATTTCCTTTTGCTACCAAGAAGAATTTCACCCTCTTATTGTTAGCCAGATCGGTTATATAAGGTGTTATCAGGTATGATTTATTTGCAGATGAAACAGATGAATTGATCATCTGAATATACTTGCTTCCTGTTCTGGGTATTATACTAGTATTACCGCCAATAGGGGCCTGATAAACATTCGCACCAACTTCTATTCTGGACCAACAAGGATTGAAATAATTTTTCTCCAAAAAAGATGTCTGGTATCCCGCAGCGATTATAGAACAAGAGGTTGTAAAGGATTGTGTCGGCGTCCAATTCGAGTACAGCCCTTCCCCACAATTAGCTCTTACCTTTACCTGATAGTTCGTGTTCCCAGTTAAATTTTGAAGCTGGTAATCAACATTAGTACCAATCATCATAGTTTCCGTAATGCCGTAGGTCACGTTCTTGAGTTCCAGTTCCCAATTGTTTTGTAAAGCATCAGCAGTAAAATTAATTTTCGCCGTACTCTCCGTTACATCCGAAACCGTTAAATTGGTATTGTCAAAACAGTTAACCGATTGTTCGTAACTAAAATCATCGAAATAAACATCGCCATAATTACCGGAACTCTTAATCGCAATATATTGATCGGAACCTACATAGTTATTAAAAAAAACATTGATTTTATTGAAACCGCCCCCTGTGAGCGTGACTGTTTTTAACGGATGAAATGTTGCCGGATCATATGGATCTCCAATGGTTCCCAAAACTACAGAATAACTCCCCTGATAACTGTTTGCGTAAATTGAGAACTTTTTATCAGTAGCCAAATCCGTAATTTTCGGAGACACCAACATTACACCGTTACCACTTCTCCAGCCCATAAAAAGCGACTTCCCTGAAGTTCCGTTTACAAGATAAGTAGCCTCTTCAATATTACTGTTAGTATTCGATGTAGTATTTTGCAGTCTGTAACCACGCCAACCTTCGACAATTGGAGATGTATCAAAATTAAAACTATAACCGGTTAGTTTTGAAATTGCCGCATACTCTGAATTAACGGTATAATCCGATCCCCAAAGCCCCGGCTGGCCGGTATAACCATAAAAACGGATCCTGAAATCCCAGGAAACAAAAGGGTTGAGCCTAACCAAAGACGCGGAATTGTTCTGAATTATAGCCGATTGTGTATAAGTTGAGCTTCCGGTAGGCTTATATTGATAATCCCACCATATTCCGCCGGTTCCATTTATCTTATAATTTCCAGAAATATCCAATGAAACAAATTGAGCCTTTACATCAGCTTGAAAACCCAGAAATACAAATGCAAATAAAACTTTAAACAATAAGTACTTTTTCATCATGTTGACTGTTATTTTTTACACTAAATCCGCTAATTCCTGTCCGACCAGACTCCCTATAGCTACGCCCATTCCTCCAAGGCGAACACCGCAACACACATTTTCAGACAATTGTTCAATAATTGGTTTTTTATGTGATCCTAAGCCCATGATTCCGCTCCAGCGGTGAGCAATTTTATATTCCGTATTCGGTAAGATAACTTCAGAAAGCAATTGTTCCAGACGGTTTTGTATTTTTTCGGTCAAGCCGAATTCGGAAGTGGCTTCTCCTTCAAAGTCAAGGTTTCTTCCGCCACCCAGTAAGATTCTATTATCTATGTTACGGAAATAATAATAACCCCCGTCTATGTGAAAAGTTCCCTTAATATCAAGGTTCGGAATAGGTTCTGTAATCAGGACCTGTGCTCTTGCGGGACGAACTTCTCCTTGAGTTAATTTATCTGCAAAACCATTGGTAGCAAACAACAGTTTTTTGGAAGTAAACGAAAAATCAGTTGTATTTACCTGAACCCCGCTGCCTGAATCATGATAATCCGTTACGGTTTGTCGGTTTAAAATCAGAATATTATTGGTAACAGCTTCTTTAAGTAAAGCCTGCATCATGTTCCCGGTATCAATTTGTCCTTCAAATGGATTGAAGATCAAATACTCATGAATTCCTTTAAAATCGAATCGATCCACTTCTTTGGCAAAAACATCGGATTTGAAAAGGGGTCTCAGGATTTCATTAATGAAAGGCAATTTCTGAAGGCATTCGGCATAGGTACTTTCATCCTCCTTCAGAAAAACTTCATAACCTCCATAAGGTTTGAAATCGATTGCGGCATCACTTAAACGTTTGCGCAACAGATTGAGTCCGTTCCAGCGTTTCTGTATTAACTGAACAACTTCCTCTTCACTGTAATTTCGTAAATCCTCTATAATTTCGGACAAACTGCCAAAACAGGCAAAACCGGCGTTTTTAGTACTGGCACCTTCGGGCAGCGCCCCTTTTTCAAGGATAAGAATTTTGCTCTCGGGAAAACGTTCGCGAAGATGCAAGGCCGCATGAAGCCCTACGATACCGCTGCCAACAACAGTATAATCAACGTTGGCAAACCAATTCTTCAGTTCCCAATAGCTAACATCCATGGTCTTTATTTTCTGACTTTCATTTTATTTTTGATTGAATTGATTACTAAAGGCGCCGTTGAAACAACGATGATACCGATTACGATCAATTCAATATTTTTCTTAAGGTCGATAATATTGCGCTCTAATAAATAGGTATAAAGATAATGTCCGGCAAATATCAGCACGAACGACCAAAGGAATGAACTAAGTATGTTATAAAACATAAATTTTTGCTTTGGCATCTGAACAATTCCGGCCACAATCGGCGCGAATGTTCTAATGATAGGCAAGAATCTGGCAAAAATAATAGCCCTTCCACCGTGTTTCTCAAAAAACAAACGGGATTGGATAAGGTATTTCTTTTTGAACCAGAAATTATCTTTTTTCGAATATAGGAAATGCCCGCTTTTGGCTCCGAACCAATAACCAAAGACATTACCTATAATTCCGGCAATCCCTACCAAGGTTGCTAAAACCGCTACATTGGTAAATTCGTTCTCAATATAAATCAATTCCTGCATTAGCGTTTCACTGTAAATTCCGCTAAGGAACAACAGACTGTCGCCTGGCAAAAAGAATCCTGCAAATAACCCGGTTTCGGCAAAAACAATAAACAGAACCACATAAATTCCGATGTGATGCCCGGCTATTTCGAGATTGATGTAAAATTCAGGGTTTAACAACTGTGTCCAGTGAAACTCTTTCATTTGGATATTTTTTTAAATAATTAATTTACGCTTTTCGTTTCCCATTTATCAACCGCACTGGTTGCCAACGCATTTCCTAACACGTTAGTCATACTTCTTGCCATATCACAGAAATGGTCAATCGGTAAAATAAGTGCAATTCCTTCCGGCGGGATACCGAACATGGCACAAGTCGCCACAACTACAATCAGTGAAGCCCTCGGCACACCGGCAACGCCTTTGCTTGTAAGCATTAAAACCAGCAACATGGTCAGCTGTTTATCCAATGGCATGTCAATTCCATAAACCTGTGCAATAAAAATACTGGCAAAGGTCATGTACATCATACTTCCGTCAAGATTGAACGAATACCCTAACGGTAATGTAAACGACACAATTCTCGGCTGACAACCGAAACGCTCTAATTCTTCAACCATTTTGGGGAATACTGCCTCACTACTGGTTGTTGAAAATGCAATCAGCAGCGGGCTCTTGATTCGTCTTAATAAATCCCACAAACGGTTACCAAGTATCAGATAACCCACTAAAAGCAGAAGTATCCATAGTAGAATAATACCAAAGGCAAAAGCCAAAAGATAATTCGCATACAAACTGAAGATTTCAAATCCGTAATTCGCAACAGCGGCAGCTACAGCGCCAAAAACCCCCAACGGCGCCAACCACATAATGTAAGTCACCATTTTTAAGACCACATGCGAAATGCGGTCGAAAAGTTTTAAAATGGGCTTAGCTTCTTTTTTGCTGAACGAAGACAATGCGATACCGAAAAAGATTGAGAAGATTACAATCTGCAGGATTTCATTGGTAGCAAATGACTCAAAGACACTCTTTGGAACAACATGCTTTACGAATTCTTCCAACGAAAATGATTGTGTTTTTTCCAATAACTCGGAAGCCGAAGAAGCATCATCCATTTTAATATTAGTCCCTTTTCCGGGCGCTAATGTATTTACCAGCACCATCCCCAACAAAAGCGAAACCAATGAGGCAGAAATAAACCATCCCATTGCTTTTGCTCCTACACGGCCAACCATTTTCATATCGCCCATTTTGGCAATTCCTACCACTAAGGTTGTGAACACCAACGGTGCAATAATCATTTGGACCATTCGGATAAATACGGTACCCAATAATTTTATGTTTTTTGAAAATACCTCCTTGGATTCAATAAATTGGTAGTGAACAATACCTCCCAAAATAACACCAAGAATTAATGCGACGATAATCGCTATAAAGAGTTTGTTATTGCTTTTCACTTCGAAACAAATTTTAGTCGGTGAAAATAGTCATATTTTTTGAAACTGCCTTTCCTTTCTGTAATAAAAACCGGAATACCTACTAAATATTTAGGAAACAAAGAATTATGAATTACATAATTTTTTACTCTAAAAAGTCTTTTCAAATACATATTTCACAATAAAAAAAACTTTTTACCCTGCATTATTTTGCTAAAAAGGTGCTTTTCCATCCTTCATTTTGTGTTATTTCTGTCTTTATATTTAAAATTTGTTAAATATTATTGTTTATTTAATAAAAATGTTAAATATATTTACGCTGAAAATTTGAAAAACAAATATCAACAAACACCCAAAAAATTATGAAGTACAGACTACTCTCAATTGCCTTACTGGCATTTACGAGTTCCTCTTTCGCGCAAAACGGGGGATCATTCTGGAAGCTTTCTTCAAAAAAAAGTAACGTTGTTACTACACAAAGAGGAGCTACCTTACCTACTAAAAATCTGTTCGAATTAGACATCAACGGATTAAAAACAGCTTTACTTAATTCACCTAAAAGAGGAATTAATACAGAAAAATCAAGTGTAATAGTATCATTCCCCAATGCCGAAGGACAAATGGAACGCTTCCGCATCCTGGAAGCTTCCAACATGGAACCCGGACTGGCAGCACGTTTTCCGGAAATAAAATCCTATGTTGGACAGGGAATCGATAATCCTTCATCAACTATCCACTTCAGTGTTTCTCCACTTGGTTTACAAACCATGCAGGTTAATGCTGACCAATCGGCCGTTTTCATCGAACCGTATTCACAGGATTTAAAAACCTATTCAGTTTTCAAAAAAGCAGACAAACTAAGATCACTTTCTCATTTTGATTGTAAGGTGATTGACAACGCAACAGCAGCCGTTGCCAGTTCAGGCGAAACCTTACGACCAAATGCCGACGATGCGACTTTACGAAATTTCCGTTTGGCCATGTCGGTAACAGGTGAATATACTGCTTATTTTGGCGGAACAAAAGCATTAGCATTAGCAGCAATCAACAATACGATGACCCGCGTAAACGGTGTTTTCGAAAAAGACTTTGGGGTTCACATGAATTTGATTGCTAATAATGATGCTGTAATTTACACAAGCGCATCTACCGACCCTTATTCTGCTGCGAGCGGGATGTCCAACTGGAATTCTCAGCTGCAGTCGACTTTGACTTCGGTTATCGGAGAAGCGAATTATGATGTCGGACACCTTTTCGGAGCCACTGGTGGCGGTGGTAACGCCGGTTGTATCGGATGCGTTTGCGTAAATGGTCAAAAAGGAAGCGGATACACATCTCCTGCTGATGGAATCCCTTCAGGAGACAACTTCGACATCGACTACGTAGCACACGAATTAGGACACCAATTCGGAGCCAATCACACTTTTTCAATGAACAATGAAGGTACCGGTGCAAATATGGAACCGGGAAGTGGTTCAACCATTATGGGATACGCAGGTATCACTAGTCAGGATATCCAGGCCCATTCGGATGCGTATTTTCATGCTGTAAGCATTCAACAGGTAACCAACAACATCAAATCTAAAACCTGTCAGACCAATACACCAACAGGAAATTCAGTTCCAACAGCTAATGCTGGATTGGATTATACTATTCCGAAAAGCACCCCGTTCATGCTAACCGGAACCGGTACAGACGCTAATGGCGATGCCCTTACTTACATTTGGGAAGAAATGGACAATGCTTCATCATCACAAACAGGAGCGAGTTCGGCAGCCAGCGCCACAAAAACAAGCGGACCGACATTCAGATCGTATTCGCCGACCACCTCACCGACCAGATATTTCCCAATTATGTCAAGAACCCTAGCGGGAGCAACTACGACCTCAGGTTCGGAAATTACAGTAGAAGCGTTACCTTCTGTAGCAAGAACTTTAAACTTCAGATTTACGGTTCGCGATAACAGAGCCGGAGGACCGGCTAACAACAGTGATGATATGATAGTTACCGTAAACGGTACTGCCGGACCATTCTCTGTAAGCGCACCAAACACAGCTGTTTCATGGGTTGGCGGTTCATCACAAACGGTTACATGGAACGTTGCAGGAACAACAGCAAACGGTGTAAACTGTGCTAACGTTGATATTTTAATCTCTAACAATAATGGCGCAACATGGTCTACTTTATTGGCAGCATCACCTAATGATGGAACACAAGCCATCACTGTTCCTAATACTCCGGGCACACAGAACAGAATCATGGTAAAAGGTTCTAACCATATTTTCTTTGATGTTTCGAACACAAACTTTACCATTACGTCAGGAACCTCAGACACAACCGCTCCTTCTGCCCCTACCAATTTAACGGCTTCAGGCACAACGGCAACAACTACAAACTTATCTTGGAATGCATCTACTGACAACGTAGGAGTAACTGGATATGATGTTTACAGCGGAACTACTTTATTAGGAACCGTTTCCACTGCAACTTACAATGTAACAGGATTAACACCTGCAACAGCTTATACTTTTTCTGTAAAAGCGAAAGATGCAGCCGGAAATATCTCTGCTTCAAGCAACACCGTTAATGTAACTACATTATCATCGTCTGACACAACTGCTCCATCTGCTCCAACGAACTTAACAGCTTCGGGAACCACGCAAACCACAACCAACTTATCATGGACAGCTTCTACAGACAATGTGGGAGTAACCGGATATGATGTTTATCGCGGAACTACTTTGTTAGGAACCGTTACTACTACAACGTATAATGTAACAGGATTAACTCCGGCGACTGCTTATACTTTCTCTGTAAAAGCAAAAGATGCGGCCGGAAATATTTCTGCTGCGAGCAACACCGTGAACGTAACAACTTTATCCACATCGATTACTTATTGTACTTCACAAGGAAACAACACCTCGGATGAGAGAATAGGTAAAGTCGTTTTTGGATCAATCAACAATACCTCTACAGGAACTGCCGGATATGAGAACTTCACTTCTTTATCTACAAATGCTGTTCGTGGAACATCAAATACCATTACGATTACGCCGACTTGGACTTCGACAGTTTATCCTGAAGGCTATGCCGTTTGGATCGACTACAACCAAAATGGTGTTTTCACAGATGCAGGAGAATTAGTATGGAGCAAAACAGCTTCTACAACA
The DNA here is from genome assembly GCF_000498495.1 of Flavobacterium enshiense DK69. Lineage (GTDB taxonomy): Bacteria > Bacteroidota > Bacteroidia > Flavobacteriales > Flavobacteriaceae > Flavobacterium > Flavobacterium enshiense. The sequence goes on along the minus strand of NZ_AVCS01000006.1, from coordinate 266,739 downwards.
ACTCCAGTAAGCGGAACGTTTACAATCCCTGCTACGGCAACATTGGGAGCAACAAGAATGAGAGTTTCATTGAAATATAATGGAGTACCAACTTCTTGCGAAACATTCACTTACGGACAAGTGGAAGATTATACCGTGAACATCACTTCTACTGTCAAAGAAACAGTAGCAATCAATACACTTACTGCGGTTAAATTGTATCCAAACCCAGCAACTGACTTGTTGAACGCAACGGAAGTTTCAGAAAACGCTACTTATAAAGTTTACAATTTGATGGGACAAACAGTAGCAAACGGTAAATTCAACAATGGATCGATTGACGTTTCAACTATCGGATCCGGAAACTATCTTTTAGAAATTTCCGATAACGGTAACGTAACTACAAAACGTTTCATCAAAAAATAATTTTTTCCCTCTTTAGAAATTAAAAAAAGCCCCGCATTTGCCGGGGCTTTTTGTTAATTCAATCCAATACAATAATCGATTCGATAAAATCATTAATTTTAGCCTTTCTTTCAAAAAATAGCAACAATGAAAAAACTCCTTATTTTAACGCTTGGAATGATGGGACTATCTGCTTCTGCTCAGGATGTGATGACGCCTGAACTATTATGGAAATTAGGCCGTGTAACGCCAATCGGACTTTCCAAAGACGGTAAAAATATTGTTTACAAAGTATCTACGCCTTCTGTTGAGGAAAACAAGTCGAATTCTAAATTCTTCACCATTCCGCTAAACGGAGGGACAGCAACAGAGGTTCAGGACACCAAAGACCTGGTGAAAAATAAAAACCTTTCTTCCGACGGAAAATATACGCTTTCGCATAAAGAAGTGAAAGTCGAAAAAGTGTTGGGCAAAGATTTGTACTCCGACCTAAAAAAGGCAGATGCTCAGGTTTACGACGGATTGAATTACCGTCATTGGGACACCTGGAACGACGGAACGTACAACCACGTATTCTTTACTGAGAACAACGACAAAACGGTTCCGATGGATATCATGAAAGGAGAATCTTTCGACACGCCACAAAAACCACACGGAGGGGATGAGGATTACATCTGGTCACCTGATGGCAAAAGCATCGTTTACGTTTGTAAAAAGAAATCGGGAACGGCTTATGCCATCAGTACCAATACAGATTTATATGAATACAATATCGAAACTAAAACCACAAAAAATTTAACCGAAAATAATTTAGGATACGATACGCACCCACTATATTCTCCAACCGGAAACCTAACCTGGCTGCAAATGAAACGTGACGGTTATGAAGCCGACAAAAACGACATCATTGTGCACTTCAAAGGGATGGACATTAACCTGACTGCAGGTTGGGATGGAACTGTAGAAAGTTTCAAATGGAGTGAAGACGGCAAAAAAGTATATTTTATCGCTCCATTCGACGGAACGAAACAATTATTCGAAGTGAATTTCCCTGGACTGACTAAAATTGCTGTTACCGTAAAACAAATTACAAGCGGTGATTTCGATGTGACCGAAATTGTAGGCTTCGCTGACGGAAAAGTGATTTTGGCACGAAACGACATGAACCACGCTTCTGAAATCTATTCATATGAATTCAAGAATAAAACTTGGAAACAAATCACGAATGTAAACACGGATGTTTACAGCAAATTGTCTTTAAGCAAAACCGAAAAAAGAATCGTTACCACTACTGATGGTAAAAAAATGGTGGTTTGGGTAATCCTTCCTCCAAATTTCGACAAGACCAAGAAATACCCTGCCCTACTGTATTGTCAAGGTGGGCCTCAAAGTGCACTTACACAATATTATTCGTTCCGATGGAATTTCCAAACCATGGCCGCTCAAGGTTACATTGTGGTAGCCCCAAACCGTCGCGGTATGCCTGGGCACGGTGTAAAATGGAATGAAGACATTAGTAAGGACTGGGGTGGACAGGTAATGAACGATTACCTTGCGGCTATCGACGATGTAGCCAAAGAATCGTACGTAGACAAAACGCGTTTGGGAGCAGTTGGAGCAAGCTACGGAGGTTACTCTGTTTTCTATCTGGCGGGAATCCACAAAAACCGTTTTAAAACATTCATCTCACACTGTGGTGTTTTCAACCTACAAAGTATGTACGGCACTACCGAAGAAGTATTCTTCAACAACTTTGAACACGGAGGCGCATACTGGGAGAAAAACAATGCTGATGTGCAAAAAACATATTCTCAGTTCAACCCAATCAATATGGTGAACAACTGGAACACGCCAATTATGATCATTCAAGGCGGAAAAGATTATCGCGTCCCTATCGGACAAGGCCAGGAAGCCTTCCAGGCAGCACAATTAAAAGGCATTAAAAGCCGCTTCCTTTTGTTCCCGGAAGAAAACCATTGGGTGCTGAAACCGCAAAACGGTTTGGTATGGCAACGTGAGTTCTTCAAATGGTTAAAAGAAACATTGTAAAAAAGCACAAAAATCCCTTCTGATGTAAGTTCAAGAAGGGATTTTTTATATCATAATTAAAACATAAATTGTTGTTAAAATGAATTTTGAATTGTAACAATTCATAATTTTACCAACCAATAGTGAAAATTAAAAACAAAACTATGTTATCAATTCCTATCAAACCTTTTCTTGTAGCATCTGCATTAATCGTGAGTATGTCGTCGGCTTATGCACAAGATAATTTAGTGAATTCGCTAAAAATCAATGCAAGCGAAAAAAGTAAAGAATCATTCAAATTTACTGATGTAGTTAACATCGAGAACACTTCGATTAAAAACCAAGGGTCTTCCGGAACATGCTGGAGTTATTCTGCTAACTCTTTCTTGGAGTCAGAAATGATCCGTATGGGCAAAAAACCTGTAGAATTGTCTCAGATTTTCTCGGCAAGAAACGCTTATATCGAGAAAGGAAGAAATTATGTTCGTATGCACGGTGCTGTTTCTTTAGGTGATGGTGGTGCGTTCCACGATGTAATCAACATGTACAAAAAATATGGTGCTGTTCCACAATCTGTTTATACAGGTTTGAACTATGGTACTGATAAAAATAAATTTGCTGAAATGGCTGCTATAGGAGAAGGAGTTCTTAAAGCAGTTGTGAGCAATCCGAACGGAGAACTAACTCCAAACTGGGAAAAAGCATATACGGCAGTGATTGATTCTTATTTGGGTCAGGCTCCAAAATCATTCCAATACAATGGAAAAACGTATACTCCTGAAACTTTCGCTAAAGAAGTAGTTGGAATTAATGCGGATGATTATGTAGAAATCTCCTCATTACAAGAACACCCATATTACACAAAATTCACTTTGATGGTGCCGGACAACTGGTCTTTCGATCAAGTGTACAATGTTAAAATGAACGAATTGACAGATATCATTGACAACGCTTTGAAAAACGGTTATTCAGTTGCTTGGGCTGGTGATGTAAGTGAGAAAAGTTTCTCTTGGAAAAACGGAGTAGCTTTCGTTCCTGAGAAAAAAGTGGAAGACATGACAGCTGATGAGAAAGCTGATTTGTTCAACGGCCCTAAAAAAGAAGCTGTTGTTACTGAAGAAATGCGTCAGAAAGCGTTCGACAACTACACAACCACTGACGATCACGGTATGCACATCGTTGGAATTTCAAAAGACCAAAATGGTAAAGAATACTATATCGTTAAAAACTCTTGGGGACAATCAAACGACTACAAAGGTTATTTATATATGAGTAAAGAGTTCGCTAAATACAAAGCAACTGCAATCATGTTACACAAAAAAGCGGTTCCAACTGCTATCGCTAAGAAATTAGGCGTTTAAGAATACATACAATCATCAATCAAAAATCAAATCCCGAAGGTTTAGACTTCGGGATTTTTTTTGGCCTAATCTTTTCCAAAGACAACTTTGCGGAACAAAGAATAACAAAATCATAAAGCAGGAACTAACTTTAGTGATTGGAAGAAAGGAATAAGAAGAAGGAACCTGATAATATGAAAAATAGCTAACGCCAACATATGCCTTAAAACCCCAAATTCATAAAACCACCGTTATGCGAGGGTTAGTTTAGCCTAGATTACTCATTATAAAATCCCAATGTCAATTCTGTGTTTAAAAGCATTTTCATTTTGACTTACATTTAAAGGTTATATTTGCATCCTTGGAATTTATCCCAAGTTTTTATAATGATGAATGAAAAAATAGAGGATAGGTCTGTAATATCATTGGACGAAATAAATCAATGCATCGCTGTTTTGACGCAATTGAATACGGATACCGATCAGATTTTTGAAATACCTAAAGAACAAAGAACTGCTTTAATTAAAGCGGCTGGACAATTTTCACGCCCCGACCGTGATGAGTTTGCTAAAAGAAAAAAAGACGCAAAAGCACTGGCCAAACGCAAACAGGAAAAGAAAGACAGGACCGCTCGAAAGGAAACCGGGATTCGTTCGGCTCGCGAAGCGGTTGTATTTGTAGCTCCAAAACTTTTGGGTTCGCACGAATTAAAGCATAAAGAAGAATTGGAACTCGAAACGCCTAGAAAGTGTTATGTATGCAAAACGGAGTTCACCAAAATGCATCATTTTTATGATTCGATGTGTTCCGATTGTGGTGATTTTAACTACGCAAAGCGTTTCCAATCGGCAGATGTAAAAGGCCAGATTGCAGTTGTTACCGGTTCTCGTTTAAAAATTGGGTATCATATTACTTTGATGTTATTGCGCGGTGGGGCTACGGTTGTTGCAACGACCCGTTTTCCGGTCGATTCGGCTTTGCGATTTTCCAAAGAAGAGGACTTTATTGATTGGGGGCATCGCTTGAAAATTCACGGATTGGATTTAAGACATATTCCGAGCGTGGAGATTTTTTGCAATTTTATTGAGCAAAAATACGGGCGATTAGATATCCTAATCAACAACGCGGCGCAAACCGTAAGGCGACCTGCGGGTTTTTATACACACTTAATGGAAAATGAAGAACGTCCAACAGGCTCTTTACCACAACAAGCTCAGGATTTATTATTGGATCATACCAATTGTCTGAATGAATTAAAAGTATTGACTACAGATGCTTCTTCCAATCAAAATATGCCGGTAACCTGGCACGGACCGGAACCGGGAATTGGGTTAAGAGCTTCGGCTAAATTATCTCAAATTCCATATTCGTTTGATAATACCTTGGTCGCACAAGAAGTTTTTCCAGAAGGAGAACTTGATGCCGATTTGCAACAAATCGATTTGCGAAAAGTAAACAGTTGGAGATTAAAATTGGGGCAAATTGAAACTACCGAAATGATTGAAGTGCAATTGGTAAATTCTGTAGCGCCTTTTGTGTTGTGTAATCGTCTTTCAGAAGTGATGAAAAAAGACAATACAGGCAAAAAACACATTATCAATGTTTCGGCTATGGAAGGGAAGTTTTACCGTGCTTTTAAGGAAGACCGACACCCACATACCAATATGGCCAAAGCAGCATTGAATATGCTAACGCATACGGCCGCCGGAACACTCGCAAAAGACGGGATTTTCATGAATGCTGTTGATACTGGATGGGTAACGGATGAAGATCCGGCGGAATTAGCCAAACGAAAACAGGAAGAACAGGATTTTCAGCCCCCGTTAGATATTGTCGATGGAGCCGCTCGAGTTATGGATCCGTTGTTTGACGGAATCAACACCGGAAAGCATTGGTGCGGAAAATTCCTGAAGGATTACAGGCCTATCGCCTGGTAAAAGAGATTTGCTTTTGAAACAAGAAACCCACAATAGAATTTGATTCTGTTGTGGGTTTGTTTATTGATTCTAAGTCGAGAGACTTTGCAAAGCGATGAAGTAGTTTTTCTTCTCCGTAAAAAAATTTATTTCTTAAGAATTCCCTTCTCCACACTTTTATTAATCAAATCCTCGGCATATTCCCAAATTGTTGCTGAACCGTCTTTAATTGCTTTTTTCTTGTCATACACTTTTTGATAAGGCACATTAAATTCCGCCCATGTCCCACCATTATTGGAGACGTTTTGAAGCAAGGGTTCAAACCTGTCCATTGATTTTGCAAATTTTGCCTCATCTGTAATACCCTCTTCAAATTCCTGCCAAATTGCTATAAATTCTTCTGCCTGTTCTTTTGGTAAAAGTCCAAATATTCGTTTCGCTGCAATAAGCTCCTCGTCGGTATTTGTGTGATTTTTTTGTGTGTCATAAATAAAAGTATCACCGGCATCAATTTCAACAATATCATGCATTAAAACCATTTTCAAAACTTTGAGAACATCTATTGGTTTATCCGAATGTTCTGCTAATACAATCGTCATCATTGCTAAATGCCAACTGTGTTCTGCGTCATTTTCGTGCCTGTCACTGTTGAACAATTTAGTTTTACGTTGAATGTATTTTAGCTTGTCAATCTCTTTTATGAAAGCTACTTGTTTTAATAAATTTTCAGTCTGCATAGTCCAATAATTTTCAAGAGAATTCTACTGTTTAAGTGAGGTCCGTTAAAATTGCCGGTAATAAACACCACCTAATTTAATACCTGACAGATTTTCATTTTTTATTTTGGAACAAACTCAGTAAAAGACTTTCCATCGAATTTACATACACCATTTTCGTCTGTTCCAAACCAAAGGTCGCCTTTTTTATCTTTATAAATCGTGTTTACGGCATTACTGGTCAATCCATCTTTTGTGGTATAATTAGTTAAGTCATTTCCATTATATCTCCAAACACCGGCATCAACGGTTCCAATCCAAAGGTTTCCATTGCGGTCTTCGTTTATTGAATAAATACGAGCCAAGGTACCTAAACCTGCTTTACCTGAAGTCCTAAATTCTTTATTACCAAGTTCCTTTTCTTCTGTAAAATTGACTAACGATTTGCCGTCATATCGAAATAGACCAGCACCATTATTTCCAAACCAAATATTTCCTTTGCTATCTTCAAACAAACTAAGTACTGCCGGACCACTCAGACCTTTTTCAGTAAACCACGTGAACGATTTGCCATCATATCGACAAACCCCTTTAGCCTGAGTGCCAAACCAAAGATTTCCTTTTTTATCTTTCAGAATAGAATACACCGCATAGGGACTGAGGTTGAAGGGAGAATTTTGCGGATTTCCAGATTTACGATCTGTCTCAGCCAAAGGCAAATATTTAAGTAAATTGTTGCTATAGCGAAAAACTCCACCACCGGCATAGAACCATAGGTCGTCAGATTCTATCTTCCAATTATTAACAGAGCTATTATTTAAATGATTAATAATCGTGGTACAAATTTGTCCATCAAAACGGCTGACGCGGAACAAACCTGTGCCAAACCAAATGTTTCCGAATTTGTCTTCTTGAATACTTTGAACTTGATTATTAGACAGCCCGTCTTTCTCAGTAAGTTGTATCAATGTTGTACCATCGTAGCGAAATACCCCAGCTCCATTTGTACCAAACCAATAATTGCCATTTTTATCCTGAAAGATACTCCGAATGTTTTTGTCGATTTCGGTTGCTGTATTAGTTTGGAATTTGTTGATACTCTTAACGGCTTCCATATCAGTTGTATTACTGATACTATTTTCAGGCTTGTTTTGCCCCTTGCAAGAAGAAAAATATATGCTAATAAGTAATAAAAGGAATTTCATCATTTGTTTTACTATTTTCTCTTGATTTGCCATATTGTTTATATTAAAGGAGCTGTTGTCTTAGATTTGTCACTATCAATCAAATATAAGCGTTTACAAATAAAAAAACCCAATCTTTCGACTGGGTTACTTTTTATTAATTAAGTTCTTTCATTTTGAAAGACTCCATAAACTTAGTGGTATAATTTCCGGCAACATAATCCGGCTCATCCATCAATTGTCTGTGGAATGGAATCGTAGTTTTGATACCTTCGATTACGAATTCATCCAAAGCGCGTTTCATTTTGTTGATTGCCTCTTCTCTGGTTTGCGCAGTTGTAATTAACTTCGCAATCATTGAATCGTAATTTGATGGGATTGTGTACCCTGCATAAACGTGAGTATCCAAACGAACCCCGTGTCCTCCCGGTGCGTGCAAAACGGTAATTTTACCCGGAGACGGACGGAAATCATTATAAGGATCTTCCGCGTTGATACGACATTCGATAGAATGCAATTGCGGCAAGTAGTTTTTACCTGAAATAGGCACACCTGCTGCAACCATAATCTGCTCACGGATCAAGTCATAATCTATAACTTGCTCAGTGATTGGGTGCTCAACCTGAATACGCGTGTTCATTTCCATGAAGTAGAAGTTTCTGTGTTTGTCCACTAAGAACTCAACAGTACCTGCTCCTTCATATTTGATGTATTCCGCAGCTTTAACTGCAGCATCACCCATTTTTTCACGTAATTCGTCTGTCATGAACGGAGAAGGTGTTTCTTCCGTTAATTTTTGGTGACGACGTTGTACCGAACAGTCTCTTTCAGAAAGGTGACATGCTTTTCCGTACGAATCCCCTACCACCTGAATCTCGATGTGACGAGGCTCCTCGATAAGTTTTTCCATGTACATACCGTCGTTACCGAAGGCTGCAGCAGCCTCCATACGTGCACTTTCCCAAGCTTTTTCAAGCTCTTCTTCTTTCCAGATAGCACGCATTCCTTTACCACCACCACCGGCAGTAGCTTTCATCATCACTGGATATCCGATTTCTTTAGCTACTTTTTTAGCTTGATTGAAATCTTCAAGGATACCGTCAGAACCCGGTACACAAGGAACACCAGCTGCTTTCATGGTAGCTTTAGCCGTAGCCTTGTCTCCCATTTTATCAATCATCTCAGGGGATGCTCCAATAAATTTGATATTGTGCTCCTGACAGATTCTGGAGAATTTAGCATTCTCAGAAAGGAAACCGTAACCTGGGTGAATTGCGTCTGCATTAGTAATTTCTGCAGCTGCAATGATATTTGACATCTTTAAATAGGAAAGATTACTTGGCGCAGGTCCGATACATACCGCTTCATCGGCAAACTTAACGTGCAAGCTTTCCGCATCAACTGTAGAATAAACCGCAACCGTTTTAATTCCCATTTCTCTACAGGTTCTGATAACACGAAGTGCAATCTCTCCCCTGTTTGCGATTAATATTTTTTTAAACATCTTTTTAAATTAGAAAATTAGACAATTCAGATTTTTGGATAATTAGACCATCAGATCTCTAAGAAATCTAACAATCTAACAATCTAATGATCTAAGAATTAAGATGGGTCAACTAAGAATAATGGCTGATCGAATTCTACCGGAGAAGCGTCATCCACTAAAACTTTAACGATTTTACCGGAAACTTCTGCTTCGATTTCGTTGAATAATTTCATTGCTTCGATAACACAAACTACATCTCCTTTAGAAATTGTACTACCTACCTCAACGAACGTTGGTTTGTCCGGAGATGGTTTTCTATAGAAAGTACCGATCATTGGCGATTTGATAGTAATGTATTTTGAATCTTCTGCTGCTGCAGAAGGTGTTGCCGGTGCTGCTGGTGCTGCTGCAAGTGGCGCCGCTGCTACAGGAGCCGCTACTGGCATCGCCTGCATAGGCATTTGCTGAATATAAGTTGTTTCAGCTCCTCCAGCTTCAGTTGTTTTAATGGTGATTTTGAAATCATCCATTTCTAATTTTACTTCTGTAGCACCTGATTTTGCTACAAATTTGATTAGGTTTTGAATTTCTCTGATATCCATACTATTCTAAATTTGGTTTTGTTTGTTTATTGTTTGTTATATGCCCATTTTAGGTAAACAGCTCCCCATGTGAAACCGCCCCCAAAGGCTGCAAAAATAATATTATCTCCTTTTTTAAGCTGACTCTCAAAATCACTCAACAACAATGGCAATGTTGCTGATGTAGTATTTCCGTAACGATGAATGTTAACCAGTACTTTTTCTTCGTCCAGCCCCATACGGTTTGCTGTTGCATCAATAATACGTTTGTTGGCCTGGTGTGCCACTAACCAATTCACATCCTCTTTGGTCAGATTATTGCGCTGCATAATTTTGTCGCTTACGTCCGCCATTCCGGAAACTGCATATTTAAATACCGTTTTCCCGTCCTGGAACACATAATGCTGTCTGTTTTTAACCGTTTCTTCAGAAGCCGGTAAAATAGAACCTCCTGCATCGATTTTAAGGAATTCCCTTCCGATACCGTCACTTCTCAAGAACTCATCTTGGAAACCTAAACCTTCATTATTAGGTTCAAACAATACAGCCCCAGCGCCATCTCCAAAGATGATGCAAGTTGCTCTGTCGGTATAATCGATAATGGAAGACATTTTGTCGGCGCCAATCAAAAGAACTTTTTTGTAACGTCCTGATTCGATGTAGGCTGAAGCGGTAGACATTCCGTAAAGGAAACTTGAACATGCTGCATGAAGATCGTAGGCAAACGCGTTTACGGCCCCGATTTGAGTGGCAACATACACTCCTGTAGCGGCAACCGGCATATCTGGTGTTGCGGTGGCCATGATTAACATATCGATTTCTTTAGGATCAATTCCTGATTTCTCGATTAAGTTTTGTGCTGCTTTTATCGCCATGAAAGAAGTTCCCTTCCCTTCTTCTTTTAGCATTCTTCTTTCTTTGATACCGGTACGGGTGGTAATCCACTCGTCGTTGGTATCTACCATGGTTTCCAATACTTGGTTTGATAAAACGAAGTCTGGAACATAGGCACCCACTGCTGTTATAGCGGCTGTTATTTTATTCATAAAAGTTGTATTTTTCTTCCTGAAAAATGTGATTTCAAAAAGTGGTGGAAATTACAAAAAAAATCCCAAACCAATATTCTTTTATCCCTACTTAATTTACTTTCAATAGGTTTACAAAAAAAAACTCCCACACTGTGAGAGTTTTCTCTATACGTTTTCGGATTATGCCTCCGCTACTTGTTTGTCAATAACAACTTGACCTCTGTAGTACATTTTACCTTCATGCCAGTAAGCTCTGTGGTATAAATGCGCCTCTCCTGTTACAGGACATGTTGCAATTTGAGGAGCTGTCGCTTTATAGTGCGTTCTTCTCTTATCTCTTCTTGTTTTCGAGGTTTTTCTCTTAGGATGTGCCATCTTACTATATTATTTATCCGTTAATAGTTGTTTTAATTTATCCCAACGGGGATCATTATTTTCTTCTTCTTTTTTATGCTGCTCTTTCGGAGCCAGTTCATTCAGTTTTTCAATCGCTTCGGTTTTTAGTGTCCCGTCTTTCACACCCGGATGGATGCGCTTTGAAGGAACAGAAAGCACAATCATCTCATAGATATACTGTGCCACATCGACCTGAAATTCACCATGAGGTAAAATCAGCAATTCATCGTTCTCATTATTGAAGGCATCACCAAATTTTACAATTAAATTCAGCTTTCCTTTGATTGGCAGATCGAATTCCTCGCCGGTTAAATCACAAGGCACATTAATCGTCCCCTTGTGTTTAAACGCAAGCTCAAGCATAGTGCTTTTCTTGTCCAAAACCAAATCCACCTTGATATTGACATCATTGAATTCGTCAAATTCAAAGCTCTCAAAGAACTCCTTACCTATTTGATAACCAAACTGATGTTTCCCCAACTTCAATCCCACAAAAGGAATTAAAAAATCTTTCTGAATATTCATACCAACAGTTTTGAGCGTGCAAAGATATAAAATTATTGTAAATTCAAACGAGTTGTAAACATTTTTTTGTTTATAACTGTTTTTGCTTTGTTTTTAAGGGGTTTTTAATCAACTCATTGTATTCGTTACGGTTATGAAACACGTCTAAAGCCAAATAAACCGCCTCCTTAAACGAATTGAAATCTGCCACACCTTTTCCTGCTATTTCGTAAGCCGTTCCATGATCAGGCGATGTACGTATTTTATTCAATCCCGCCGTATAATTCACCCCTTTTCCAAAAGACAATGTCTTAAACGGAATCAAGCCCTGATCGTGATAAGCGGCAATCACGGCATCAAATTTCTCATATTGACCTGAGCCAAAGAAACTGTCCGCCGAATACGGCCCTAAAACCATAATTCCTTCGTCAAAAAGTTTTTGCAGTGCCGGCCTGATTACCTCATCATCTTCCTTACCTATTACACCATGATCACCACAGTGTGGATTCAACCCCAATACTGCGATTTTCGGCTTTGTGATTCCAAAATCTTGAATAAGCGTTCTATTAATAGTCTCCAACTTGGTTCTGATCAACGCTTCCGTTAAATGAGCAGAAACCTCATTTACCGGCACATGGTCTGTTAAAAGTCCGACACGCAAATTATCCTGAACCATCAACATTAATGCATCGCCTTCCAATTCCTGATTCAGGTAATCGGTATGGCCCGGAAAATGAAATTCTTCCGACTGTATATTATACTTATTAATAGGAGCCGTTACCAAAACATCTATCAATCCGTCTTTCAATGCCTGGGTAGCGGTTGTAAACGACTTAATCGCATACTTGCCTACATTTTCATCATTCTCTCCGAATTGCAGGTTCACCCCCTCTCGCCATACATTAAGTACATTGATTTTACCAAACACCAATTGCTCCAGCTTATCTATCCCATGCAGATTAGATTCTAAATTCAATGTTCTTTTAAGAAAAGAAAGAATTTTCACATTCCCAAAAATAACCGGCGTACAAAGCTCAAGCATACGAGTATCTTCGAAGGTTTTCAAAATCACTTCACTCCCGATACCATTTAAATCTCCGATGGAAATCCCTACAATTATATTTTCTGCTCTTTTAACCATGCTGACTAGTTATTTATTCCTAATTTTGGACATGCAAATTTAACAAAATTAATAGTTATGTTTACAGGAATTATCGAAACTCTTGGAACGATTCAGGATATTCAGAAAGAAAACAACAATATTCACGTTACGGTAAGTTCTTCAATCACCGGAGAATTGAAAATAGACCAAAGCGTGGCTCATAACGGCATCTGCTTAACCGTAGTTAACATAAGCCACGATACATATACCGTTACTGCCATCAAAGAAACCATAGACAAAACAAATTTAGGGGATTGGAAAGTAGGCGATTCCGTTAATATAGAACGCGCCATGAAACTAGGTGATCGCCTGGATGGCCATATTGTTCAGGGACATGTCGATCAGACCGGCATCTGCAAAAACATCGAAAATGCCGGCGGAAGCATTTATTTCACCTTTGAATACGACAGCAGCAAAAACAACATAACCATCGAAAAAGGATCCATAACCATAAATGGTGTCAGCCTAACGGTTGTAAATTCAAAGAAAAATGAATTCAGCGTAGCAATTATACCATACACTTTAGAACACACCAATTTTAAAAACTTTGAAATTGGCACAAAAATCAATCTGGAGTTTGATGTTATTGGGAAATATGTCGCCCGTTTACAGGAACTCAAAAATTAAAACCATAAAAAAAGCTTCAAATCACTTTGAAGCTTTTTTTGTACGAATATTTTTAAAGTAATAAAATGCTAATCCTAATGCCCCCACTAACAGAACAGCAACACCTGTATCTACAGGCATTCCTGGCGGTGGTGATGGCGGTGGAGGAGTAGGGGGCGCATCCTCAGCAAAAACCATCGGAGTATTTAAAAATACTACCGCACTCATTAATAATTTTTGTAGGTTATTTTTCATGGGTGTAAAAATATTAAAATTAACTTCCCGGCAAAAAGAAATTTCCTATTTTATCAAAATTTAATATTTTAATAAAAAAACTTCCGAATAATCATTCCCTGACACATACTATCAACCACATATATGTTAGCGTTGCGACGAAAGTAAAAATATTTTTCTACAAAACAATAATTTTTATCAAAAATATTGACTTTTGTGATATTCTTAAATATTCGTCATTAAACAAAAAAGACCTTCTATAATGAAGGTCTTGATTTTATTAGTGGTCCCACCTGGGCTCGAACCAGGGACCACCTGATTATGAGTCAATGAAAATAGTTTTTCATTTAAGACATTCAATTAACAAACTACGACAGAACCTAGGCTTTTCTAATTCTAAACATTACTTTTATTATCATCAATTTTCACAATGCCAACAAAAATGTTTGACCTATGTTTGACCTAAATATTTCTTAGAACCTTTACTAGGCTGATAAAATATCCTCTAATACAGATGCAAATATATCCTTTTTTTCACATACAATAAAAGCCTCTTCAACCTTAATTTCACTTCCATCCTTTTCTAACTTGTTTTCGGGGTAATCTAAAGGATTGTCTTTAATGATATCTTAACGTATACTCGCTCATTCCATCATAAATACGGGCTATTTGACGTTGAACCCTACTTTCCTCATAGCAATATGTTAACTCCCTCCCTTCTAACTTATTGATTTCTCCAGGATAGAGAAAAAGCACATCTGAACCATCTCTAAGATCTTTAAAGACCAAATCAGCATCCGAATACGTAATATTAAGATCGTTTACTAAATTATCAACAATGCTTTTCTTTCCTAGTTTTTTCCCCTTTGAAAACATTGAGTTTAGAGCCTTTCCGTACTTTAAGAGCTTAATTTCGGCCTGATAAATTCTAATCTGATAAGGTTTTCTATATTCAACATACTGAGCTTTAACCTCCTCAATTATACCCCGCACATACTCTTTCCCTGCAACATCGCTCTCTAACATCTTAACCTTATCAACAATCTTTTGTTCAATAGGATATGTACCATAACAAACTTCGTATTCCCTACCAAAAATCACTTTTTTCATACCGTATCTTTTTAATGGATAAGGCGGACACTCCTCCCGTTCCAGTTCTTCCTGTTCTTTGTTACGCCATAAAATTGATCTTTTTTCCTTTTCTAGATAATCTTTCAAAATCTGTTTAAGTTCAGGATCTCTCAGAACTAAAATCCCTACCTTTTCTTCAAACTTAGCTTTCTTATCTTTTTTTTTGAGATTGTAATCTTTAAACACTAAAAACACTGTCACCACTATGGCTCCAATACCAATTACTTCAAGTAAATCCATCGCCATTTTTTTTATAAAATTACCTTTAACTTTTATATTGCTGAAGTTGAAACTTTCTAATAGTTTCCAAACAATTCACTTATTTGAAGCTCTGTGTTACAGGCAACCACTGTTTTATAGTCCTTAGGCTGCTTGTTTGCACTTAAGTTCTTCCGCCAGAAGCTCCAGTTAGTACTTTAATTCGATGATTCTTGTAAATATTCTTTCATACTCTTCTTGACTGATAGCTAACACTCCTTAATTAGCGCCTGTTTCTAAGGTGATGCCCTTAGCTTCGGATAGTTTATCGTTGACTTTGCCTACCCTCTCTTGGATTAACCTGTTCCCGGCTTTGGTTGTAAATGATTGTTATTTCTTGTTGATTGATTTGAGAATCCTTCTGCCTTTAATGTAGTTGGAGGTATACCACACCACAACTGCAAGGCTTGAAATAGTATTCCATACTTGATTCTCGGAATAGGCAAATATGGTGTAGCCGAAAACTATCGCACCAAATACCGTAAATGCCTTCGTCCATAAAGGGAATACGGATGTAACCATCCATATACAGTACAATACTGCCACGATGCAGTACAGTGCGAAGCTGATTGTAGATAATGTTTCCATGATCTTGATGTTTTATTAGAATTTGCGTCCAAGGACTTTGCGCTTTGCATCCTGTATGCGCTGCATCACATCGTTCTCCTTGGCCTTAATGCCCTCGGATGCATGAGCGATAGAAGAACGTGAAGCCATGTGTTCAGTCCTGCATTTGCTATTCCCACAATGGTGACAAGAATAGCTGTTGGAATACTGTTTTCTTGGTATGCCTCTACAGCCCAGTGTAGTATTAGGGCTGTACCACATGCTCCAAATAGGAGTATTACTGCTATAGTGGTTTCATAAGTTCCATCTTACTTACATCTTATAAAGTACCAAGGTGCATGGTCTTCTAATGGTTGCTTTGAATCGCAGTCAATAGGCACGTTGTGAGTCTCAACCATGATTTCACCTGAGGGGTGTAGGTAGGCATACTCAGCATCACAGTTACAATCATCTTTCTCACAGGATAGCATAGCTAGCATAGTGAGAGCTAGTAATAATCTCTTCATGATTTCTAGGTATTACTTACACTTTATAAAGAACATAGCCTCTGGATATGTTGGCTTTAATGGTTTCCCTGTTTCACAGTCAATAGGTGTGTCAGGGATAACAACAGGGTCTTCAAATGGCTCGTACATAGCGTCACATTTACAGCCATCATCGTTGTTGCTACAAGATAACAGAGTTAATGCAGCGAGTAATAATAGTAGCTTTTTCATGGCTCTGTTATTTGATGTGATCGGTGTCGTAGTATGCTCTGTTATGTCTCTTTAGCTCTTCCTCTGTAATGTGTGTCTCACTGAGAAGCTTAACTTCTACCTCTCCAAGTCTTTTAGCATACACTGCAAGTCTCTCAGGTCTTTTGAAGTATAGGTCATCTTTAGCAAAGTCGTCACAATAAACTACTGCCCCTACGGACTTAGTTGAATCCATGAGTAAAAGTGTTGGTTTTCTATCCATTTTTCTTAATAGTTAAATGTTACACTTATGAATAATTGCACTTATGATGCTCTAGTGCTATGAGTCCTGCAATCTTGCTATTGAAGGTCTCAACTTCGTTGAATGATATCTCACGATGAAAGTCTAACACTACCTCTTTTCTATCCGTTGAGAGTACATCTACGCTCACTTTAAAGGGATTAAGAGGGCTGCTCATTTTTCCTACTGTCTCTGTTGCTTTCATTATCGCTGGGAGTGGATAGAAGAAAGGCACTTCATAAACTAGTTTCATAACTACTGTTTATTTGGTTCCGGAAAATGGATTGTGATAGTATGGTCTTCTGAATCTACTTTAAGACTCCACTTTTGCATTGTGATATCAGGTTATCTGTATCTGGTCTTAGCTTGCGTGAAGTCCAAAAGTATATCAGTAATAGGGTCATAGTCTACGTGTCTCTGTGCAAATGCATCAATGAACTCTTGTGTGGCCTGGTGAGACAAAGCTACCTCTTGAGGCTGAAGGAATCACAACTTCTCCTTGAAGGCAATCCCCCTTAAAGAGTAGTTCTGTTTACCTCCATTAGGATTTGGAATGCTTGTCTTATAAACTGCTCTTCATCGCGATGCATCACTCTTTATGTCAACTTAACTGCGTAAACTTAGCATGATAAATAAGACTCTGTACAAACTTACCCATTTCATAGGCTATAGCCATAGGGTCTTCATGACAATGGTCACTGTAATTGATAGTGACCTTAGCCATAAGAGAACTTATAGGATCAATATCAACTCTAATATTCGGAAATATTCTCTCTAACTTCTCAACAGGGAACTCTCCATAAACGAGAGTGTTGTGCATGAATTTGATTATTACGGTTCTCATGGCTACGGTGTATTAGATTCATCTTTATCTTCATACTTAGCTTTGAACTCTGCTATTCTGGCATTACAAGTTGCTCTTGTCGCTGCACTTTTTAGCGCTCTCAATTCTCTATGCTTTAGTAAGCAAAGGTTTTTTTTTTGGTCTTTGCTACTATCAACTCTGGCTTAGGGCTTTGCCAAAGCTTTGGTTCAATATGTACATCCGTAGATGATTCATCAAAGATATCTTGTTTACACTTAAGTGCTTTGTTAATACTTTAAACAACATGAAAAACTATTAACAAAGATACTTTTATAAAAAGCTAAAAAGGGAGTGTTGCAAATTTGCAGAAAACTTAAACTCAAAGTTACCAATCAATAGGATCATAGTAATTCCAGTGAACCCTCACATTCTCCAATAAGACTTTGCGTATTTCATCCCGGTATCCGGCAATAATATAATTATCAGCGTAAGTCTCATCCATGATCTTGTAAAACTCCGATTTTATCCGAGATATATGTGTGTAGATGGCTTTAGTTTCTAAGTTTACAATATTCTCTATACTTTTAAGTGTTTTGGAATAATCCTCATGATTCGAAACCTGAGTGTAAATAGTCAATAACTCTTTTTGGTGTTTTGACAATTCTTTGAGATTTATTCCTTCAGGATGCTTGAGGAAAAGCAAATAGATGGCTTTAGTCAAAAAACTAAGCTTGATTTCCTTATCGAGGGCTAAAAGGAAGATTCGATTTTCTGTATCTATCAAAAGATCGCACACAAAACTTTTATTGCATGAGATACCTTGACGCAGATGATCCTCAAGTAGTTTTTTAATTATAGGCACAAGGACTAGTAGTTGCCCATTATCTTTTACGGCTTTAAGTTTTGAATCGAGTTCTTCAACTATAGCCGAGGATTCACTGTCTAATTTGTCAAAGTTAAATTCGTACCCGGAGAAAAACGAAGGCATATAATCTTCGTCTGACGGTTCTTCTAAAAATTGCTTTAAGACTTGTCCTGAAAACGCAGCAAGCTCTTCAAAGAAAAGGTTGTAATCAAAAGAATTATCCAATTCGGATATTTTGGGCTCTGCAAGATAACCGCTTCCTGTAAAAATAAGGAATCCAGACGCACAGGTTTCCTGATAGTCAACATGATCAAGAATAGTTTTGTAGTTCGAAAAAAATGCATTTGAAACACCGTCATTTTCTCCCTCTCCAAGTTTATGAGCAATTGATAATTTACCGCTGCAATTTTTAATATTTCGATACTCTTGTATTACCTCATTTACTAAGTCTTTAGTCAAAAGAATGGGGAGGTAATAGCCTAAAAGCGTTTTTAAATCATCAATCACTAAAGATAAAGAATTGGGTAAATAGATAAAATTGCAACCTGCTACCGAAAAACGTTCCTTTAGTTTTAGAAAGTTATTATCTATGTAGTCCGTTATAGATGGATTCTGTTCTGATTCAAAGTAGAAAACATAGTTGCAAGGGATATTAAGTTTTATACTTAAATCATTTGCTCTGTTTAGAGATATCCTTTCTGCTGTTAAATATTTGAATGAATCCATTACGCTGCTTTACTAATAGTCAAAATTTTTAATAACTTCCAAACAATTCACTTATTTGAACTTCTGTATCAAATTTAGTGTTGTCTGAAAAGTATTCTTTATTATAACCAATAAAAGTCTCTTTACTAAAAATGTGTCCATATGGATCAAGTGTATGGATACAAAACCTAATAGATCGTATTCTGGAAGTAGACATTTTTTCAATTTCTAGTTGGGTTAAATAGTAAAGCGAGGTAGACTTATTGTTTGCCTTGTCTCTAATTTTTCTGTCCTGGCATTTTATAATAGTTCCGTTCATTAAATAAATTAGTAAATCACCCCCAACATGGTCGTTCATATAATCCATAATTTTAATCGATAACATTCCTTTACCATCTTTCCCTTTAGCTATAAGTATTTCAGGGGCTATACTTGATGGGCATTCACAACCAAATGTCCAAGTATCGGTTGCAGAATATGTTTTTTCCCCCACCATTAACATCTGCTGCCCATGAATTATAGTTGAAGACAACAGTATAAAATAAAACAGTTTTTTCATAAGTTTTTTAAATAAAGTTGTTGATTTTATTGCTATTACCAGTACTGTAATTTAAACAGTTTTAAGCAGACTTACCTGATAAAAACAACGACTTTCTACGAAATATTCATAATTTCCGTTTAACGGTTTCAAATTAAGATCATTCAGAAAGTCGTTTGTATTTTGCTTACTTAAAGTTTAGTAGTTTGCCAAATTGTGGCACTTAGAGGGGAAGAAAGTTGTGTGGGTTTAAGATTCTTTAGAAGGAAGTCTAGTTAAATAACGCTATTAATATAAGCATTCAAAAAAGCCACATAGTCTTTAAGGGTGAAAAACAGGACGTTTAGTCAATGTTGCGCTTTCAAAAACTTCCGTATTCTAATGCGAAACTGTAGAATCCGGTTTTACAAATGATGAGATGATCTAACAATTTTAAGGACAATAAATCAGCACCTTCCTTAATCTTTTTAGTCAAATCTATATCATTAATGCTAGGCTTAAGGTTGCTGGAAGGATGGTTATGACAAATGATAATATTGGAAGCATTGCATTTCAAGGCTACACCAAATAATAATTTGCTGTCTACCACAGTTCCGGAAACGCCACCTTTCGACATTGAGTATACTCCCAAAACTTCATTTGCCATATTTAGCAAAAGTACTTTGAACTCTTCCTGAAGTTCTATGGTGTTCATATCCCAACTTTCCAATAGTACCTCATACGATGTTTGAGGACTAACAATCTTAGGCTTTGGCTGATTTCCAGTTTTATAAGAGACTTGGATTTCAGGAGCTTTAGTAAGTTTTCTCATTGCTTTAATATTTTTTAGTCATTATACAATAAAAGAGAACCATCCTAGAGGTTTATTCTAAGATGGTTCGAATGTCAACTAATGTGTCATTTCCCCATTAGTAGAAAACGATTTTGCGCCCTGTTCTTCACTCATAAAGCTTTCAATCGCATTAGTTCCTTTCTCTGTCGTTTGAGAAGTGACTACACTATCATCGAAATATTCATAACGATGTTGTAGACTAATGACCTCACCGGTTTCATTAATTGTGTACTCATACGGTTCGCAATTGACTTTTTCTACTCTTCCTGGTAGCTCTGTCCCAATTAGAGCTTTACAGGTTAATTCATCAAAGGTGGATAAGATAGTTGCTTTTCGTACTGTTAAATAGCACCTGTCTGTTGTTTGCGATTTTACCATTTCGATTCCACCCTGCAATTCCAACACGAAGAATTCTTTACCTCCTTCTGATTGTCTTTTCTGATAGTTTACAATTCTTACCATGACTTGATTGTTTTTGAGTTAAACTTTTCTTTGATAACTAAATTTTCAGAACAAGTTGATTACTCTGACATCTCTAAGTAATCTTTTGCTGCCAAGAATTTTTATTTATACAAATCCCACAGGAGGGGACTTATACATGTCAAGCATGGGTGGGGGTGTTGGCTAGAGGAGGTCTGCGTTTACATTATTGGGGTTTTAAAATTTTTTCCTGAAATTTTTTATAACTTGGCAATATGATTTTCAGAAAAAACACAGCTCTTTTATTATTCGTCATTTTCGTAATCTCAACGTCTCCTGTTTTAGCAGGTAGATGTACTGGTTCTTCAAATTGTAAAGCGTGTACTTCTTGCAGTTCATGTAAACATTGTAACAGAGACGGCGGAAGTTGTGGGGTTTGTGATGGAGGGTCTATGGGATTCGCCTCAGGTCATTCCAACTCGTCTGGAAACAAAGACACGAATTGGACACCATGGATAATAGTTGGTATTCTTGGAGGGTATATTTTGCTACAAAAATCGAAGAAGGATTAAGTATCTAAGGCATCAACATTAGCACAACGCCGTTAAGCCGTAGCATTCTCATTAATCCTTTCAATGATGCTGATTACCTTATGTGCATCACCATCATCAAATACACCAAGTAACCCTTGGTCATTTACGTCTGTAAATGGGGATTCAAATAACATACTTGGGTCTATAGTGCCATTTTGGGCCAGGTGAGATATGATCTTTTGTATAAAGGTCATTTGGTCTGCTCTTAAGTTTCCTTTTTGCAGAAAGTCAGAAAACGCTTCCTGAGCAGCTTTTAAATCCAACCCGACAATACTCCTGATAAAGAAGCCTAAAGGCTCTTTCCCAAACTCTTTTTCAAAATCTTCTTTAGTGCCTCTTCCATCACCGTCAAAAAGGATATCTTCCAAAAGTTTTAACTCCTGTACTGTAATGGGTTGATTAGAGTTTAATTTTGATATTGTCAGCTGATGTTTGTTCTCTCTGATAAAACTCTCCACTCTAAGTTTATAATTCTTTCCATAAGAAGACGTAAAATCAGGCTCCTTGATATCCGAAATATAACCTTCGTCTTGTAAGTCAGAGTAAAATATTTCTTTACTCTGCGATTCAAGATATTGTACCAACTCCCGCAACTCTTCCCTTACTGAGTCAAGTTTCATTTGAGACACTTCCTTGAAAAAATCTACCCGCTTGATATCTTCTATAATGTCTTTAGCACGCAATACTGCAGGAATAGTATACTTTTTACTTAAACCATTACAAATTTCAACTAGAGTTTCCTGATACTTAACCTTAAAACTATTTGCCATCAATGTAGCTATCTGAAGTTTTAGCATCATTAAGTCAAATCTTCTAGCCGCTTCATTTATCGATTCCGGTATTGGCAAATCGGAAAGGTGTTCTTCAATAATATGAACATCATTACTATCGATATTATTCCATCGATCTCTATGTTCAAATTCTGCTACATGCCTTAAGTTCATCCCTACCTGAAAACGGTTCTTGTCTAAATTCTTAATGGCATGATGTAAAATGTCTCGTAACCCTTTTGATAACGCCAGATCTTCTATTTCTCCTGTTTCTGCTAATAACCTGCTTAAATGTAATCTGTCCTCAAAGATCTGTTGAGTAACAGGTTTCGGCATTCTTGTTTCCTTACGCTCTTTTTTAAGTTCAAAAAACTCGAAGTTGCCACACACATCGAAAATTAAGAATTCTTCTTTAGGCTGATTTGGTCCGAAAACATCTTCACACAATCTGGTTCCTCTTCCAATCATCTGCCAAAACTTAGCATAGGAACGAACTACTTTAAAGAATACTAAGTTTAATATCCTGATAGCATCAATCCCTGTATCCATCATATCTACAGATACAGCAATTTGAGGATTGTTTTCTTTGTATTTATCGCAAAAAGCATCTATAAGACTCTGCGCATGAGAAACTTCATTATGAACCATAGCAATAAAGCCAGCAGGTTTATCAGGGTAACGCTCCGTAAAACAATCTACAATGAATTTGGCATGTTTTTGATTAACGGCAAAAATGATAGTTCTGCCTATTTTATCCCCACCTTCAATTTTTAGTCCATCTTTCATTAGGGAATCCAAAACTTTAAAAACGGTGTCTTTATTAAATAACCATTTATTCATGGCATTAGCCCTAATTTCTTCCGGAAAAAGGCCAGTAGTTTTATCAGCAAAGGTTTCTTCGTATTTCAACTTGTCTGCTTCCGACAGCTCTTTATACTTTATACCTTCTCGTATGAACTTGGTAGTAATATCAATGTTCTTATACGGTTTAAGATATACTGGGACTGCCTGATGCAGCTCATACAAGAATGTTGGGTCTTCGTTGCTACAACCAAAAAGCTCAAAAGTATTATGGTCTATACCATCTTTTGGAGTTGCTGTAAGTCCAATAATAGCGGCATCAAAATAATCGAAAATCGCTTTATATCTGTTGTAAACAGAACGGTGTGCTTCATCTACAATGATTAAATCAAAATGTCCTACTCCATAAAAACGTTCTTCTGCATTTCGAATATTATCGATTCTGTTCATCATACTTGGATAAGTACTGAACACTAACCTCGTGGTGTCGTTTTCTTTTTCTTCAGTTAAATCTATAGAAGACAAATCAGGTAGGTACTCGCTAAAGTTATTTTTAGCCTGTCTTACCAATGCGTTTCTGTCTGCTAAGAAAAGTACTCGTTTTACCCAGTTGTTCTTAAACAACACATCTACCATAGCGGCAGCCGTTCTTGTTTTACCACTACCTGTTGCCATAACCAACAAAGCTCTTCTTTTGTTGCCAACAATCCCGTTAGCGCCGTCGGTTACAAATGCTTCAGCCACACGTTGAATCGCTTCTTTTTGATAAGGTCTTCCCGCTATGTCAGTATTTATGTTTGCCAATCGCAAATCCTTGATGGTTGCTCTTTTTTGAATTAACCACTGTAATTCATCTTTGGCATAAAAACCATACACTCTTCTGGGTGAGCTGTAAAAGGTATCTTCCCAAATTTTAGTTTCAAAACCATTGGTATAGAATATTACAGGTCTTTGCCCGTGCATTTTTTCTATACAATTGGCATAAAGAAAAGCCTGATGTTTTCCAACCTCGACATCTTTGGAAGTACGCTTTGCTTCTATTATGGCTAATGGCTTACCGTTATCATCCCATAATACGTAATCTACAAATCCGTTCCCTTTTGGATTATCGGCAGTGATTGGCATTCCGGTAACCGGATATTCTAGGTCTCTATTTTTGATTAGCTTGAACCAGCCAGCCTCTTTCAGGTCGGCATCAATTAGATGCAATCTGGTTTCTGCTTCAGTATACTCTGATGTGAGCGTTTTAAGACGGGCTTGTTTCTGCTTTTTAAGTTTTAAAACAGCCTGTTGGGTTTGCTGTTTAAACGCTTCCAAGGAGGCTTCGCTTTCTTGTGCTTTTTCGAGAATGGCTTCCTTCTCCTCTTGCAGTTTGGCAATTTGTTCTAATAGCTGCTGGTATGCTTTTTCCTGTTCTTTTTGTTGTTCTTTAAGGAGCCTTTGTGTCTCTCCTAATTTTGGAATGAATTGTTCATCGAAAAAGCCTGGTAATGCCGGTAGCCCTATGCTGTAGTTTTGTGCAAACCACTTGGCAAAATCATAACTGTAACGGATACTGACTAAGGCATCTTGTGGTGTAATTCTATTTCCATAATGGGCTGCATTATTTCCTGTTTTACGAACAATATGCAATCCTTCTCTTAGTTGGTGTGGAATGATACTTTTAATTCCTTCATCATTCATCAGATTTACCAGTTCGGTATTAAAAGGTTTTTCGATATGCTCAAAATCAAAGATTAGATACATACTTTCCTCTAACATTAAACGACAGTAACTCGCACTAGAAACCGGTTCTGTATTTACCCTTTCTTCTGCTTTTTTCAGTTTGCTGTAGAGTGAATACCACTCTTGCTGAAGGAATTTAAAGTTGCTCATTGGCAATTAGTTGTCTATTTCAATTTTTTCAATAAATTGATTTCCCAAGCTGAAAGGTAATAATTTTTTGTGATGAAATCTGCCAATTATCATTGCCGGATGAGTATTGAATTGTTTTGCAAACCTCAAAATATCACTTTCCTTTAGAGGTCTATGTCTTAATACTTCTTGTTCTTCTTCCTTAGAGAAAGTCCACTTAATCGCAAAATCATCTGCTTCTTGTTCCTCAACTTTACTTTCTGCATCGTAATCCACTTTGTTTTCTAGAGCAATATGCTTTTTACCATGCATGATGATATGTGCCAATTCATGGAAAAATGTGAACCAAAAAATATCATTCTTAGCATATCTAGCTGACATTTGAACTAATGGTGTATCAGACAACCATCTTGTAGAACCATGTAAAGCAGCTCCTTTTAGACAAGGAGTGTAGACTACTTTGACACCTGCTTCCAAGCAAATTGACTGAAGATTTTTAAAAAAGCCTTCAGGGTGTTTTGCCATTAAGGATTTAATCTCCGGTAATTTGCTAAGCAATATTTTTTCATCATATGGCTGTGCCTCTAGTTCAGAAGCCTGGATTTCTCCTTGTCGCAACCAAGCTGCAACTGCATATGGTTTTTTTTCGTGTGCAAGTGTTAACCTGAAATTTACTTTTAATTTTTGTTTAAAGTAGTAATTATCAAAAGCTTCCTGAGAGCTTAATCTGAAAAATTTAAATAGGTTTTCAACTTTCTCTTCTAACTTTGATGTTGCTGCTACCCATCCTAATTTTGCCATTTCAGCATAAGGAAAATGCTTCGCCCATTCAAGGGATAAGTGTATAGATTCTTCTCTTTTTAGTCTTGCAACTGCTTCATCATATTGATTTTGTCGATTCAACCAAAAATGTGCCGGAATTCCTAAGACATCTTCAAAAAGAACTGCCATGTCAGATGTGATAGCACTTTCTCCCGAAAGCACATTACTGATTGTTTTCTCAGGTTTACCTGTTCTAACGGCAAATTCTTTTGAACCCATTTTTAGTTCTTCAAGTTTTGCGCCTAACGTTTTTCCAGGGTGAGAAACTGTTTGCGGAATGTATTGATTTGTTTTTGGTGCCATTTTATTTTTGTTTATGGTAATCTACCACCTCGATAATTTCAACACCTTTAATCTCAGTCCAAAGATATTGTCCATCATCGTTAGTTGGTATTGGGTCTTCATGTGGTTCAAAAATCAGTCTGTAAGGATGATCCAAATCACAAGCCCATTGTCCTTTTCTGTTTGATTTTAATTCATGAAAATTACCAGGCAAGTATTTTGTATCTTCTAGTGTTGTTACCGCTCTAAGGTCATCTAAACGTTGCTTGAATAAGTCTGCCCTATGCTTACCCATCTCTTTTTGAGCTAACCTGTCATTGTTTGCGTATTTCCCCAGCTTTTTATTATCAAAAGTAATATTCATTGCAAATGTAAATATTTTTATTAACAGAAAGTGTTAATAAAAATATATTTATTACGGCTTCTGTATTTTTTAACTATTTTTAAAACAGCGTTTAAGGCTTTTTCCTGACTACTCTTCTTCTGTATTTCTTTTACAATCGGAACACATATCATCACTACTCCACATAAAAGTGTCATACTGCCCACATCGTTTACAAGTATGTTCTTCTATATCTTTCTTTTTGTTTTCTTCTTCTTCCTTATTCCTTCTTTCCTTTCTTTCGCAATACCAACATAAATCATCAAATTCATTTTTTTCGCCACCACATCCAGGACATGTAACTGCTTCCTTATCCTCTTCCACATCACTTTGCATTCTGGATTCATCTGTAAAAGAACATTCCGGTCCATTTATTTGAACTGTATACTCGTAGCCTCTGTCACTAGTAAACGAACAGCTGCCATCGCTATCTAATTCCTCTGGACTGAAATGATCCTCGTCTAACCAGCCTCCATTTGGCCAATGGATTACTGTTAGTTCATTGTTTTCTACTTCTACATTTAAAGTATATGTACTTCTTGTGCCAGTATTGGGGTTATAGTACTCCACCTCTGCACAATAGGTATTATCTGCATAGCCATTACCATATGAAGTTTCTTCTACTGCTGAAACAAAAGACTCTGAATCATAACTTTCTTCTTTATTTTTCTTGCAAGATTGAATAAGTAAAATCAAAAAGAATAAGTAGAGTAGTTTTCTTTTCATAATTTAATATTTAAATTAATAACCGTTAAGTTTACATTTAAGACAAGTCATGTTGTCATTGAATAATAGCTCACCTTCTTCACCACAAACCTTGCACTTAAATACTATGTTATTATCCGATACACATTTTAAACAGTACTTTTGTACAGGCACTTTCATATTACCACATAAAGGACAAATTTCTTTGTCTTTACAAGCATCACATTTAATCTCCTGGTTATATCCATTCTTATTAATAGAGGCTCCGCATTCAATACAGTTCTTCAAAACTTGCTCCTCTCCACTATTCACTAATTGAGACTTATCAAAATGATCATAAACAATAACTTCATCAGTAAAACTACATTTAGAACCTGTAATCTTCACATTAAATTTTCTACCATCATAAGTTATTACTTCACAACAACCATTGTCATTCAACTCTTTAGCTGTAAACTGATCACCATCTAACCATCCTTTATAAAACCAAATCTTTACAACTTTACCATCTTCAACATCTACATTTAAAGTATAGTTGTTTCGAAAACCAGTATCCGGATTGTAATAACTTACATCAGCGCAATACGTATTGTCGGGGTAACTGCTTTCTTCTCCCTGACTTGAGGAAGTTTCATAACTTTCAGAATGTCTCGTACAGCCATGTTCACATTTTTCTAGGATTACTACGAAAACCAAGAATATCAGCACGTAATATACTCTTTGCTTCATACTAACTCTTTTTATCCCTTGCTTCACACCAACTCCCCTTTAAACGCCTTTTGTAAAAGGCTGTTAAACAACTCCTCTGATTTCTCTAAACTCTTTTGTGCAATTGCTTTTTGTTCTTCTATTACTGCAATTCGTTCCGCAAATTGGTTTTGAAATGACTCTGATGTTCTGGGTATTTTTACCTTTCTCAAATCATCTCCACTTATATTTATAAACGTACTACCATTGCTCGTCGATTGAAAAATATTATACATTCTCTCAAGAATAAGGTATATGTAATCGTTTGATGTGATGCCATTGCTCCTGATTGCCGCCAATCCTCTACCAATGCAATATTCTTTATCAGCCCAATTCATTTTACCTGCAGTTGCTCCTCTGACACAAAATAAAATATCATCTTTTCTGCAAAACTTCGTCGGCTTTGTTGTCCACTGTTTTTCAATTGGATATTTTACACCAAATTCAGTGGGCCCATTTAATAAAGGTTTACCAATTCCATCGATATTGTAAGTATCTCCTTTAGGAGATTGCCCCATGATAACGTCTGCTACTTCTGAAAGTAGATCAATTTCCCATCCCTTAGGATTACTCACTGGGTCCCCAAACATATCCAAAAACAAAGCTTGTGTTAGTTCATCATACTTGGCAATGAGCGCTTTGTCATTCTGTCTTAAGGTATCTGCTGCATCCAGTATGTTGGCAATCTTCTTTTGTTCTTTTAGTGGAAGTAGAGGAATTAAGGTTTGCTTAATAATTCCTCCCGAGATATTTGGTTGAGCACCGCCGACACCTTTGCTTATCAAATCGTTTTTGATAGATTTAAGATAATAAAAAAGAAAATCAACATCAACTTTGTCGGTTGGTAATAAGGCCCCACAAGCTTGATTTGTAGCAGCTTCAAATGGCAGAATAGAACATGCCCCAATTGTTGCTCCATACATAGCCAATAACACTGTATTCTTTGGAAATATTTTTGCGCTTGAATTTTTTAATGCCTCCTCAGTTATGTGTTCTTCTGGGTAGTTAGTATATTTCCCTTTTAAATCACCCGTTTTTACCCATGGGATTTTACCTCCCATATAATATTCTAGTTTTTCTCTACTTGGTGTTCCTCCAGAAGCAACTTGAAACACATCTCCAATTTTAACAAATTTTAAATTACTCATTTCAACAATTCTTCTAAGATTAGCAATTTCTTCTTATTCTCTTCTTGAAGATTTTTGATATCTTGGATAATTACTGCCGGTTTCGCATAAGTCACTTCATCATACACCACCTCTTTGTATCGGTTTATAGACAAATCCCAGTCATTGGCTTTAATGTCTGCAAATGGAACTAAGAAACTTTTATCTGTTCTTTTCCTGTCTTTTTCATCATTCAAATTGTGGTATCTTGAAACAATGTCCGGAATGTCATTATCCCTTGTTTCTGTACGCTTGTCATCAAGAGTATATCCATCTGCCTGCATATCGTAAAACCACACTTTGTCAGTACCTCCTGTACCAGTTTTAGTGAAAAATAACACTGCAGTACTTACACCTGCGTAAGGTTTAAACACACCGCTTGGCATAGATATCACTGCATCCAATTTGTGGTTTTCTATAATCTCTTTTCTTATCTGTTTGTGAGCATTGGAACTTCCAAACAAAACACCATCAGGTACAATTACTGCACATCTTCCACCAGTGGTTAGCATTCGTAGCATTAACCCCAGAAACAGCAACTCTGTCTTTTTAGATTTTACTGTATGAAGAATGGAGCTTTCCACACCATCATAGTCCAAACTCCCTTTGAAAGGAGGATTGGCTAATATTAATGAAAATTGATTTCTTACATCACCATTGCTTTCGCTAAGCGAATCTTTCCCAATCAAATTAGGGTTTTCTATTCCGTGTAACTGAAGATTCATAGCACCAATACGCAACATGGTATTATCAAATTCAATCCCAGTAAACATATCGCTGTTATAGTGTTCTCTGAAGTCTTTATCGTGAAAATACTCAGGATGGTTTTCATGAAAATACTCTCCGGCTGCCACTAAAAATCCTGCTGAACCTGCTGAAGGGTCACATATTGTATCTTCCTTAGTAGGCTGTACCATATCCACCATCATCTTTATAATGTGTCTTGGAGTACGGAACTGCCCATTAGTTCCTGCAGTTGCTATCTTGGAAAGCAAGTATTCATACAAATCTCCTTTAGTATCCCTATCCTCCATTTTGATTTTATCAATCATCTGTACAACTTGGTCAAGTAGTCGTGCATTAGGAATCATAAAGGTAGCCCCACTCATGTATTTGGCAAACACTCCATTTTCGGCACCTACCTGTTTCATGTGCTCAAACACAGATAGTCCTCCAACCATTGGCTTGTTAAACAGATCGAACATGGTTTGTGGCTCTTTGTTTTTGAAAGAACTCCAACGCAATTCTTTTTGTGCCTCGGTGAAGACTGGATTAGCAATGGGTTTTTTAATCATTGCTGCCTTTTTCTCTTCCAGCAACTGGGTTTCATCTAATCTGCGAATAAAAAGCAAGTAGGTAAATTGCTCAATTACCGTCAGTGGGTTAGAAACTCCACCGGTCCAAAAGGACTCCCATATCTTGTCTACTTGTGATTTTAATTCTCCTGTGATCATATTTTTTGTAATCTAATTATTCTAAAAAAGCTTTAACGGTTAAAAATAGCATTTTTTAATGAATTAGGCTAAAAATAAAAAAGACAGTCTAAAAAGGCTACCTTAGTATTTAATAGTGGTTTCGTAGTTTAAATTCAAAAAAGCTATCTACTGATAGACATTATTTATTTATTTTTATAAGAGCATTTTATCAGATTAACCTCGTTTATATTTTGAATAATATAATGGTTTATAGATCGCGAGGGCTAATCCAATGACAAAATTAATATTGTAGAAAAAAGTTACATATGGAAAACAATTATCAACGCGACATTATTGGAATTTGGGAAAATGAAAGTATTAAATATATATTTCATGAAAATGGAGAAATGGAGATTTATTGGAAAAGCACTAACGGAAGTTCAATGGGAAAATACGAGATAGACAAAGACATTATAACGTTTATATATGGCAATCAAGAAAGGACTTGGATGGGTGAAATTAACCATATTAGCAAATCGCATTTATCAATTTTAGACTGTTCACATCAAGTTGGAGTAGTTGATGTATTGTATTCCTCTAGTGATTCTCTATATTCTGTTGACGCTATTGATGACCCTGCTGAAAATACACCACCGCCTAAGGAAAAGTTTAGGGCCATTGATATTTTATGGGTAATCCTTGGTTTAGGATTTTTTTTGACAATTTTTGGATTTATTGGATATCTTGTATACCAAGATTTTGTTACTCATAGTCATCAGGTAAAATATTTTACATTTGGGTGTATTGCACTTTACATATTTATTATCGGACTTATATTGTCCGATATTGAAATGCCAGAAGGTAAATTATTTGATTTGATTAGAAAAAATCCACTTTTATCTTGTTTTGTAATTCCATATGCACTTTATTTTATTGTTCCTGTGTTTGCAATAATAGCTGGTTTAATAATTCTCTTTTTAGAGCTTTGGTTTTATTGGGTTTGTATCCTTATAACAATATTTGTTTTTCAGGCTTGGGTTTCAAATTCAAAAAGATTCAAAAAAATATTAGTTTCAATAGTAGCATTAGTGTCGATTTATTTTCTTTATGAATCTAAAGACATATTACAATTTACTTTTAGTGTTAAGTTCGATGACGAATCGATATTTAAACCCAACTCCGATTAAGGAGTTGGGTTTTTCTTAACTCAAAAACCAAGAATAAGGAGAATCCTTATGACTTAGTACATTTGAGATACCTTCAGAAAACTGAAAGGCATTCACTCCTCTATCGAGGAAGGTGTCAATGTAAGAGCTTTTGTTAGCTCCTGTAAAAAGGTTATACATATTCCATAAATTAATATCTCCGTTAGGCTCTCTGCAAAAACTTTTATCTTGATAATAGTCTTTTGCTATTGTTGAGATATGTCCATCTGTCATAAGCAGCTTTGGTAAATCCTGTTTTTGCCTGGTGGGCAGAAAGTTATACAACCTGCTTTTCCCAACTATCTGAGCAAAATCTTTTTCAGTAAGGCTATAATCAGTAATAGCTTTCATTTCCGAAAGATGCTTTTCTGCATTATAGCTGCTTATCAGTTGTAAAATTTTTTCTTCGAGGTCAAGGAAGCTCATAGCTCTAATTTCGCCAAGGAAGCCATCTGTAGACACACAAAGATTGCAACAAACTTTATTCTGAAAGCCAATAAAGAATTTAAATTTCTCAAACGTTTTCTTGTTATACAGATTTTCGTTGTTGTAGGCTCTGACACCACCGACAGTCAAAGACAA
The DNA here is from genome assembly GCF_000498495.1 of Flavobacterium enshiense DK69. Taxonomy (GTDB): domain Bacteria; phylum Bacteroidota; class Bacteroidia; order Flavobacteriales; family Flavobacteriaceae; genus Flavobacterium; species Flavobacterium enshiense. The sequence goes on along the minus strand of NZ_AVCS01000006.1, from coordinate 234,754 downwards.
TTCATTGCCGCTTACAGTATCCTTTATACCAGGAAGCCTAAAAATGAATGCCATTCTTTCAAAATAATTGGTTCTTTGGCTTTCTAACAAGTCCTTCGCGGGGACATGGAGTGCATCAGGAGTTCTGCCTTTAATTGAGTGGGAAACTCTGATCTCAGGAGGGTCCAAAACTTCGTTTGGAAATACCTTGCTAACTGCACTCAAAGCAGTTTCGATAAACTCCTGATGACTTAGCGTTATTTCATTATCCTTGCTGAATACAGGGATGATACAATCTTCTTTTAAATGAGAAAGGCTAACACTTTCCGTATTAGCCTCTATAAAGGGAGATTTGTCAAATGGGTAACTTTGAAATTCTGTTACTAAAGGAGGCGATGAAGGAATTCTCAATCCATCTTCTCTTTCCTCCAAGTTTTTCGGGATCCCCGTATTTTGTTGTAAAATACCAGGAGTAAAGTTACCTGACGACACAGTACTTAGAGAGGGAGAAACTGAGTTACTTGTCCCTTCATGTTGCTCTGAGTTTTTTGCATTTTGCTGATTATTGACTGCTTTGGGTTCCATTTCCGTTACTGTTTTTAGTGGCTTGATTATCTAATTGTTGTAATAAATCTCTTTTTTCAATGAACTCTTTTTCCATTGTTTTGGCAATGTCAACGTGTTTATTGTAAAGCGCTGAAAGCTCCTGAAGATTGTCACATTCTGTAACCTTTTGAGTTAACTCCTGTTGTGTCACGGTGCTGTTACACCAATCCAATATCTTTTTTCCTGTTTGGGAGTTAATTGCAAACTGCGGTTTCCCTTCAAAAAGCTGTGTTCTGTCTTTTGATGAAATTGCAAAGTGTTTGCTGTCAATGTCAAAGACTATGGTAAACTCATAACTGATTTCATCCCGTTGAATGGCTTTTAATCCCACTTTTTCAGGAACCATTTTACCATTTCTCTCACTTAGGACATAATCTTGTTTTACTCTCATGGTGGCAATTATATGTACACTGCTTTGAAGTATCTTGTCTACAAAAGCTTTTTGCATAGGGGTAATTTTTGCCCAGTTGGCAAAAGAGTTCCCAGGAAGTGATGCATGATAATCTAAAAGATAGTCCCAACAATGACTGATGCTGTCGATAATGATGACTTCCATTCCGGAGTTAATGCATAAGTCCATTGCTTCTATGTATCTTTCCGTACTATGAGGGATGCCCAAATTCAAGACATTGTAACCCCCTAAATGCGCATAAAGATTAGCACTTCCATTTTCAGTGTCGATAACGGCTACTTTGGATAAATCGTTATTGGTTAATCCCTGCGCTATTAGTAAGGCACTCATGGTTTTTCCCGATCCACTCGGACCTTGTAAAGCCATCTTTATCTTGGCTTTACTGCGTTCTGTTTTTTTAAGTTGCATAATGTTGTTTTTTAGATGATATAATAAAAAAAGCGACTGCTTTTTAGGCAGTCGCTCTATTAATACAAGTTTTTTACTTTGATTAAACTGAAATCGATTATCTTTTATTAATCAAAATATTAATAAGAAGCATTCCGAAAGGAGATATAAGAATACCTTCTCCATCCTGACGAACTTCGTCCTCAAAATCCTCATAAAATGTACGATCATTTTGAAAATAGCCTCCCTCTATATATGCAGGATTAACAGAAAAATAACCATCTATTATATTATGTTTAAGTAATAACTCTAAAAGCTTATAAGAAGCGAGTTTCTTGTGTTTTTTTCTAAAATAAATAGGCGCTAATTCTGATAATTTAATCAAATTTTCGGGGACTCTTTTAATTGATTCCAAACTCATGTTATCTGGATTTTTAGAATATGTTCTGTAATCAGGAAAATTCATGTCTTCCATTTCTTTTTCTTTTGTCATAAAATTTAATTTAATAATTGTTCAATAATTTCTCATTGGCATCATCAATAATTTCACTTTCAAAATCCTTCAGGTAAGCAGATGTAATACTTACACTTTGGTGCCCCATAGATTGACTTATCACATCCGTTGAAACACCTACCTCCTTAAGATTTGTTGCGAAACTATGTCTTGCCACATAACTTGTTATAGGTTTTACTATCCCTACCTCCTTAGCTATAAGCTTTAAATCGGAATTGAACTTTTTTAGTTTCTTAACCTTTCTGTTTTCAATCTGCATTGGGGTTAATTCTTCCCGCAAAAGAATTGGAAAAACATAACCCGTATGTGGATTTACCTGCTTGTAATACTCCAGAATCTGTTTTACAGGTTCCAGTATTTTAATTACAAATTTCACTTTGGTTTTAGAACGTGTATAGACAATTCTGTCTCCTTCTATATTCTCCCATCTCAACTTCATCATATCAATAAAGTTCATACCTCTAGTATAATAAGAGAAAATAAATAACTTTTTCGCTTCATTAAGGTTGGGAAATACAGACTCATCGAAATTCTCAATGAGCCTTACCTCCTCTCGGGTTAATGCTCTTTTGTTGTTGCCTTTTTTAAGTTTAGAAACTTTGTATAGCTTAAAAGGATAGTACTTCTCCGCTACAATACCCTTTCTTATGGCATCATTAAACAAGGCACGCAACTCTCGCATCTTAAAACCAATACCTCCATCCGTGTTGTTATTAGCCCTAAGATAAACCTCATATTTATCTAGTATTGCCGGTGTTATCTCTCTGAAAACTATGTTTTTGTTTTTAATAAACTTAAAAAACGATTTTTGAGTTTCGATATAAGCTTTGGCATTACCTGTTCTTCCGGCTGTATTTAAATCATCCACTTTTTCATTCCAAAATTCAAGCACAGTGATATTGCTATCAGTCTTTCCTTTGAACTTCTCATAAAATTGATCCAGTGTAAAATCTACTTCTTCCCGATTAAACTCTTCGATAATACTGTAGGCTTTCTGTTCAAAACCAACTAGCGCACTATTTCTTTTTATATAGTTAGGATAGCACTTTTTAAAACGGGATTTCATTTCATCCCAATCCTTGCTGTCACAATTATAGCCCAGCTTAATCAGTTTTGACTTCCTGTTTTTGGTTACTCTTAGAACAATGGGGTACTGTCCCCTACTGTTAACCTTGTTACGTAATATGATGTTAAATGTTGCCATAAGATTTACGTTTTCTATAACTTATAAAAGTCGATTTTGTAAACACTAATTATTCATCAAGTAGACATACTTCTTGATTACTCCATCCTTTATTAGTGTTTTGGTTTTACTTAACTCATGCTTATCAACAAGCACTTTAAGTCTCTTTTTATGATTTCCTTTAGCCTGCCTACTAAGACCTACTAAACCCCGCTTTTGGCCAAAACTTCTCCAAAATCTATCACTGGAATACTTCCTTAAACTATCCTTATCTTTCTCAGGGATTGTTCCAACAGAATCAAAGGCATCGATGATAAGGAAATCATCAAGTTTTATCAATAAGTTTTTACAAAGCAGTCGAATCTTTTTTTTGTCTACTAAATCCGAAAGATGATTAATCCTCAGTTTCTTTAGCTCTGCCCTCTCGGTATACTTGAGCTCAAAGCGTAACTTATTTGCAGCTATACTATACTGCTTGGCTTTATCGTATATCTTTATCAAATAATTGGTAGACTTAAAAAGTAACAGTTCCCCATTGCCATTAAAGTTCTCGTTTGCGGTATAGGCTTTTTCCTTGTAAAGAAAAATAGCACTCCTTATGATTTCTTCAGCGGGCAGTTTCGTGTCAATATTAAATCCTATCTCCAGCTGAGTAATAACTCCAAAACCGAACTCATCAGATTTAGACAGGATCTCTTCAACAACCTCACACAACATAGAAAATGTAAAATCATTGCTATTGTGGTCTGAGCCGTCGTATTTAAGATTGTAATACTTATGTAAAGAGTTTTTTAGATAGGCACTCTCTTTCGTTACCACTACATCTAAATTTCTGAATTTTACTCTTTTAGGATATAGCACATGTTGAGAATGTACTTCATATTGCGTGTAAAATTCTTTAAATGCGTTTGGATTTGAGATTACTTCTTCCAAGTTCCTTGCATTATCAAAGCGAATTCTAACAAAATCAATCATCCCCTAATTCATCTTGAATGTGACAAACGTCGTACTCCAAGTCCTCTTTGCGGCATGGAACCCTACTGCTAAGAATCCAACTATCCAATTCCGGTTTCCTGAAGTAGATTCTTCTGCCTCCCGGATTGTAAAAAGGAATCGTTCTCGAACTCGTCAGCTTATAAAGTTTCGATTTTGACATGCTCAGGTAAACAGCAGCCATTTCAAGCGTTAGAAATTCTCTATTAACGAATAGAGTTTGCTCATTTTGTAATGGTTCTTCGAAACCAAAACTGTTTTTATTTAACATAGATTAAAAAAATTATACAAATGAGCCGGCTTCATCTGTGGTTATTACTGCTGCAAATGACTCAAAAAAAAAAACCTCCGAACATGAAAGTGTAAGGAGGCTGTAAGGTGAAGTGTAAGGTGAAGTGTAAGGTTATTTCTTCAGTTTAAGCTTTAAATCAGATACATACTTAGCTATTTCTTCGAACTCATTTTCTGGTTTTTTTCCCAAACGACATTTTACCGCATCAATATTGCTTTGGCTCAAAAGAAAAGATTCCTTATTAGTATTTTCTTTAGTATAAAATAGCTGTGACTTTTCAATTGAGGGTTTAAGGTTTTTAAAAAATTGTTCAATGCAGAGTATAAAAGACACGGCTTTTTTTGTGGTACATTTAAACACAATTTTTTGACTAATCACTCTAGGATCCGGACAAGTAAATACTTCGATAAACCCTTCTTCGCTAAGCTGGTCTTGATCAATAATTTCCAGTTCGATGGCGAGATAATAGATTTTTCTCAATCCAAACACACTAATTCGGGACTTAAAAAAACCATCTCTACTTTTTACCGATTTAATTGAAGCACCTGTTTGGATTCCTCCCCCATTAAGTTTTACTAGGGCAGTATTTATTTTATTTAAAAAAGGCAGAATAACATTTTGATACTTATTATCTTCTCTAACGGAATCTGATAAGGATTTCAAATTCTGCTTAACCTCTTTTAAATAATTAGCTGGATAGTGCCCCGAATTATATATTTTCTGTCTTGTTTCCCTAATTAGCTGTAAAGACAATTCCTTCTCACGCGTTAGCATATAGTTTAAACGTTCTGTAAAGGAAATTTTATGGAGTGCCATTTCTCCACTCGCTTCATCTACAACCAGCATAACCGTAACATACCCTTCCTTTTCAAAAGACTGGAAACTACCATTATAATTAACTTCACGATTTATATACTCATCGTAAAAATGAGCCTCATATTTTTCAAAGTTTTCTTTTTCTAAAAAATGCTGTAGGGTTCTAAGAGGAAAGTCGGGAGTGGAGAGTTCTTTAATTCTCATACAATCAATAGCCTTTAAAAATGTTTGACCTATGTTTGACCTGATAAAATAAAAAAGCCCTGCATTTCTGCAAGGCTAACATTTTAGATGTGGTCCCACCTGGGCTCGAACCAGGGACCACCTGATTATGAGTCAGGTGCTCTAACCAACTGAGCTATAGGACCGGTTTAGAGGTTGCAATATTACTATAATTTTTTAATCCCACAAAAATTAATTCGGGATTTCTTGACATAATTCCACTAAAACTCCGTTTGTCCCTTTCGGATGAAGAAAAGCAACCAGTTTATTATCTGCTCCTTTTTTAGGCACTTCATTCAAAACAGTAAATCCTTCTTGCTGTAAACGAGCTATTTCGGCAATGATATCTTCCACATCGAAAGCGATATGATGAATCCCTTCTCCTTTTTTCTCGATAAACTTAGCTATCGGACTTTCCGGATTGGTCGCTTCCAATAATTCAATTTTATTGGGACCATTCATAAAAAAGGAAGTCTTCACCCCTTCGCTTTCCACTTCTTCCTGCTTGTAAGCCGGTGCTCCGAACAGTTTTTCAAAAATCAGGTTGGATGTTTCCAGATTCTTAACCGCGATACCTATATGTTCTATTTTTCTCATGTCTTTTTATTGAGCTGTAAAGTTCGCAAAGTTTTTACAATGTTCACAAAAAATAAAATGGTTTTTCCCATAGCCCTGATAGAGCGGATTAGCTCCCGTCTCGTTTTTTTCAAACGAGACGGGACTATGAGCGATAGCAGGAAAATGGACTGCAAAAAAACACTGTCCGTTCGCTCCTTCACTTTTAACTTAAAAAATCGTATTTTTGCAGTATGGAAACAAACAGACAAAAAAAGATAGGAACGCTTTTGCAAAAAGATTTGGTGGATATTTTGCAGGGTGAGGTACGTAAAAATGGAATCAGCAATCTGATTATTTCCGTATCAAAAGTGAATGTAACGTCCGACTTATCCATTGCGAAAGTATATTTGAGCATTTTTCCGGTTGATAAAGGCCCTGAACTTTTAGCGGCAATCCGAACCAATACTCCATTAATTAGATATGATTTAGCTCAACGCGTTAAACAACAATTACGCCGTGTACCAAATCTGATTTTTTACATTGATGACAGCTTAGACTACATCGAAAAAATTGACAGCGCTTTAAAAGGCGAAGAAAACCCGATTGAAAACCGCGATCTTTTAGCCCGAAGAAAGAAATCGTAATTTGAATTTTCCGTTCTACATAGCGCGTCGTTACACGGTTAGTTTCAGCAAAAGCACTGCCATCAATATTATTACCGGCATTGCGACACTTGGAATTATCGTGAGTTCCATGGCGCTCTTTGTAGTTTTGTCGGTATTCAGCGGTTTACGGGAATTCAGTCTTTCCTTCGCGAACGACACCGATCCCGACTTAAAACTGTCGAACTCTGTCGGTAAATCGCTGATGATTACCCCTCAGCAAGAAAACCAGTTAAAAAATTCCAAAAACATTGCTGTTTACAGCAAAACGATTGAAGAACGCGTATTGTTCTCCTTCAACGAAAAACAGGAAGTCGCTTATTTAAAAGGGGTTGACGACGCTTTCAAAAAAACTACTCCGTTCGAAAAGAAAATTTATGCAGGGGAATGGCTTAAACCCAACACCTCCCAGGTAGTTATCGGATATGGTATTGCCAACAAACTTTCCATGGGATTGTTTGACTTTAATAATGTTTTTGAAGTTTTCGTTCCTAAACCAGGTAAAGGGGCCATTGAAAATCCGGAAGAAGCCTTTAACGAATCACCATTAACACCTATAGGCATCTATGCCATCAATGACGATTTGGACAGAAAGTATGTTTTTTCCGATTTAAGCCTAGCTCAGGAATTACTGCAATATCATCCCAATCAGATCACTTCAATTGAAGTAAAACTAAAACCGTCAGCTTCGGAAGACGAAGCCATCGAAGAACTTCAAACGATTTTCAATAATAAAGTATCGGTAAAAACGAGGGCACAATTAAACGACAGTTTATACAAAATGCTCAACACCGAAAACATTGCCGTTTACCTCATCTTTACTTTAGTGATCATCGTTGCCTTGTTCAATCTGGTGGGCGCACTGATCATGATGATTCTGGACAAAAAAGCCAATCTTAAAACCCTTTTCAATCTGGGAGCCGAAATCCGACACCTGAGAGCCGTGTTTTTACTTCAAGGAAGTTTGCTGACTTTCATCGGCGGAATTATCGGATTATTATTAGGGATGTTGTTTGTGCTACTGCAAAAGAAATATGCGCTGATTATGATTACCCCTTCCATGGCCTACCCTATTCAGTTTGAAACCCTGAACGTAATCATTGTACTTGGAACCATAAGCATCTTGGGACTGACAGCCTCTTGGATTGCTTCAAGCCGTGTAGGCAAAAGTCTCCTGGAGTAATTCTGCTTCAAAATTAATTTTTATCTTTGCTGTTCAACAAAACGGAACGCCCATGATTGTTTTTGTCTAGTCCTTACTTATTTACCACTGAGATAATTAGGACATTTTTGCCTTAACTGGATTCATCGATCTGGCCTTATTCATTATATCCTAATTCAACATGACAAACACATCAAAACATACTACTTTTTCAAGAATATTCAGCACGCTGAAAACTGCCATTAAAGGCGACGACTCTTTCGATTACACCAGCGGAAGCATCAAAAAAGCCGTTATCCTCCTGGCCATACCCATGGTTTTGGAAATGATGATGGAATCGGTTTTCGCATTGGTTGATTTGTATTTCGTAGGACATTTGGAACACAGCAGCTACGCTATTCAAATGGTAGGATTAACAGAATCAGTACTCGCCATTATCTACTCATTGGCCATCGGGATCAGCATGGCGGCGACGGCTGTAGTAGCGCGACGTATTGGCGAGAAAGATCCGGTCGCAGCCTCCAAAGCCGGAATGCAGGCCATTATTATTGCTTTTGCAATCAATACAGTAATCAGTGTTTTTGGATTTATTTATGCTAAAAATATTTTATTGCTTATGGGAGCCACGCAGGAAGCTGCCGATTACGGTGTGAATTTCACCCGAATCATGATGGGCGGAAGCTTATGCATCATGCTTTTATTCCTGATTAACGGAATTTTTCGCGGTGCCGGAAATGCGGCGATTGCTATGCGCAGCTTATGGCTAGCCAATGCCTGCAACATCATTTTATGCCCGATTCTTATTAACGGACTGGGACCGATTCCTGCGTTCGGATTAATTGGAGCCGCAATGGCAACCACTACTGGAAGAAGTATCGGCGTATTGTACCAGGCCTATCACCTTTTCAACGGGAAAAGTATATTAAAAATCATTCCATCGTATTTCATTCCCGATTTTGAACAGATCAAACACATTGCTAAAATTGCCGCTCCAGGTGTTTTACAGTTTGTAATCGCTTCCTGCAGTTGGATTTTCTTGGCGCAATTGGTCGCTACCACCGGAGGTGATCACGGTTCGGCAGGGTATCAGACGGCGTTGCGCATTATGATGTTTTTCATTCTTCCGGCTTGGGGACTGAGTAATGCCGCAGCGACTTTGGTTGGACAAAATCTAGGTGCTAAACAGATTGAACGTGCGGAGAAATCCGTATTTACCACCGCAAAATACAATACGGTGTTCATGGCTACCATCATGGTGATCACCTTATTGTTTTCACATCAAATCATTTCTTTTTTTTCGAATGATGTTATTGTTCGGAAAATTGCCGTGGAAGCTTTGCAAACCATGAGCCTTGGCTATATTTTTTACGGTATCGGAATGGTGCTGATCAATACATTCAACGGTGCCGGGGATACTTGGACACCGACCTGGGTTAATTTTTTCGGATTTTGGCTGTTCCAGATTCCGCTTGCTTATGTTTTGGCAAAACAATTTAAAATGGGACCGACCGGGGTTTTCATGGCCGTCCCGATTGCCGAAACCGGAATAACTTTAGCAAGTATCGTACTCTACAAAAAAGGCAAATGGAAGAAAGTACAGGTTTAATTTAACCACATCAAATAAAAAAGTCCGCCTCGTTTAACAAGGCGGACTTTTTACTATTTCAATTATTTACTATACTATCTGATAATCCGAAAAGGCATCACGGATTTCATCAAAAATCTTGAATAATTCGTCAGCACTGTCATTGGTTACTAACTGTTGACGGTATTCCTTAAAATTGTGAATCCCTTTGAAATAATTAGTGTAATGACGGCGCATTTCTACGATACCTACACGCTCGCCTTTCCATTCCATGGCCCAAGTCAGGTGATTTTGAGCTGCCTGAATACGGGCTTCCATATCGGGAGGCGGCAATAATTCGCCTGTTTTGAAGTAATGTTTGATTTCGTCGAAAATCCAAGGGTAACCGATGGCAGCGCGGCCGATCATCATTCCGTCCAAACCATATTTGTTTTTGTATTCCAACGCTTTTTCGGGAGAATCGATATCCCCGTTACCAAAAATAGGCATCGTGATTCTAGGGTTTTCCTTTACCCTTTGGATGTGCGACCAATCCGAGTGACCTTTGTACATCTGGGCGCGCGTACGGGCATGAATGGTTAAGGCCTGTACGCCCACATCCTGCAAACGCTCGGCCACCTCATCGATATTGATGGAATCATGGTCCCAACCCAAACGGGTTTTTACCGTTACCGGAAGATTCGTTCCTTTAATAACCGCCTTGGTTAAACGCACCATCAAATCCACATCTTTCAACACTCCGGCACCGGCACCTTTACAAACTACCTTTTTAACCGGACATCCAAAATTGATGTCTACTAAATCGGGTTGTACGGTATCGACAATTTTGGCCGACATTTCCATCGCTTCTTCATCTCCTCCAAAAATCTGAATACCTACCGGACGTTCGTAATCGAAAATATCAAGTTTCTTTTTGCTTTTCATAGCATCACGGATCAATCCTTCACTGGAAATAAATTCCGAGTACATCAGATCGGCGCCGTGCTGTTTGCACAAACGACGAAACGGCGGGTCGCTCACGTCTTCCATAGGCGCAAGTAACAAAGGAAATTCGGGTAATTCTATGTTGCCAATCTTAACCATCTTCTTCAATTTGGCGCAAAATTACGAATTTAAACCTTAATTAATTGTTAGAAGCCGTAACAAACAGAAAACTAATGGTTTCACACCTTCGTTCGAGGATTTTCAGGAAGGACAACTTCGTTAGAAATATAATCATAACTTCACAATAGAATTATTAAATTTAATAGTTTCTTTTGGACGTCACTTTATTACTTTATTAAAAACGGGAAATGGAAAAGAGAATCACTATTGGTATTGTTTTCAGAATCCTGAAGGATACTTTTCAAAGTTTTATTGATGACCGCGCATTAAAACTTAGCGCATCGCTTTCCTATTATACCATTTTTTCATTGGCGCCCCTTTTACTATTAATAATTTCACTAACAGGTATTTTCTTTGGACGAGACGCTGTCCAAGGCGAGATTTTCAAAGAAATAAACGGTTTAATGGGTAGTGAAGCCGCGGCCCAAATTCAGGATATTATCAAAAATATGGAACTCTCAGGGGAAACAAATGCAGCTATAGTTGTTAGCGGTATTATTTTACTGATTGGAGCAACAAGCGTTTTTGTAGAAATCCAGGATTCCATCAATATGATTTGGAAATTAAAAGCAAAACCAAAAAAAGGCTGGATAAAATTAATTAAAGACAGGCTGCTTTCTTCTTCCCTAATTATCAGCCTTGGGTTCTTGCTCATTGTTTCACTACTTATAAACGGGGCCTTATTGGCATTAAGTGAATGGCTTAAAAATTATTTCCCGAGCGTAACTCTGATCATTTTTCGGATTATCGATATATTGGTCAGTTTTGCAGTCATTACCACTCTTTTTGGTGTGATTTTCAAAGTGCTTCCGGATGCAAAAATATCCTGGAAAGATGTCAGATCCGGCGCATTTTTTACCGCATGCCTTTTTATGCTGGGCCGCTTTTTAATTGGTATTTATATCGATGTAACAAGCACCGGCTCTGCTTACGGCGCAGCAGGTTCCTTAATCGTAATTTTGGTTTGGGTGTATTATACCGCTGCTATTTTATATTTTGGCGCAGAATTCACAAAGGTATATGCTGAATATATGGGTGCAAAAATTCAACCGTCAGATTATGCGGTCTATATTGAACAATACGAAAAGGAAAAAGACGTAACCGTTTTGCCCAATACCGCAAAGCCAGACAGTGAAGTAATCGAAAAGTGAAGCTATTGTCACACTACAATTTCAGAATTTTCTTCAAAAACAAAATCTATTTTCCATGCATTACTATTTTCAAAAGGGCTCAAGACAAATTTTACTTGATTCTTACATTTTTGAAATCAAAAAATTTCAATTTAACGGAATTTGTTAACCTCCCCTTTTAAATCAAATCTTTGCGTTATATTTGCCGATTAATTCACTACCTTTATGAGTCGTGATGCGCGTTAGGGATTGCAGTGGAAATCCTTTTGTTTTTTCTTTAAAAACAAAAGATTGGAACGAAAAGCCCGGCCCTTGTGGGAACGCCAAAATAATTTTGACAAAGAACGAAGATGAAGCATATTAGAAACTTCTGCATTATTGCACATATTGACCACGGGAAAAGCACCCTGGCCGACCGTTTGCTTGGCGCCACACAGACCGTTACGGCACGTGAGGAAAAAGCACAATTGTTGGACAACATGGACTTGGAGCGTGAGCGCGGGATTACTATTAAAAGTCACGCCATCCAGATGGAATACACCTATAAAGGCGAACAATATATCCTGAACCTGATTGACACTCCCGGACACGTGGATTTCTCGTATGAGGTTTCCCGTTCGATTGCCGCATGTGAAGGCGCGCTTTTGATCGTGGACGCTGCACAGAGTATTCAGGCGCAAACGATTTCCAACCTGTATTTGGCTTTGGAAAACGACCTGGAAATTATCCCGGTACTGAACAAAGTAGATTTACCAAGTGCCAACCCGGAAGAGGTAAGCGACGATATCATTGACTTGTTGGGTTGTAAATTGGAAGACATTATCCACGCTTCGGGAAAAACCGGTTTTGGTGTGGAGAACATTTTGGCAGCTATCATCGAAAAGATCCCGGCTCCGAAAGGCAATAAAGAGGAACCTCTTCAGGCATTGATTTTCGACTCGGTTTACAATCCGTTTAGAGGGATTGAGGTTATTTTCCGTGTGAAAAACGGAGAAATCCGCAAAGGTCAAAAAATCAAATTCATGGCTACGGGCAATGAATATTTTGCCGATGAAATCGGTACGCTGAAACTAAATCAGGTTCCGAAAGACGTGGTTTCCACCGGAGATGTAGGATACCTGATCTCGGGTATTAAAGAAGCGAAAGAAGTAAAAGTTGGGGACACCATTACGGATGCAAAAACCCCAACAACCAACATGATTCATGGTTTCGAAGACGTAAAACCGATGGTATTTGCCGGGATTTACCCGGTAGACACAGAGGATTATGAGGATTTGCGTGCGTCGATGGAGAAACTGCAACTAAACGATGCCTCGTTGGTATTTGCAGCGGAGAGTTCGGCAGCGTTAGGTTTCGGTTTCCGATGCGGATTCTTAGGAATGCTGCACATGGAAATCATCCAGGAGCGTTTGGAACGTGAATTCGACATGACTGTAATCACGACGGTTCCCAACGTATCGTATTTGGCGTATACCAAAAAAGATCCGGAAACTGCCATCATTGTTAACAACCCTTCCGACTTACCGGAGCCATCAAAATTGGACCGTGTAGAGGAACCATTTATCAAAGCCACCATCATTACCAAAGCGGATTTCGTAGGAAACGTAATGAGTTTGTGTATCGAAAAACGCGGACTGATTACCAACCAAACGTATCTGACCACAGAACGTGTGGAATTGAATTTCGATATGCCATTGGCGGAAATCGTATTTGACTTCTACGACCGATTGAAAACGGTTTCCAAAGGATATGCTTCTTTTGATTATCATCCTATTGGAATGCGTACATCGAAATTAGTAAAACTAGATGTACTTTTAAATGCGAATTCGGTTGATGCGCTTTCGGCGTTGATTCACGAAGACAATGCGTATAATATCGGTAAAAAAATGTGTGAGAAACTGCGTGAACTGATTCCGAGACAACAGTTTGACATTCCGATTCAGGCTGCCATCGGAGCGAAAATCATCGCCAGAGAAACCATCAAAGCCTTACGTAAAGACGTTACCGCAAAATGTTACGGAGGGGATATTTCCCGTAAACGTAAATTGTTGGAAAAACAGAAAAAAGGTAAAAAACGTATGCGTCAGGTTGGAAACGTAGAGATTCCGCAAGAAGCATTTATGGCCGTATTGAAATTGAACGATTAATTATTCCCTTTTTAATAGTAAACCCGATTGCGAAAGTAGTCGGGTTTTTTGTTTTTAAACTTTGTACCTTTGTCCCTCTGAAACTTAGACCCTAAAAAATGATTGAAGATAAAAACCAACAACGAACCAGTATCGCACAATTGGGCGAATTCGGCCTGATAGACCATTTAACCAAACAGTTTGAAATTACGCAGCAATCTACCATAACAGGAATCGGTGATGATGCCGCTGTTTTAGATTTCAAAGACAAGAAAACCATCGTCTCTACCGATCTGCTGATTGAGGGCGTGCATTTTGATTTGTCCTACATGCCCCTGAAACATTTGGGATATAAAGCGGTTGCTGTCAATGTTTCCGACATCTGTGCGATGAATGCCAAAGCAACCCAAATTACTGTTTCCATTGCTGTTTCGAATCGTTTCCCATTAGAAGCTTTAGAAGAGCTGTTTTCGGGAATTGCGATTGCCTCAAAAACTTATGGAATTGATGTGATTGGCGGCGATACTACTTCATCCCAAAAAGGACTTATTCTTTCGATTACCGCTATCGGAGAAGCCAATGAAGACGAAATCGTTTATAGAAACGGTGCAGGCGAAAAAGATTTATTGGTCGTTACTGGTGATATAGGCGCGGCATACATGGGATTACAGGTTTTGGAAAGAGAAAAACAAGTCTTTTTGGTTAATCCAAACAACCAACCTGATTTGGACGAATACACTTATCTGATCGAACGTCAATTGAAGCCGGAAGCGCGCGTAGACGTCCGCGAAATTTTAGAAAAACTGGAAATAAAACCGACTTCCATGATTGATATTTCCGATGGATTGTCTTCGGAGATTATGCATTTGTGCAAACAGTCAAATGTAGGCTGTAATGTATTTGAAGAAAAATTACCATTAGATCCGCAACTGATAAATGTGTGTGAGGAATTCAATATCGACAGCACCACAGTTGCCATAAACGGCGGTGAAGATTACGAATTACTGTTTACCATCAAAATGGAAGATTACGACAAGCTGAAGGGCAATCCGAATTTTACGGTTATTGGTCACATGACGCAGGAAAGTGAAGGCATTCATTTGGTAACCAGAGCCAATACTAAAATCGAATTGAAAGCAAGAGGCTGGGATGCCATGAGTGAAGAAAAATAAAAAAAGGCTTTCCGAACGGAAAGCCTTTTTTTATATAAAAGTAAGATTACATCTTCATCAACCAGTTTCTCATGGAAACTTCTTTATTAATGATTCCGCGTAACTCTTCGATTTTCACTCGGTCTTGTTGCATCGAATCTCTGTGACGGATCGTAACTGTTTGATCTTCCAACGTCTGATGATCCACCGTAATACAGAAAGGAGTACCTAATGCATCCTGTCTTCTGTAACGACGACCAACCGCGTCTTTTTCGTCATAAGCCACATTGAAATCCCATTTCAAATCTTCGATGATTTGTCTTGCCACTTCCGGTAAACCGTCTTTTTTCACCAATGGTAAAACGGCCGCTTTGGTTGGTGCCAATACCGAAGGCAAACGCAATACTGTTCTTGTAGAACCGTCTTCCAATGTTTCTTCTTTCAAAGAGTTAGAGAAAACTGCCAGGAACATTCTGTCCAAACCAACCGAAGTTTCTACCACATAAGGCGTATAGTTTTGGTTTAATTCGGTATCGAAATACTGCATTTTTTTACCCGAATGCTGTTCGTGGGCTTTTAAGTCGAAATCGGTACGGGAATGAATTCCTTCCAATTCTTTGAATCCGAACGGGAAGTTGAATTCGATATCAGCTGCTGCATTAGCGTAGTGCGCTAATTTCTCGTGATCGTGGAAACGGTAATTTTCTTTACCCAACCCAAGCGACAAATGCCATTTCAAACGCGTTTCTTTCCAGTATTCGTAATATTTCATTTCTTCACCCGGACGAACGAAGAACTGCATTTCCATCTGTTCGAACTCACGCATACGGAAGATAAACTGGCGTGCTACGATTTCGTTACGGAACGCTTTTCCGGTTTGTGCGATTCCGAACGGAACTTTCATACGACCGGTTTTTTGCACGTTCAGGAAGTTTACGAAAATACCCTGAGCCGTTTCCGGACGAAGGTATAAATCCATTGCCGAATCAGCAGAAGCACCTAATTTAGTTCCGAACATCAAATTGAACTGACGTACATCTGTCCAGTTTTTAGAACCAGTATCCGGATCAGCAATTTCAAGTTCTTCGATCAGCGCTTTTACGTCAGCTAGGTTTTCGGTTTCCAATGAACGGGCCATACGCTCCAGAATTTCTTTCTTTTTAGAAAGATACTCCACCACACGGGTGTTAGTGGATACGAATTCCTGTTCGTTGAAAGCCTCACCATAACGCGCTCTTGCTTTCTCAATTTCTTTTTGTGCTTTTTGATTTAATTTTTCGGCATAATCCTCAATTAAAACATCGGCACGGTATCTTTTTTTAGAGTCTTTATTGTCGATCAACGGATCATTGAAAGCATCCACGTGTCCGGAAGCCTTCCATGTGGTAGGATGCATAAAAATCGCAGCGTCGATCCCCACGATATTTTCGTGCATCTGTACCATTGATTTCCACCAATAGTCTCTGATGTTTTTCTTTAATTCAACTCCGTTTTGAGCATAATCGTATACAGCGCTCAAACCATCGTAAACTTCGCTTGACGGAAAAATAAATCCGTACTCTTTTGCATGCGAAACTACATTCTTAAATAAGTCTTCTTGTTTTGCCATAGTGACGCAAAAGTATAAAAATAGGTCGGGAAAAAATAGCCGGAAAACTATCTTTTTGAAAGAATTTTAATTGACTCTGAAATTAGCGGTCCCGATAATTTGACCTTCATTGATCAGCCTGATTTTATAATCTCCGACTATCAGTTGGTACTGATAGAGATCAATAAACACACAGGCATCCGTGTTCAGCCTGTCGTAATAAATTTCTTTAACCAATTGGGTTTCGCCCCCTCCTTTCAGTGTTAACAATCGATTTTTAGGATTGACCACCTGAATAAAAATTGTCTTGTTTCCTGGCTTGACATCCTTATTTTCCTCCAAAGTAAAACGAACACGCACCTGATCGATTTTTGAAGACACAGTCGTCTCCACAACATCATTTGAAATTATCCGAACACCACGTGCACTGACATTCACAGCAGACAACTTTTTCACGAGTATTTCAGGATTGGTTTTAACAACAACCTTGTTGTTTTTCTCAGCAGAAATGCTAACGCTTTTAGGGGACGCAGACACTTTCACATCCGATACGTTATTGGAATATTTTTCATTTACGGAATCGTACCGCTTTAAAATTTCGGAAATCTGATTTTGATGGATTGATTTTTCTAAAGAAATTTTATCTTTGAGCTCCTTATTTTTTAAGGAAAAATCGTACAATTTGAAAGAAACCGTTATTAATCCTACTGCAAGAAACCCAACACCGAAAGTGGTCAAGTATAGTAATTTATTATGTGGCATTTTATAAAGTGATAATGGCGAATTTAACAATTTCTTAAATATTTGAACAAAAAAATCGATGAAATGATAAAAAACCTGATTAACCTCCTTTTTCCAAAGATTTGTAACGGATGCAACTCCTTTTTGTTAACAAATGAAAACCTTCTCTGTTCAAAATGCCGGCACGATTTGCCTTTTACCAACCATTATTTAGTAAAGAACAATGAAACATTTAAAAAATTCTATGGAAGACTCCCGGTAGAACACGCCTCATCAGTTGTTTATTTTCACAAAAAAGGTATTGTCCAGCAGCTCATACATAATCTGAAATACAAAGGGGCGGAAGATGTGGGAGCATTGCTCGGAACACTTTATTGCAGTCAATTGAAAGAAATCAATTCATTCGAAGAATTTGACGTTGTAATTCCTGTTCCGTTGCACAAAAAAAGGTTGAAGGAAAGAGGCTATAATCAGGTAACTCTTTTTGGCACAACCTTGGCAGCTGGACTTTCCATTCCTTATAACGACAGCATACTGATCCGAAAATTGTATTCCAAAACACAGACAAAAAAGAACCTGCTGGGCAGAACCGAAATAAACCCCACATTGTTTGAGGCAAAATTTTCAGAAAAAGAACATGGAAAACATTTCCTTTTAGTCGATGACGTAATTACCAGCGGAGCGACGTTGGAAGCTTGTGGAAAAGCCCTTTTAGAAATACCGGGCACCAAAATAAGCATTGTTACCATCGCCTTTTCACATTCATAATTTTACGGAAAACATTTCATTTCCTCTAAATATAATCGTTATTTTGTGCTGTTAAATGAAATTAAAGATGTTAAAATCAAAGTATATACTATTTGTCGTGTTCCTTTCTATTATAGTAACCAGTTGTGCTAAACGAGGTACAATTACCGGTGGAGGAAAAGACACTATTGCACCAAAGATTGTAAGCAGCTTGCCAAAAAATTTCAGCTCAAACTTTAAAGGGGATTTTATCAAGATAAACTTTGACGAGTACATCAAAATAAAAGACATCAACAAACAGTTGATCATTTCCCCTCCCATGAAAAATCCTCCGATTATAGTTCCGATGGGAAATGCCAGTAAATTCATTACCATAAAAATACTGGACACTTTACAGGCCAACACTACTTATAGCTTCAACTTTGGACAAAGTATTACCGATAATAACGAGGGAAATCCCTATTCGCAGTTTAAATATGTCTTTTCTACAGGAAGCTATGTAGATTCACTAAAATTAGGCGGAACAATTAAGGATGCCTATTCAAAAAAACCGGACAACTTTGTAAGCGTAATGCTTTACGATGCCGAAACATTTAAAGATTCAACAGTTTATAAAAAACAACCCCATTACGTTACCAATACGCTGGATAGTCTAAAAGCCTATGCACTGGAAAACATCAAAGCCGGAAAATACCATCTAATAGCGCTGAAAGACAAAAACAACAACTATAAATTTGACCCGAAAGAGGATAAAATTGGTTTTCTGAAACAGGAAATCACACTCCCTACAGACACTTTGTACCAACTTGAACTCTTCAAGGAAAACCAGCCTTTTAAAGCATTAAAGCCGTCACAAGCCAGCAGCAACCGATTATTGATGGGATTTGAAGGAAACCCAAGAAATACAAAAGTAACTGTTAGAAATGGACGCGAAACAATTCCTTCCAAACTTACCCGTTTTACAGGAAAGGATTCACTGCAGATCTGGATCCCGAAAATAAAAATGGATTCCGTTCATGTAGATGTAACCAATGGCAATTACGCCAAAACATTTACATCCAGAATCAAAGAAATGAAAGCAGTCGACACTTTGAGCATAAATCCCAAACAAATGGGAACGCTGCATTTCAGGGAGGTTTTTACATTGACAACCACCTTACCACTATCCAAAATGGATGCTTCTAAAATAGTGCTAACCAAAAAAGATTCGACCAGCGTTCCTTTCAAAGCGGAATACAAAGAAATGGAGCAGGAAATCGCCCTTGAATTTAAGAAAGAAGAAAACCAGAAATACAACATCCGTTTACTGCCGGGCGCCGTAAAAGATTTTTACGGTAAGGAAAATGGCCCGCTTCAGTTTTCCGTAAGCACAAAAAACTTATCCGAATACGGAAATATAAAAGTCAACCTTCAAAACGTAAAGCGATTCCCAATTATTATCGAATTATTAAACGCTAAGGAAACCGTAATCGCTTCCATGTATTCTGAAAAAGAAACCGTTCTGAATTTCGAATCCTTAGAACCACAGAATTACACCCTTCGCGTAATCTACGACGACAACAAAGACGGAGAATGGACAACGGGAAGTTTCCTTGAAAAACGCCAGGCAGAAGAAGTGATTTATTATCCTAAAGAAATTGGTCTTCATGAGAATTGGTTTATGGACGAAGACTTTAATTTAAAGCAATAAAAAAACACATGTTTGTATATTAAAGCAAACTTATTAAAACATGGTCAAAAAACATCGTTCATTTATAGAGCGACAGATTACATATCGACTCATCTGCATTAAAAATAAAACAACAATTATTCTTCCAAAATAAAAGAATCCCTATCTCTTAAAAAGCCGAGTCTATTGCGATTAGCCAGCATTAGCTCTTTATCCAACCGCACAGAATAGACCATTTCTTTTTCAGAAGGTTCTATCAAAAACGTTCCCAGATAATCAAGAATCTGAGAATGCCCCGGATAATTATTGTCATTATCATCTTCGCCAACGCGGTTTACCCCTACTACATAGGTCATGTTTTCTATGGCGCGTGCCTTAAGCAGCGTATCCCAGGCACCAATCCTCGGCTGAGGCCAATTGGCAACATAAATCAGCAAATCATAATCGTCATTAATACGGGAAAACACAGGGAAACGCAGATCATAACATATCAAAGGACAAATGCGCCACCCAAGATAGTTGATGATTTTTTTGTCGGTTCCTTTTTTATAGATCTTATCTTCACCGGCAAAGGAGAACAAATGACGCTTGTCATAGTATTCCACTTCGCCTGTAGGAAATACAAACAACAAACGGTTATAATAATTATCATCTTCCCGGATGATAACACTGCCGGTTAAGGCGATATTTCTGCTCGACGCAGTCGATTTCATCCATTGCACTGTAGCACCATTCATATCCTCGGCCACTTCATGCGGATTCATTGTAAATCCGGAAGTAAACATTTCCGGTAAGACCACCAATAAAGTTTCTTCGGGGATATTCTGAATCTTGGCCGCAAAATAATTACGGTTAGCTTCTGGGTTTTCCCAAAAAAGAGGTGCCTGTATGATAGAAATTTGCATAGCCGAACTTTTTGTTAAAAATAGTAAAAACAAAAAACGCATCCAACAAAGCTGAATGCGTTTTTTAAAATTTATGAATAAAGTTTATTTTAAACTTGCTTTAAGGAACTCACGGTTCATACGAGCGATGTTTTCCAAAGAAATTCCTTTCGGACATTCAATTTCGCATGCACCGGTATTGGTACAGTTTCCGAATCCTTCTTCGTCCATCTGACGTACCATGTTTAATACACGCTGAGTTGCTTCCACTTTTCCTTGTGGCAATAAAGCGTACTGAGACACTTTTGCTCCAACGAATAGCATAGCCGAACCATTTTTACAAGTAGCTACACACGCTCCACAACCAATACAAGCTGCTGCTTCGAACGCTTTGTCTGCGTCGTGTTTTGGAACCGGGGTCGCATTTGCGTCAATTGTGTTTCCGGAAGTGTTTACCGAAACGAAACCTCCAGCCTGTTGGATTCTCTCGAAAGAAGTTCTGTCTACAACCAAATCCTTAATTACAGGGAAAGCTTTACTTCTCCAAGGCTCAACGAAAATCGTATCTCCGTCATTGAACATACGCATGTGAAGCTGACAAGTTGTGATTCCTGTATCCGGTCCGTGGGCACGTCCGTTAATGTATAACGAACACATTCCGCAAATTCCTTCACGACAGTCGTGATCGAAAGCTACCGGCTCGATTTGTTTGTTGATCAATTCTTCGTTCAATTGGTCTAACATTTCCAGGAATGAACTGTCTGTAGAAACGTTATCCAGTTTGTATGTTTCCATACTACCTTTAGCTTTAGCGTTTTTCTGACGCCAAATTTTAAGGTTTATATTGATGTTCTTTTTAGAAGCCATAATTTTTCTTTTTGCTTTTCAACTATTATTTATAATTTCTAGCTGCAATTTTGATAAAATCGTATTTCAAATCTTCTTTGTGTAATACTTCTTTATTGATATCTGAACCTTGGTATTCCCATGCTCCAACAAATGAGAAGTTAACATCATCACGAAGAGTTTCTCCTTCTGAATCCTGATACTCCTCACGGAAGTGACCACCACAAGATTCTTTACGTTGTAAAGCATCCATAGCCATCAACTGACCCAATTCGATGAAGTCAGCAACACGAAGTGCTTTTTCCAACTCAGGATTCAACTCATCGTTGCTACCCGGAACGTAAACATTTTTGTAGAATTCTTCTTTTAAAGCAGCAATTTCAGAAATAGCTTCTGTCAGACCATTCTCGTTACGACCCATACCAACTTTATTCCACATGATGTTTCCTAAACGTTTGTGGAAGTGGTCTACAGACTTAGTTCCTTTATTGTTTATGAAACTGTTGATTTGATCTTTCACGCGGTTTTCAGCTTCAACGAACTCCGGTAAATCTGTAGAAATTTTACCTGTACGAATATCGTCAGCCAAATAGTTAGAAACCGTGTAAGGCAATACAAAATAACCATCAGCCAAACCTTGCATCAAAGCAGAAGCGCCCAAACGGTTAGCTCCGTGATCAGAGAAGTTAGCCTCTCCTGCTACGAAACATCCAGGGATTGTAGACTGTAAGTTGTAATCAACCCAAACACCACCCATAGTATAGTGAACAGCCGGGTAAATCTTCATCGGAGTTTCGTATGGATTCTCGTCAGTGATTTTTTGGTACATCGTAAACAAGTTACCGTATTTCTCTTCTAACCACTTTTTACCTAAAGTAGTGATTTCGTCAGCAGATGGGTTGTGGTTACCTTTTGCGTAAGCAGCCTGCTTACCTTTATTTTGAATCTCAGTAGAGAAATCTAAGTATACACCTTCGTTAGTATCGTTAGCCTCGATTCCGAAACCTGCATCACAACGCTCCTTAGCAGCACGAGATGCAACGTCACGAGGAACAAGGTTACCAAACGCAGGATATCTTCTCTCTAAGAAATAATCTCTGTCGCCTTCAGCAATTTGTACCGGTTTCAATCTTCCTTCACGGATTGCTTCAGCGTCTTCTTTTTTCTTAGGAACCCAGATACGTCCTGAGTTACGTAAAGACTCAGACATCAAAGTTAATTTAGACTGGTTTGTTCCGTGAACTGGAATACATGTTGGGTGGATTTGTACGTAAGCTGGGTTAGCGAACAAAGCTCCTTGCCTGTGGATTTTCCAAGCAGCAGTTACGTTTGATCCCATTGCGTTTGTAGAAAGGAAATATACATTTCCGTATCCTCCGGTTGCAACGATTACAGCGTGAGCTGAATGTCTTTCGATTTCACCAGTAATAAGGTTACGAGCGATGATACCACGGGCTTTTCCGTCAACTTTTACCAATTCCAACATTTCGTGACGGTTGTACATTTCAATACGTCCTAATCCGATTTGACGGTTAAGCGCAGAATAAGCTCCCAGCAATAACTGTTGTCCAGTTTGTCCTGCAGCGTAGAATGTACGTTGAACCTGAGTACCTCCGAAAGAACGGTTATCTAACATACCTCCGTATTCACGCGCGAAAGGAACACCCTGAGCAACACATTGGTCAATGATGTTTCCGGAAACTTCAGCCAAACGGTGAACGTTTGCCTCACGTGCACGGTAGTCACCTCCTTTAATTGTATCGTAGAATAAACGGTAAATCGAGTCACCGTCGTTTTGATAATTTTTAGCAGCATTGATACCCCCTTGAGCAGCAATAGAGTGCGCACGGCGAGGAGAATCCTGATAACAAAATGCTTTTACATTGTACCCCATTTCAGCAAATGAAGCCGCAGCAGAAGCACCTGCCAAACCAGTTCCTACAATAATAATATCGATTTTTGGTCTGTTATTAGGCGCAACCAGCTTAAGGTTATTTTTATGATTAGTCCATTTCTCTGAAATGTGACCATCAGGTATTTTTGAATCTAACTTCATATATTTTGATGTTGATTATTTAACAAAGTGAATATAAACCGGAATAATTGCAAACAATAATGGAACGATGATTGCAAATAAAGTTCCGAAAGACTTAATAGCCGGAGTAAATTTATTGTTTACACCCAACGATTGGAACGCACTTTGGAATCCGTGTAATAAGTGGAATGCCAAAACTGCCATTGCCAATACATACAAAATAGTTGCAATCAATCCAGTCTTTGGATCTTGGAAGAAATCAAAAGTAATTTTATGTAAATCTTTTTGCCCTTCAAAAACAACATAACCGTCTTTATCAACAACAGTCGTAACCGTCTTCTGAGTCAACTCATTTCTTCTTATAACTTCTGCATTAAGTTTACCCTTAGCATCTAAAGGAAAATAGGGCGCTTGCGAACCCAAAACACCTACAGCTACTTTTTGACTCATACCCATCTCAGAAACTTCCCTGGATACCAACGGCATGTTTTTGTCAAAATGCATCACAGCCCAGAAATTTACCATATGCGTAACGATGAACACCAAAATTAATGTTCCTAAAACCGCCATGTTTCTGGATGCCAAAGTACTGTTGTTACTTGGATTGTTCATTGCATAAGCTACCGGTCTTGCTTTCTTGTTTTGAACAGTCAACATAATCCCGTCGATAGCGTGAAAAAGAATTGAAAAGTAGGTTAAATAAGATAATAATTTTACTGCCGGATTGGAAGTCATGAATAATGCATACTGATTAAACTGTGATGCAGTGCCAAAAATCAACTGAAGATTTCCGGCTAAGTGACCCGCCAAAAACAAGCATAAAAATAAACCCGTAAGAGCCATCCAGTATTTCTTTGCGATAGACGACTTTAAAAGCGCAGATTTTGCCATAGTATTTGTTTGAATATAATAGTTTTTTAAAAATCAAACAAAAATAAGGGTATTTCACTTTACCCGCAAAAGTTTGCCGCTTATTTATAATGAATTTAAAATGACACTACCCATTCTTCTTTCCATATTTTTTTCTACAGATTAACATCTTTTGGCCTGAAAGTTCCTAAATTTGGGTTCTTATTATTTTTATAAACCATTTCATTACGAAATGAGCATAACCATAATTGTCCGCAAACATCAATAATGCTATGCGAACTGCATATGACCAATAAAAAACAATAAAAATACACATATGAAATACCATCAGATATCCCGTGATTTATTCATCAAAAACAGACAGAAATTCACGGCAAACATGAAACCTAACAGTGTTGCTGTTTTCAATTCCAACGACATCTATCCTGTTTCTGCGGACAGCACTTTGCCTTTCGCACAGCACCGAGATATTTTCTATTTATCCGGAGTAGACCAGGAAGAGAGTATCCTTTTACTTTTTCCGGATGCGCCTTATGAACACTTAAAAGAAATCCTATTCTTAAAAGAAACCAACGAACACATTGCCATTTGGGAAGGCGAAAAGCTAACAAAAGAACGCGCCTTTGAAGTATCAGGGGTAAAAACCGTGATCTGGTTACAGGATTTCCACAAAACGTTAAAGGAAATAATGGCCTATGCCGATACCATTTACATTAACACCAACGAACATTACCGTGCTACGATTGAAACGGAAACCCGTGAGGCTCGTTTTGTAAAGTGGTGGAAAGAAAATTATCCGGCACACAAGATTGAGAAATCCAATCCGATTTTACAACGTTTGCGTTCCATAAAAGAAAGCGAGGAAATCGATTTAATCCAAAACGCGTGTAACATTACCGAAAAAGGAATCCGAAGATTATTATCATTTGTGAAACCCAGCGTAATGGAATATGAAATCGAGGCCGAACTGGCTCATGAATTCCTAAGAAACCGCTCTAAAGGTTTTGCTTATACGCCAATCATCGCTTCGGGAACAAATGCCAATGTTTTACATTATATAGAAAACAATCAGCAATGTAAAGCCGGCGATTTATTGCTTTTGGATGTTGGTGCCGAATATGCGAACTATTCCAGCGACTTGTCCAGAACGATTCCGGTTTCAGGACGTTTCACAGAAAGACAAAGAGCCGTTTACGATGCCGTTTTACATGTGAAAAACGAAGCAACCAAAATGCTTGTTCCGGGAGCTTTATGGAAACAATATCATATTGAAGTGGGTAAAATCATGACCTCTGAATTACTAGGTTTAGGATTAATCGATAAAGCCGATGTGCAAAACGAAAATCCGGACTGGCCGGCCTACAAAAAATATTTCATGCACGGCACTTCCCACCATATGGGATTGGACACGCATGATTATGGTTTATTACACGAACCAATGGAAGCCAATATGGTCTTTACGGTAGAACCTGGAATTTATATCCCTGCAGAAGGTTTCGGAATCCGTTTGGAGGACGATGTGGTGATCCAGGAAAAAGGAGAACCGTTCAACTTAATGCGCAACATTCCGATTGAAGCAGATGAGATTGAAAGTCTGATGAATTCATAATCTGGAGAATAGAAAATAAGAAAAAGAAGAAAGACGGCTTACGAAAGTGAGCCGTTTCTTTTTTATTACAAAAAATTCGTTTGTTACTAACTAAACAGTATTTTTGGCCTGCAAAAGCATAACACCCTCGTGAGTAAATTCATCATTCATAAAAACACAAAAATAGCTTACTCCGAAAGCGGAAAAGGAACCGCTATAGTCCTGCTTCATGGTTTTTTGGAAAATGCTACTATGTGGGATTTTTATGTTTCCGAATTTGCCAAAAAATACCGCGTTATCACTATTGATTTACTGGGTCACGGACAAACCGAATGCATGGGATACGTGCACACCATGGAAGATATGGCCGATGCGGTTCATGCGGTTTTACATGAATTGCGTATCCGAAAAGCCTTTTTTGTGGGACATTCCATGGGCGGCTATGTTTCCTTGGCTTTCGCCGAATTATATCCCGACAACGTAAAAGGACTTGTACTCCTAAACTCGACTTCCCGAGCTGACAGCGATGAGCGAAAAATGAATCGCGACCGCGCCATTATAGCAGTAAAACAGAATTATTCGGCATTTATCAGCATGGCTATTGCCAATCTTTTCAGCGAAGAAAACCGCGATAGACTTACTGAGGAAATCGAAAATGTTAAAGTCGAAGCATTAAAAACACCGCTTCAGGGCATCGTAGCCGCTTCGGAAGGCATGAAAATACGTAAAGACCGCGAAGTTATCCTTCATTTTGCCCCTTATCCGATACTGCTGATTTTAGGCAAAAAAGATCCGGTTCTGATTTACGAAGACAACCTGGAGCAAATCGAAGGCACAAACGTACAATTGGTTTCTTTCTCTGACGGCCACATGAGCCACATTGAAAATAAAGACCAATTAGGAAAAGTGCTATTGGATTTTTTAAAGTCGGTTTAAAGCATTCCTTCTCTCAAATAACCTCGTTCAATTAATTCTTCTTTATCATTAAGAAAACGTGTCTTTCCGGTTTCCATCAGAATTAATTTTGTAGATACATTGATAACATTTCGATAGTTATGATCAGTGATGATAACACCTTTATGTTTTGCATTTTCCCTGATTAACTGATTCACTTTTTCCGCCATTACCGGAGCTAATCCGTTATAAGGTTCGTCCAGTAGGGCAAATTTTGTCGGATTGAATAAAACAAGTTTGATTTCAAGGTAACGCAATTCACCTCCGGATAAATGGCTGATATTTTTATCCAAAATCGACTGAATCATCGGATCATCACAAAAATTAGAATGTTCCTCCTTTGATATCGATAACCGAATCGATTTTTTAACCGAAAACGATTTCGGAATAAAATTATCCTGAGGCAGATAACTTATTTCTTGGAGCAATTCGGAGTTTTTTTGTTTCAACTTTCCGTCGATGCGGACAAACTTATAATCGGCAGGAACAATTCCGAAAAGGATTTTTAGTAAGGTCGATTTTCCAGAACCATTCCGCCCTAGCAATCCGATGATGTCACCGGTTTCGCATTTCAGATACACGTCGGAAAGCACCAATTTATGTTCAAAATATTTCTGAACGCTGTCGACTTCTAAAACATGCTTCATAAAACCATACGTATTAGACCCCTTACCAATGCCAAGATTCCACAAAAAAGCAAATTAAAAAGTGCACTGCTAATCCACAACTGCATTTTGGAAAGTCCGTTGTTATGATAAAACAAATACGTTTCTTTATTGTTTATTTCTTTTACGGCGATACTGGTTACAAAACCAAAAGTTATAAAAACACTCGAAAATCCCTCTACCCCTCCCCAAAATGTCGGAAGCAAAATTACCGGGAGCAATGAGATCACCAAATTCACTAGCAAAGTGCTTCGGTAAAAAGCGATAAGATTGTTTAATTTTCTGATAGCTGACAAATTAAAAGTTAGTTGTTGATGATTGCAATCGCTCTTTCAAGCACTTCGTCTTTTCCTTCTCGGATGCCTTTAATCGTCGGCTCGGCTTTAACATCCGGTACAATCCCAACGCGTTGGGTTTCGGATCCGTTCGGTGTTAGAATTCCGATTCCTGAGATATAGGTAAAGATATTCCCCGGCAAGTAAATAGCCGAAACATTACCATCCGCACCAGCCGTCGTACTTCCCAAAACAACAGATGCAGGAGCTGTTCGTAACGCCATTGCAGTATACTCCGCACTGCTCTGCGTGGTTTCGTTAACTAAAATCACCACCTTACCCTTAAAATAATCTTTGTTGCTACCTCCTATAGAACTACCTTTTCTGTACGTAAACAATCCTGGCATTTTACTGCTGCCTTCCGTAAATTTTACAAAGTCCTTTTTCTCATTCAACAGATATTTAGACAAACTGAAAACTATAAAGTCTGACGGATAGCATCGGAAATCGATAATTAATCCTTTCTTGTCCAGAAATCTCGGCATGATCTCATCGATTTCGTCTTCTTTCAAAGTACCCGGATAAATATAACCGATATTGTCATTAAGCACTTTATGCGACATCGGGTCTTCTCCAAAATATTTATTCGGAATCGTGGCAAGCGTTACTTTTTTGATTTCTGCTCCGGTATCAATCGTAACTTCTATATTTTCCTGATTAGTTCGCAATAATTTCATGGCAATATCCCGCAATTGGGTCGGATAATTGGAGGCAGGAAAATACTTTATGTTTTCCTTAATCCAGTCGTCAACTTTTACGCCGTTGATTTCGGTTATGATGTCACCCACCTTAGCGGAATTGTCTTTAAACTCCGTCTCTAATTTCACGATAACCGCCTTATTTTCCACAAAACTCAGGCTGATCGGAACAACATTTTTACCAAAAAATTCAGTCAGCACTTTATTCTTGCCCCAAATGTTGGCATGCGTATCCTGTACTTTTCCGATTAACTCCAACAACGCCAACGTATACTCTTTCTCATCTTTTGAATTCGTCATTCTCGGAATAAAATCTTTTAAAACTACATCCCAGTTTTCGTCCATTAAATGTCGGTTTGGAAAAAAGTATTCAATCATATTCCAGTATCGGAATAACGCCAGTAATTTAATACCACTGTCGTCATAGCTCATGGAAGCATACGTTTTTTCGTTCTTAAAATCGGGATTGTTCACACCATGGTTAAAAGCCAAATAGTAATTGGTACTGCTTCGGTCGGCTTTGTTTATTTTTTTCAGCAGCGTTGACAATTCGGCAGACAATAAATTAGTATCTGTTAACCATTGATTGTTGGGCAGTAGTTTCGTATCGGCGGCATCGGGAAGTTTCTGTTCACGGGCTTTGAACGTCCCTAATTTCTTTATCCATTGGACTAATTCGCTGTCGAAATTTTCTTCGTTTATTTTCGGTAATATCCGGAACAATTCATAATCCCAACTGATGGTTCCCTTGGCTATTGCCGGATGGTGGTATTTTACAAAGCCCCATACTTTCCCCAGCACAAACAGATTTCTTTTTTGCGTGTCATTCAAAACGGTAGCGCTAAACTTTGAACCGTTGTCAAATTCGTTGTCTTTGTCTATAATAGAAGGTTCTATTTCAACCTGTTTTAAACTTTCGATTGGTTTTCCGTCGATGTAAACTTTAAAATTGTCAAACCAGGCTTTCCCTTTTCCGACCATAATACCGCCTACGTAAACCTTATCAGGATTGCCTTTAAAATTCAGGCCTATGGTATATTTTTTCCAGTCTTGCGTTCCCTGTAGTTTTTGCCTTTGCATGTTATCAAAAGCGATGGAAGAACCTTGCTTGTCCAAACGCATCAATAGCCCCACAAAACCATCGCGGACATTTTCATATTTCACATAGCCTTCCAAAGTGATTTTTTCCCCTTTATAGTTTGCTGGCAACTGGTAAGCTACACATCCGAAGGATTCGCCTTTTTCGGTTTCAATCCGCATGGAATAGTTTCCGGACTGGGTAGTTACAGAATCTTTTTCAAGCGGATAATCACCCCATTTGATCCAATCCGTAGGTAGTTTTTTCCCTTCGGACAATTCTTCGAAATCAAAGTTGAATTTTGGAGCGGCATTTTGAGCAAACAAAGGACTAATCAAAAGAGCAGCAAGAAACGTGAAAAAATTTTTCATAAATGCGTAGCGGATTAACAGCAATTTTAAATAATTAACTTACATTTTATACGCCGTAAAGAAATAAAAAAACGTGTAGGAAAATTACAATAAAATGTTAAACCTTTTCTTCAAAAGGAACCTCCGCGTTTAAAATCTCATTTATCAAAACAATTACTTCAGCTGTAAAAGCCTCTAAAACTTCGCCACTAATTATTTCATCTGTATTTTTATCTTCTTTGACTGCAAAAGGCAGAAAACCAGCTTTCATATTTTTGAACGAAATAATCCCTGCTTCCATTTCCATACCGTTCTTTTGTTCCTCATACATAAAAGCATAACACAGCAGCTGAATGATTTTATCATTTTTGATATCGGAAGTCAGTCCTCCCCATTCTTTCAACTGAACGTTTCGCAATTCGACTTTACCGGTTTTGTAATCGATAATTCTGATTTTCCCATTGCGCTGTTCGATCCTGTCGACATTTCCTGCAATTTTTACAGGATATGGCAGACGGGAGTCTTCCAAAGTCCGTCCCAAAGATGTTTCCAATGCCAGTACTTTAACCGCATCGCCTGCTTCTATCAATTTCTTTTCATCATTTAAAAAATTGAAGACATTTCGCTTGGCCACCTCAAAGGCCAGCAGGTTTTTCCCTTTCTTGATTTCACCTTCCTTATACACTTCACGGAATTGTTTTTCGACTTCAGCATTTGCTTTAGAAAGCATTTCGTTTATGATTTCAACCGACAGAAAACGATTCAGAAACGGCGTATACAATTCCTCCAACGCCCCGTGAATGATAGTCCCAAGAGTGTTCAAAGCTATGTTCTCTTCCACTTCTTCCACTTCCGAAATCCGTAAGACGCGCTGATTGTAAAATTGAATCGGATTGCGAATGTAACTCGTCAAACCCGAAGGCGAAAAACCTTTACCGGTGGCAATTTCCTTCAGTCGTTCCATAACGCGTTCTGATTTCGGGACCACGATTGGCTCATAGGCTTTCTCCGGCAAATAGGCATTATAAATCTGATGCGTAATAGAATGATTCGGTTGTCTTTCGATTTCAAGTTGCGTGATAAAACGGCTTTTCTCTCCCGCATCCAGACCTTCACTTTCCGTATTGTACAACAGATATACATTCTTGGCGCGCAACAACAGATGATAGAAGTGATAACAGTAAATGGCGTCCTTTTCTTTATAGGTTGGCAATCCCAATTCGCGTTTCACATCATACGGAATAAAGGAATTCGTCGATTTTCCCGCCGGAAATACACCTTCATTCATAGATGTGATAATCACATTGTCGAAATCCAAAACACGGCTTTCCAATACTCCCATAATCTGAAGTCCTGAAAGCGGTTCCCCTTCAAAGGAAACTTCTGCCAGATCAATAATCTGCTTGTAAATGGAATGAAGCATCGCTACCGAATCGATTTGACCGTATTTCTCCTGATAGTTAATCAGTTTATTAATGGTTTTGAAAATCGAATACAGGAACGCTTTAGTTACCTTTTCTTCTTCGGTATCATTCCCCAAAAACGATTTTATACTCAAAATTATGGAGGACAATCGATTTAGAACCGTGACAATATCATTATCCCAACGTTCAAATAACAATTGAAACAATTCGGATGTATTCTGATTAAGCTCAAGAAATTTCTTCTGCGAAAGAAATGTAATATTATTTTGGTTGATAATCCGAATTACACCGGAAGCACTACTGTAAGGCTCCACCAACGGATGGGTGAGTATATCCAAAACTTCCTTGTAGTAAAACGTATAACTCGTCCCACTACGCTGCAGTGCATTAGCATGCAGCTTAAACAATTTGCTGATTAGAATTTGCGCTGGGTTGTTCTTACTGCCATATCCCATGGTAATATTAAGACTTTCCACAGTATTGGGAAGTGCATATAAAGCCGGCAGTAACAAGTTTTCCTCACCCAAAACAAGTGCGGTTTTGTCCAGACTTTCACCTTTTGCCTGAATTCCTTCAATAATCTTACCAGCAATTTTTGCCTGACCGATAGTTTTCGGTGTACCGATGATTTGAATGTTCTTCTTCTGACTGAATTCGGTAGTAATCCATTCGAACGGCTGATTGACAAACTGCTTCCATTCCTTTTTGAACCTGCGAATGAACAAACCGGCATCATGCAACCCATCATTTAAAAAAGCCGCATCAATATCCCAGTAAATCTTAGCCTGTTCATTGAACAGTAACTGCTGAATGATTTTTTCTTCTGCCTGGTTCAGCGCATTGAATCCGGCAAAGATTAGCTTTTTATTTCCCAATGATTCAGAGAAATAGTGGAGGTTTTCCACGGCCTCGCGATAAGTCAGTCCCTGATACCCAATCCCTTTATTTTTTAAATGAAGATATAAAGTCTCATAATACTCCGGTAGTCGGCTCCAAAACTCCAGATGGTTATCGATTAGCGCCGTAGTTTGTGACGGCTGTAAATCCCAACGTTTCAATACCTCGATATCTTCCAGATATGAGAAAACATGATTGGGTTTTAATAAATAGCGGTCGATCTCGTTGAAATCCTGCAACAAGGTTTTACCCCAATTGGCAAACAACTCGAATTCCTGTTGCTTCTCCGATGGTGTTACTGAACGATAAACCTCGTAAAACTCAAAAAGCAATTCAATTGAATCAACACTTCGGATACCGGCGACATCCTGAATAAAATCTTCAATACTGATTATATCCGGAGCAAAAACAGTTTGATCCAACTGCTTCTTTAATGACTCCAATAGGAAAACACGTGCCCTCTTGTTAGGAAGGATTATGGTAATTTCAGAAAGACGGTTCCCAAATTGTGAAACTATCTCATGGCTTACTTTATCAAGGAATGAAAAATGTGTCATGCCATAAAAATAAAAAAAACGCCCCGATAAATCGGGGCGTTTTACTTATTTGTAAAGAAATAAATTATTTTACTAATTTAACTTCTACACGTCTGTTGTTAGCTTTACCAGCTTTAGTTTTGTTTGAATCGATTGGTTTAGTTTCACCGAAACCTTTAGATGACAATCTTTCAGGAGCGATACCGTTTTCGATTAAGTAATTTTTAACCGCAGCAGCTCTGTCTTCAGACAACTTCATGTTGTATTTGTCATTACCATCGCTATCAGTGTGACCCTCGATAGAGAATTTAGCATCTGGGTATTCTTTCAAGATCGCAGTAATGTTTTTCAATACAGCGTATGATCTTTGTTGGAATGTAGCTTTGTTAGTTACAAACAAGATTGTCTTAGCGTAGTCATTCAATGATTTCATAACTGCTTCGCTTAACTCTGGACATCCGTTGTTAGCTACAGTACCCATTACATCTGGACACTTGTCATCTTTATCAGCTACACCGTCTTTGTCAGAATCCGGCCAAGGACAACCAGCGTTTTCAGCAGGACCTTTAACGTCAACACATTTATCAACGTTATCAGCAACACCGTCACCGTCAGTATCAGGACAACCGTTCATTGCAGCAGGACCAGCTACCTCAGGACAAGCATCGTCTTTATCAGCGATTCCGTCCCCGTCAGTATCAGGACAACCGTTTAATTCTTTTGGACCAGCTACTTCAGGACAAGAATCATCTTTATCAGCGATTCCGTCAGCATCAGTATCAGGACATCCTTGGAATTCTTTTAAACCAGCAACTTCCGGACAAGCGTCATCTTTATCATAGATTCCGTCACCGTCAGTATCTTTTCCACCGATTTTGAAAGAAATACCCATGAAGTGTTGCATGTGTGAAGCAATATCATAATCAGGAGTTCTTGTATCGTCGAATGATTGCTTATACGTTGATTGTAAAGACAAACCTATTTGGTCCGTAAACCAGAAGTTTATTCCCAAACCACCATTCACGGTACCTGCAGAAGCATCACCCATGAAAGTATAACCTCCACCAACGTGAACATACGGATCAAACCAACCTTTTAAGAAGCTGTATTTGATAATCCCGTCGATTCCGTAGTACATCAAATCTCCAGGATTAGTTACCGGATAATCTCCAGGAATAGTAGGTCTCTCTCCAACAAATTTATCAATTTTGTTTACTGATCCCGTAATACCAAAGGAGATATTGTTCCCAACAAGTCTTGATACGTTAACATAAGAAATTGAAGGGATAATGTTCCAATAATCTTTAGCATTAAAATACTGAGAGAACTGATCTTCTACCTTAGAAGCAGCACTCACTCTACCACCGTCCATAGCGTTCGCACCGAATGTGATCGCCCAAGGATTGTTACTATCCTGCGCCTGAGAGCTTAAACCCGCAAACATAAGAGCAGCAACAAATAATTTGTTTAGATGTTTCATACTTTTTTTATTTAATTACAATACGTTATAATCAGGACAAAAATAATAGGTTAATTATTAATTACAAAGAGTTTTGTTAAAAAAAATACATTTTCTTACTAAAAAAAAGCTATATATTATATCACTTTTAACATTTTTCCAACCTCTGTAAATGCGTTAATTGCCTTATCAAGATGTTCTTGTGTATGAGCAGCAGATAATTGCACACGAATTCGGGCTTTATCCTTAGGCACTACAGGGAAGAAAAACCCAATTACATAAATTCCTTTTTTAAGCAGTTCGTCCGCCATTACCTGAGACAATTTTGCATCGTACAGCATCACCGGAACGATCGCCGAATCACCATCGATAATATCAAATCCGGCCTTTTTCATTCCGTCTTTGAAGTAGTTAGTATTCCACTCCAATTTATCGCGTAAAGTTGTGTCCTTTTCCAGCAACTCAAAAACTTTAATCGACGCTCCCACAATAGAAGGCGCTAACGAATTGGAAAATAAGTACGGACGGGAACGCTGACGCAGAATTTCAATGATTTCCTTTTTAGCGGTCGTATAACCTCCCATTGCTCCACCAAGTGCTTTTCCAAGTGTTCCCGTGATGATATCCACACGTCCCATCACTCCTTTAGCTTCCAGAGTTCCTTTTCCGGTTGCTCCGATAAAACCAGCCGCGTGACACTCATCCACCATTACCATAGCATCGTATTTGTCAGCCAGATCACAGATTTTATCCAATGGAGCTACTAATCCGTCCATCGAGAACACACCGTCAGTAACGATCAATTTGAAACGACGTCCTTCAGCATTGGCCTGAATCAGCTGTTTTTCCAAATCTTCCATGTTGTTATTTTCATAACGGTAACGAGCCGCTTTACACAAGCGCACCCCATCAATAATGGAAGCATGGTTTAAACTATCAGAAATAATACAGTCTTCCTCACCCAACAAAGGTTCAAAAACTCCTCCGTTCGCATCAAAAGCTGCAGCATACAAAATCGTATCTTCGGTTCCGTAAAAATCAGCTATCTTTTTTTCCAGGTTTTTATGGATATCCTGCGTCCCGCAAATGAAACGCACCGATGACATTCCGAAACCATGCGTATCCAAAGCATCTTTTGCCGCCTGAACCACTTCCGGATGTGACGACAATCCTAAATAGTTATTCGCACAAAAATTCAAAACCGTTTCGCCGGTTGAAATCTTGATTTCCGCACCTTGAGGCGACGTTATGATGCGCTCTTTCTTATACAATCCGTTTTCCTGAATCGAATTCAGTTCGTTTTGCAAATGCTCTTTAATTTTTCCGTACATGTTGTTATATGTTTATTTCGATTGTTTGATTTTTATTACTTGAAGCTTCTCTCTTACTTCTTTACTTTTGACCCTTTTTTCAAAGATCACAAATGTACTACTTCTAACTTTTCCCCTATATACACCAGTGTTTTTTTCTCAACAGAAAAACCCATCTCCTGCAAGGCACTTTCATATTCAGATAATTGGAGTTCATATTTTTTCTGATGGGCTCCGGTTTTGTAATCCAGCAAATAAGCCTTATTCCCTTTTACAGAAACACGGTCGGGTTTGATTGTAGCTGTTCCTTTTTTGATAATATTCTGTTCATTGTACACTTTTTTATCTGCTTCAAAAAACAGTTGCAATTCCGGATGATTAACGATCCGGCCGACCATTTCACGCACTTCCGTTTTTTGGCTCTCCGTGATTAATCCGTTTTCGACTGCTTTCATCAAAGCCAACTCCACATCGTCTTTGGTTCTTACAAACGATAAAATTTCATGAACCACTGTTCCGAATTCGATTGCTTTCATCCTATCCGTTCCCCACATCAAGGCTTCCCTTTGTGCGATTTTGATTTTTTTCGGATTAAAAACCTCATTGACGATTTCAATCACAGGCTGCTTTTCCCTTTCTCCTTTGGCTGTCGACAACCGATTGCTGTCACCAAATTCAAATTCCATTTCATTATCATCATACACTTCTTTAAAATAAAGGTATTTGATAAAATACGACGACATATTGTTCGTAAGCTCGCCTTTACTGGTGAGATTTTTATTCGAAATAACATACAATTGTTCTTCAGCCCTTGTCAAAGCTACATACAACACATTGATATTATCCAAAAGCTCCTCCTGGCTTCTTTCTTCATATACCTGCGCGGCGTTTTCCCCGTATTCAGCCACCTCCTTTTTGGTATCCACAAGCGCTTTCGGAATATTCAGCGTTTCGTCTTCCAATTCCAGCCACATTTTATTTCGTGGCGATCGGGCGTAATCTTCTTCTGCAAAAGGAAAAATCACCACAGGAAATTCCAGTCCTTTCGATTTATGAATCGTCATAATCCTGACCGCATCGTTCCCTTCCGGAGAAGGAATACTGAACTTGGCACCATTGTTTTCCCAATACTCAAGAAAATCCGAAACACCGGCCTGGGTACGCACATCACGTTCCAAAACCAGATCCATGAAATATTGCACGTAAGAAACGGTGCTCTTCTCCTTGATAAAGGTCGAAACGATAATCTCCACCGCTTCATACAATGACTTTTTACGGCAGTTTTTGAACGATATGAAAATACCGGACTCCTTCAGCCAATCCTCCAAGGCTTCTTCCGAAGATTTAGCCATCCCGATTTCTATAAAGTCATGAATCGGCAATTCGGCTTGCTTGTTTTTGGCGATGAAATATAAGAATGCCGCTTTGGCTTCCTTATCGTTGTTATTTTTCAGATAACGCAGCACGTTCAGAATCAGCTTTACCTCCGTGGCATTATCGATCAGCAAGGTTTCCGAAGACAGAATCGGAACATCGTTTTCGGTTAAATAATTCGCAAGCGCAATGCCCGATGCCCGCTTCCTCGTTAGCAAAACAATGTCGCGATACTGAAATCCTTTTGCCTTCACTTTTTCAATGGTCACCAAGGTCGCTTTCAGATACAACTGTTCTTTGTCGTCTGCTTCTTCATCAGACATATCTCCATTTTTTTCCACTTTTGGAATAAACGAAATATTCACATAACCACCTTGTTTGCTGTTGACTTCCTGACTGCTTTTATTTCGGTACAAATCCTGATAATCCTCATTGGAGAATTCATCGGCCAACATGGCAAAAAAGGCATTGTTGAATTCGATCACTTCCGAATAACTCCGAAAATTTTTACCCAACCTCACCAGTTCTTTATCCGGATTGGAAAACGGGTTTTCATCTTTACTCAGACTGATGAACTGTTCGGCTTTACCGCCACGCCAACGGTAAATTGACTGTTTCGGATCGCCCACAATCATCAACGAACCTTGCGTACCGGACAAATCTTCGGAGGAAAGCGCATTATCTATCAGCGGAACCAGATTGTGCCATTGCATTTCGGAAGTATCCTGGAATTCATCAATAAAGAAATGTTTATAGCGTTCCCCCAACCGTTCATAAATAAAAGGTGCGGGCTGATTCTGGATTTCGTTGTGGATAATCGCATTGAATTCGGAAATCGACAAAATGTTTTTCTCTTTCTGAATTGTGTCAAGCTCCTGAGCAATCGAGTTCAGTAGCGATAAGGGCGTGATGTTTTTCTGAAAAGCAGCGTAGAAATTCTTCTTTTCGTAATTTTTATACACTTTGGCCAGAATTACAATCAGTTCCGGCGCTATACTTTCGATTATGGCTTTATCTTTTGCTGCTTTATTCACCTGAATATCTTCGGCTTCAAAAAACTTTTTATGCGAACTTTTCAATTCACCATTTTGAATATAGCCCAAATGATTGGGGAATGTGCCGCGTGAAAAAGATGATTTATCAATGCTATTGTTTTCTATCAACTGCAGTGCTTCTTCAGCTAAATCCACACATTCGTTTTCCAGTGTTTTTATAGCCTCCGCCAGTTTTTCCCGGATCTCTAAAAATTCATCGATAGTCTTTTCGTGGAAATGCGAGATTTCGTTTCGGTTGTTTTCGTTAACCAAAAGTCGGCTCACATCAAACAATTCATGCGTTACATCCCAACTCTTATCGTTATCGGTTTTATCAACGGAAAAATCGACTAGTATCTTGGTCAGTAACTCGTCTTCGCCCGCTTTGGCAATAATAGCGTCAACCGCCTCCTGCAACAGCAAATCAGTTTCCAGTGACACTTCGAATGTCACGGGAAGATTCAAATCATGAGCAAAAGCACGAATTACTTTATGGGTAAATTTATCAATAGTGGAAATATCAAAAGCCGCATAATTGTGAATGATGTTTTTGATGATCGCCTTCGATTTGTCTTTAATGGTTGCCACAGAAAGCTTGGTTTCCGAGGCTATGTCTTTCATAAAATCCTGCGCTTTTGGATTCGGTTCGTCTTTGGAAAATTCGTGTAACGAACTCACGATACGGGATTTCATTTCCTCCACCGCTTTATTGGTAAAAGTGATGGCGAGGATTTTCTTGTAGGCATCGTTGGTGTTGGCCAACATGAGAATTTTTAAATATTCTTTTACCAGCGTATAGGTTTTTCCGGAACCGGCCGAGGCATCGTAAATGGTGAAAGCTTTTTTATCCAAATTATTTTGACTTCAATTGGTTTTGACACTGTAAGAATAGCCTAATACTATTTTCTTTTACGAAGATAAATTTATATTTTTGAATGCATTTAATTATTAATCTTTAAATATAAAAATATCATGGCATTCGAATTACCACAATTACCATATGCTTATGACGCCTTAGAGCCTCATATTGATGCAAGAACAATGGAAATCCACCATTCAAAACACCACAACGCTTATATCACAAACTTAAATACCGCTATTGCCGGTACAGATTTGGAAGGGAAATCTATTGAGGATATCCTTAAAAATCTTGACATGAACAATATGGCTGTTCGCAACAACGGTGGCGGGCATTACAACCACACAATGTTTTGGGAAATCATGGCGCCAAATGCCGGCGGCCTTCCAACTGGAGAATTAGCTGAAGCTATCAATACCGCTTTCGGTTCTTTTGAACAATTCAAAGCAGAATTTGCTAAAGCCGGAGCAACCCGTTTTGGTTCAGGATGGGCTTGGTTGTGTGTAAAAGATGGTAAATTGGAGGTATGTTCTACGCCAAACCAAGACAACCCAATCATGCCGGGAGTTCCTTGCGGCGGTCAGCCAATTTTAGGAATGGACGTTTGGGAACATGCTTATTACCTAAACTACCAAAACAGAAGACCAGATTATATTGAGTCTTTCTTCAACGTAATTAACTGGACAGAAGTTGCAAGAAGATATGCAGCAGCGAAATAATAATTTCGCAATACTTTTATAAATCAAAAAGAGAACTAGTTAGTTCTCTTTTTTTATGGATTTTTGTGATTTTTCCTAAAAATAAAAAGGTGGAATTGCTTCCACCCTTTTTGCCCCAAATCTACCATAAACTTAACCTACTAATGCTATGGTGATACGAATGTATGGCGACTATATTTCCCTCTCAAATAAATCAGATATACTGCATTTTTTTTCGACAAAGTACATTTTCATGTGATAACAAACCTTTAATCAGCAACAAATTACCTTCGTTAAATGCAAAATGGATAAAATAAAAAAGGTGGAATTGCTTCCACCCTTTTTGCCCCAAATCTACCATAAACTTAACCTACTAATGCTATGGTAGTACGAATGTATTGCGATGCTTTTCATCTTTCAAAAAAAACTGACGAAATGCAAATAAAATCGACGAACGGTATTTTTGTAAGATTTTTAGTAAGCGCGCGCATCTTTACCTTCATAGAAATTCATGAAGGCACGATTCACCACGCGATTACCACCATCCGTTGGATAATTTCCTGTGAAGTACCAGTCTCCTAAGTTTTTAGGACATGCCTTATGTAAATTTTCAACCGTTTGGAAGATGATTTTAACTTCTGTTTTAACCGTACTTTCAGTTAACATCTGAGCGATTTTATCTGAAATCTCTTGATCGGTGAACGGCGCATAAATCTCTTTTACGTAATTCACCACCTCACTGTCATGGAAATTCTCTTGTGCTTTAGACTTCTTATAAACGTCTTCAACAATATGCATTAAATTACGCTCTTTCAACAATTCCATTGCCGCACGGAACGCTACTAAACCTTCCAGTTTTGCCATATCGATTCCGTAACAGTCCGGATAGCGGATTTGCGGTGCCGATGAAACAATAACAAGCCTTTTCGGATTCAGACGATCCATCATTTTGATGATACTTTTCTGCAGGGTAGTTCCGCGAACGATACTGTCATCGATGATAACCAAATTATCAGTTGGTTTAATCACTCCATATGTCACATCATATACGTGTGCCACCATATCATCACGACTACTGTCTTCTGTAATGAAAGTACGCAATTTCACGTCTTTAATCGCAATCTTCTCCGAGCGTAATTTCACCGACAAAATTTCCTGTAATTTTTCTGCGGAAAGTGAATCTTTATTGGCTAAAATATCAGCAATTTTCCTTTGATTCAAGAAATCATTGGCCGCCTCAACCATTCCGTAGAATGAAGTTTCTGCCGTGTTCGGAATATAGGAAAAAACGGTGCTGTCCGTATCATTTTCAACCGCTTCCAAAACCGCTGGCATGATTAATTTTCCTAAATCCTTACGTTCCTGATAAATTTCGGCATCACTACCACGGGAGAAATAGATTCTCTCAAACGAACAGGCTTTCAATGGCAGAGCTTCACGGATTTGCTCATCGATTACACGACCGTCTTTTTTAACGATAATGGCATGCCCCGGTGTGATTTCCTTAATGGATTCGAATGGTACATTGAAAACGGTCTGAATAACCGGTCGCTCTGAAGCTACCACCACGATTTCCTCATCCTCATAATAAAACGCCGGACGAATTCCTGCCGGATCACGAGTTACAAAAGCGTCTCCGTGACCTAATAATCCTGCCATGGCATAACCGCCATCCCAGTTTTTGGAAGCTCTTCTTAAAATTCTTCCTACATCCAATCTCTCGGCAATAACAGGAGAAGCTTCTCTTTTACTTAAACCTTCGTTTTTACAATCCTTGTACAATTCATCAACTTCATCATCAAGAAAATGACCGATTTTTTCCATTACTGTAACGGTATCCGCCATTTCTTTCGGATGCTGACCCAAACGTACCAGATCTTGGAAAAGTTCTTTTACGTTAGTCATATTGAAGTTTCCGGCCACAATCAGATTACGATGCATCCAATTGTTCTGACGCAAAAACGGGTGAACACTTTCTATGCTGTTTTTACCGAAAGTCCCGTAACGAACGTGTCCTAAAAACAATTCGCCAATATAGGGAACGTTCTCTTTTTGAAGTGCAACATTATCCTGATATTCAGGGTTCTGTTTCATTTCTTCGTTGATACGCTGATTAATTTGTGCGAAAATATCCTGAATAGGTTGCGCCTGATTGGAACGCACACGGCTAATGTAGCGCTCTCCGGGTTCCATATCCAGTTTAATGCTGGCAAGACCTGCTCCGTCCTGACCGCGGTTGTGCTGTTTTTCCATTAAAAGGTACATTTTCTGTACCCCATAAAAAGCGGTGCCATATTTTTCTTTGTAGAATTCCAATGGCTTTTTCAATCTTAAAAGTGCAATGCCACACTCGTGTTTTAAAGCGTCGCTCATAATTATTGTGTGTTGTGTTGTTTATTAATCAAAAGAGCCCCGTTTCCGAGGCTCGTATGTAAGTGCTAGTTTTCCAGCGCAATGTCAAATTGTGTTAAGGCCTTAAACTGTCGTAAACGAGCCGAAACCTCCTCTTTCTGTAACTTTTCCATTCTTTCCGTTCCGAATTTCTCCACACAGAAGGAGGCTAAATTTGAACCGTAAATAATGGCGTTTTTCATGTTGTCAAACGAAATGTTTTCGCTTTGTGTGATAAACCCTGCGAAACCTCCTGCGAATGTATCGCCGGCTCCTGTCGGGTCAAACACTTCTTCCAAAGGCAATGCCGGTGCAAAAAACACTTTATCGCTATTGAAAAGTAAAGCCCCGTG
This sequence comes from Flavobacterium enshiense DK69, assembly GCF_000498495.1. Taxonomy (GTDB): domain Bacteria; phylum Bacteroidota; class Bacteroidia; order Flavobacteriales; family Flavobacteriaceae; genus Flavobacterium; species Flavobacterium enshiense. Next base: position 192,489 of record NZ_AVCS01000006.1, on the reverse strand, counting down.
TTCTCCTTTTTTGATTACCACGTATTTCGGCCCCATCTCATGAATTTTAGCAGCAGCTTTCACCAATGAATACTCTCCAGACAACTGACGCGCTTCTTCATCGTTGATTGTAATCACGTCTACGCGTTTGATTACGTCCAACAATTCCGGTAATGCACAATCCATCCAAAAATTCATGGTATCCAAAACAACTAATTTTGGTTGTGTCTCCATCTGATCCAAAACGCTGCTTTGAACTAATGGATGTAAATTCCCAAGCATTACCACATCAGCGTTCTTGAAATCAGCCGGAACTTTCGGCTGAAAATCTGCCAATACGTTCAATTGGGTATCCAAAGTGTCTCTGGAATTCAAATCGTTGTGGTAACGACCGCTCCAAAAGAATGTTTTTCCGCCCTGAACCACTTCAAGACCTGAAATATCAATATTTTTGGCTTTTAATAAATCTAAATATTCTTGTGGAAAATCGTCTCCTACTACGGAAACAATGGCTGATTTCAGGTTGAAATGAGAAGCTGAAAGTCCGATATATGTTCCTGCCCCACCTAAAATTTTATCGGTTTTCCCGAAAGGTGTTTCAATGGCATCAAACGCTACCGTCCCTACAATCAATAATTTGTTCATAAAATGATCCTACTTTTGAAGGAGCAAATGTACGACATAGTTTTCGTTCTAAAAAGCCTATTTTTTGTTAAGATTTTCGACGTGCCGCCTAAGCGCTTTAAAAGAATCGAACGGACCCTTGGTTACCACCATATTAACCATAAAGGCCGGAATCATTCCTCCGGGGTCACCGTAAACTTGTTGGATCACCAATGTTTGCTTGGCATCAATCCGTTTTAAATACCAAAAACCCTTAAAATTAGTTAACCGGACACGACCTTCTTTTTCTTTCAACAGCCTATTATCAGGAGTTATGGTAATGATTCGTTCGTTTCCTTTGTTTATTAACGTAACCCGGGAAACATTATCCCGCTCTTGTATTGGCCATCCTAAATGATGTACTATATAAAATATCCAGCTGGTATCTGAAACCTTTTTCACCAACTCACTGTGCCGGTTTTTAAAATTCCATTTCTGAAGACTTTTTACATCAATCAGCTGTTTTACGATGGTATCAATGTTGGCATGAACCGTCATAACAGCCTTGTATTCCCTAAAAGCAGTGGTGTCAAATTTGGTCAAATAAATTTTTATGCCCTCTTTGTCAAGGGCGAGTTCCGTTTTTTTCTGTGAATGGGCACAAAAACCCATCAAAAGACAAAAAAGCGAGTAAAATAGATATGACAGGGACCATTTCATCCCTTAAAGTTATAAAAATCAAAGCAACTGACCTTCTTCTTTTTCATAAAAAAAATCAACAGAAAGCTTCTCTTGTTGTGAAGCCATTACTGCCAAAGCGTCGCAACGCTCGTTTTGAGGATGACTGCTATGTCCTTTAATCCATCGAAAATCAACCTGATGCTTGCGGTAAATTTTAAGAAAACGCATCCATAAATCAGGATTTTTCTTTCCTGCGAAATTTTTCTTTTCCCAACCGAAAACCCAACCTTTCAGAACCGAATCGATCACATATTTGGAATCTGATGTTATCAAAACGGCTGTCCCCTGCTTTTTTAATTTCTCCAGACCCACGATAACTGCCAGCAGCTCCATCCTGTTATTGGTCGACAACCGGAAACCTTCGTAAAATTCTTTTTTATAAGGAGTCCCTACCATTTCCATGATCACACCATAACCAGCAGGCCCAGGATTTCCCTTGGATGCGCCATCGGTATAAATATGTACTTCGTAGGATTTCAATACTTTTGATTAATGGGATAGCAGTTTTTCGATTACTTCCGGGAAATGCCTATATTCCAATTCATGAACTTTTTCAGCGATTTCTTCCGGCACAGTACAGTCTTCAATTGAAGTGGTAGCCTGAAAAATTATTGCTCCCTCGTCATATTTTTCATTTACATAATGAATCGTGATACCGGTTTCTGCATCCTTATTATCTAAAACCGTCTGATGCACTTTCATGCCGTACATTCCTTTTCCACCGTATTTTGGCAATAAGGCCGGGTGGATATTAATGACTTTATCCGTATAGTTTTCAATAATCTCGTTAGGAAACATCAGAAGGAATCCAGCCAACACGATCAGATCCGGCTGCAGCTCGTTAACTTTTCGCGAAACCGTTCCGTCGGCTAACTCAGCTTTATCAAAAACTATTGCAGAAACACCATGGTTTTCAGCCCTTTCTATAACTTTAGCCTTTGCATTGTTCGTTAATACCGCAACCACATCAGCCTTTTGGTTATTTTTGAAATGCAGTATGATATTTTCGGCATTCGAACCGGAACCGGAAGCAAAAATCACTATTTTTTTCATCTGACCCTCTAACATTTAAATAGACGGAAAACCATCGTTTTCACAGTGCAAAAAAAAGAATAATAAACGATAATAAATAAAAATTAAGAGACTTTATAAAATTATTTTTTTTAATTTCGTAGTCACATTTTTTCAGTAAACCGTTGTTTTAAAATAAAGTTTTTTATTTTTGCCAACAATTTAAATTTAAAATCAAAGATTATGTCAGACATTGCATCAAGAGTAAAAGCGATTATCGTAGACAAATTAGGTGTTGACGAAAATGAAGTTGTAACTGAAGCTAGCTTCACAAACGACTTAGGAGCTGATTCATTAGACACTGTTGAGCTTATCATGGAGTTCGAAAAAGAATTTGATATTCAAATCCCAGACGATCAAGCTGAAAACATTGCTACTGTTGGTCAAGCTATTTCTTACATCGAAGAAGCTAAAAAATAATAACTTACATAAACCTCATGCATTCTCCGGAATGCATGGGTGTTATTATTTTTCCATCTGAAAAAAACTGATTGGAAGCAATCAAAAAAATACAATCCATAGTACCCATGTTTCCTTTACAGACTAGAAAAAGCAACATGGGTATTATTTGTTTAAATACATTGTAAAAAATATATTATGGCATTAAAACGAGTTGTAGTAACAGGTTTAGGCGCTCTTACACCCATTGGAAATTCCATCGAAGAATATTGGGATGGTTTGGTTAATGGAAGAAGCGGCGCTGCCCCAATAACATATTACGATACCGAAAAACACAAGACAAAATTCGCATGTGAAGTGAAAAACTTCAACATCGAAACGTATATGGATCGTAAAGAAGCTCGTAGATTGGATAAATTTGCGCAATATGCCATTGCTGCCAGCGACGAGGCTATTAAAGATGCCGGAATTACTGGTGAAAATGTAGACAAATATCGCGTTGGCGTTATTTGGGGAGCCGGAATCGGAGGATTGGAAACTTTCCAGGAAGAGGTTATGTACTACGCTAAAGGCGACGGAACTCCTAAATTCAATCCATTCTTCATACCAAAAATGATTGCCGATATTGCCCCTGCGCACATTTCCATGCGTAACGGCTTTATGGGCCCTAACTATACTACTGTTTCTGCATGTGCATCTTCTGCTAATGCATTAATTGACGCTTTCAACTACATCCGTTTGGGAATGTGCGACGTTATCATTTCCGGAGGATCTGAAGCAGCCGTAACTATTGCCGGAATGGGCGGATTCAACTCCATGCATGCTTTATCAACCCGAAACGAGAGTCCGGAAACCGCATCAAGACCATTCGATGCTACCCGCGACGGATTCGTATTAGGCGAAGGAGCAGGTGCATTGGTATTGGAAGAATACGAACATGCTAAAGCCCGTGGCGCAAAAATCTATTGCGAAATCGGCGGTGGAGGAATGTCATCCGACGCTTACCATTTAACAGCTCCACATCCGGAAGGAATCGGTGTAATTGCTGTAATGAACAACACATTGCGTGATGCAGGCATGAAACCGGAAGAAGTTGATCACATCAACACGCACGGAACTTCTACTCCGCTTGGTGACGTTGCTGAATTAAAAGCAATCAGCGCTGTTTTCGGTGAACATGCTAAAAACATCAATATCAACTCGACAAAATCAATGACAGGTCACTTGCTTGGCGCTGCCGGAGCTATCGAAGCTATTGCTTCTATCTTAGCAATGAAACACGGTATTGTCCCGCCAACAATTAACCACTCGACTGTAGACGAAAACATTGACCCAAGTTTAAATTTAACGCTGAACAAACCGCAAAAAAGAGACGTAAAAGTTGCTATGAGCAACACGTTTGGTTTTGGTGGTCACAACGCATGCGTTCTATTTAAAAAAATTGAAGAGTAATCGTTTGCCATGAAGAGAATCATCAAGAAAATATTTTCAAATTCCCGCTCTCCAGAAGACGGGATTTTTTTTGATGCCATCCATAAAATACTAGGCTTTCAACCGCTCGATTTGAGCAATTACCGTAAAGCTTTTACCCATCGCTCGTTAAATAAAGTGGACGAAAAAGGAAACCCCATTAATTACGAGCGATTGGAATTCCTGGGCGATGCAATGCTGGGTTCTGTTATTGCCGCGCACCTTTTTAACGAAGTACCCACCGGAGACGAAGGCTATCTAACCAAGATGCGTTCGAAGATTGTCAGCCGCGATCACCTGAACGAATTGGGAAAAGACCTGAATCTTATCAAACACGTTGAAAGCAAGGTAGCCACTCAGCACTTTGGCGAAAACATTCACGGGAATCTTTTCGAAGCATTGATAGGCGCCATTTACCTTGACCGCGGCTTTGCATATTGCGAAAAATTCATCCATAAAAAAGTGATTCTTCCTTATGTGGATATTGCTAAACTGGAAGGCAAAGTGATCAGCTATAAAAGTTTGGTAATCGAATGGTGCCAGAAAGAAAAAAAATCGTTCCACTATGATGTATATGAAGATAGCGGAAACGAAGGTGTGAAGTATTTTGGGGTAAAACTTAAAATAGACAATAAAATAGTTGCTAAAGCCCGAGCCACTTCCAAGAAAAAAGCAGAAGAAAAAGCATCCCAACGCGCTTACTTTGTTTTTCAGGAAAAAATGAAATCCAACGACTGATCGCTACTTCACTAAATTATCGTTAACAACGCTGTTTTGCTGTTATTTTCCGACTATAATGTACTATATTTACATTATCTTTAACAGTACCTATGGCCATCCACAAACTCCAGATTGACGATTTTATTTCGATTGACTATCAGCTCGTCGCGATACATTCTTCGCTGGAGGATTACCGTCTGGCGTACTTCATCAATCAGAAACTGGCTATTTCTTTCGAAAAAAGCAAGAACGATATCGGCATACAGATTCCTGAAGGCAAAAGCCATTTCACCCGTTTTGTTTTTGATGACGAAAAACATGAACTGTATTGGAATTTAATCCCCAACAAAACTACTGTCGTAACCCAACAATCCCAAGCCACTTCCCTATTCGAAGAAACAGGATTGGACATTACCACCAACATTTTTCTGCTTCCCGAACTCAAGAAAGTAGACTATATCATAAAAATTGAAAATACCGACGATTTTTTTGATACCGACAATTTAATCGATGAATTGCTCACGATTAAACAAATTACAACAGCTTATAAAATCGAACAAAATTCACTGAAATCGAAAAATAATTTAATTTTCTAATACAATGCCAACAAGAAAAAAGACAAAAATTGTAGCAACCCTTGGCCCGGCCTGCAGTACTAAAGAGGTACTGAAAGAAATGATAGATGCCGGGGTAAATGTTTTTAGAATAAACTTCTCCCATGCTGATTATACCGATGTACAACAACGCATTGACATCATCAGGGAACTGAATAAAGAATACGGTTACACCACCTCCATTTTAGCCGATCTTCAAGGCCCTAAATTGCGTGTAGGCGTAATGAAAGAAGATGTTGTGGTAAGTAAAGGCGACATCATCACTTTCACCACCGCTGAAGATATCCCGGGAACTGCAGAGAGAGTCTACATGAACTACAAAGAATTTCCTAAGGATGTTAATCCGGGGGAACGCATATTGTTGGATGACGGAAAACTTATCTTCGAAGTTCGCAAAACCGACAAAAACACAGAAGTGGAAGCAGTTGTAATTCAGGGTGGCCCGTTAAAATCTAAAAAAGGGGTGAACCTTCCAAACACAAAAGTTTCCTTACCGGCCTTGACCGAAAAAGACATCCGCGATGCACTTTTTGCCATTAAAAGTGAAGTCGACTGGATTGCACTTTCCTTTGTGCGAACTCAGGAAGATTTAAAGGATTTACGAGATTTGATTTCGGCTAACTCCATTCACAAAATTCCAGTTATCGCTAAAATCGAAAAACCAGAAGCGGTGGAAAACATCGACAAAATAGTAGCCTACTGCGACGGATTAATGGTAGCGCGTGGCGACTTAGGAGTTGAAATCCCTGCTCAGGAAGTACCTTTGATCCAGAAAAAATTGGTTTATCGTGCAAAAACAGCACGCATTCCTGTAATTATCGCCACACAAATGATGGAAACGATGATCACCAGCCTGACTCCAACACGTGCAGAAGTTAATGACGTAGCCAACTCAGTGATGGACGGTGCCGATGCCGTAATGTTATCCGGAGAAACATCTGTTGGTAATTATCCAGTTCAGGTAATTGAAAAAATGACACAAATCATTGAAGCGGTCGAAGATTCTCCGCTGATTCAGGTGCCTCAGAACCAGCCACAGATAAAAACAAACCGTTATATCACCAAAAACATATGTTACCACGGTGCGCTTTTAGCCAACGACATTAATGCCAAAGCCATCACAACACTTACGAACAGCGGTTATACAGCTTTTCAGGTTTCGGCGTGGCGACCTCATGCACACATTTTGGTATTCACATCAAACAAACGAATCCTTACACAATTAAACCTGCTTTGGGGAGTGAAATCTTTCTTATACGATAAGTTTGTAAGCACAGACGACACTATTGACGATATCAATGCCATTTGCATGGAAAAAGGGTTTGTCGAAAAAGGAGACATGCTGGTAAATCTAGCTGCCATGCCGGTTACGGCAAAAGGAATGGTGAACACCCTTCGTATTTCCGAAATTGAATAAAAAAAGTATATTTGAATAACTAAAAAGAAAACTATGAATTCAAACAATCCGTTTTTTAAGAACAAATCGTTTACCAATACAACGCGTTATTCTGCCGACAATATTAACGAACCTCAAACCATTGTAGTTGATTACAATGACACTATGACGGTTCAGGGGACCATCAACAAGAGTTTTGTGATGTTGCTTTTATTGATTGCCGGGGCCGCAATAACCTGGACTATGACTTTCAGTGGTTACAACCCTATCGTTTTGACTATCGGCGGTGCCATTATCGGTTTCATATTAGTACTTATCGCATCTTTCAAACCGCAACACTCCGGCTATCTGGCACCGGGTTATGCCATTTTTGAAGGACTTTTCATCGGAGGAATTTCAGCTATTTTCGAAACGATGTACCCAGGATTGGTTATTCAGGCAGTGGGAGCTACTTTCGTAACCTTCATTGTTTGTTTCGGATTATATAAATACAATGTTGTTCAGGTTACCGACCGTTTTCGTTCCGTAGTAGTGGGAGCGACTTTAGCCATAGCCAGTTTTTACCTGCTTTCATGGTTATTTTCCTTATTCATTGATTTCCAACCGATACACCATGGCAATTCCCTGATGAGCATCGGAATCAGTGCTTTCGTAGTTATTGTGGCTGCTTTAAACTTATTCCTTGACTTTGATCAGATTGAAAAAGGAGCACAAAGAAGTCTTCCGAAATACATGGAATGGTTTGGCGCCATGGGATTGATGATTACCCTGGTTTGGTTGTATGTAGAGTTTTTACGTTTGCTTTCCAAGATTTCCAGCAGAGACTAATTCACAGAAAAATATGTCGAAAAACCGATTTCAAATTGAAGTCGGTTTTTTTTATTATTAAAAATCAAACTTCAGCTGAACCACTACCGATTTCTTCATTTCGGTGTTCAGGTTATGCAATGATATGCCTAACAAGCGGACGGATTCTTTCATTTTTTCCTGATACCTCAATTCTTAGCTGTTTCAGGAATCAAGAGTTTGTATAAAAAAATCCGCCAGCATGAACTGACGGATTTTTTATTTATAATCATATTTTACACCAGAAATTAATTATTGTCAATAGTAAAACTACATTTTTATTGCTTTTAAAACCGCTTCATTACCACTGGCTGTAACTAATTTAATAAAATAAATTCCAGGCTCATTATCAATAGATAAATTAATCTTATTACATGTTTCAAAATAATCCGATTTAATTCTCTGACCAAGAGCATTTACTACATCCATTTCAACACCAAGATAAGTATCTCCTAAATCTATCTGCATCTGACCATTTGACGGATTTGGGAATAATTTCAATGAATCGTTGAAAAAACCATTATCCACAGCTAAAGTACCATTCCCAACAAGCCTCAAAATCCTATTTCTACCAACACCTTTATATGAAGTAAAATCACCTCCAACAATTATTTTACCATCAGATTGTTGAAAGATTGTCCTTACCAATTCACTGAAACCAGTTGCTGTATTAAAGGTGTTATCTAAACTTCCATCTGTATTCAAACGAACGATATATTTACTCGAGACATTATTAAAAACTGTAAACCATCCACCGGCAAGAATTTTACCATCTGACTGGACACATAATGCAGACACTCGAGAACCAAACCCGCTACCTACATTAAATGAAGTATCCAAACTACCATCAGCATTAAGACGAACTAAACATTTCCTTAACACACCATTAAAATAATCAAAAAAACCTGCAGCTACAATTTTACCATCAGACTGGATAGAAGTTGCATACACACTATTAGAAAACCCATTACCGGGATTAAATGAAGTATCTAAACTACCATCTGTATTCAAACGAGCAATACGGTTTCTTGAAATACTATTAAAATACTGAAATTCTCCTCCTAAAATTAACTTACCATCGGACTGAATTTTGACCGAATAGACAGTATTATTAAAACCTGTCCCCGGATTAAAAGAAGTATCTAAACTACCATCAGCATTCAGACGGGCAATACGGTTTCTTGATACATTATTAAACATATCAAATTCACCACCCACAATTATTTTTCCATCTGATTGAACAGCTATTGAGCGGACACTGCTATTAAAACCAGTTCCTATACTAAAGGTAGTGTCTAAACTACCATCAACATTCAGACGGGCTATATTCTTTTTATAAATTCCATTAAAGTAATCAAAAGATCCTCCAACGATAATTTTTCCATCCGGTTGAATTACAATTATAACAGTCGGACCATCAAACCCTGTTCCAACATTAAAAGTCTCATCAAAGCTACCATCACTATTTAAGCGTGCAATATGCCTTACAACTCTTCCATTGAACCTCCAAAACTGTCCCCCAGCAATTATTTTGCCATCAGATTGGACAGCAGTTGTACTAACAGTACCTATACATCCGGTTCCAGCATTAAATGAATTATCTGAACTAGAATCAACATTCAAACGGGCAATTCGCGAGACTTGTGTGCCCCTTAATTGAAAGAATTTGCCACCCACAATGATTTTACCGTCAGATTGAATTGCCGTTGAATGTACGATGCCATCAAACCCAATACCCGGATCAAAAGTAACATCCACAGAAGCATCACTATTCAAACGTGCAATATTATTCCTCCTTGTTGTAATCGTCCTATAATTAATAAAACCTCCTCCAACAATAATTTTGCCATCCGGCTGAATACTTGTCGAATAAACAACATCATTGAACCCCCCTCCAGGATCAAAAGAGCTATCCAAACTGCCGTCAGAATTTAAACGGGCAATACGTTTTCTGGAAGTACCATTAAAGGAGGTAAACATTCCTCCTACAATAATTTTGCCATCAGACTGAACAGATATTGAATTAACATCCAAATTAAAACCTGTACCTGGATTAAAAGATGTGTCCAAAGTACTATCAGGATTCAGCCGAATTATTCTGTTTATAGACACATTATTATAGGCGGTGAAAACCCCTCCCAAAATAATTTTACCATCGGATTGGATAAAAATGGAATTAACATACCCATTAAGACCAGATCCGGATAAACTCCCCGGATTAAAAGAAGTGTCCAAACTTCCATCAGGATTCAGACGGGTAACTCCTCTACTAAAATTGTAATAGCCACCTCCAGCGATAATTTTGCCATCAGGCTGAACACAAACTCTTGTCACGCCTGTAAAACCGTTTCCTGCATTAAAGAAAGTGTCTAAACTACCATCTGTATTAAGACGAGCTATACCTCGTCTAGAAGTTCCATTAAAGTATTCAAAATTACCACCAACGATAATTTTCCCATCTGGTTGAATACAAATTGAATTCACGTCTGCATCAAAACCAGTCCCCATAATAAAAGTAGTGTCCAAAGTGCCATCAGCATTCAAACGAACAATATGTCCAACGGCTGTTCCATTAAATTTAGAAAAAGAACCTCCTACAATTATTTTGCCATCGTTTTGGATAACAGTAGTCCAAACATAATTATCAAAGCCATCTCCATTTCCGAAACCCGAATCAAGAGTATTAAAAGTAGGATCAATATTGCCCCCCTGAGAAAAGGCCATTAGTGTTGAAAAGAGAAACGCTACTGTCATTATAGTAGTTCTTAACATAAGAATATCATTATAGTTAACAAATATCACTTTTCGCTTTATTACTAACGAAAATGTTCCCAAAACTAGGTGTCTAACTAAAATTTAACAATTTTTTTTGATGATTTTTTCTATACAATTAAAGCTGTTTTGTTAAAATTCACTCCCTTAAAAATCAAACTTCAGCTGAACCACTACCGATTTCTTCATCTCAGTATTTAGATTATGTAATGAAATGCCGAGCAGTCGAACGGACTCTTTCATTTTTTCCTGATAAAGTAATTCTTTGGCTGCTTCAAAAATAAGACTTTTATCGGCTATAAAATAAGGCAGGGTTTTGCTTCGTGTCTGCAATGTAAAGTCGGAGTACTTGATTTTTAGCGTAACTGTTTTCCCTGCTATTTTGCTTTTTTGAAGACGGCGCTCCAGTTCTTTTGCTATGTTCTCCAATCGTTCTTCCATGAAAATTTCAGAGGACAGATTCACGTTGAATGTCCGTTCCGCTCCGACCGACTTTAAAGTACGATTCGGCTTAACTTTGCTGTAACTGATTCCCCTTGACAAATTGTAAAACGATCTTCCGCTGTTCCCAAAATGCTGTTCGAGGTATTCTATAGATTTGCTTTTTAAGTCTGCTCCAGTAAATATCCCCAGTTGATACATTCGTTCAGCAGTTACTTTCCCTACGCCGTAAAACTTCTTCACATCCAGTCCCTCCATAAAAGCTTCCACTTCATCGGGATTTACCGTTTTCTGTCCGTTTGGCTTGTTGTAATCCGATGCAATCTTAGCGACAAATTTGTTAACGGAAATCCCAGCCGAGGCAGTCAGTCCAACTTCTTCAAAAATGCGTTTTCGGATTTCTTGTGCAATTAACGTGGCACTGGGATTTCCCTTTTTGTTTTCGGTAACATCCAGGTATGCTTCGTCCAGCGAAAGCGGTTCCACTAGATCAGTATACTCGTGAAATATTTTTCGGATTTTATTCGAAATTTCCTTGTACCGGTCGAAGCGAGGGCGTACAAAGATCAGCTCAGGACACAATTTTCGGGCCATGTAACCACTCATTGCACTGCGGACCCCGAACTTCCGTGCCTCATAACTGGCAGCCGAAACCACTCCCCTTGCCTCACTTCCACCCACCGCAATGGGCTTTCCTTTGAGCAAAGGATTATCCATCTGCTCCACCGAAGCATAAAAAGCATCCATATCGACATGGATAATTTTTCTTTGAAGCATCTCTGGTTCCATACCGTAAATTTATGTATATTCAAGGAACATTTTTAAGCCAATGAAAAAAACAGCCATACTTTTGGGAGCCTCAGGATTGACAGGCAGTTTGCTTTTGGATTTGTTGCTTTCCGATTCGGATTTTGACAAAATAAAATTGTTTTCAAGAAAGGAATCGGGACATTCCCATCCGAAAATTGAAGAACATATTGTCGATGTCCTCCATCTGGAAAATCATGCAGCCGATTTTACAGGCGATGTGGTTTTTTGCTGTATCGGAACAACCAAAGCCAAAACCCCGGATGAAAACGAATACAAATCCATCGACTTCGGAATCCCGGTAACCGCTGCCCAATTAGCAAAACAGAACAATATACCTGCATTCATCGTGATTTCAGCCTTGGGAGCAAACCCCAAAAGCCCTGTTTTTTACAATCGCATCAAAGGACAGATGGAACGGCATGTTATCGATTTGGGAATCCCAAAAACACATATTCTGGAACCATCGTTAATTGCAGGTGACCGAAATGAAGCTCGGGTTGGCGAAACCATGGGGATCTACCTTATGAAAGTCATAAATCCGCTATTGATCGGAAAACTGAAAAAATTCCGAAGCATCCCTCCGGAAAATATCGCTAAAACTATGTGGCATCTGTCTAAAAACGATTATCCAAAAACCATTGTCCCGTCAGATATCATTTTTAATTTGGGACAGTTTGACTGATTTCCTTATCTTGGACACTTATTCCAACTTAATTTAACCTATTCAAATGCAGGAAACAGAACGAAAATTTTTGGTCGTTTCAGATGATTTCAAAGCAGTGGCTTTTGCCAAAAACCGAATCGTGCAAGGTTACTTAAACTCACACCCCGAGCGAACTGTACGTATACGAATTAAAGGCGACAAAGGATTTTTGACCATTAAAGGAAAAGGAAACGAATCCGGAACCACCCGCCTGGAATGGGAAACAGAAATTCCCCTGACGGAAGCCGAACAACTGTTACCTCTTTGCGAACAAGGGACTATCGACAAAATCCGATATGAAATTACAGCAGGTAATCATGTCTATGAGGTGGATGTTTTTTCGGGTGAGAACGAAGGCCTGATTATTGCCGAAATTGAACTTTCTTCGGAAACGGAATCCTTTGAAAAACCGAATTGGCTGGGAAAAGAAGTTACCGGTGACCAACGCTATTACAATGCCTATCTAAGCAACCATCCGTTTAAAAAGTGGTAAAACTTAAACTTATTCTTTTACTACATCGATATTGACATCAATAAATCCGCGTCCTTTAGCATGGGAAATTTCCATAAAGGCTTTTTTAGACAGGTCGATTTCGCGACCTCGCGTGAATGGCCCTCTATCGATAACGGTTACCACAACTGATTTATTATTGACCGGATTTGTTATCCTAAGTGCTGTCCCAAAAGGTAATTTCTTATGTGCAGCCGTATACTTTGTATTATCGAAACGTTTCCCACTTGCTGTTTTCCTTCCGTTAAACCTGTCGTGGTAGTACGAAGCGTGCACACTTTTTTTGTAAGGTTTGTATTTAAAACGGATTTGTGTAGAATCTATTCTTAAAGTATCCTGAAGCACGCTTTTTGTATTATCGTTCAGCCTCATTTTCTCGCTGGCGAAACTACTGACGAAAAAAACAAAAACAAAAAGCAGTAAAATTGGGGCAATAATTTTTTTCATGTTTTCAATTTTTTAAATTACAGAACTAACAAGAAATATGCCATAGAAAGAAAAAGCCCTTTAAGGGCTTTTATAGTTTTAGAACCAAAGGTTCCACGGAATTCTGCTAAGTATGAAAAGTAATCCTGCAAGGTATAAGAATGCTATTTTCTTAAATTTACCGTTACTGCTGTCTTCTCTTTTATGTTTTGACCAACCAACCGTAATCAAAGCAATTGCAATTATATTAATTAATGGATGTTCTAATGATGTTAAACGTAAAGCAGCATTGCTCATGTCCCCTAAAGCTGACATACCCATAGGAGAAACGAAATAAACAGCTAATCCCAAAAGCAATTGGATATGGCAGAAGATTAAAGCAAACAAAGAAATTTTACGGTCTTTCTCTTCAAATCCTCTTTTGGATGAGATACCCATAAAGGCATTAATCACTGCAACTATCAATATTCCCAAGGCTAAATAAGCCACACCGGAATGTGCTTTCTGAATAATTTCGTACATATATTCGTTTTATTAGTTAAACAAATATATTGAAATAAAAACAAAAACCCGCTACTTTTTAAGGCAACGGGTTTTTATTTAACACTAAGAATATACTACAACTTCACTATTTTGAAGTTAACAATCTGATTATCAATATTCATCTTAAAGAAATAAGTTCCCGATGCATAGCCGGAAATATCAACCTGCGCAGTAAGGTTATTTACATCTCCAGAGTACAATAATCGTCCTTCAACGTTATAAACCATTACATTTGAGATTATATCTTTAGAATTTATCGTTACTAATCCGTTAGTTGGGTTTGGATAATACGAATAATCCAGGTAATTATTTTCATCAAGCCCAAGATTTGCAAGACATGATGTTGTTGCAACCCAGCCCCTGTCTGTCGTGCCGCCATCGGAGTAGAACTTAAGTGTTAAAGCCCCATCAGGCGCAGTAGATTCAAAAGGACCCGGAACAACTGTTGTTCCTGTATAACCGTTTGCCGCAAAGGCCGGGGATGACGTACTTGATCCATTATAAACATACAGATAGTCATAATCTCTCTCCAAAGAGAAACTTGAAAAAGTTAACTTTATCTTATTGTTGGGCACGTTTGGAACAATCGTTCTTACGAAATTTTGATTATCCCTATAATTTCCTGCCGCGCCTCCAGTATCCGTTAAGGTTATCCCATTACAATAATTTGCAGAGGTTAGGAAAACAAACTCACGTGTTAAAGGCGTCAAACTTCCGCAATTGGGTTTTACCCTAAATTTGTAATACGTATTTGGAGTCAACCCATTGGCTGTAAAAGTAGGAGATGTCACAGTAGTCCATGATGGCAAATTACTCGAAAACGGCATTACTGCCACTTGCCAGGTATCTTCATTGGTAATATCGGTCCAAGAAACAACGGCGGAAGTGGAAACTGCATTATACTGCGCATCGATAGCGCCAACTCCATTAACACACACAGAAATACAATCGGTACTTAAACACGCTCTCGAATCGATAAAATCTAAAATCGCATTAGCCGGCTGTGGACCAAATCCGTTAGCTAAGTTGATTCCAACACCGCCAACAAGGTGACAATAACTCATAATCGTACCCTTTTCGGAACCAGACGGAATAGTCGGCGGAGTAGTCATACAGGAAGTACCTTCGCCATTAGGAATACTAAAAGGCCCACAGTTGTCAATAGCTGTATTATCTCCGTTCCAGGCACAGGCATGGGTATGGCGAGAACCAACATTGTGGCCAAATTCATGCGTAACCACCATAATGGTCCACGAGTAGGTTGGCACAGTAGAATAACTCAAAAAAACATCCGAATAGACATAATTATTAGTAGTACACAAACCTCCAATACCCATGGACACACCACCTAAATTTCCCGCGTCAATTCCAACCAATTGCCCAACATCGCCATCAAAAACCGGGCGAACATCTTTGAACTTGTACAAGTAATCACTCGGGTCGGAACCTGCTCCTTCATAAGGATCCTGTGATGTCCAGATGTAAATCGTTTTTAGTGCCAATGTAATTCCGTCATTGGCATAAAGCGTCTGCATATTATTGAAAACCGAAGTCATCCAATTGGTAGTAGTAGTAGTATTGCTCCCGTTTGCAACAAACAAATTATTATCAATTTCAAAATAGGTAGCTACACATTTCGTCCCAGATTGTGTTCTCGAATCACCCGACTTATGATCTTTATACTCCGTAACCTCATCCTTTGTATGACATTCGTTCGGACTTGCCACCTTCATTTTCTGATCTTCATAAATAACATACTCATTGACATTCCCAGGCGCATCAATCTTTCCAACGACTAAATTACTCAATAGCGAACTTGAAACAACTCCGTTAAATTCTCCATTGAAGAAATTGAATGAAACTAATGAACTAGGATCATTTTTAATAATCCCTCTGTAATAAGCACCTCTATCGTACGAAATGTATTTTTGCTTGTCAGTGTCGACATGAAAACCTTCCGAAAACAAATCAACTTTGTAAAGCTGTATATCAATCATACTTCCATGATAAGGGATTTGCACTTCGATGGTTTCATAACCATTAGCCACCACATCATTAACTACAGCTGTTTTGATTGTTGCTAATTGGGCATCGGCCACCGTTTTTTCAATCTGGGTATTCGGAGCCCTTTCAATAGGTGTTAAAGGAAAAACGGGAACGAATTTTGTCTTTGACAAATTCAGTTCCCGTATTTTGGAAGCTACTTTATTTTGCGAGAACGCAAAAAAGCAGCACAATAAGGCTAAAATAGTAGTTAATTTTTTCACTTTTAATAGATAGTTTTGGTTTTAGTGTGCCAAAAATAACTAAAAAAAATAAAAATCCTAACAGATATTCAATTAGTTAGACTTTTTTCAAATCTTTAATAACTTTGAATGCACTATCAATGTGCTCTTCGCTTACTACGATGGTAATTTCAAAATTTGTAGAAATCACTTCGTTGATATTGATTCCATCCCAAGCCAAGCGTTGGAAAACGAAATAGAAAAGACCCGGTGTCCCTACGTTGTCTTTAGGCAATTTTACCGTAATCGACGCTAATTTATCGGTTTTGACCAACCATTTTTCATCCTCGAAGTGTCTCTCAAGAATATCGCTGATGGATTCGCTTAGGATAATGTTTGTTTCATTAACACCTCGTGAAGACGTATAGAAAACATCTTTAAGCGAACTGATTTCACTTAAAAAATCAGCTTGTCTGTTTAAAACCCTTTGATTAATTGGGAAGTTGTAATTAACCAGTGAAGAACGCACGGTGATTTCACCCATTCCTTTTAGGGTTTTCTCAATTTTATGGTTGATTCGGAAATCAAGCTCCTCAGACAAACGCTTTAAAGCCATCACAATAGCACCCTGCTTCACTTCCTTATCCATTTCATTCTCTAAATCGTGCTGAATAATTCTGGCCAATGACGTCAGATTCACTATTCCAAGCGTTAACCCGTTAAGTAAAAACGGCTTTGACTTAATATAATTCTCAACAACAGAAGAAATCGTTTTCATAAATAATTATTTTTAAAACAAATTTTAGGCAAATCTACAAAAAAAAACAAACTGTTACAATTATAACACATCAAAAATAATAAAAAGCATCTTTTAGATGCAAAATTTCACAATCGGTTGCTTTATTTGTTACAGAAATTATATCGAAACGCACTGTAAAATCAAGGTTTTTGCTAATAACATATTCATCGACAGCTTTTACCAATAATTTTATTTTTTTTGCATTTACAAAGTTATGAGGGTCGCCATAATCCAAATTTGTACGTGTTTTCACCTCTACAACAGCCAAAATATCATTTTTTTTGGCGATGATATCAACCTCTGCCTTCTGAAAAAACCAATTTCTTTCCAAAATCTCGTAACCTTCTTTCTTTAAAAAATCGGCTGCAAGTTCTTCACCAAGCTTTCCTAAATCATTGTGTTCCGCCATTATTTTTTGAATTCCAAAATGATTTCATCGGAATTAACTTCAAACTCCACTTCCTTTCCAAGGATTAATGTGCGGTTGTCCTTTTGATGCCCTGCCGGAAAATAAAAACAAACCGGAAAGTTATATTTTTTTGCAATCTCCATAATAATCCCCACTTCATTCTGACCAAACGGAATCTCGTTATCGTGCATATCGGTCATGCTGCCAACGATCAATCCTTTCAGATTTTCGAAATAGCCGTTACGTTTCAGGTTCTGCATCATACGATCGATATGGTATAAATACTCATCCAAATCTTCAATGAAAAGAATTTTCCCGTCGGTATCCAAAGAAGACTTCGACCCTAATAAACTATATAATATGGAAAGATTTCCACCAACCAACTGTCCTTTGGCCTTACCTTTAATTTCATAACCTTTGGCAGGAACCACATATTTGAGGCTTTCTCCAAAAAGTGCCTTGCGAAGCGTTTCCTTAACCTCATCCGGCGCTTTCGGAACCGTAAAAGGCATAATAGAATGTAAAGTCGCAATTCCTAAGGTATTCAAATGACTATGCAATACAGTAACATCGCTAAAACCCATAATCCACTTTGGATGTTTTTTGAATCGGGTAAAATCAAGCGTATCAATAATACGTACCGTACCATAACCGCCGCGGGCACACCAAATCGCTTTGACATTATCATCATCTAACATTTCCTGAAGGTCGGCAGTGCGTTCTGCATCGGTTCCTCCTAACTGGCAACTGTCCAATCCGATGGTTTTGCCCAGTTTCACTTCCAATCCCCAGGATTTCAGCAAATCAATGGCCGGTTGTGCTTCTTCGGGAAAAAATTTTCTAGCAGTACATACTAAGGCAACGGTATCGCCTTTTTTAAGATACGGTGGAATTTTCATGCGTTTTTGAGAATAGGATACTGCATAAAATGATAGTGCAGTCAGTATTAAAATTGATTTCAAAAATAAGGATTCAGAAAATAGTTTGACTGCATTCATATCATAATTTTGAAATCACTTCTCACAAATTTAAAGAATAATCTGTATCAATGTGTTATAAAATCAATTTTCCAAGCAGAAATCAGACAGAAAATTTCGCTTAAATTCGTGAATTCATACACAATAGATTATTTTTGCATCCAAATTGACGCAATTTTATGATACAAGATCCGAAAAGATATACGATTACTGCCGCTTTACCTTATACGAACGGCCCAATTCACATTGGACACCTTGCCGGTGTTTACGTGCCTTCCGATATTTATGCCCGTTTCCTACGTATGCAGGGAAAAGATGTGGCCTTCATCTGCGGAAGCGACGAACATGGTGTGGCGATTTCAATGAAAGCCAAAAAAGAAGGAATTACGCCGCAACAGGTAATCGACAAATACGACGGAATCATTCGTAAATCGTTTGAAGATTTCGGAATTTCTTTTGATAATTATTCGCGTACTTCCGCTAAAATTCATCATGAAACTGCTTCTGAGTTTTTCAGAAAATTATATGACGAAGGAAAATTCATCGAAGAAACGACCGATCAATTATACGACGAGAAAGCCGATCAGTTTTTAGCGGATCGTTTCGTAACGGGAACTTGTCCGAAATGCGGCAATGAAGAAGCGTACGGCGACCAATGCGAAAAATGTGGTTCGTCCTTAAATGCGACCGATTTAATCAACCCTAAATCAACTATTACCGGAACAAAACCGATTTTAAAATCGACTAAACACTGGTTCTTACCTTTAGACCAATATGATGCGTTCTTAAGAGAATGGATCCTGGAAGGTCATAAAAACGACTGGAAACCAAATGTGTTTGGTCAGGTAAAATCCTGGTTGGAAGACGGTTTACGCCCTCGTGCGGTAACCCGTGATTTGGATTGGGGTATCGACGTTCCGGTGGAAGGAGCGGAAGGCAAAAAACTGTACGTTTGGTTTGATGCACCTATCGGATACATTTCCTCTACAAAAGAATGGGCGGCCAGAGAAGGAAAAGACTGGGAACCGTACTGGAAATCAAAGGACACGAAACTGGTTCATTTCATCGGAAAAGACAATATCGTATTCCATTGCGTGATTTTCCCTGCGATGCTAAAAGCAGAAGGAAGTTACATCTTACCTGATAATGTACCGGCTAACGAATTCCTGAATCTGGAAGGAAACAAATTGTCTACTTCCAAAAACTGGGCGGTTTGGCTACATGAATACTTGACCGACTTCCCTGAAAAACAGGATGTATTACGTTATGCCTTAACGGCCAATGCTCCGGAAACCAAAGACAACGACTTTACCTGGAAAGACTTTCAGGCAAGAAATAACAACGAATTGGTGGCCATCTTCGGAAACTTTATCAACCGAGTTGTGGTATTGACCAATAAATATTATAATGGTGTTATCCCTCAGCCGAATGCACTGACGGAAATAGACGAAGCAACGCTAACGGAACTGAAAGCTTATCCGGCGGTAATTGCTTCTTCTGTGGAAAGATACCGTTTCAGAGAAGCGTTAAGCGAATTGATGAATGTGGCGCGTTTGGGCAATAAATATTTAGCCGACGAAGAGCCGTGGAAAATCATCAAGGACAATCCGGAACGCGTACAGACGCAAATGTATGTAGCATTACAAATTGCGGCTGCTTTAAGCGTGTTAGCAGAACCGTTCTTACCGTTTACGGCAAACAAATTAAAAAACATCTTAAAACTGAATAATACTTTCAGCTGGAACGATATTTCCAACATATCCGATTTACTTCCATCAGGACATCAGATTGGAGAAGCGGAATTGTTATTCGCTAAAATAGAAGACGACGAAATTCAAAAACAAATTGACAAATTGGAAGCAACTAAAGTAGCCAACAAAGCAGAAAACGCTAAAGCCGAGCCACAAAAAGACATCATCACCTTTGAAGATTTTGCCAAAGTGGATTTACGTATCGGAACCATCATCGAAGCCGAAAAAATGCCGAAAGCCAACAAGTTATTGGTTTTAAAAGTAGATACTGGAATTGATGTGCGTACGATTGTTTCCGGAATCGCAGAACATTTCTCTCCGGAAGAAGTAATCGGGAAACGCGTTACTGTTTTGGTAAACTTAGCGCCAAGAGCCCTACGCGGCGTGGAGAGTGAAGGTATGCTTTTATTGTCCAACACAGCAGAAGGCAAACTGGTTTTCGTGAATCCGGATGCAGAAGGCGTGATTAACGGAGCGATGATCAGCTAAAATCAAACATACAACCCTTTCAAAATAAACATTGAAAGGGTTTTTTAATATCAATAAGCTATGGATGTGAAAGTAATCGCCTTCGACGCCGACGACACTTTATTCATTAACGAACCTTATTTCGAGGAAACAGAAAGGAAATTTTGCGGCATGATGAGTGATTATCATTCGTATCAGACGCTGTCGCAGGAATTATTAAGAACTCAGGTGGATAATCTTCCTTTATACGGCTATGGGATTAAAGGCTATATCCTTTCCATGATCGAAACAGCCATAAAAGTTTCTGATGGGACTATTGGTTCGAAAGGGATTCAGAAAATCACCGAACTGGGCAAAGAACTGATTCAAAAACCAATTGAACTGTTAGACGGTGTAGAAGAAACACTCGAAGCCCTTCACGGAAAATACAAATTGGTGGTAGCGACCAAAGGCGACCTGAAAGACCAGCAACGCAAACTGCACGATTCGGGTTTGGGTCCTTATTTTCATCATATTGAAGTGATGGCCGACAAACAGGAACTCAATTATGAAAAATTATTGCAGCGCTTGGAAATCCAGCCGGAAGAGTTTTTTATGATTGGAAATTCATTAAAATCAGATGTACTTCCAGTATTAAATATTGGTGGCTATGCCGTTCATGTACCCTTTCACACTACCTGGGCGCATGAGAAAATAGACCACGAAATCGTGCATCCGAAATTCAAATCAGTTTCAAAAATCACGGATGTTTTACCATTACTAATATAATGAAGCACAAATTAGACCTTTCGAGCTGGAACCGTAAGACTCATTTTGATTTTTTCAGCAAATTCGACGAACCTTTTTTTGGCATTACCGTAAACATAGACTGTACCAAAGCCTATGAAAAGGCAAAACAAAACAAAATTTCATTTTTCATTTATTATCTGCATAAAACATTATTGGCGATAAATGCGATTGAAAACTTCCGTTACCGGATTATTGACAACGAAGTGTTTATTTATGACACGATCAATGCGTCGACAACGATAATGCGCGATGACACTACGTTTGGATTCTCCCTGATAGACCATTTTGAAGATTTGTACGTTTTCAGTGAAAAAGCCAAACTTGAAATAGAAAGGGTACGCACCACCGATGGCCTTATAACCCGTGATTTTAGCAGCCACTATAACCTGATTCATTTTTCGTCACTTCCTTGGGTGAATTTCACTTCCATTTCTCATTCGAGAAGTTTTTCGTATCCCGACAGTTGTCCGAAGATTTCTTTCGGGAAAATGATTGAGGAAAACGGCAAAAGAAGCATGGCTATGTCGGTTCACGTACACCATGCTTTAATAGACGGTTACCATGTTGGGCTTTTTGTGGAAGAACTACAGAAACAAATGGATTCCTAAATGTTCCCGATTGCATTTCACCCTATTTACAAACATCCGTTGCCGGAAGGACATCGCTTCCCTATGATTAAGTATGAGTTGTTGCCACAACAGCTTTTGCACGAAGGAACCGTTTCTGCCAACGCCTTTTTCGAACCGGGTTTACCGGATATGGAACACATTCTTGCAGTTCACCAAAAAGAATACGTTACCGATTTAATCAACCTAACTTTAGATCCACGGGCCGTTAGAAAAATAGGATTCCCGCTTTCTGCAGAATTGGTGGAACGAGAATTACGCTTGTCTCAGGGAACCATAGTCGGAGCTGAAAAAGCGCTTCAGACTGGCATTGCTTTTAACATAGCCGGTGGAACCCACCACGCCTATTCCAACCGGGGAGAAGCTTTCTGCCTGCTGAACGATCAGGCTATTGGCGCACAATATCTATTAGACAAAAAACTAGCCAAAAAGATTTTAATTGTAGATCTGGACGTACATCAGGGAAATGGAACTGCAGAAATCTTCCGGAACAATGACAGTGTGTTTACCTTTTCAATGCACGGAAAGTCCAATTATCCCTTTAAAAAAGAAACTTCCGATTTGGACATCGCGCTCCATGACCATACAGATGACGAAAAATATATTGAAATCCTGCAGAACACTTTGCCTTATCTCATTGAAAAACAAAAACCGGATTTTATTTTTTACCTGAGCGGTGTGGATATTCTGGCTTCTGATAAGTTGGGAAAACTAGGATGCAGTCTGAACGGATGCAAAAATAGAGATGAAATCGTTTTTTCCCTTTGCAACAAATACCAAATTCCGGTACAAGTGAGCATGGGAGGTGGATATTCCCCGGATATTAAGACCATTATCGAGGCCCATGCCAATACGTATCGCATGGCAGTTTCAATCTATTAAAAAAAAACAAACCACCAGCAACTGCTGATGGTCTGTTCAACTTAAACTACATTCAAAACCTCCATAAAATCATTCCCACATTTTTCAATTTTTTTTGCTCCAAAACCAATATGTTCTTAGAAGCTTCCTTATCTTATTGAACACTAAAAGCAATGTTTATTAACTCTGAATTTTAACATATCATAAATTTAGTCATATTAAAATCTTCTGCTTTTTAGCGCTCCTTTATTTTTAAGCATTCCAGCACATAAAAACTAACTGGAGTCAGGTCCTGATTCCTCTACAGCCTTTGAGGTTTCTTTCACTTTCGTTTGATATTCTTAATGGTGTAAAACAGACCTGTGCGATTCCTCTGTCGGACCCACAAAATGGCTTACTGATTTTAGAAACTTGACCTGTTACAGAAAATAAGACGGAACAACACCGGCAGTTAATAACCAAATCAGCATGGCTTATTTATTTCCCAAAAGCAATACTTCGCTGGCAACGATCTCAGTTATGTATTTTTTATTACCCTCTTTATCGTCATAGCTTCGATGGGTCAGTTTGCCTTCGATACCTATTTCCTTTCCTTTGGAAACGAATTTCTCGATGATCTCAGCTGTCTTGCCCCAGGCAGTAACCCGGTGCCATTCGGTTTGTTCAACCTTATCCCCCTTTTCATTGTAGTAAAAATCATGGGTGGCAATAGTAACGTTGGCTACTTTACGATCTCCGTTGATGGTTTTCACTTCCGGATCCTGACCCACGTTTCCGATTAATTGTACTCTGTTTTTCATGGCGTATAAAATTTAAATGTTTCTGTGAAAAATTCTGTTCGATTTATGATTGTATGATTTCAACGGGGCAAAATTGTAAAATTGTACGAAAATTATTCGGTTGTAAGTCGTTTACTGTTGTTTGTAACCATTTGCTGTCGTTTATTTTCAGGAATTTTCTTATTTTTGCATTAATAAAATTCATCATTATTACGGATAAAAGTTACTTATTCTATTTACTTTCCTGACAGCCATATCACAATAGAGAGGTTTAAACAAGAACAATAGATTCATTTACAAACGTTCTTCTTAAAAAGAAGACCTACAAAAACACTCACAGTACAGAGTTGGAAAATAAAATCCACAAAAAGTACGTTGGTAGTCTGCCGTCAAATTGAAAACAAAATATAAACGCCATGAATTCTATCCCCAAAATAGAAAAACTCAAATTTCCTATAGGCCGATTCGCCTGTCCTGAGGAGATTACAAAGGATCATCTTGAAATCTGGAAAAAAACCATTAGAGAATTTCCGAAGGAATTAAAAAATACAACTGAAAATCTTTCAGCAACCGAAAAGAACTGGAAATACCGCCCGGATGGCTGGAGCATTAAACAGGTTATTCATCATTTAGCCGATAGCCACATAAATGCCCTCATTCGTCTGAAACTCACTCTCACGGAAGACACTCCGGTAATCCGGCCTTATGAAGAAGCACTTTGGGCGGAACTGACAGACGGTGACCAGGACGACCTTCAATCTTCCCTAAAAATCATAGAAGGCGTTCACGAACGCTGGTCGGCAATACTGGAAAATCTCAAGGAAAACGATTGGAATCGTATGTACTATCATCCCCAGCATCAGCGCTTGTTTTCTGTCAAAGAGGGATTAGGTATCTATCATTGGCATTGCAAACATCATTTAGCACACATCGAACAGGCTTTTTCTTACAAAGGGGCATTTAATTTTTAAGAAATGAAAAAGTGTTTAGAATGTGGTGATTCCTTTTTTGGAAGGGAAGACAAGAAATTTTGCGGAGACGGATGCAGGAATTCTTACAATAATAAAATAAATAAGGATTCTACGAATTTGATGCGGAATATTAACAATAAGTTACGAAAAAATTACCGTATTTTGTCTGAATTAAACCCCGGTGAAAAATCAAAAACCACACGGTCAAAATTGATCGCCAAAAATTTTGATTTTTCCTTTTTCACATCAGTGTACCATACAAAAAATGGCCACACTTATTATTTTTTATATGACCAAGGCTACAGGGCGATAGAAAATGAGGGGTTTATATTGGTGAAAAAAGACAATAATTTGTGTGATTATGATACGATTTTATCCCGATGAAGTGTTCAAAGAAATTCCTGAAGAAGTATTCAAACATCCTGATGTAGAAAAAAAATTTGAATTCCGGTATGCGCTTTCCAATTATGGTCGTTTAATGAGTTTTACCGACAACATGAAACACGGAAAATTGTTGAAAGGCACTTTAACGGATGGCTATCGCACGCTCCGTTTATACTACTCGAACAAAGGCAAGAGGATACAAAAAGCCGTACTGCTCTACAAACTGGTTGCCGAACTTTTCATACCAAAAACTTCCGAAGACCAGCTGTATGTGATTCATGTCGATCGTAAGAAAGACAATGACCACGTTAAAAACCTGAAGTGGGTTAACTACGAAGGCAAAATGGAACACTACAGAAGCAGCCCCAAAGTGATTGCCGCTAAAAAGAAACTGATCGAACACAACATCAAAGCCAACGGATCGAAATTAACGGAAACAACTGTAATTCGTCTTAAAAAAATACTGCTGGACCCCAATCGAAAAACCCGAATAAAAATCCTTGCCAAGCAGTTTGGCGTGAGTGAAATGCAACTATACCGCATCAAGTCAGGAGAAAACTGGGGACACATAAAGGTCAACATCAAACCTAAGAATGAAAACCAATAAACCGAAAATAGCTGTACTGGGTTGCGGATGGTTAGGTTTCCCGCTAGCCAAAAAATTATTTTCAGAAGGATTTCCCGTAAACGGATCGACTACTTCCGAGAAAAAAATCACCTTATTAAAAGAAAACGGAATAATCCCGTTTCAGATAATTTTAACCGAAAACGAAACACAAGGCGCTGTTTATGCTTTTTTGGAAGATTCAGAAATCCTGATTATCGATATACCGCCAGGTCTGCGTCATGCAACTACTGAAGGCTCAGTCAAAATTTTTGTTTCCAAAATCGAAAGAATGCTTCCCTATATTGAAAAATCGTCAGTACAAAAAGTGATTTTCATTAGTTCCACATCGGTTTATCCTGATACCAATAAAACCATAACGGAAGAAACTGTTCCGGATCCCGATAGTGAAAGCGGGAAACAATTGGTTGCAGTTGAAAAAATTCTGCAACAGAATCCCAGTTTTAAAACAACCGTAATTCGTTTCGGCGGACTCATTGGTTCCGACCGACATCCAATAAAAATGCTGGCCGGAAAACAGGACCTCAGCAATCCTGGTGCCGTTATCAATTTGATCCACCAGGAAGACTGCATTGGCATTATTATGAAAATTATCGAAGAAGATGTATGGGACGAAACCTTTAATGCCGTGACGCCTTTCCATCCGACGCGACAAGAGTATTACAGTAAAAAAGCCAACGAAATGAAGCTGTTAATTCCTACATTTGTAAACGATAAACCTTCCATAGGAAAATATATCTCAAGTGAGAAAATCGAGAAGGTTTTAAAGTATTCATTCCGGAAAAACAACCTGTAACGTGCTCAAAATCTTTAACCTTCATCTGACTGCCAAAAACAAACTGCAATCAATCGGATTGCCAATGGCAGCGCTGATTTGGGTAAGCTTCTTTTGGGGAACGACATGGTTGGCTTCCAAGGAAGGCGTAAAGCACATGCCGGCATTACAACTGGCAGCGATTCGTCAGTTTTTAGGAGCAAGCATTTACATCTGCTATTTTCTAATCAAAAGAACACCTTGGCCTAAAGGAAAACAGTGGAAAACTATCGTTATCTTAAGCATATTAAACTTTACGCTCAGCAATGGCTTGAGCACATGGGGCGTGAAATACATTTCCAGCGGATTGGGCGCTATCATCGGTGCCATGTTTCCGTTGTGGATTGTAATTATAAGCCTTTTCAGAGGCGAACGATTATCTAAATGGGCCATCCTAGGAATGGTTATCAGTTTTGGTGGGGTATGCTTAATTTTCTATGATTATCTGGCCGATTTCCTGAAACCGGATTTTCAATTCGGGATCTTCCTTTCGGTGTTAGCAACATTTACCTGGGCTTTCGGAAGTTTGTACACCAAAAAGAAAGCCGCCAGCTTTAACCCTTATTTCAGTTTGGGATTACAAATGTTAATCTCCAGTATTTTGCTTTTCGCTTATACAGGCGCTACGGGAACCTCAGTAAGCTTAACCGAAATTCCGGCCGCTTCCTGGTGGTCCATCGGTTATCTAGTCGTATTTGGTTCAGTCTTTACGTTCATCGCTTTTATTTATGCGCTGCAACATTTGCCAGCCGAGATAAGCAGTGTATATGCCTATATCAACCCGATTGTGGCTGTTTTATTAGGCTCCCTTATTTTTGACGAACCACTAACATTAATGATTGGCATCGGCGGAAGCGTCACACTTTTTGGCCTTTATCTCGTAAACCGTTCGATACGTCGGAAATAAAAAATCTCAATCAACTGGCAATATTCATCGAGAAATCCTTATACCCTAATTATCTTCTTTTCTTTAGAATTTATTCATTACATTGTAGAATAAAAAACATTCAGTAAATCATGAAAAAACCAAGGATCAGTTTGCTTGCATTACTCCTCGTACTTTCAGTGCAGGCGCAGGACAAAAAGAATTTGATTTTACCCAACGAAAATTTAATTACTGAAAACATTGCTGATATCCCAAAAGAGTTAGCGAATCAGGTAAAAAAATATTCTGAAGCCAGAGGGGCCGCATTGGTACAAGTCCATCCTTTAAAAAATGAAATCATTATTGCGACCCGCTTCGGATCTGTCAACCAGTTGCACAAAGTGAGCCAACCAATGGGAGCAAGAAAACAAATAACCTTTTTTGATGAACCTGTAGGCAATGCCAGTTATGAACCGACCAAAGGCGACTATCTGATTTATTCCAAAGACAGTGGCGGAAACGAATTCGGACAGCTTTACAAATTGGATTTAAAAACATTACAATCCACATTGCTTACTGATGGCGGCCGTTCCCAAAATGGCGGTATAACCTGGAAAAAAGACGGCTCTGGATTTTATTTTTTATCCACAAAAAGAAACGGTGGCGACAGGGACATCTACTACATGAATCCCAACGATCCGAAATCGGTCAAATTGGTTTTGCAAGTAAAAGGTGGTGGCTGGGGCATTCAGGACATTTCAACGGACGGTAAAAATTTATTAATCGGCGAATATGTTTCGGCAAATGAATCGCATATCTGGATGCTTAATACTGAAACCGGAAAATTAACCGAAGTGTCCAACAGAGCCGATAAAAGCATCGTTCAGACAACAGCCAACTTCTCAAACAAGGCTGACGAAATCTGGTATCTTACCGATAAGGACAATGAATTTCAGCGCTTGGCAACATTCAATCTGAATACAAAAAAAACAACGTACCACACTACAGCTATTCCGTGGAATGTTGAAAGTTATTCGCTGTCCGAAGACAAAAAACAGATGGCTTTTACCACCAACGAAGGAGGATTATCCAAATTATTTTTTATGAATCCCATATCAAAAACCTATAAGGAAGTAAAGAATATTCCAACAGGGTTAATTGGCGGAATGGCGTTCTCAAAAGACGGACAGAATTTATTCATCACACAGTCTACCGCCGATTCCTCATCGGATGTATATAAACTTACCTTGAAAACCAATAAAACAGAACGTTGGACAGAAAGTGAACTGGGAGAAATGCAAAAAGAAGACATGTCCTCACCGAAATTCATTGAATGGAATAGTTTTGATAATTTGAAAATTTCGGGTTTCTATTACCCCGCTTCATCAAAATTTACCGGAAAAAGACCTGTTTTAATCAACATTCACGGAGGACCGGAAGGACAATCCAAAGCTTCATTTTTAGGCGCGAATAACTATTACACAAACGAAATGGGCGTTGCTGTAATCAACCCGAATGTTCGTGGATCTTCCGGTTTTGGCAAAACGTATATTGCAGCAGACAATTGGTATTTAAGAGAAAATTCAGTGAAAGATATAGGTGCTCTTTTAGATTGGATAGCGCAACAACCGGAATTGGACAAAGACCGAATCATGATTATGGGAGGTAGTTATGGCGGCTACATGACCTTGGCCACTGCTTTTCATTATGCGGATAAAATCCGTTGTTCTGTAGATATCGTTGGGATCTCCAATTTCAATACTTTCTTAAAAAACACTGAAGAATACCGCCGTGATTTGCGCAGAGTAGAATATGGCGATGAACGAGATGAAAAGATGCGTGCCTTTTTCGATAAAATCTCACCCCTTAACAATACCGATAAAATCAAAAAACCTATGTTTATCATTCAGGGAACAAACGATCCCCGCGTGCCGGTTACCGAAGCGACTCAAATGCGGGACAAACTAAAAGCGCAGGGAAATACGGTTTGGTATCTGGAAGCAAAAGATGAAGGACATGGTTTCTCGAAAAAAGCTAACGTTGATTACCAGCGTTTAGCAGTAATTCGCTTTATGGAAGAATATTTGATAAAGTAATATTTCAATAAAAAATCCCAAGTTTATAAGCTTGGGATTTTTTATATCTACTATGAAAGGATTACCAAATTTTCACTCGGTTTTCCGGTTTTACGTATAACTTCTGACCTTCTTTAATATCGAAAGCCTGATAGAATGAATCAACATTCTGCAACGGGACATACGCGCGGAACATACCTGGTGTATGCGGATCGGTTTTCACCTGATTCTTGATTGCTTCATCTCTCATTTTTGAACGCCAAATAGTTCCCCAAGAAATGTAGAAACGTTGTTCCGGAGTATATCCGTCAATCAAGCCCGGATTTCCTTTTTTCTTCAAGGCGATTTGTAAACCGTCATAAGCAGCGTTTACACCTCCTAAGTCACCAATGTTTTCACCTAAGGTAAATTTACCGTCAACAAAAGTACCAGGAAGCGGCTCTAAAGCGCTGTACTGAGCAGCTAAAGCCCCACCAAGACCTGTGAATTGTTTTAAATCGTCTTCAGTCCACCAATTTACCAAATTACCTTCAGCATTGTAACGCGCTCCTGAATCATCGAAACCGTGTGAGATTTCGTGACCGATCACAGCTCCGATTCCACCGTAATTTACAGCATCATCTGCTTTATAGTCGTAGAATGGCGGCTGTAAGATAGCGGCAGGGAAAACGATTTCATTATAAGATGGATTGTAATATGCATTTACCGTTTGCGGCGACATACCCCATTTGGTTTTGTCTACCGGTTTTTTCAAATCGGCGATATTTTCTGCGAAGCCCCATTTAGCAACATTTTTCATGTTATCAAAGTACGATCCGCCTTGTTCAACTCCTTTGATTTCCAAACTGGAATAATCTTTCCATTTGTCAGGATAACCAATTTTGATGTTTACCTTATGTAACTTGTCGATAGCCCCCTTACGTGTAGCCGGTGTCATCCAAGGCAGGTTGTTGATGCGGTTTTCAAAAGCAAGGAATACATTATCGATCATCTCTTTTGCTTTCGCTTTTGCCTCAGCCGGGAATTTTTGCTCCACATACAATTTTCCTAAAGCCTCACCCACTGTTCCGTTAACCACCTGTAAAGCTCTTTCCTCACGAGGACGCTGCTTTATGGCCCCAGTCAAAGTCTTGCTGTAAAACTCCCAGTTTGCCGTTTCAATATCGGTTGTCAATACACCGGTAGATTTGTTGATTAACATCCAACGCATGTAAGCTTTCCAGTCCTCTACTTTGTTTGCTTTGAAAATACCTTCCAATGCCGTCATATACTTTGGTTGGGAAACGATCAAAGAATCAATTTTTCCGATTCCAACACCAGTCAAATAGTTATTCCAGTTTACTGAAGGCGTTAATTTCTGCAAATCGGCTACAGACATTGGGTTATAAGTTTTTCTTCGGTCACGACGCTCAACACGATCTAAACGCGGACGAGCCATTTCCGTTTCCAAAGCCAAAACTTTTTCCGCCTGAACTTTAGCATCAACCGGCTTTACTCCTAAAAACTGAAGCATTCTGGCTACGTGAGCCACATACTTTTCACGTTTTTCTTTAGAGTCTTTATCATCAGAAACGTAATAATCCCTGTCAGGCAAACCGATGCTTCCTGTTCCAAGGTATACGACATTGCGGTTACTGTTCTTTGCATCAGCACTGATTCCGACTCCGTAGAAACCTAAACCTCCCTGAGGTTCCATTTCAATCAGCAACTTGTTTACATCAGAGATGTTTTTCACCGCATTGATCTTAGCCAAATAAGGCTTCAAAGGTGTGATGCCCAATTTGTTTCTGCTAACGGTATCCATATAGGTTTTGTACACGTTAACCGCTTTTGCCTGATCGGATTTCGGATCAAGCTTTTTGTTGGCTGCCGCAGCCTTTAAAATAGCCAAAGCATCGTTATCTGTATTCTGGCGCAGTTCATCAAAACTTCCCCAACGCGTTTTGTCTGCCGGGATTTCCGTTTTGTCATACCATGCTCCGTTTACATAACGAAAGAAATCATCTCCCGGTTTTACGGATTTATCCATCAAATCTAAGTCGATTCCCGGATTTTTAATTTTCGGAGCTTGCGCAGATGCATCCAGGCAAAGCATTGAAAAAACGGCAAGCGAACCTGCAGCTACAATGTTTTTTTTCATAAGTCAATAATTTGTTTTTGTTTTTTGGAAACCGAAGCAATTTCATCATTGAGATTTCAAATCATAAATCACTCACAGTCAAATAGGTATCACATCTTCTCAATTTGTTACACCAGAAGTCAAATTTATGAATTATAACATACGTTAAAAATATTTAACACATTGTAATAAAACGTTTTGCCTTATTTTTTGTTACAAATTGTACATTTGCAAAAAAAAATACGCATGCTTTCTTTTTTTAAAAAATACATCCCTTTTTTCATCATACTCGGAATCATATCCGTTATCATCATTGGTTTATTTTATACTGCACTAAAGCCTAAGAAAACTTTACCCATCTACACGCCTTCCATGGTGAATCCGGAATTGGTCGATTCTACCATTCAGCACATTGCCAATAAAAACGAACACCATATTGCCGATTTTGCTTTTACCAATCAGAACGGGGAAACCATTACGCAGAAAAATTATGAAGGCAAGATTTATGTGGCCGATTTTTTCTTTACCACCTGCCAGACCATCTGCCCGATGATGACCGATAACATGTCCTGGTTACAGCAACAAATCAAAGACAATCCGAAAGTAATGCTGCTTTCGCATTCGGTTACCCCGGATATTGACAGTGTATCTGTTTTAAAGGAATATGCTATAAACAAAGGCGTTATCGACAGCAAATGGAATCTGGTTACCGGAAATAAAAAAGATATTTACTACATCGCCCGAAAATCTTATCTGGCAGTAAAAACCGGAAGACCGGAAGAATTGTATGATATGGTCCACACCGAAAATTTCGTGTTGGTAGACAGTAAACAACGCGTACGCGGATTTTACGACGGCACCAAAAAAGAAGAAGTGGAACGCTTATTGGCCGACATCAATTTCCTTAGCGAAGAAGAATAACAGCTAAACATATCTTAAATTTAAGCAAAATTGACTTTTATCACCTTTTCAAACGTTATAATCCTTATTTTTGCAATCTAAATTCAATCTAAATAAAGTTTGACTCTTACCTTAGCACAACTGCAACGCAAACAAAAAGCCGTCATTCGAGATTTTAACGTCGATGAGATTCCGTTGAAATTAATCGAAATGGGCTGCTTACCCGGAAACGAGGTTACGCTTTTACAAGTGGCTCCGTTTGGTGATCCGTTGTACGTTACTGTTAACGACAGTCATGTGGCTATTCGATTGGAAACTGCAAAAGAGATTTGTATTGAAATCATAGAGGAGCCCTGATTTATGAACCGTAATACCATAAAAGTAGCCTTAATTGGAAATCCGAATGTTGGAAAAACTTCCGTCTTCAATGAATTGACAGGACTAAACCAGCAGGTAGGTAACTACCCAGGAATTACCGTTGATAAAAAAGTAGGTTTCGCAAAACTATCCGAATACAGCAAAGCAACAATTCTTGATTTACCCGGCACCTACAGCCTGAACGCAAGTTCGATGGATGAAAGCGTGGTAATCGAGTTGCTTATGAATAAAAATGACGCCAATTTCCCAGATGTGGCGGTCGTGGTTTCCGAAGTGGAAAACTTAAAGCGAAACCTGTTGCTTTTCACACAGATTAAAGATCTGGAAATCCCGACAATTTTGGTGATCAATATGTCCGACAGGATGACTGCGAAGGGTATTTCCTTAGACATTCCGTTTTTGGAGGAACAACTTAAAACCAAGATTGCACTGGTAAGTTCCCGAAAAAAAACCGGGATCGAAGAGTTAAAAAAACTGATTATCAACCATCACGAGCTTCCTACGGAACCGTGTTTGAACGCATCCAGCATTGATCCCGAATATTTCGACAATCTTCGCCGTGCGTTCCCGAATCAGTTACTATATAAATTATGGCTTGTTATCACGCAGGATGTAAATTTCGCGAATCTTCACCGTAATACCATCGAAGCCAATTCGTTTGCCAAACCGCAGGCCGAATTAAAAAGGCTTCAGCAAAAAGAGACTGTTAAACGCTATCAGTTTATAAATGATACGCTGAAAATTGGTTACACCGTAGATAAATCGAAAGCAACCGATATCAGAGAACGGATAGACAGAGTGCTCACCCATAAAGTTTTCGGCTACGTCATTTTCTTCGCCATAATGATGCTGATTTTCCAATCGATTTTTGATTGGTCCAGTATCCCGATGGATTTTATTGACAGTAGCTTTGCGAGTTTAAGCACGTATGCCAAAATTCATCTCCCAGCCGGCGTTTTAACCGACCTGATTTCCGAAGGAATTATCCCAGGCTTGGGTGGTATCATTATTTTCATTCCGCAGATTGCCTTCCTATTCCTGTTCATTTCGGTCTTGGAAGAAAGCGGGTATATGAGCCGTGTGGTTTTCCTTATGGATAAAATCATGCGAAAATTTGGTTTGAGCGGAAAAAGCGTTGTCCCGTTAATTTCAGGAACTGCCTGCGCTATTCCGGCTATTATGGCAGCCCGTAATATTGAAAACTGGAAAGAACGACTGATAACAATTTTGGTCACGCCTTTCACCACCTGTTCGGCACGTTTACCAGTTTATGCCATCCTGATCTCATTAATTGTACCAGAAAAAAGACTTT
Source organism: Flavobacterium enshiense DK69 (assembly GCF_000498495.1). Taxonomy (GTDB): domain Bacteria; phylum Bacteroidota; class Bacteroidia; order Flavobacteriales; family Flavobacteriaceae; genus Flavobacterium; species Flavobacterium enshiense. Next base: position 158,317 of record NZ_AVCS01000006.1, on the reverse strand, counting down.
TCGGAATATTTAATATGCAGGGATTAACCTTAATGACCTTGTACCTGCTAGGCTTTGGAATGGCTATATTTTCAGCCTATATTTTAAACAAAATCCTTAAAATAAAATCGCACTCCTACTTTGTGGTGGAAATGCCAAGTTACAAAGTGCCGATGTTCAAAAACGTAGCCATTAACGTAGTTGAAAAGACAAAATCGTTTGTTACAGGTGCCGGAAAAATCATTTTAGCACTGTCGGTTATCTTATGGTTTTTGGGTTCTCATGGTCCGGATGAAACCTTCCATGACGCTGAAAAAATCATCACCACACAATTGCAGAACAAGGAGGTTTCCGGGGATAAAGACGATTTGGTAGCTTCTTATAAGTTAGAAAACTCTTATATAGGAATTGTCGGAAAATCCATTGAACCTATTATCAAGCCTTTGGGTTACGACTGGAAAATCGGAATCGCTGTGGTAAGTTCTTTTGCCGCGCGTGAGGTTTTCGTGGGATCGCTGGCCACCATTTACAGCGTGGGAAGCCATTCTGACGAAGAAACGACTATTAAAAACCGAATGGCCGCCGAAATACATCCGATAACCGGAACGAAAATTTTCAATCTGGCCACCGGCGTTTCGTTACTGTTTTTCTATGCCTTCGCCATGCAGTGTATTTCAACATTGGCAATCACCAAAAGAGAAACAAATTCGTGGAAATGGCCAATGGTACAGTTGCTTTTTATGAGCGGTTTTGCTTATACTGTCTCGCTAATTGCATATCAAATACTAAAATAAGATGATTGATTTTCAGGAAATAGTCGTTTACTTACTATTGGGATTTTCCCTTGCGTTTCTATGGAAGAAATTCGTCGGAAAAAAGAAGAAGAACAGTAAAAATTGCGGAAGTGACAACACCTGTTGTAACTAATAAACCAGTTTGATGTAATACTCTTCCGGACGTATTTTTACACCGTCTTTAGGATAAGGCAAAACTTCTATTGTTTTAAGCCCCTTCTTGCTTTCAGGGAGATGGAGAACAAACCAATCTTTAATGGCTTCGGAAGTATTCTTGTTCAGTGTGAATTGTACCTGTTCCGCCACTTTCCCATTTTCGTACGCTGCTACTTCAAACATAACTTCTCCGGCCCAAACACATTCCACACCCTCGGGACAACGGGAATCATTAATAACTTTTACCAAAACGATTTCCTTTCCGGATTTTACATCCAGTTTCTGGTTGATGATATCACCCTTAATTTTGGTTGTGCCGCACGTTGCCATCAAAAGTCCAATACTGTAAACTAATATTTTATTTTTCATTGCTAAACTATTTATTGATGCTGAATAATCAACAGCGGAATACGAATACTATGACGAACTGCATTCACAGTAGTTCCGAACAACATATCTTTAAACCAGTTATGACCGTGCGCACCAAGAATCAGAATATCAAAATCGCCTTCGTTAACCATTTTCGGAATGCTGACCTTCGGAACTCCGAAATCCAATTGCACATTTACCTTATATCCTTTTTCTTCCAAAGCGGCCTTGTATTTTTCCAGATAGCCAAGATCGCTTGTCGTCTCAAAATCCGCGATTTCATCACCATACACCATTGCCCCAACCGATTCCACTACGTGCATAATCGTGTACTGGGCTTCCTTGCCTCCCAACTGCAAAGCACTTTCAATACTTTTCTGATCGGTTTTCGAAAAATCCAATGCGATGGCTATTTTCGAATAAACGATAGGTTTTTCGGCTTCCTTCACTACAATCTCTTTTATATGCGGCACCAAAGTTGGTGTTGCCATACTCTTTTCAATAAAAGGTTTGACAATAATATAGATTAAAAGCAATGCAGCCGCAACAGCTAACGGAACCACAAAAACCCAGATATAAACAGGATTCTCGGAGGTTTCAATCCAACCTTTGATTTCGTCAAAAACCAAACGGGCATTAAGCGAAACTATTACCAAAGCGATTAACCACGCTGCAATTTTAGTATATTTACCAATGGCGAAACCTCTCATTTTTTTATCATCACTTACAAAATGGATTAAAGGGATAATAGCAAATCCCAATTGCAGACTCAAAATTACCTGACTTAAAATTAGTAATTTTCCCGTTGCGGATTCTCCAAAATACACTATCGCGATAAAAGCCGGAACAATAGCAATCAAACGTGTAATGATTCGGCGTACCCAAGGCTGAATCCTCAGATTCAGATACCCTTCCATCACAATCTGACCCGCCAACGTTCCTGTAATTGTCGAACTCTGCCCTGCCGCAATCAAAGCAACTGCGAATAACGTAGGTGCCCAATGACTTCCCAATAGCGGTTCCAAAAATTTATAGGCATCCTGAATTTCGGCCACATCAAACATTCCGCTCTTATAAAAGGTAGCCGCAGCCAAAATTAAAATCGCGGCATTTACCAAAAACGCCAGATTCAGCGCAATTAGCGAGTCAAAGAAATTATATCGGATAGCCTGCTTAACCCCACTTGCGGTTCGGTCGAATTTTCGGGTCTGAACTAAAGACGAATGCAGATAGAGATTGTGTGGCATAACCGTCGCTCCAATAATTCCGATAGCAATATACAAAGCGGTGCTGTTCGGAATAGAAGGAACCATTCCTTTGGCGATTTCTGTAATTTCCGGTTTGGCCAGAAACATTTCCACCAGAAACGAAAGTCCGATAATCGCCACCAGCACTATAATAAACGCTTCCATTTTCTTAATTCCCTTGTTCATAAGGAAAAGAAGCAGGAACGTATCCAACATGGTGATGCTCACGCCCCAAAGCAATGGGATTTCAAAAAGTAGCTGCAAACCGATGGCCATTCCTAAAACTTCAGCCAAATCACAGGCAGCAATTGCGATTTCGGCTAAAAAATACAATACGAAATTCACCGGTCGGGAATACGTATCACGGGAAGCCTGTGCCAAATCACGCTGGCGGACAATCCCCAAACGAGCACTCAGACTCTGAAGCAATAAGGCCATGATGTTCGACATCAGCAAAACCCAAATCAGAGTATAGCCGAACTGACTTCCCCCGGCGATATCGGTCGCCCAGTTCCCCGGATCCATATAACCAACGCTCACCATGTAGGCCGGCCCGAAGAAGGCTAGTATTTTTTTCCAGATCGAAGTATGATGAACAACCGATACCGATTCGTGTACTTCTTCTAAAGATTTTGTTTTTGTTGTCATCTTGTTTATGAAACGATTTTTGCAAAAAGATTACTTGCAATTTTATTCGAAATAATCATATGTTTCTTTTCCACTTCAATGGTCAGCGACATATCGAAACTTTCTTTTGCAATTATTTTTATTTTAGAGCCTAAGGCAATCTGCTGTTTATCCAAATATTGTAAAAAACTCGATGACGAATCTTTTACGCCAACACAAATTCCGGTTTGTCCAACTTCAAACTCCGACAACAACTGTTTTTCAACTTTAACGATATTCCCATTTCGATCAGGGATTGGATCGCCGTGCGGATCTTCAGTCGGAAAACCTAAAAAAGCGTCCAGTTTGTTTATCAGTTTTTCCGATTTAATGTGTTCCAGCTCTTCAGCTACATCATGCACCTCATCCCAAGCGAAATCCAACTTTTCCACCAGAAAGACTTCCCATAAGCGGTGCTTTCTCACAATCATTTTGGCTGCCAGCAATCCTTTATCGGTTAACATGACACCTTGATATTTCTGATAAATTACCAATTCCTTCTCCGCCAATTTTTTTATCATATCAGTCACAGACGAAGCCTTACTTTCTACCATGCCTGCAATAGCATTGGTACTCACGCCCTGTTTTTGGGTTAACGAAAGATGATATATCGCTTTCAGGTAATTTTCTTCAGAATATGTCATTACATTTTTTTTACGTTTCCAAAAATACAAATTTTTTTAATTCAAAATATATTTTTAGTTTTGCCTAAATTTTTATTTACACACCGACTAAAATATAATTGTGAAAAATCTAATTTACATAAGTTTCCTTTTATTGACTATCGCAACCTTCGGACAAACAACTCTTAAAGGAAAAGTTACGTCCTTAGGTCTTCCGATTGAACTGGCCAACGTCTCATTACACAAAACCAATATGAGGACCGCCACCGACAGTCTGGGTAATTACAGCATAAACAATATACCCAAAGGCAATTATGAAATCGTGGTATCTCACTCCGGATTTCGACCGGTCAGAAAAAAAATAATGCTTTCAGACACGACAGAAATCATCATGGATTTTGATCTGAAAGAAACCAATTCGCTGGACGAAGTCGTGGTAACCGGAACCCTGAAAGCGGTAAATCGTTTGGAAAGCCCCGTACCGGTAGAGGTCTACAAACCCACTTTTTTCAAAAAAAATCCAACGGCTTCCATTTTTGAAGCCCTGCAAAACGTGAACGGCGTGCGCCCGCAATTGAATTGTAATGTCTGCAATACAGGGGATATTCACATCAACGGTTTGGAAGGGCCTTATACTTTGGTTCTTATCGACGGAATGCCGATTGTGAGCGGATTATCAACGGTATACGGACTTTCAGGAATTCCGAATTCGCTTTTGGAACGTGTTGAAATCGTAAAAGGGCCTGCCTCATCGCTCTACGGAAGTGAAGCCGTGGGCGGATTGATCAACATCATCACAAAAAATCCAAAAAACGCACCCCTTGTATTTGCCGACGCTTTTGCCTCAACTTGGGGCGAAGTCAACGCGGATATAGGTTTTAAAGCGAATATTAACAACACTGCTTCGATATTGACCGGTATAAACTACTTCAACTATAGCAATCCCATCGACAACAACCACGATAATTTTACCGATGTAACTTTACAGGATCGTATTTCCGTTTTCCAAAAATGGAATTTCAAGCGCAAAAGCAACAAACTCTTTTCCATGGCCGGACGTTACTTCTATGAAGATCGTTGGGGAGGCGAAATGCAGTGGGAGAAAAAATATAGAGGCGGCAATGAAGTCTACGGTGAAAGCATATACACCAAACGCTGGGAGTTATTAGGCGCTTATGAACTTCCTGTTTCCGAAAAAATGCTGTTGACCTATTCATACACGGACCACGATCAGAATTCAGTCTATGGTGATGTTCCTTTTTTGGCGCAACAGAAAATTGGTTTTGGTCAGCTTACCTGGGATAAAAAAATCAACCGTCATGATTTGCTTTTCGGAACGGCCATCCGCTATCAGTTCTATAACGACAATACCCCGGCTACCGCAACTTCTGATGAAAACTGGATCCCCAGCCTTTTTGCTCAGGATGAAATCCGTTTGGCAGCAAAACACACTGCGATGCTAGGTATCCGTTACGATTACAATGATAATCACGGAAACATTTTCACGCCGCGTCTGGCCTACAAATGGGCGCCGGATGACAGTTCGATTTTACGATTTAATGCCGGTACCGGATTCCGAATCGTAAATCTGTTTACCGAAGAGCATTCGGCGTTAACGGGTTCAAGGGACGTAGAGATCCTCGAGGATTTAGAGCCGGAACGTTCCTACAACCTGAACATTAACTATTTAAAGAAATTTTATTCCAAAGACGGGGATTATATCGCTTTGGAAACCTCTGCCTGGTATACCCATTTTACCAACCAGATCACTCCGGATTACGATACAGATCCCAACAAGATTATTTATAAAAACCTTAACGGATATGCCGTTACCAAAGGAATCAGTGTAAATGCCGATGCCGTTTTCCAAAACGGGCTGAAAATCATTTTAGGAGTCACTTTCATGGATGTAACTAAAACGGAACATGGCATAACAACCGACCAGATACTCACGGAAAACTTCTCTGGAACATGGGCTGTTTCTTATCGCCTTAGAAAATTATACCTCGACATCGATTACACGGGAAATCTTTACGGTCCGATGCGCTTGCCGTTAGCTGGTGATTTGGATCCAAGGAAAGAATACTCGCCAACCTGGAGCATCCAGAACATCCAATTCACTTTCAATAAGTTAAAAAACTTTGAATTGTATGGCGGAATCAAAAATTTATTAAATTGGACCCCGAACAAAGGCAATCCGTTTATCATTGCAAGGGCGGAAGATCCGTTTGACCAGCACCTAGATCAGAACAATCCGTACAATCTAACCTTCGATACCGGTTATGTGTATGGTCCGAATCAGGGAATCAGAGGCTTTTTCGGATTGCGCTATACGTTAAAATAAATGAAACAACTCAATCTCGTACTTTTCTTTTTCTTTTGGGCAACGCTGAACAGTTTTGCCCAATTGAAAACATATTCGTTTGAAGAAGCCGAAAAATTAGAGCAACAGCAGCCCAAACCCATTTTTGTATTTGTTCATACGTCATGGTGCAAGTACTGTAAAATGATGGAAAACTCCACGTTTAAAAATCCGGAGGTCATTCAGTTGCTCAATGATAATTTCTATTTTGTTTCCCTGGATGCCGAAAGTAAGGAACCCATTGTAATCAAAGACCGGACATTCTCCTATAAACCGAAAGGCAAAAACACAGGCATACACGAATTGGCCGAGGAACTCGCCACAGTTGATGGCAATATAAGTTATCCTACGTTTTCAATCCTGGATCAAAACAACGCGATTTTGTTACAGATCAGTGAATTTACCGATGCCAAAACCATGATTGTTTTACTGAAAGAAGCCGCTGATTTTCATTAACAACATTCTAACAAAAATTACAATTTTACTTTGTAACTTTGCGGCACATTAACTTAGAAATTTAAATTATGTATCCAGAAGAAATGGTAAGACCGATGCGTGCTGAATTGACAGAAGCCGGTTTTCAGGATTTATATACCGCTGAAGAAGTTGAAAACGCTTTAGCTAAAGAAGGAACCACATTGGTAGTAGTAAACTCGGTTTGCGGTTGTGCGGCAAGAAATGCACGTCCGGGAGCAAAAATGAGTTTAGACAACAGTAAAAAACCAGACAATTTGATTACGGTTTTTGCAGGTGTGGATAAAGAAGCGGTTGATGCTGCCCGTCAGCACATGTTCCCGTTCCCTCCTTCATCACCAAGTATGGCTTTATTTAAAAACGGAGAGTTGGTTCACATGTTAGAACGCCATCATATTGAAGGCCGTCCTGCGGAATTAATCGCGGAAAACCTTAAAGACGCATTCAACGAGCACTGTTAATACGTAAAAAAATCACAATTGAAGCCACGTTTTAACGTGGTTTTTTTATTTAATGCCTTATCTTTGTAGCAAATACCACGATAAATGCAAAAATTAATATCGTATCCAATATCTGTTGTTTTCTATGTGGCTTTTGTGTTATGCCTGGTGATTTTTCACCCTATACAATGGATATGTTTAAATTTATTTGGTTATCAGGCACACAAGAAAAGTGTCGATTATCTGAACTTTTTACTTGTAAAGTGTACCAATATTTTGGGAACCACTTATCATGTTAAGAATATAGATTTGATTCCGAAAAACGCTCCGGTTATCTTTGTAGCCAACCATCAGAGTTTGTATGATATTATCGGGATGATCTGGTATTTACGCCGTTCACATCCGAAATTTGTCAGCAAAAAAGAACTGGGCAAAGGAATACCAAGCGTATCATACAACCTGCGTCACGGAGGTTCTGTCTTAATCGACAGAAAAGACCCTAAACAAGCCTTACCCGTAATTAAAGGTTTAGGCGAATATATAGAAAAACACCGTCGTTCTGCCGTAATTTTCCCAGAAGGGACACGAAGCAGAAACGGGGTTCCGAAACGTTTTTCGGAAAATGGAATAAAAATTTTGTGTCGCTATGCGCCATCAGCGTATATCGTACCTGTAACAATAAACCATTCCTGGAAAATGCTCCGCTACGGAAAATTTCCGATGGGATTGGGCAACCGATTACAATTCACCATTCATGAACCTATAGCTGTTAAAGACCATCCTTTTGCAGAACTAATGGAGAAGACAGAAAATGCAGTGGTTCAAGGAATAAAAAAATAAAGTTATGTCAGTACAAAATGTGCGTCTGGAAGTGATGCAATTTCTGGAAAAGGATATAGACACTTTCGTAGAAAACTATCTTATCCCGGTTGAACAAATTTGGCAGCCGACCGATTTATTGCCGAATTCAGAAAAAGATACTTTCCTGGACGAAGTTACCGAATTACGTGAGTTAGCCAAAGATTTACCCTATGATTTCTGGGTAGTTCTTGTTGGCGATACCATCACGGAAGAAGCCCTCCCTACCTATGAATCCTGGTTAATGGATGTTGAAGGCGTAAATCAAAAAACGCCACACGGAGATAACGGCTGGGCAAAATGGTTACGTCACTGGACCGGTGAAGAAAACCGCCATGGTGACTTACTGAACAAATACCTGTATTTATCAGGCCGCGTGAACATGCGTGAAGTAGAAATGACTACACAGCATTTGATTAACGACGGTTTCGATCCGGGAACCGACCGTGATCCATATAAAAACTTCGTGTTTACCAGTTTTCAGGAATTGGCAACCTACATTTCCCACAATCGCGTAGCACAATTGGCTAAAAAATACGGTGATAAAAAACTGTCTAAAATCTGTAAGATTATTGCCGGAGACGAAATGCGCCACCATTTAGCATACAGCGAATTCGTGGATCGCATCTTCAAAGTGGATCCGAGTCAGATGATGCTGGCCTTCGAATATATGATGAGACAAAAAATCACTATGCCGGCCAACTTGATCCGTGAATCCGGAGAAAGCATTGGAACGGCGTTTGAGAAATTCTCAGAATCCGCACAGCGCATCGGGGTTTATACTGCAATGGATTATATTGAAATCCTTGAAAAATTAAACGAGAAATGGCAAATCGACAAAATCACCAACCTTACGGATGAAGCCGAAAAAGCACGTGATTATCTGTTGAAATTGCCTGCAAGAATGACCCGAATCGCAGAACGTATGGTAGTTCCTACCGAAGAGAAAATCTTCAAATGGGTAACACCGGCTTTGGTAAAATAATCTCTTTGACAGTATAGAATAAAGAAAATAGAACAAAAAATCCTTTCCCAACCGAAAGGATTTTTTTAATCCTTAAAGCAATGACACTGATAGACAGCACCATCCAATTTGTAAAACAGCAACTCGAAAATGCCGAAGGAGGCCACGACTGGTTTCATACCCAACGTGTTTACAAAAACGCGCTTCTGATAGCCCAAGACGAAGATTGTGATTTGACCGTGGTAAAATTAGGCGCATTGCTCCATGATATTGCTGACAGTAAATTTCACGACGGCGATGAAAGTATTGGCCCTAAAACTGCCCGTGCATTTTTAGAAAGTCAAAATGCGGAGAAAGCCGTTATCGTACATGTGATTCACATTATTGACAACATTTCGTTTAAAGGCGGCAATTTTGAAAAGGAATTTCATTCCAAAGAATTGGATATCGTTCAAGATGCCGACCGATTGGACGCGTTGGGTGCTATTGGCATTGCGCGTACCTTCAATTATGGTGGATTCAAAAACCGACCTTTATACAACCCAAACATTCAACCTAAACTTGGAATGAGTAAGGACGAATACAAAAACAGCGAAGCGCCAACACTAAACCATTTTTACGAAAAACTACTGTTGTTAAAAGACAAAATGAACACCGAAACCGGAAAGAGACTCGCTGAACAAAGACATGCGTATATGCAAGGTTTTTTAGCAGAGTTTTATGCGGAGTGGGAAGGGGAGAGATAGTCACCAATATTCAGCGTTCAGTATTTAGTATTTAATTGCAGCGGACAGAAAATAAAAACGGTCATCAATTCTATAACTGATGACCGTTTTTTTATTAATATGATTGTAAACTAACTACACCACACCCTGCGCTAACATAGCATCGGCCACTTTTACAAAACCGGCAATATTGGCACCTTTCACGTAGTCTATATAACCATCCGGATTTGTTCCGTATAATACGCAAGCCTCGTGGATGTCATCCATAATCGCTTTTAGTCTTTCATCTACTTCTTCCCTTGTCCAAGTCAAACGCAACGAGTTTTGTGACATTTCCAATCCAGATGTCGCCACACCTCCTGCATTAGACGCTTTTCCTGGAGCAAACAATATTTTAGCATCGTGGAATGCATAAACCGCTTCCGGTGTACAAGGCATGTTGGCCCCTTCCGCCACACAGAAACATCCGTTTGCAATTAACATTTTCGCTTCTTCCCCGTTCAATTCGTTTTGTGTAGCACATGGTAATGCTATTTCACATTTTACTTCCCAAGGACGTTTTCCTTCAACGAATTTTGCGTTCGGATATTTAGCAACATACTCATTGATACGTCCATAACGCTCGTTTTTGATTTCCATGATGTAAGCCAATTTCTCAGCATCGATACCATCGGCATCATAAATATATCCGGAAGAATCCGAAGCCGTAACCACTTTCCCTCCTAATTGCGTCGCTTTCTCGATAGCATATTGCGCCACGTTTCCGGAACCTGAAACCACAACAGTCTTCCCTGCAAAACTTTCGCCGCGGGTAGCCAGCATGCTCTGTGCAAAATACACATCGCCATAACCGGTTGCCTCTGGACGGATTAACGATCCTCCGAAAGTAATTCCCTTACCGGTCAATACGCCAGTGAATTCGTTGCGCAGTTTCTTGTACTGACCATACATATAACCTACTTCTCTTCCTCCAACTCCTATATCACCTGCAGGCACATCCGTATCTGCGCCGATGTGACGCGCTAACTCGGTCATGAAAGCCTGACAGAAACGCATGATTTCAATGTCTGATTTTCCTTTAGGATCGAAATCAGAACCTCCTTTTCCGCCACCCATCGGCAACGTAGTCAAACTGTTTTTGAAAACCTGCTCGAACGCAAGGAATTTCAAAATACTCAAATTCACAGAAGGGTGAAAACGCAATCCTCCTTTATATGGTCCGATAGCCGAGTTCATCTGAATACGGTACCCTCTGTTAACATGAGTTTGTCCGGCATCGTCAATCCACGCGATTCGGAACATCAAAACCCTCTCTGGCTCTACCATGCGCTCCAAAAGCATCTTGTTCTGGTATTTCTTGTTTTCCTCGATAAACGGGATTACCGTTTCGGCTACTTCCCTTACTGCTTGCAAAAACTCTGGCTCATTTGGGTTTCTTTGGGCAACTGCCTCAAGAAAATCATTTACTTTCTGTGACATAATATAACAATGGGTTTAGTTGATGTTCAATAAAATAAAAAAGCGAACACATATAGGTTCGCTTAGACAATTATTTTCCGGGGAATTCAGCTTTTCTTTTTTCTAAAAATGCTGTTGTCCCCTCTCTGAAGTCCTCAGTTCCGAAACTTTCTCCGAATGCTCTGATTTCCGATTGGAAACCGTTAACACCGTCAACATAATTATCATTTATTACTTTGATCGCTTTTGCGATAGCCACGCTTGAATTTTTGGCAATTTTCGCAGCGATCCCTTTTGCAAAATCAAGCAATTCTGCCTGCGCAACCACATGGTTTACCAATCCGTAGTTCAATGCAGCCGGAGCGTCGATCATACCGGCAGTCATAATCATTTCCATGGCACGACCTTTACCTACTAATTGTGGTAAACGCTGTGTCCCTCCGTAACCCGGGATTACTCCTAAAGTCACTTCCGGCAATCCCATCTTAGCGTTATCGGAAGCTACCCTAAAGTGTGCCGCCATGGCCAGTTCCAATCCGCCTCCCAAAGCAAATCCGTTTACGGCTGCAATTACTGGAGTTGATAAATTCTGAACGAAATCGAACAATAATTCCTGACCATTTGCTGCTAATTGTGAACCCTGTTCTACCGAAAAACTGGCAAACTCGGAAATATCAGCTCCGGCAACAAACGCTTTTTCACCGCTTCCGGTTACGATAATTACTTTAGTCGATGCCTCTTCATTTTCTGCCTTAAAGGCAGCATGCAATTCTTCGATAGTCGCTTTATTTAACGCATTTAACTTTGTAGGACGGTTAATAGTGATAACCGCAATTCCATTTTCTCTTTCGATTAAAATGTTTTCGTAGTTCATTCTTTTAAATGTTTATTATGGGAAGTGTTACCGTAAATTCGGTTCCAACGCCTAATTCACTCTCTAATATAATGGTTCCGTGGTAACTTTCCACGATGTTTTTTATGATTCCAAGACCCAATCCCATACCGCTGGTTTTGGTCGTGAATTTAGGTTCGAAAATACGATTTTTATTTTCAATACTGATGCCTTTTCCGTTGTCTTTTACCACAATTTTTGCTGTATCATTTTCACGGAAGACCTTAACCAAAACAAACGGATTGGTCTCTTCTTCGGGAATGGCCTCTATGGCGTTCTTAACCAGATTCGTGATGATCCTGATTACCTGCGTACGATCAACTTTCGTGATGATTTCCTCTTCCTCAGCTGAGAAATGGATAAAATGTTCGTTGAAAATATCCAATGCCAACTGAACGACATACACAATATTCAACGTTTCATTCTGCTGTGCCGGAAGCGATGCAAAATTGGAAAACGCCGATGCCACCGAACTCATCGTGTCGATTTGCTGAATCAGTGTCTTCGAATAATCGTCCATTTTCTGGTAGACATTCGGATCGTTCGGATCGAATTTTCGCTGAAAACTCTGCACCGTCAGACGCATCGGTGTCAACGGATTTTTGATTTCGTGCGCCACCTGTTTAGCCATTTCACGCCAGGCTTCCTCCCTTTCGCTTTGCGCTAACAAGACCGCACTTTCTTCCAGTTTGTCCACCATGCCGTTATAAGCATCGACCAATGATTTAATTTCATGACTGGTAGACAGTAATTGGATTTTCTCGTTCTTTTTATTCAGTTGCGTTTCACGGATTTTATCACTGATGGTTTGCAGGGATTTGGTAATGTAACTCGAAAGGAAATAAGCAATTACGAAAGAAATCAGCAACATGAACAAATATACCTGTCCGAAGCGCATAAGGAAATTCCGGAGCTCGTTCTGATAAAAAGTAGTCTCCTCCACATACGGGAGGTTTAAGATTCCCAGCGGCTTGAATTTGGTATCTTTTAAATAGCTGTAGGCAGAACGGTATTTTTGGTCGTTGATCATCTGCAAATCCACAAAACGCTTATTGGTGGACGATTGCATTATTTTAAGAACAATGGGCTGAATAGGTTTGGCCACTTTATCGATTGAAAAAGCCCCTTTTGAAGAAATAAGAAGCTTCCCGTTTAAATCGTAAATATTGATTTCAAGACTGTGAATATTGGCCAATTCATAGATCTTTTCCTTAAAAATCAGCGGGAGGTTTTTGGTGGTAAGCGGATAAGTTGTAGTGGAAAGAATGTAATTAATATGCTCTGTAATAGCATCTTCCTTACGCTCCAGACGGTCCTGATGGTAATCGAGGGCTTCCTTCTTAAACTGATAAATCGAAACCGCAGCAATCAAAACCGACGCAATCAAAGTTAGAAATACCATCGACAGAAAGATTCGTAATCGAAGGGACAACTGCGTTATTTTAATCGGTTTCGCCATAGCCTAAGACTCGTTTTTTTCTCTCACTTTCTTATAGAATTTGTATCCAAGCATAAGTATAAACGAAAAAAGAAAAATCCCAATTACGCCATACACCCAATTGAAAGCATCTTTTAATATCACCAGAAAAACCACTGCAAAAAGAATCAGGGTTGCACCTTCATTCCACAATCGGAAAAAACCGGAAGAATGTTTCACTTCGTTCCGCTGCAATTGCAGGAAAATCTGATGGCATTTCAGGTGATATAAATATAATAAGAAAACGAATCCTAATTTCACGTGCATCCATGACGTATGCAGCCAAGTATCTCCGGGAGTGGTCCCGAACAACATCAAAAACGCAAAAATACTCGCCAGGATTGCGGATGGCCAGGTGATGATGTACCATAAACGATAAGACATTAGCTGGTATTGTTTTATCAGAATGTCCTGTTCCGGTTGCGATTTTGCCTTAGCCTCGGCATGATAAACAAACAGCCTTACGATGTAAAAAAGCCCTGCAAACCAAGAGATCACAAAGATCAGATGCAGGGATTTTATGTAGTCATAGTATGCGTCCATGATTAATTTTTAGCCCAGTCGTTAATCCATGTGGCCACCACCTGACACCACTGTTCGTCATCGTTCAGACACGGAATCGTCAAGAAAGATTCTCCTCCGTTTTCGATAAATTCTTCATTGGCACGCATGGCGATTTCCTCCAGTGTCTCCAGACAGTCGGTTACAAAAGCAGGAGTCACTACCGCTACTTTTTTAATTCCATGCTTTGGATAATCGTTTAAAACAACATCGGTATATGGTTCAAGCCACTTATCGCCAGCCAGACGGGATTGGAAAGTAACATAATATTTGTCTTTTGGAATCTGGAGCTGCTCCACCACCAAACGTGTCGTTTCGTAACAATGAGTACGGTAACAGAATTCTGCTTCCGGGGTTCCCACTTCACAACACATTTCATCCGTCACAAATTTTTTATGCTTTTTAGTAGGATCCGTTTTGCGGACATGTCTTTCGGGAATCCCGTGGTAAGAAAACACAAGTTTATCGTAATCGAAATCTCCTAAATAATTTTTTATGGAATCAGAAAGCGCCTTAATGTAATCGGGTTTATTGTAAAAAGCCGGTACATCCGTAATTTTCATATCCGGAAACTTCTCTTTTCGGATTTCTTCCGTCAAAACCAAAATGGTTAAGGTCGAAGCCATGGCATACTGTGGGTATAATGGCAAAAGCAACACATCCCTCACACCTTGATCATACAATTCCTGTAATCCGGCTTCAATTGACGGTTTTCCATAGCGCATGGCCAAAGAAACAGGCAATTCGCTTTTTTCCATTACTTTTTCATGCATTCTTTTGGAAAGGACAATGAGCGGGGAGCCTTCTTTCCACCATATTTTCCGATAGGCTTCTGCAGCACTTTCAGGGCGTTTCCTCAAAATGATTCCGCGAACCAAAAAAGCACGTAATAAATAAGGCACATCTATTACGTATTTGTCCATTAAAAACTCATCTAAATACGGCTTGACATCTTTTGGCTCCGGACTTTCAGGCGAACCGAGATTTACCAGTAATACTCCCTTCATCATAATTTTTTTTCAAAAATACTATTAATTAATAACATTGAAAATTATAAAACATGTTCTTTTTTAAGCTTCACGCTTCACAACAAGCACAAATTTTCTACGCACACATTTGCACCAACCTTACTTGCAACAATTTAACACATTATAACTCATCAAAAGAGATATTTGAAGCGTGCTTTACAACATCCTTCAGAAAAGAAATTGTACATAAAAGCCATGAATCTTATATAGCACCCTTCCACTTTACTTAGCAGGCTTAAAGTAACAGCAACTAACATTTCGAACAATTTTGCATGATTAACAAATTTAAGTGCTGATTATTTCACAATACTACGACTAAACAAAATTTTACTCAATAAAAAAGCAATCCTTCGAGATTGCTTTTTTATTCACACATATTTATCACATAAAAGCAAGATAGCGGAAAAACATCATTTTTTAAAAAACTCATTAAACTATTGCAAATAATTTAAAAAAATAAATGCGATTTGTGACAATAAAACACTACAAACACTAGGATCTACTCTGATTTTTTATTCATATTTGTATTACAGTTTTTTGTTAAAAAAACAAAAGCTCTTTTGTGTTTTCACTCTTAATCACAACAAATTGTAGTAAAAAAGTTATATTTTTTATATTGTCAATAAATAAAATAATTTATTGTTATTTTTAAGCAAAAAGCTATAATACAACTCACAATTAAAGGAAAATTAATATTTATTTAAAACATAACGCAACCACATGGATTAATTTGCATCTAATAAAAACACCCCCAATTATTAACCCCTAAAAACCTGAAGAGCATGAGAAACGCCTACTTGATTACCACATTGCTCCTTTGTTTTTCCTCACAAGCCCAAAGCAACGCTGTTGGGATAGGAACAACAAACCCTCAACAAAAACTTCACTTAGACAAAACCGTTGGAACGCTTCGTGTTGAAAGTCTTGACAAAGACAACAACACAACCAATGGTGGAAACGTAACCCCTACCGCTACTTATCCGCTTTATGTAGACCACAACGGCATCCTGACCTTAAAGTTAGGCAGCACCATCAATAGTGATGGAGTGGACGCCATTGATCATGCAATAATTCCAGCATGTAACATCAGGATGTTTCCAGCCGATGCCGACGGAAAAGTCGATGCAACTATCTTCACCTATACGCTTACCGTTCCAAGAGCTGCCATTCTTGAGGTAAAATACAGCGTTAGCTTTCAAGTATATGAAAAGGAAGCATCAGGAGTTCTTACCATGATTCGAGATGGTGGCGCCAGACGTGTATCTACCTACTACACAGTAGACAACCTTCCGAGAAAATACGGTCAGGCTTCAAGAAACTACATGAACAACAACACCAAAAACCCATTGCCATATACAGCAATAGACCGACTGGGAGCCGTTGGAAACCTCTACAATTCAAGCACCACCTATGTTCAGCTTACACCAGGAACGCACACGCTTCAATTAAAAGCCGAAGTATCTTCAAACTTGCCTGCCATGTATACCTATGTTAAAATGGCCATAGATACAGATTCAGTATTCATGAGATTATATTAAAACCCCAATTAACCATGAAAATACTATTACTTTTAGCAATCATTCCTGCCGTGATGTATTCACAAGTAGGAATAGGAACAGCCAATCCTCTAGCCGACCTACATGTCGCTGGAAACACTTCAACAATTAGAATTGAAAGCCTTAGTGCTGTCAACAACCCAGCGCATAATGACGGCATAAAACCAGCATTAGCCTATGTAAACGCGCTTGGTGATGTAACCTTAAATCCTTCCATTAATAATGGCACTACATCAGGAGGAGCAGTGGCTCCAATCAATTTTTTACTTACGTTACCTGATTTTATCCCTAACGGCCCTTTAAATTTTGGTAATATTGTAACAAGTCCTGCTCTCGACACATACAGCACCGGATTAATTAAAAAGGTAAACTTTACAGCTCCCGGAAGCGCTTTAGTTGAAGTAAAATATTGCATCTCCTCTCTGATTTCTATGGGAGATTTAAACTTAGGCTTAGCAAACCTTATTCCTTTTTATGATATTTCTTCAAGGGTATTCAAAATCTACTTTTGCATCGATATTAATAACGACGGCTTAGATGCAGTGGAAGCTTCTAAAAGATTTGGCTTGAATGCCCAGTCATACGCATCCGCAAATCAGGGAATTTTAGGTTATTCATTTACAAATGGCCACGGATACACCACTGTCCCGCCCGGAACACACTCCATCCACTTTTTCGCAGAAATTTTTGATGGCCCTACCAAAGTAACCAGTATAGGATTTGGCGGTGCTGAAGACACAATAAAAGTAAGAGTTTACAACTAACAAAATAGGCTATGAAAAAATATATATACCCAATTCTATTATTGACTCCACTTTGCGTTTTTAGCCAGGTTGGAATTAAAACCACCACTCCGCAACAAGGACTCCATGTTGGCGGTGCAGTCTCTACTGTAAAAATAGACGGACTAGCCTATCCTGCCAACCCAAACAACTTGGGCCCAGGAACTACTTCTAGAGTTTTTGTTAATGCTAACGGTGATTTAATATTAGGAACTGCGCAAAACAACATCGCCATTTTATTTGATGCTGAGAATTACCTTAGAGACGAACGAGACCCCTCCATTAATCAGATCATTCAACACGGTTATGGTGATGGCTTTGAATATTCAGCAATCCCAAGGGATATTCCAAATTCAACCTTTACGCTCACAGAACCAGCCATTATTGAAATCAATTATTCGGTATCCTGGGATATTGAAAAAAACGCAACAACACGGGTAAATGACGGTCACGCAAGAGCCGTGCAAACAATGATGTATTTCAGGAAGGACAATTATCTAGGACCAGTAGTAACCACGGATATTGACGGAAACTTAATCGGAGGCGCCTTTGAAATAGACAACGGCACATCTACAATTGGTGGAGGATTGGGACTAAGCGGCCAATACTACACCAATCATAACGACGACAGGGGAGAAACCAACAACTATCACAACTGTGGAACAGACTATGTAAAATTACCCCCCGGAACCTATTGCCCAATGTTTTCTGCACAACTTGCAGTATCAGCTGCCGGTGGATCCGGTGCAATGAAAATGTATCTCGGCACAGGAAACGACGAAGTTCAAATAGTCGCACATTATTATCAATAAAAATAAAAAAACACCCAAATGGGTGTTTTTTTTATTATACCGCTTTCTCAAGCAAGTACTTTTTAGGTGTAGTTCCGAATTTCTTTTTAAACCCGGCAATAAAATGACTAGCCGTACTGTAGCCAATTTTCAGACCCACCTCGTTCACGTTATACGAACCCGAATCCAGCAAACGGCGAGCATATTCCATTTTATAATCAAACAAAAAACCGTAAACCGTATCGCCATAAATCTGCTTGAAGCCCATTTTTAACTTTTTCAGGTTTAAGCCCACCTGATCTGCCAATTCCTGCAATCCAGGCGGTTCTCCCATATTGGCGATTATGATTTCCTTGGCTTTCTTCAGCCTTAACACATTTTCCTCGTCAATCAAAAAAGGACATTGTTCGGCATCGGGATCTTCATTCCTGTTAAAAAACAAACTCAGTAACTCATATCCTTTCCCTTTATAGTACATGTTTTTAATCGAAGGATTCAGCGTATAATGAAACATTTGATTAAGCACAATAGCCATCGAGGGGCTGATATTTTCCTCACCATAATATTTTTTACCCTGATTCTGATCACTTAAAAACGGTATGTGTTCCGCCTGATCCGACAACAAACCGTGAAATTTCCTAATAGAAACCAAAACCGTTATTACCCACGATTTAGGCGCAATTTCCATCTGAAGCGGCAACTCTTTCTGTGGATTATACAGCAAAAGCGATTTCTCTTCATTCAAGGCTAATACATAGGCACCTTGATTAAAAATAAACTTCGCATTTCCTTTCAATCCAAAATGAAATTGTATAAGCCCCATATTTACGGGACGTTCAAACCGAACAATCTCCTCCGAATCATTCTGAAAACGAAGTAAAATAAAGTCCTCTTCAATTTTTATCTCTTCCATAGAACCCATAGCGATATTTTTTTGTAACTTTATTTGAAAGACTATTAAAATTTATTTAGAATCACTCTAAATAAAATCTTTCTGAAAGGTTGATTTTTATACAAATTTACAAGAAATAACACAAATGAACCTTTTCGGAGACAAAAAATCTCTCAGCGACACAAATAGTCCTTACAGCGTTATTTTTATAAAACGGTTAGCAGTACATTTGTTCTACTTTTAGTAAAAAGTGAAAAACATGGAAAACACTACTATATCAAAACCTACTTCTTTCTATGTTGTCGGATTGAGTTACAAGAAAGCGGATGCAGAGATCAGGGGAAAATTCAGTTTGGACAATGCTGCTAAAGAAGCATTATTGCTACAAGCTAAAAATGATGGGATAGAAAGTTTAATTGTCACTTCCACCTGCAACAGAACCGAAATATATGGCTTTGCACAACACCCGTTTCAGTTAATTAAACTGTTGTGCGAGAACAGCCAGGGAACTATAGAAGATTTTCAGAAAGTAGCTTATGTACACAAAAACACTGAAGCGATTGGCCACATGTTTCGTGTAGGAACCGGTTTGGATAGTCAAATCTTGGGCGACTTTGAAATCATCAGTCAGATAAAAAACAGTTTCGTAGCCAGTAAAGGCCACAACCTTGTTAATAATTACTTGGAACGCCTGTGCAATGCGGTAATCCAAACCAGCAAGCGCATTAAAAACGAAACTGAAATTTCCTCGGGTGCCACTTCGGTTTCCTTTGCCGCTGTTCGATACATTTTCAACAACGTAGAAGACATTTCCAATAAAAACATACTACTTTTCGGGACTGGAAAAATAGGAAGAAATACTTGCGAAAACCTGGTAAAACACACCAAGCACGAGCAAATTACCCTTATAAACAGAACTAAAGATAAAGCGGAAAAATTAGCCCGTAAACTAAATGTTATCGTTAAAGACTACGCTAATTTAGAAGCAGAAATTCAAAAGGCCGATGTTTTGGTGGTAGCCACCGGCGCACAGAACCCAACCATCGACAAAGCAATCCTGAACCTTAAAAAACCGTTACTGATTCTGGATTTATCTGTTCCGAAAAACGTAAACGAAAATGTTCAGGAACTAGACGATGTTACGTTAATTCATATGGATCATTTATCGCAAATGACCGACGAAACCCTGGAAAATCGTAGAAAACACATCCCTGCAGCCGAAGCTATCATCGAAGAAATCAAAGACGAATTCATCAGTTGGACCAAAGCCCGAAAATTTGCACCTACTATTCACGCTTTAAAAGAAAAGCTGAACACTATCAAGGACAAAGAGTTGACACTTCACCGCAAAAAAATCAACAATTTTGATGAAGAACAGGCAGAATTGATAAGCAGCCGTATCATCCAGAAAATCACAAACCATTTTGCCAATCATCTCAAAGATGATAATACCATGGTCGATGAAAGCATCGAGTGGATCGAAAAAATCTTTCAGATAGAAACCGTAAAAAATGACTAAAACCATACGCATAGGAACCCGTGACAGTGAACTGGCCTTATGGCAGGCACACACCGTTCAGCACCTATTACAGGAACTTGGGTATTCCACAGAAATAGTAGCCGTAAAATCAACCGGCGACATCATTCTGGACAAGCCTTTATACGAATTGGGCATTACCGGAATTTTCACCAAAACCCTGGACGTTGCCATGATTTCAGGTCAAATCGACATTGCAGTTCATTCGATGAAAGACGTTCCGACTGCTTTGCCGCAAGGCATCGTTCAGGCAGCAGTCTTGGAAAGAGCCAACGTATTGGACATTTTAGTACATAGAGGCAATGTGGATTTTTTAAACGGATCAGGAACTGTAGCCACCGGAAGCTTACGACGTCAAGCACAATGGCTTAATAAATACCCTAATCACAAAACAGAGGATTTGCGCGGAAACGTAAACACTCGCATGCAGAAATTAAACGAAAGTGATTGGGATGGAGCGATTTTTGCCGCGGCCGGTCTGGAGAGAATTAACTTAAAGCCCGAAACCTATATCGAC
Source organism: Flavobacterium enshiense DK69 (assembly GCF_000498495.1). GTDB lineage: Bacteria > Bacteroidota > Bacteroidia > Flavobacteriales > Flavobacteriaceae > Flavobacterium > Flavobacterium enshiense. The sequence goes on along the minus strand of NZ_AVCS01000006.1, from coordinate 137,169 downwards.
TTGGATTGGATGATTCCAGCACCAGCTCAAGGTGCCATGTTGGTTGTAGCTATGGAAAACGACGAATTCTCTTTAGACGCTTTAGCTCAACTTAACCATATCGAAACCGAAATCTGCACCTATATAGAGCGCCAGTTTTTAAGAACCCTTGAAGGAGGCTGTACCGCGCCAATAGGAGCCATTGCCCGATACAACGAAATCGATGACACCATTCATTTTAAAGGTGTTCTATTCTCGATTGACGGTCAAGAGAAAATCGAAATCGACCGTTCTTTTGATATTTCTGAATGGAAAAAACTCGGATTCAATTGTGCCAAAGAAATATTGGATAACGGCGGAACAGCTTTAATGGCCGAAATCAAATCGAAACTGAAAAAGTAATGAGTGATTCTATCCGCATACTGTCCACGAAAAAATTGTTACCCAACCAGAAACAATATTTATTGAATGCTGGTTTTTTAGTGGTTGAAGCCGATTTCATCACCACCAAACCCGTAGCATTCGAATTAAAAAATATTCATGACTCGCTGATTTTCAGCAGCCAGAACGGAGTACAAAGTATCTTAGAACATCCAAAAGTTGCTGAACTGAAATCGAAGGACGTATTCTGTGTCGGACTAAAAACCAAAACATTATTGGAAGAAAACGGTTTCAAAGTCGTAGCCTATACCGGTTATGCCGAAGACCTGGCGGAAATCATCACCTTGGTGTATCCAAACAACCAATATACGTTTTTCAGCGGAAACCTGCGTCGCGACACTTTGCCGGAAATGATGAAGGAAGCCGGAGTTTCCTTTAATGAAATCACCGTGTACGAAACGGTACTGACACCACAAAAAATAAATACCAAACCAGACGGAATTTTGTTTTTCAGCCCATCCGGCCTGGAAAGTTACCTGAAAGAAAATAAAATCACAAAGGAGATCGCCTTCTGCATCGGAAACACGACTGCAGAAGCAGCAAGCCGTTTGGGAATAAAAAATATTATAATCGCCAATCAACCGACCATTGAAAACACGATTATACAATGTATTAACGAATTTAAATAGCGTTTCTGTTTTACTCTTTTCAAAAACCGTAAACCATAAACTGCAAACTGTATACTATGTTAAAAAACGATCTATTTCTAAGAGCTTTAAAAGGAGAAACCGTAGAACGCCCACCAGTATGGATGATGCGTCAGGCGGGAAGATATTTGCCGGAATTCCGTGCATTGCGCGACAAATACGATTTTTTCACCCGTTGTGAAACCCCGGAACTGGCTGCCGAAATCACCGTGCAACCAATCCGAATCGTTAAACCGGATGCTGCTATTTTATTCTCGGATATTCTGGTTGTGCCAAGAGCGATGGGAATCCACGTGGAACTGAAAGATAATTTGGGTCCGATTATCCCCGATCCTATCCGTTCAATGGAGCAGGTTGAGAAAGTTTTCATTCCGAATATAGAAGAAAGCTTAGGTTATGTAATGGATGCCATCAAACTGACCAAAGAAATGCTGAACGACGAAGTGCCGTTGATTGGTTTTGCCGGTTCACCTTGGACAATCTTCTGTTATGCCGTAGAAGGAAAAGGATCTAAGAGTTATGACACCGCAAAAGGATTCTGCTTTTCAAATCCGGTAGCAGCGCATACTTTATTGCAGAAAATTACCGATACAACCATCTTATATTTAAAGGAAAAAGTAAAATCGGGCGTAAATGCTGTTCAGATTTTTGATTCTTGGGGCGGAATGTTATCGCCGACCGACTATCAGGAATTTTCATGGAAATACATCAATCAGATTGTAGAAGCTTTAGCCGAAGAAACGGAAGTAATCGTATTCGGAAAAGGTTGTTGGTTTGCATTGAACGAAATGTCAAAATCCAAAGCTTCTGCTTTAGGTGTTGATTGGACGTGTTCTCCTAAAAACGCACGTTATTTAACAGGCGGAAACATTACACTTCAAGGAAACTTTGACCCTTCAAGATTATTATCACCGATCCCGACCATCAAGAAAATGGTTCATGAAATGATTGACGAATTCGGAAAAGACAAATACATCGTAAACCTTGGCCACGGAATTTTACCAAATATCCCAGTTGATCATGCAAAGGCTTTTGTGGAAGCGGTTAAGGAATATCAAAAATAAACTAATAGCCCTTAGCTGTTAGCTGCTATCTTAAAATGAAAGAACAATTCTATAAATACATTCAAATCCTTCAAGACCAAATCTGTAAAGGTTTGGAAGACTTAGATGGGAAAGCAAAATTCCGTCAGGACTTGTGGGAACGTCCCGAAGGTGGCGGCGGAAGAACCCGCGTGATTGAAAACGGAAACGTTTTTGAAAAAGGCGGCGTAAATATTTCAGCCGTGCACGGAGCGTTGCCGGTAGCCATGCAAACCTATTTTGGTGTGGGCGAAGTCGACTTTTTTGCCTGCGGACTGAGCTTGGTAATCCATCCTAAAAACCCGATGGTACCGACGGTTCATGCCAACTGGCGTTATTTTGAAATGTATGACAAAGAAGGAAATACCATAAACCAATGGTTTGGAGGCGGACAGGATTTAACGCCGTATTATCTGTTTGAGGAAGATGCAAAACACTTCCATCAAACCTGTAAAACCGCTTGTGACAAACACAATCCGGAATTCTATCCGAAATTCAAAAAACAATGCGACGAGTATTTCTGGAACGCACACCGTGATGAAGCCAGAGGTATTGGCGGACTATTTTTCGACCATTTAAAAGCTACGGAAAATATGTCAATGGAAAACTGGTTCAATTTCGTGACCGAAGTCGGCAACAGTTTCTTATCTGCCTATTTACCGATTGTAGAAAGAAGAAAAGATCTAGCCTATACCGAAGCCAACCGTACCTGGCAGGAAATCCGTCGGGGTCGCTATGTTGAATTTAATTTAGTTCACGACAAAGGCACCTTGTTCGGATTAAAAACCAACGGAAGAATCGAATCCATCCTGATGAGTTTACCGCCACATGTGCAATGGGTGTACGATCATCATCCGGAAGCAGGAAGCGAAGAAGAAAAATTGATTAAAGTATTAGCAAATCCAGTTGATTGGATTGCATAGCTGCCAGCTTTTAGCAATCAGCTTTCAGAATTGTATAAAATATGAAGGATTACAAAAAGTTCTTAGTTTGGCAAAAATCACATCAATTAACACTGGATGTTTATAAAATCACTTCCACCTTTCCAAAAGAAGAATTATTTGGATTGACAAGTCAAATTAAAAGAGCCGCCAGTTCCATACCAATGAACATTGCTGAAGGTTGCGGCAGAAATACAGAAAAAGACTTTTGTAGATTTCTTTATATTTCATTTGGTTCAGCCAATGAATTAGAATATCAAATTATATTAAGCATCGATTTGAAATTTATTGAAGCTGAAAAAGGGCAACAACTTTTACTTCAAATTGAAGAAATCAAAAAAATGCTGAACGGATTAATAAATAAGTTAAATCATGCTAACAGCTTAACGCTGACAGCTAAAAGCTAAAATATATGTTCCCATTACACAGAGGCAGAAGACTAAGAGTCAACGAATCGATAAGAAGTTTAGTTCGCGAAACCAGTTTAAGTCCGGCAGATTTTATGTTCCCGATGTTTATAGCTGAAGGCGAAAACGTAAAAGTGGAAATCCCTTCTATGCCGGGAATTTATCGTCGTTCGATAGATTTGACCATTGAAGAAGTAAAAGAGTTATTTGCTTTAGGCATCCGTGCTGTGAATATTTATGTGAAAGCCAATGACGATTTAAAAGACAATACAGGTAAAGAAGCCTGGAATCCTAACGGACTAATGCAGCGGGCCATCAAAGCCATCAAAACAGCTTGTCCGGAAATGATTGTTATGCCTGATGTGGCCTTAGACCCGTATTCCATTTACGGACACGACGGCATCATTGAAAACGGCGATATCGAAAATGACAAAACCACGGAAGCCTTAGTGAGAATGGCGGTTTCCCATGCTCAGGCAGGAGCCGATTTCGTAGCGCCAAGCGACATGATGGACGGACGCGTACTGCGTTTGCGCGAAGGTTTGGATCAAGCTGGATTTCATAATGTGGGTATCATGAGCTATTCAGCGAAATATGCTTCAGCGTTTTACGGTCCGTTCCGAGATGCGTTGGACAGTGCTCCAAAAGAAGCCGAAATCGAAGTTCCGAAAGACAAGAAAACCTACCAAATGGACTATGCCAACCGTATTGAGGCCGTTAAAGAAGCACTTATGGATGTGGAAGAAGGTGCCGATATGGTCATGGTAAAACCGGGAATCGCTTACCTTGATATTGTTCGTGAAGTGAAAAATGCAGTGAATGTTCCTGTAACTGTCTTCCATGTATCAGGAGAATATGCGATGATTAAAGCAGCTTCTGAAAGAGGCTGGTTGGATCACGACAAAATCATGATGGAACAGTTGATGTGTATCAAACGTGCAGGTGCGAGTTTAATCTCTACGTACTTCGCCAAAGAAGCGGCAATCTTATTGAACAAATAAGATTCTTTACTTTAAGGGAGATTCTCGATGCTTTTTCTTAACTTTGAGAGACGATGCTAACGTTAAAAGTTTAAGAAAATGAAAAAGTATACATTCATTTTTCCCGTGCTGATAATGGTTTTCCTGATCGGTTCACTCGCATTGGTATCTTGTGGTAAAGAAAAAAAAGAGAAAGAAGAAGAACCTTTATACCCTGAGGTAAAAAAATCAGCAGAAGAAGTTTCTTTCGAATTAGGAAAAGAAATATTTAACGGAAGAGGTACGTGTCACACCTGTCACAAACCTAACGAGAAATTAGTAGGGCCACCTTTAGCCCTGATAGCTAAAACGTATAAGGAAAAAGGAGCAAGCATACCCGATTTCTTAACTGAGAAAAGCGGACCTATTGTAGTTCCTGCAGAGTACAATACGATGAAGGCTAATTTCAAGATTACCAAAGCGCTCACCGACGAAGAACGTAAAGCCTTGGAAACCTACATACTGAGCTTCGGAAAATAAAAACTACTTGTCCTCTACTGAGGACATTTTTATTTTACAAAATGTAAAGTTTACTTGTCTTTTTGGAAAATATGTTTTACATTTGAAGTATATAACTCTAAATACTAGGAAAATATGAAAACAAAGTATTTATTTCCGCATTTTTTTAAAAGAATCGGATGGTTAATTTTTATCCCTTTTACAATAGCCTCACTCATAAGGCTTTGCATTGATTGGGAATTAGATTTCTTAAATGTTAATGTATTTTATTTCATCTATAATACTTTTTCTCGGAGCGGAACAACGTATTTTGACTTTGTTGAAAATAACATTACCGATGAAATTTTAATGACCGCATTAATCATAGGTGGTTTATTCACTGCCTTTTCAAAAGAAAAAATCGAAGATGAAATGGTTGAAAAAATCAGGCTGGAAAGTTTGGTTTGGGCCACCTATTTCAATTATGCCCTGCTTTTAATTTCCATCATTTTCATTTACGGAAATTCCTTTTTTACAGCCTTGCTTGTTAACATCGCTTCGTTACTAATCTTTTTTATCGTCCGCTTTCACTGGATGTTGTACAAATCCACTAAACTTGAAACCGATGAAGAATAACTTAAAGGTACAGCGCGCCATTGCCAACATGACACAGGCGGAACTGGCTGAAAAAATTGGCGTAAGCCGGCAGACTATCAATGCCATTGAAGCCGGTAAATTCGTCCCTTCCACTGTATTGGCGTTAAAGCTAGCCAAACTCTTTGAAAGGTCTGTTAACGAGATATTTGAATTGGAAGCCGCCGACTAATTCGTTATCTTTAGCAAATGCAAACAGTCTTTATCAATACGCCGCTTGGAACCGCCAAAATTAAAGGCGATGAAAACGGTATTTCGGTCATTTCGATTCTTCAGGAAGGTGAAATTTCAAAAGTGATACCAGTGGAACTAAAAGATGCCGTAAAACAACTTCAGGAATACTTTGAAGGAAAACGAACCAAATTCTCATTTCAACTCAATCCAAAAGGCACCGATTTTCAAAAAAAAGTCTGGAAAGCACTTTTAGAAATCCCATACGGAAAAACCACATCCTATCTGGAACTTTCTAAAAGGTTGGGCGATGTGAAAGCCATACGCGCCGTTGCTTCCGCCAATGGAAAAAACCCGATATGGATAGTCGTTCCGTGTCATCGTGTAATTGGTTCTGACGGCTCAATGACAGGCTACGCAGGAGGATTGTGGCGCAAGAAATGGCTTTTGGACCATGAAAATCCGGAGAAACAGCAAAGCCTTTTTTAAATTACAAATTACAAGCAATTTAAACCCTATTACAAAGTGGAAAAGTAAATAAGCACTTGACTAAACGATCCGATAGTCTTTAGGAGTAATTCGTAATTAACTTAGTTTCCAAAAACACTATGGCTTATCCCCTAGCCCCGATGGGAGCAACTACCGTGTAGTGCGGACAGCGGGAACACGGATTGCAAAAAAGCCCAAAACATTCGCTCCAAAAAAATAAAAACATATTCCGAATTTGCGTAAATTCGTTAAAATACCACTTAAAACCCAACCTATGAAATTTCTGAAAAGTTTCCTGAAATGGTTTTGCATCATTGTAGCTTCCATTGTTATTCTAATGTATATTTTCGATGTGGACTACCTGCTCCGCGCAGTACGCACCATCTACTTCAGAGGTTACACCACAGCATTTTTAGATGATTATACCCATTTCCCGAATCGTGAAATCAAAAAAGGTGTGGGACAACCTTGGGCGATTGCCAAAGATTATAATTCAGTTCCCGCCACCGAAGAATTGAACAAAGAACATAAAGAACTGGGAACCGTGGCCTATCTGATCATTAAAAACGACAGTATCTGGCACGAAAGCTATTACGATGGTTACGGCAAGAACTCAAAATCTAATTCGTTTTCAATGGCGAAGAGCGTTATTTCTGCAGCAATGGGAAAAGCTATTATGGAAGGAAAAATCAAGAGTTTAGACCAGAAGGTAACCGACTTTTTCCCGGAACTGAAGGGACAATATGCGAAAGAAGTCACCGTGGGCGATTTGTCTTCAATGGCATCCGGCTTGAACTGGGACGAAAAATATTATAGTCCGTTTTCCATCGTGACCCGCGCCTATTTCGACAACGATTTGAAGAAAGTGATTTTAGGATTAGATGTTTCTGAAAAACCGGGACAATCCTTTAAATACTTAAGCGGTGCAACCGAATTATTAGCCATGTGTGTCGAAAAAGCGACCGGAGAACACGTTGCCGATTATGTTTCCGAAAAATTCTGGCAACCAATGGGAGCAGAAAACGAAGCATTATGGCAACTTGACCATAATCCGGACGGCATTGAAAAAGCCTATTGCTGTATTGCCAGCAACGCGCGTGATTTTGCCCGTTTCGGAAAACTCTACCGCGACTTTGGAAAATGGAACGGCAAACAGCTTTTAGACAGTACTTTTGTTGCCAAGTCGATAACTCCAAGATTTCCGAAAAGTCCGCAATACGGCTACGGATTCTGGCTGCATAAAATCAACGGCAAACAATTGTTTTACATGCGCGGCCACCTGGGTCAATTCGTAATTGTGGTTCCGGAAGACAACGTCATCATCGTGCGCTTGGGACACGTCAAAGGACTGCAGACGGAGGAAGACCCGCACAGCAACGATTTGTATGTTTACTTCAATGAGGCGTACAAAATGTTGGAAAGAAGAAAATAATTCTTTTATTTGTAATAATTTTCATATACAATCCAAACGCATTAGTACAATCCATTCAAAATGATCGAGAAAATTAATCTGGAGAACATTCTCTTTTTAGACATTGAAACGGTTCCTGAAGAAGAACATTTCAGTAGCCTGGACGAAACCAAACAAAGCCTTTTTGACTTAAAGACTAAATACCAGCGCAAAGATGATTTCACCGCCGAAGAATTTTACGAACGCGCCGGTATCTGGGCCGAATTCGGGAAAATCGTCTGTATTTCAGTAGGCTATTTTACCTTCAAAGGCGACATCCGTCATTTTAGAGTAACATCCTTTTTTGGAGACGAAGTAAAAATCCTGAAAGACTTTTCAAATTTGTTGAACAATCATTTTTCGCAACCGCAACATATTTTATGTGGACACAATGCTAAGGAATTCGATTTCCCTTTTATTGCTCGACGAATGATCATCCATCAGATTGCAATTCCGCTGAAATTAAATCTGTTCGGTAAAAAACCATGGGAAGTACCGCATCTGGACACTATGGAACTCTGGAAATTCGGCGACTACAAAACATTTACTTCATTGAAACTGCTCACCAATGTTTTGGGGATTCCGTCACCAAAAGACGATATCGACGGCAGCGAAGTGGCACACACCTTTTATGTTGAAAAAGACATCGACCGCATTATAACCTATTGCGAAAAAGACGTGGTGGCCGTGGCCCAGATCCTCCTGAAATTCAGAAGGGAAGACTTGCTCATTGACGAGGAGGTCATTCATATTTAGGAGCGCTTTAACTACGTTGAATCCTTGATTTCCCGCAATCTATTCACACGAGCAAAGCGATCTGACGAAGGAATCTTTTTTGCTTATCCAGTACAGCTAAATTACCGCTAAAACAAAAAAGGGCGCCATTACTATCCAGGGCTAGGCCCTTTGCAAACTTTCGTCATTGATTGTGTTCTTTTGCCGTAAATAAGTACATTTACGAAAAATATTAAATATGGTATTAAGCAGATTCTGGCTAGCAATTTTTATCTCCTCCATCGCCTTTGTGGTTATCGGTTTATTCTCCGGAAGCAGTTATTCGATTGATTATGTGCTGAACGGTAAAAAAGACGAACCGCTGTTAATCTCAGAAAAATACCTGAAACAAGTCCCTGCTTTTATCAAAGACAGCATTGAAAAAGCTCCGGACAACACCATTGTCATCAATAAAATTGAAACCGATTTGGATACCACGTACGTGTATAAAAATCAAACGGTTAAAATTTACAGTGGCATACAAAAATCAGACGGATTATTGCCTACCTGTAAAAACAGTTTACTGGACCTGATTCTTCCGTTGATTGCTTATCTGGCTTTTTTCTGCGGACTGATGGAATTGCTTATCATATCAGGAGCTGCCGAGCGACTGGCTACAAAATTGAGTCCGGTTTTTGCAAAAGTGTTCCCTACTATCCCTAAAAACCACGAATCGATTTCCTATATGACGCTGAATTTCGCGGCCAACTTTTTAGGACTGGATTCTGCCGCCACGCCATTCGGATTAAAAGCCATGGAGAGTCTGCAGACAATCAATCCCGAAAAAGAAAAAGCCAGTGATGCCCAGATTATGTTCATGTGCCTGCATGCGGCGGGCCTGACTTTGATTCCAACATCTATCATTGGATACCGTGCAGCAGAGAATGCCGCCAACCCCGCCGATGTAATGTTACCGTGCATTATTACTTCTTTTGTGGGTACTATCGCTGCATTTTTATTAGTGGGAATCAAACAGCGAATCAACTTCAAAAGCGCTTCGCTGATTTTAGCGTTAACCACTATTTTAGCCGCGATTGCAGGATTGCTTTTCTATATCAACGGGTTGGACTTAATCGGCAAAAATTTCTTCACTGGGAATTTATCTGGTTTGATGTTGGTGGCTATTATTGGCTTCACACTTGTCTTCTCATTCGTTAACGAAAAGAAATTTACCCAGAAAGACACTACCATTTTTGACACCTTTGTGGATGGTGCTAAAAATGGCTTAAACACGGGTGTCAAAATTTTCCCTTATGTAATGGGAATGCTGGTGGCGATTTCATTCTTCCGAAACAGCGGTTTGTTTGAAATCATCAGCAACGGGATTTCATTTACGTTTTCTCAAATCGGAGTCGCCAAAGAAATCACGGATTCCTTACCAGTGGCCATGTTGCGCCCTTTTAGCTCCGGTGGTTCAAGAGGCTTTATGATTGATGCGATGCGCAGCTTCGGTCCGGATTCCTTCACGGGAAGACTAAGCTGTATTTTCCAGTGTAGCGCCGAAACGACTTTTTATGTTATTGCCGTTTACTTCGGTTCTGTTAACATCCGAAATACTCGCTATACTTTAGGGATGATGCTTTTGGTAGATCTAATCTGCGTAATTACAGCTATAATGGTGGCTAGTTGGTTTTTTTAATAATTCTAAATTAGTCGGTTTAACAATCTTTTAAAAAAACTAGACTTCTGATTTAGTGGAAGAATGCGTAAATTTACGCTCCTAAAATTACTGTTACAATGGACTTTATATACCAAGACCCGTATCCAATTACAAAAGACGATACACAATACCGAAAAATTACATCCGACTACGTAAAAGTAGAACAATTGGGCGACCGTGAAATCTTAACAGTTGATCCGAAAGGATTGGAATTATTGGCTGAAGAAGCAATGACAGACGTATCGTTCATGCTTCGTTCTTCGCATTTACAAAAATTAAAAAACATCATCGACGATCCGGAAGCTACCGACAACGATCGTTTCGTTGCCTATAACCTATTACAAAATGCCGTAGTGGCTGTAGACGGGCAATTGCCTTCCTGCCAAGACACCGGAACGGCTATCGTAATGGCTAAAAAAGGTGAGAATGTATATACTGGTGCCGATGACGGCGAATGGTTGTCGAAAGGAATTTTCAACACCTACGAAAAAAGAAACCTGCGTTACTCACAGATTGTTCCGATTTCGATGTTTGAAGAAAAGAACTCCGGTTCAAATCTTCCGGCGCAAATCGATATTTATGCTAAAAAAGGAAGCTCATATGAATTCCTGTTCTTAGCCAAGGGAGGCGGTTCGGCCAACAAAACCTTCTTGTATCAAAAGACAAAATCATTACTAAACGAAAAATCCTTAGACGAGTTCGTTCGCGAACGCATCATGGATCTAGGAACTTCGGCTTGTCCTCCGTATCACTTGGCTATCGTTATTGGCGGTACCTCTGCGGAAGCGAATTTAGCTGCCGTGAAAAAAGCCTCTGCCGGATATTTCGACAACTTACCAACCAGCGGGAACATGGCAGGCCAGGCATTCCGTGATTTGGAATGGGAAAAACGCGTGCAGAAAATTTGTGAGGAAAGCCACATTGGAGCACAATTTGGGGGGAAATATCTAACGCATGATGTTCGTGTGATCCGTTTACCGCGTCACGCTGCTTCTTGTCCGGTTGGAATGGGTGTTTCCTGTTCGGCCGACAGAAATATCAAAGGAAAAATTACCAAAGAAGGTATCTTCGTTGAGCAATTAGAAGTAAATCCAAAACAGTTCTTACCAGAAACGGCTCCGCATTTGGAAGATCCAGTAGAAATCGACTTGAACAGACCGATGTCGGAAGTATTGGCAGAATTGTCAAAATACCCGATCAAAACCCGTTTGAAACTAAATGGAACCCTGATTGTGGCCCGTGATATCGCCCATGCGAAAATCAAAGAATTGTTAGACGCCGGAAAACCTATGCCGGACTACTTCAAAAACCATCCGATTTATTATGCCGGACCGGCGAAAACTCCGGAAGGAATGCCATCAGGAAGTTTCGGACCAACTACTGCCGGACGTATGGACGTTTATGTGGACGAATTCCAGAAAAATGGCGGAAGCATGATCATGCTGGCCAAAGGAAACCGTTCCAAAGATGTCACCAATGCATGCAACAAATACGGAGGATTTTATTTAGGCTCGATTGGCGGACCTGCCGCGATTTTAGCCAAAGAAAACATCCTTTCCGTAGAAGTGGTTGATTTTGAAGAATTGGGCATGGAAGCGGTTCGTAAAATCACTATTAAAGATTTCCCTGCGTTCATCATTACGGATGATAAAGGGAATGATTTTTTTGAAAATTTGTAAGAAAGACCGTTTTTTAGATAAAACAAAAAGACCGCCTCAACAGCGGTCTTTTTTAGTATAGAAAAACACCTTCATCTTTTTGAAACTTTTCAAAACCATTTATTCAGAAAAATTGTAACTTTATACAGGCTGTAATCAAATTGATTTTAAGCACTTTACATTTTTCCAACACCGATGAATTTTTGATTATGCTCATTGTCTGTTTCTAAATCGCGGCAGGCAATCAATTTAGTTCGGAGAGATTTTATTTAATATAAAATTGGTGCTTATGAAAAATACAACTATACTTTTAGTTTGCCTCTCTCTGTCCGGCTGTTTTCCTCTTTACTATGCCCCAAACACTCAAAACATACCGGTAATGAAAGAAAAAGGACAAACAAACCTTTCAATTGGCATTAATGCCACTGAATACACGAACGGTTTCGAACTTCAGGGCGCCTACGGATTAACCGATAAAATTGCCTTGCAATTAAATGCCGATTGGGTAAATTCTGCAGACGACATGGAATATAACTCAAGCGGAAAAGGAAATATTATAGAATTCGGCGGAGGCTATTATAAAAAAATTTCCAAATCATTCGTTTTTGAAACTTATGGCCTGATTGCTTTTGGGAAAACACAATATGAACAAACATCTGAAGGAACCGGCGAATATGCGTACGTTAAGACTCACTTTACCCGTTTTGGAGCTCAACCCAGCATAAGTTTTAGCAGTAAATACTTTAATGCCTCTTTATCTACCCGCCTTGCAAATGTGAATTACAACAACATTTCAGGAAATTATCCTTTCTATAGCGCAGAAAATACTTATACCTATATTACCGAAGCAGATTACTTAAAAGATAATAATTCGCAATGGGTTGCAGAACCGGCCATAACCCTGCAAGGTGGACTTGAGAAAGTTAAATTACAACTTCAATATACACTCAGTTATAATTTAGGAGACCAATATTTCTACGAGAATTACCAGGAATGGGATATGATATCGTTAGGATTAAAAGTAGAATTCCCGACAAAAAAGAATGTTGCCAAACTAGACGAAACCAACTCAGAACAAAACAACAACCCTTAAGGATTATTCCCGAAACACCATTCTTGAAAATTTAAATATTTGCTTTATTAGGGAAAATAGAACAAAGAGCAACAAAAAAAGAAAACCCGTCTTCTTATTTTGAGACGGGTTTTCTATTACTAATCCATTAACAACTGCTTTCTGAAAACCACCAACTTATTATTACTCTGCATAATACCAATCCTTTTCGAATTATACTATGAGAACCCTGATTAACCATACTCGCAACACAAATAGACTATATGTAAAATCGGCTTATAATCTTGTACGATATTTTGCCTCAGGATTTATTTTGGTATCAATAAAAAAGGAGGCCACACATTTGGACAGCCTCCCATTTATTGTGGTTGCTTTTTCAGAAAACAAATGCTTCTATTTCTTGATGAATTTCTTAGAAACAGATGAATTTAAGCCATTAATTCTAAGGAAATAAATTCCGACAGTCAAATCTGAAACGTCAATATTTCCTCCGTTTACTTTTCCACTTTTCACTTCCTGTCCGATTTGGTTAACAATCGAATAAGAAGTTTCTATATTGTTTAAAATTATAACTTGCAAATAGTTTTCAACCGGGTTCGGATAAATTATTACATCAAAGTCATCTACGGCAGAAACCTCGTAATTTGTAGCTACAGGATTTGTGGAAATCACATTCACAGTATAATCTTCAACCTGACCTGACGCTAATGTTTCGCAAGCAGTTGGTATACCATTCAATTTCATTGATACACGCATTCTTGTATTCCCCAAAACTGCATTGCCAGGAATTCTAATCGTACCCGAAACAACCGAAGCATTTGTAGCGGCCAATGACCATACAGTCTCACCAGAATCAACAAAATCACCATCAGCATTCAAATCAATAAATACTGCATAACCTTCTTTTGCCGCTTTACTTGATCTGTTTGGCGTTATCGTAACTGTATAGCTCGAACCTGATAAAACATCCGTTGAAATGCCCGTAAAATTCTCATAGCCATTTGTTGATGTCGAATTGTTGGAAATCGCATTGAAAACAACTTTTGCGATATTATCCTTAGAAGCATCATTTCCTTTTGAATTACAATAAGTTCCGATGGCCAAAGTCGTTGCTGTAGCCGTATTGCTCACACTTGAAAGGTTACCTGCCGCATCATACGCTTTTACAGTAAACAAATAATTTGTAGCAGGAGCAAGACTTGTAACAGCGAAGGAAGCCGTAGGTGAAGTCCCGATAAGCAATCCGTCCTGATAAACATTGTAGCCCGTAACACTGATATTGTCTGTAGAAGCTGACCAAGTCAAATTTGTACTTGTTTGTGTAGTTCCAGCAGCAATCAAATTTATAGGAGCACTTGGAGCTGTAGTATCAATGTTGCTAACGTAAGCAGCGCCTACACCCACAGCATAAAAAGCATTTGTTGTAGCTATAACTTCAGGTGAGTTTGCTCCAAAAAGATCGGTAGCTGCCTGAATCCCGTAAGTTCTCGCACTTGCATAAGTTGCATTTGATGTCAGGTATACAGTCTCCAATCGGTAAACTATATTAGCCGCTTTGTTTATTCCTATTCCGGTAACGCTATATGCATTTCCTAAATCATTAGTCCCTGTTTTACCTTCTGTCAAAATATAGAACCAGTGATTCAAGACACCGCTGTTGGTATGAACACCACAGTAATCGTTATTGGAAGTCGGAACACATTTTTGGCTTTTCCAATTTGTACCGCCATAAGTATCCGGTTGACCTTCAGCTTTAGGATTACTCATAGAACGTAGTGACACGTGTCCGGTTCTCATCTCAATATCTTCACCTATTAACCATATTTGCTTAGATGGCGCTGCGAAATATTCAACACACGCTGCCCAAATATCAGAAAGAGCCTCATTTAGTGCGCCAGATTCTTTTTGATAAGCCAAATTAGCAGTACTGCTGCATAATGCATGTCCAATTTCGTGAGCTGCAACGTCCAATGATGTTAGCATATTGAATCCCCCGACTCCACTGCCATCCCCGTAAGTCATCACACTACCGTTCCAGTACGCATTATTGTAAGCATTGCTATAGTGAACATAGTTTTTAATTGCTGCACCGTCGTTATTATAACCGTTTCTTCCGTGAGCATTTAACAAGTAATCATAAGTTTTACCGGCACCCCAGTGAGCATCCAAAGCACCATTGTCTTTATTGGCGTTATTGAATTCCGCGGCTGTCCAATTGTTATCAGCATCTGTAAAATTTACCGCAGCACTATAATTGGTCCCTTTTTGCATATTATAAGTAAAAACTCCCAATCCTCTGGTATTATCGGCCAAAACGTAATTCGAACCGTTTAATGAAGTCTCAATATTTTGATCTCCTGAATATCTGGTAGCTGAATTCGCAGAATCCACCATTGTACCTTTTTTGAACAAGGCATTTCCTTTGGCTCCATGCGTGAATTCTCCAATATGTTTAATAGTGGCATTGTAGAACAACGTATTTCCTGTAAACGCATCGATATAAACATCCCCTCTACTTACCGGATTTGTAGCATAAATATCAAATTTATATGCCAATTTGAAAGAAGTGACTCCCTCATTTTCATCATCGACAGAAGGAAGTAAAACCAATTCTCCTTCAGGTTTGGCATAACCCATTTTCCCAGCTTCCAAATCATTTTCCCAAAGATATGCAGTTGCTCCGATTTGGCGCAATGCTATATCAAAAGCCTGAGAGCCTGTCAGAACCGGATTCATTTCAATATTTTCCAAAGAATAAAACTCTCCGCTTAATGAAACCAATTTTTCCTGTTTAGAATGCAGAGAATAAGTTGCAAATTCTACTTTTACCCCTTTATGAAAAAGTTGATATTTCTCGTGTACAAACCCTTCTTTGTCTGTCTCTGAAGTCATTTTTTGAAAATGAGCATCTTCCTTTGCTCCCAACTGATCTTTAAATACTTGTTTAAAATCGCTTGTCTTGTAGATAGCTCGTTCATTAAAAGTGATTAAAGACACATTTCCCTTTCCGTCTCTGATTTGCTGTTTTACGTACTTATCTCCTTCCTGAGCATTTGAAGAAGAGATAACCGAAAACAGGAAACCAGTCAATGTAACCGCTTGAAGTAGTTTTTTACTCATGTAATTTTTATTTTATTCCGATTGCAAAATTAAAACTTAGACCCTAATTAAAATGTTGTATATTAGATTATTACGCATTCAAAAAAATATTAACCTGCCAATCTGAGACAATTAACCAATCCTTACATTTATTTTGGTTTATAGACATCATTCTTGTTAATTAAATAAACTTACTGAGGCATCATTTTTAGTAAAAAACATCTAAAAGCGAAACTATACATCCCAAAAATTGATTATTGTTCACCATTAAAACAAAGAAGATCAAATTATATCAAAAAAAAAAGACCATCGGTATGGATGGTCTTTGAAATTATAACTGAAAAATGTCTACTCTACATACAATACCAATCCTTTCAGGTAATGCCCTTCAGGATGGTAAATATTTGTTGGATGATCTGGTCCTTGTGATAATTTGTGCAATACACGGATATTTCTTCCTGTTTCGATGGCTGCTGCTGCGACAGTATTGTAAAACAACACGTCATCAATTACCTGAGAACAGGAGAAAGTGAATAAAATCCCTTTTGGCGCCAAAGCTTTCAATCCTGCAATATTCAAACGTTTGTAGGCCTGTGTGGCCGTATGTTTGCTCTTAATGCTCTTGGCGAAGGCAGGCGGGTCAAGCACAATCAAATCGTATTGCTGGTTGTGTTCTTTCAGGAAATCAAACACATCAGAAGCAACCGCTTCGTGATTGCAGTCGTCGTAATTTAATTCCATATTTCTTTCGGCAAGCGCAACGGCTTTTTCCGAAATATCAACCGAAGTAACCAATTGCGCACCGGCGCTCATCGCATAAATGGAAAAACCTCCCGTGTAACAAAACGTATTCAAAACGCGTTTCTCGTGTGCGTAATGAGCCAACAATTTTCTGTTATCACGCTGATCCAAAAAGAAACCAGTTTTCTGTCCTTCCACCCAGTTAACGGCAAATAAAATATTGTTTTCCTTGGCAACCGTTTCAGGTTTATCGCCGTATAAGAAGAAATCTTTTCCCGTATTAGGCAAAGTACCGCTGCTTTTGCAATAGATGGTTTCACAGTAATCGGCGAAGTTTGTCTTTATGGCTTCGGCAATTTGCTCCAGCTGAAAATAAATCCCAGACGAATGCGCTTGCAATACCCAGTTTTTATCGTAATAATCAATTATCAATCCGGGAATACCATCGCCTTCACCATGAATCAGACGAAAGGCATTAGTTTCATCCAATTTCAATAATTTCAAACGTAATTCCCAAGCCGACTTCAGTTTATCTGCCCAGAAATTTTTATCAAAAACCTCTTTTCCGAAAGTCAGCATGCGTACAACTATACTGCCACGATCGCTGAAATAACCGGTTGCCAGGTGTTTGTTATTGGAATCCACCACATCCACCATTTCCCCGTCATTCAATTCCTGGCTAACGCCATAAACAGCACCGCTGAATACCCATGGGTGACGGCGTTGCACGGATTTTTCCTTACCCGGTTTTAATATTACTTTCGGATAGCTCATGATTTACGCTTGCTCTGTTTTTACCTGATTCATTTTTTCCTTTACCAGTTTGGATATTTTTTCCTTTACCGGTATGAAATCTTTTTTATTCTCGAACTTTGAATCCCATTTGAATTTTTCGCCTTTCTTAAGTAAATCAGTGCTTAAAATTCCTTTGTGATTTTCCACCACATGGAAATATTCCTTGATACCGTTCAAACGACAATAACTTACCTCGCCATCATCAGGAATATCAACATATAAAGTAGGCGTACCCATGGATAAACTTGGCAAAGCACAATGGATTCTTGAAGTGACCACAAAATTTGCCTTAGCATATTGTCTAAGCAGGTCTTCACCAAAAGCAAAAATCTCATCTTCGTTCTTGAACTGATCTGCCGGAACGAAATGCTTCACGTACTCCGCATTTACAAGAACATTGTCATCGAAAATCTGGGAATATGACTTATAAAATTCCAAAGTTTTGTACCAACTTTCCCAATCGCTGTTCTTTTTGAATTTTTTTCGGATGGAATTGATAACAGAAAATTTAGTTAGTAAAAGGCCAATATTTTTAAGCCTGTTTACTTTACCTCGGTGTTTTTTGTACCTAGGGTCTACAAAATAGATTTTATTGGATTTTTCTTCTGATGAAAAGGTATCCCCTATCGTTAAGGTCAGACATCCTGTATAGAAAGCTTCAACACCCAATCCCTTTAAGAAATCCATCGTAAAAAAATCACGGCATCCAACCGGCTCATTGGCTTTATAGAAATCAATTACTGCCTGGTTTTTAGCAAAAACTTCCTGAACCGTAACATTAATATGATGCGATACTATGACAGGTTTAATTTTCTGAGATGGTGGGAAATTTTCCGGAGTCATCAGAAACCAACCATTCATGATCAGTTTAATATCTTCACCTTCATAGCTGTTCAGGTGTTCCCTATCTACATAAGTAAAATTAGTTTTATCGTTCAAAAATTGTTTTGCAGCAATACTCTGGACATAATCTCCAATATTCAGGTGCCCAGCAGCAAATTCATACGTCATTAATCCGTCTTTCATTCTATTTCTTTTTTATCAGGTTCTTAATCAATTATCATTTCGGGGATGTCGCCATCAATGATTAATTCGGCTTCGGTAGCCTTAATAATCTCTTCAACAGAAACGCCGGGAGCTCTTTCCAAAAGTTTAAACCCTTTTGGCGTAACTTCCATCACAGCTAATTCGGTTACTACTTTTTTCACGCAGCCAACACCTGTTAACGGTAGTGTACACTTTTTAAGTATTTTCGATTCCCCCGCTTTATTTACGTGCATCATGGCAACGATTATATTATCGGCAGAAGCCACCAAATCCATAGCACCTCCCATTCCTTTCACCATTTTACCCGGGATTTTCCAGTTAGCAATATCTCCATTTTCAGAAACTTCCATCGCTCCTAAAATGGTTAAATCGACTTTTTGCGCGCGGATCATCCCAAAACTGAAAGCCGAATCAAAGAAACTTGCTCCCGGTAATGTGGTGATGGTTTGTTTTCCGGCATTGATGATGTCGGCATCTTCTTCGCCTTCAAAAGGGAACGGCCCCATTCCTAACACTCCGTTTTCACTCTGGAATTCCACAGAAATATCATGACGGACATAATTCGCAACCAAGGTCGGTATACCAATTCCCAAGTTTACAAAGTAACGGTCTTTTACTTCTTTAGCTATACGCTTTGCAATCTGATTTTTATCTAAAGCCATCACTATTATCTTTTACGGGTTGTACGTTGCTCAATTCGTTTTTCAAATTTCTCACCTTGGAAGATGCGCTGCACCATAATTCCCGGAATGTGAATCTGATTAGGATCCAAAGTTCCCGCAGGCACTAATTCTTCTACCTCAGCAATAGTAACTTTGGCTGCACCCGCCATACAAGCATTGAAATTTCGGGCTGTTCCTTTAAAAATAAGGTTTCCGGCTTCGTCGCCTTTCCATGCTTTTACGATGGAGAAATCGGCTTTATAAGCCAATTCCATTATGTGCATTTTTCCGTTAAACTCACGTACCTCTTTCCCTTCGGCTACTTCGGTACCATAACCGGCAGGCGTAAAAAATGCAGGGATTCCAGCCTGAGCCGCACGGCATTTTTCGGCTAAAGTTCCTTGCGGAGTCAATTCCACATCCAATTCGCCACTTAACATCTGACGTTCGAATTCAGCATTTTCCCCTACATAGGAAGAAATCATTTTTTTAATTTGACGTTTTTGCAATAACAATCCCAATCCGAAATCATCTACTCCTGCATTATTGGAAATACAAGTCAATTCTTTTACATCTTTTCGGACAAGTTCGGCAATACTGTTTTCGGGGATTCCGCAAAGTCCGAAACCACCCAGCATGATGGTTTGCCCGTCTTTTATATCCTGTAATGCCTCCTGAACATTACCTACTTTCTTATTAATCATATGGCGATTGCGTTTGTTTTATTTTGGCCTTAAAAGTATAAAAAAAACGCCTTTTAAAAAAGGCGTTTCCTATTTAGAAATCGAATTCTTCGGTTTGCGTATCTTCCTCGGTGGCAAGACTGTCTACAACCACTTTCCTAGGCGTGTAACAATCTACTTTGATGGCGAAGTTTTCAGGTTTTTCGAACGGTTTCTGCGAAACATCCAGACTCGAATCCTCGTAGCATTTTTTCATGAATATCCCCCAAATAGGCAAAGCCATTGTGGCTCCCTGCCCCATATTGGTTTGTTCGAAATGCGCGGATCGGTCTTCATTTCCGACCCATACTCCCACCGCCAGATTCGGCACCATACCGATGAACCATCCGTCGGAATTGTTTTGCGATGTCCCTGTTTTACCGGCTATCGGGTTTCTTAAATTATAAGGAACCCCTGTAACTCGCGCCGATTCCGGTGCGCTTCCCCAACGTAATCGTGAACCTGTCCCGTATTCAGTAACCCCTTCCATCAGTTTAATCACGGTATAAGCGACGTCTTTACTCATTACGTCACGGGATTCGGGAACCGGTTCGTATAAAACTACGCCGTTTTTATCTACGATTTTCGCTATCACCTGCGGCTTCATGTACACACCCTGATTAGCGAATGTACTGAAAGCAGCCACCATCTCCTCTACAGTAATATCCACAGCTCCTAAAGCAATGGAAGGCTGAACAGGGATTTCAGAGCTAACTCCTAATTTCTTGGTCATGTCTACCACCGCTTCCGGCCCCACTTTGTCAATCAGTTTGGCAGAAACCGTGTTGATGGAATTGGCCAACGCGGATTTCAGATTCACCATTCCTCGGTAATTGCCTGTTGAGTTTTTAGGTGTCCAATCAGCATCGATATTGTAACGTCCTTTTGGCATTGTGAAAGGAGAATCAAGTATGGAATCACATGGTGACATTTTCAATTGTTCTATAGCCGTGGCGTACAAAAACGGTTTGAAAGTAGATCCAACCTGTCTTGCTCCCTGCCCTACGTGATCGTATTGAAAATGTTTGTAATTAATTCCTCCCACCCAAGCCTTAACATGGCCGGTTTGAGGCTCCATCGCCATCATACCTGTCTGAAGGAAGTGTTTGTAATATAAGATGGAATCACGAGGCGTCAGCAAAGTGTCTTTCTCTCCTTTCCAGGTAAACACCTGCATTTTGGTCGGAACATCGAATGATTTCATAATTTTGTTTTCATCGAAACCTTTCTCGCTCATAATACGCCAACGTTCTGAATTTTTCATGGAACGCTCCATGATCTTTTTTGTTTCATCCGGCGTAATACCCGTAAAAGGAGCATTCGGATTGTCCTTCTGTCTTTTGTTGAATTCCTGTTGCAGATTTGCCAAGTGCTCTGAAGCAGCTTCCTCGGCATACTGCTGCATTCTGGAATCAATAGTTGTGTAAATTTTCAATCCGTCACGGTAAATATCATATTCGCCATCACCGTCTTTTTTCGGATTGTCTTTCACCCATTTTTTCATGAAATCACGCAAATACTCTCTGAAATAAGTAGCACTTCCTTCGATATGACTTTCCGGTGTGAATTTTAAAACGATT
Organism: Flavobacterium enshiense DK69; assembly: GCF_000498495.1. GTDB lineage: Bacteria > Bacteroidota > Bacteroidia > Flavobacteriales > Flavobacteriaceae > Flavobacterium > Flavobacterium enshiense. Next base: position 115,641 of record NZ_AVCS01000006.1, on the reverse strand, counting down.
GGCTTCGACTGGTAAAATTCTTTTTTTTCTTTAGTCAGGAATTTGTTCTTCTCCATCTGGTGCAATACCACATTACGTCTGTCAGTCACTTTCTGAAGGCGACGTACCGGATTGAACAATGATGGGTTTTTCAACATCCCCACAAACATAGCCGCTTCATCTACGGTTAGGTCTTTCGGTTCTTTTCCAAAATAAACTTTAGATGCCGAACGGATTCCTACTGCCGTATTTACGAAATCCACTGTATTTAAATAGTGGGCAATAATTTCCTGTTTGGTATATTGTCTTTCCAATTTGGTGGCAATAATCCATTCTTTTGCTTTTTGGATAATACGGAACGGTAGGAATTTAGAGCCTTCACCGTGGAAAAGATTTTTCGCCAGCTGCTGCGTTAAGGTACTTGCTCCTCCGCTACTCCCTAAACTCAGTGCTGCGCGCAATGTACCCTTCGTATCAATACCGGAATGCTCATAAAAACGCTCGTCTTCCGTAGCAACCAAGGCTTTCACCAAATGATCCGGCAATTCGGCGAATTTAACCGGCGTTCTGTTTTCAAGATAAAATTTACCAATGGTTACCCCATCAGAAGATATGATTTCCGTAGCTACATTTGAGTTTGGATTTTCCAACTCATCAAACGAAGGCATCGATCCGAAAAGTCCCCAGGATGCAAACAGGAAAAATAAAATTACGCCTCCAAAACAGTAAAAAAACAGTTTCCAGAATTTCTTTACGTACGGAGATAAATCTTCTTTTTTATTATTGATTTGAGCCATTTTTAATTCGTTTTTTCTATTCTAAAACCTACTTCCGAAATACCTTGTAATTGTTCAACTCCGGATACTTTCCCGGTTTCGCGAACGGCCTGCTGAATACTTACCACATACTTTCCTGCTTTAGAAAACCTGGCATTTTCCTTATACCAGAGCTTACTCTCTTTTACATCGGAAAACCCTTCTCCCATCAGCGTACCGTCCGGATTGGCCATTTGGTACTCTAACGTATCCACCTTGGTCACCCCATCCGGTTGCAGCATGGAAACGATAAGGAACAAGTTACTATACGGGTAATCATTGTTGTTTCTGATGTTTACAAACATATTGTAATCTTGAATCGTGTCCTTCTGCTCAAAAGCAAACGATACTTTCTGTTTTTTATGCCAAGAACCGTCGATTTCACGGTATTCATCAAAAACCCTTTTTTTGTCACAGGAAAAAAGCGATAGTGACAATGCAAATCCAAAAATTAAAAATCTATTGTTTTGAATCATTTTTATCGTTCGATGGTTTATTTCTATTTGGCCGCGGTCTGCGGTTATTGTTTCTTGGTTGTCCTTCGGAAGCAGGCTTGTTTTGTACGCCCTGCACTTCAGGAGCCGGTTTATTTTGTTTTTCAGGTGCCCCTTTTTGTCTTTCAGGTCCTCCTTTTTGTCTTTCAGGCGCTCCTTTTTGCTTTTCGACATCAGCAACAGAACGCTTCTTGTTTGGACGTTTCTTTTTCTTAGGCTGATCAAAACGGGTCAAACTATCCTGCCCTACAGCATTTTGGAAGTTTTTCTCTTCTTCAACAATCGTCTCAACGGTATAATCCTCGAGTGCTGCAATACGTTTTTTCTCTTTGTTTAATGCCACGATTTCTTTAACCTGATCTATCTTTAAAACGTGCCATTGTGCAAAATTATTGGTATAGGCAAACCACATCAATCCTTTGAATATGTCTACCTTCTGACAAAGCGCATCGCCTTTTTCGGTGTACAACTTGGTCTCCATATCCGGAAAACCTTTCAGTGCATCCAGATAAGTATCCAATTCGTAATTCAGACAGCACTTTAACTTACCACACTGACCTGCAAGTTTTTGCGGGTTCAATGACAATTGCTGATAACGCGCCGCCGAAGTATTTACACTTCTAAAATCGGTCAGCCAGGTAGAACAACACAATTCGCGTCCACACGAACCAATTCCGCCCAAACGGGATGCTTCCTGACGAAAACCAACCTGTTTCATCTCGATTCTCGTATTGAATTCTTTAGCAAAATCCTTAATTAACTGACGAAAATCGACACGGTCATTTGCCGTATAGTAGAACGTAGCTTTAGAACCATCTCCCTGGAATTCGATATCCGAGATTTTCATTTCCAGTTTTAGGCTGATTGCCAATTCACGTGCACGGACTTTCATTGGCTCTTCCCTGTCACGGGCATCACTCCAAATATCAATATCTTTTTGGGATGCTTTTCTGTAAATTTTAGGAACCTCACCTTCGTGATTAACCCCTTTTTTCTTCATTTGTACCTTTACCAGTTCTCCGGTCAAGGTAACAATCCCAATGTCGTGTCCAGGGGACATCTCCGTGGCAACAATATCGCCGATCCCCAAAGTCAATTTTTCAGTATTGCGGTAAAATTCTTTACGCCCGTTCTTAAAACGGACCTCAACACAGTCAAAAGGCTCCTGACCACCCGGAAGTGTCATGTTGGAAAGCCAATCGAATACGGTTAATTTGTTGCAGCTATCGGTGCCGCAAGTCCCATTATTTTTACACCCCTTCGGCGCACTGCCATCAGAGGTTGAACAACTGTTACATGCCATAATTTGAATATATATAGATCGTCCGCCTTAGGCCAGACTACTTATTCGTGAATAGATTTTGTGTGTAAAGATAGTGTTTTTTTATTTTGCGATTGACGGTTTAACTTTAAGCCTGAACTCGTCATAATTTGAGTATCGACACAATTTAGTTTTTAATCGAAATCAACAAATCGGAAACTCAAAAATAACCGATTGCACTCTTCGATGTAAACCTCTGAAACCCATCTGTTTTACTTTTTCCCGTTCAAAAGCAATTTATGACTGTCCAATCACATCCCAAAATAATTTTAACGAGTAACAGAAGGTTTTTATTGTTAAATTATTTATATTTGATAACCAAGATATTAACACAATTCCCCGTGTTTTTATTCTGATTCCTGAAAGCGATTTGTTATTAATATTTAAAATTATAATAATTGATAACTATTACCCTCTTACAACGCTCCAAATATGCCTTTCTGCTACTGATTGTCGCCTTATTCGGCATGGAAAATGGGTATGCCCAGAACGACTCCTTAACAAACGTACGAAGCATAACTTTAGAAGAAGCGCTGAAACTTGGTATTGAGAACAACAGACAAATAAAAATAGCTAACACCGACGTTGCCATTGCCAATGAAAATGTAAGCCAGACAAAAATGGCGAAGATGCCTCTTGTCGGACTGAATATGAACTATAATCACATCGGCAATCCAAAAATATATGAGGGATTTTATGAAAAAAGCCTCACTGTAGATTACTTTGATTATCAGGCTTCCGCAAACATTCTGGCCAGCATGCCCATTTACACAGGAAACCTCATCAACAACAGAATAAGCAAGCAAGAGCTAATCAGTCAGTTACAGGAAGCCGCAGTAAAAATGACTGAAGCAGAAATTAAACTGGCCATAGTACAGCAATATTTCACCCTTGAAAAACTTTACCGCCAGATTGAAGTCACCAAACAAAATATCATAAACACCAATCTACGAATCAAACAACTACAGTCGCGAGTGGCCAACGGACAAAACCTTAAAAGTGATTTATTGCGAACCGAATTGCAACAGTCTCGATTCGAGGTTTCAGTATTTGAAGACACCAACAATATAAAATTGGTCAGCAACTATCTGGATATTTTGATTGGCATTCCGACGGACACTATTCTAAAACCCGAAATGGCCGAAGCCATGATTCCGATGGAAGAACGAGATATCAAACAGTGCCTGGCCGAAGCCTATGAGAACCGTTATGAAATCAAACAATCGGAACTAAACGTGAAAGTTTCCGAATCCAATCTCAGCATCACAAGAAGCGGCTTTTTGCCCAATGTATACGCCGGTGCCATGCTTAATACCCAGTACCCAGCTCAATGGCCTGATTACCCAAACTTACTCAGTTTCTGGACTGCCGGTTTGTCCCTGAACTGGGATATTTCCAGCTTTTACAATCTGAAACATCAGGTTAGTGGCGATAAATTGGATATTGACCGAAGCAAAACGATTCTAGATGTGACCAAAGACCAAATTGACAAGGAAGTAAAAACCGTTTTTGTGAAGTATGTTGAAAGTCAAAAAAACATATCGACCTATAAAAAAGACGTGGAATTATCGGAGAGCAATTACAGAATCGTAAAAAGCCGCTACGACAATGACTTCGCTTTGATCAGTGATATGGTTGATGCCGAATTACAGTTAAACGGAGCTAAAATTTCACTCATCAACGCCAATCTGGATTTGATCATTCAATATTACACCCTGCAATATGCCATGGGAAAACTTTAAACCAAGATGCTATGAGCCAGGAAAACCAAAACAACGAGGCAGTTCAAAAATCAGAACGAAAAAGAAACACCATTCTGACCATCCTTTCTTTTGCTTTTCTGCTGGGGGGTGTTTTGTGGATATTGAGTCTGTTTTTTGACTTCAGCCAAAACGAAACCACCAACAATGCCCAGGTGGAATCCTATATGAACAACATTGCGGCCCGGGCGAGCGGACATATTAAAGAAATCCGGTTCGAGGCCAACCAGCCTGTACACAAAGGCGATACGCTGATCATTCTTGATGACTCAGAATATCAAATCAAAGTGAGACAGGCAGAAGCCGATTTAGCCATAGCCGAAGGAAATCTGCATTCTTTAGAACAAGCAATTATTACATCGACATCCAATCAGGCGGCTGCAAAGGAAAAACTAGCCGGCGATATGGCAGATCTTGAAAAAGCGAGAAAAGATTATCAGCGTTTTGAAAAAATGTTTGCTGATTCGGCCGTGACGCGAAACCAGTACGATCAGGTACTGGCCAAAATGAAATCGACCGAAGCCTATCTAAAAGCAGGACAGAACGAATTGATGGCGAGCAGTTCCATTACCCAGCAGAGCAAAACCAATCTGGAAGCCGCAAAAGCTACCGTGGCCGGTAAAAAAGCCAATCTGGATAATGCCAAACTGCAATTATCGTATACGGTAATAAAAGCCCCGATTGATGGTTTTGTGGGCGAACGGCAACTTTCCGTGGGCGATTTGGTGAATACGAATCAAGTGATAGCTTCCATTGTACTGAAACACAAACTATGGGTGATCGCCAACTTCAAAGAAACACAGGTCGAACGAATAAAATTGGGACAACCGGTTACGATTACCATAGATGCGCTGGACGGCAAGGAATTCAAAGGAAAAGTGGTTGGATTTTCGCCGGCCACCGGAGCCAAATTTTCGATGGTGGAACCGGATAATTCCACGGGTAATTTCGTGAAAATCACCCAACGCATTCCGGTAAAAATCGAATTTGAAGCCAGTCCCCAGGAACTCGAACCCGTAAAACCCGGAATGAATGCAACAGTTGAAGCAAAAAAGTAAGCGATGGTTAAGATAAAAAAAGGAAGCGTTTTGATTCTTGTCGGGCTATATGTCCTGACCATTCCTTTTTTTAATACACTGAATATTACCGCTTACGATAATTCACAGATACTTGGCCATTTCGGAGAATCAACAACAGCTTTCACCTATTCGAGTTACATTCCGGTTTTTGCCATGCTAGCCTTTTTACCGTTGGGGATACGAATCGCCAAACAGCTTCCGCTTCGCACGATGATTTTATCCGTTAGCTTTTTGTCGATAATCTGCAATACCGCTTCATTATACACAACATCCATTGGATGGTTTACTGTTTGGCGTTCGCTTTTATCCATCCTTTCGATTATCGGGATATTCGCGACCATGATTCCGATCATCCTGAAATACAATCCGGCTTTCAATATGGCCATCATGTACGGAATCATGCAGTTCATTCTTCAGGGAAGCCAGCACATCTATAAATACTTTGGCACGAGTTTCACCAGTTTACACGATTGGACCTTCAGTGTTTACTTTCTAAATGCCAATTTTTTCATCGGCATTATTTTGGCGTGGATTTTTTACCGAAAAGACGTCGCTCCGATGAAAGGCATTTTCCAATTTGATTGGCGAGGATGGTTCCTCATGATATTATTGTTTACCGATATTCTTTTCCTGTGTGCCGAAGGACAAACGCGAAATTGGTTCCAGGATCCTAAAATAGCTTCTGCCGTAGCTTTTGGGTTAATTATTGTCGGAATATATATCCTTCATACCCGTTTTACCGAAGATCCGCTGATTGACCCTGACGTGTTCAAATACTCCAATGTGGCAATAGGCTCTTTTCTCTTTTTCTATATTGGAGCCATTAACGGTACGGGAAGCGTTGTTTCGGGATTCATGGGCAATGTGCTTGGTTTCGATCCTTTGTATGAAGCCCGGACCCATTTATCCATGCTGATCGGGATTTTCATAGCGATTCCATTAACAACCTATCTCCTATACAAAAAAATTTACATCGGTACGGTTTGGATTATGGGTTTCACCTGCTACGGCTTGTACCATTTCATCCTCTTCTTCAGATTTTATCCGGAAATTAGTCCCTCCGATTTCCTGGCTCCTTTTGTTATCAAAGGATTGGCCATTGGATTTCTGTATCCGACCTCATCGCTTTATTTAGCCGAAGGGATTCCAAAAAAATTAGGCGATTCCCGAATGATGAGCGGTGTCATTTGCCGTGTTGTTCTGGCCGTTTTGCTGGGAAGTGCCATTTTAGGAACGATGATTACTAACGCCAATATCCATCATAAAACAGGCTTAAGTCAGCAGTTATCCCCTACAAACCAATTAGCTGAAGATCAGTTAATTCAAACAAAAAACGTATATTTACACAAAGGCATGTCCGAAATAGAAGCACAAAAAATGGCTGAACGGAGTCTTTCCAACCAAACTTCCCAAGCCGCTATTTTACTTGCTTATAAAGATATCTATCTGGTATTGTCTGCCATTTGTTTTTTACCGGTTCTGATTATTTTGCTTTTCCGATTGGGAAGAAGGCCGCTCGGAAGGGTCGAAGTCGAACCCATACCCATTTAAGTGCAGCCGTTCATTATTGATTTTTGCAATTACTGATTGATTTCCATCTTAAAATAAAACCTTATGGTCAAAGCAAAAAAATATCGTTTATTCAATGGTTTATGGGATAAGGAAGACGGCCTTTTAAGCATGCTGGTTTTGCTTTTCATCATGCACTTTCTTTTTATTCCGTTGTTTGGCAGTTATTCCTTTTTAAAATTAGCCATGCAGATTTTCTGGGTACTCTTTCTTTTGTCGGGTATTTTTGCATTGGAGAACACTAAAAAACAAGCCATACTGATTTCCATTATTCCTGTTTTGTTTGTAGTCGTTGGCTGGATCAGTCTTTTCAATACCAGTACTTTTATTGTGGTTGCCGACTTCATCCTTTCCATTGCTGCCCTTTTACTGTTAATCATACTGGTTCTTATAAAAGTATTTGAACCCGGACCTGTAACTATATTCAGGGTAGTCGGATCGGTGGTAGTTTATATGCTGATGGCAAACCTCTGGTCTATCATTTACTTATATATATTCCAGGATATCGAAGGCTCATTCCAGGTTACCCTGCCTCCATTTGAACGAAACAGCCTGGAAGCCAATTTTTTGTATTTCAGTTATATCACTATCACCACTACAGGTTATGGTGAAATACTTCCGCTGCATCCGTTTGCGCGCTCGATGGTACAGATGGAAGCCATTTTTGGCGTGTTGTATCCTGTTATCCTGATTGGACGCCTGGTATCAGACAGCAACACTCCCGATCTCAGAAAAAATAAAACATAAAAATTCAACTTTTATCCGTTTCACTAACTTTTAAAAACCAAAGGGCATGAAAAACAATTCCGATTTTAATAGCAAAACGCTATTCGACCTCATCCTGCAATTGGGAATGATATTCCTTATCATGGGATTCTGCATTAGGCTTTTACTACCTTTTACAATGCCGATTCTTTGGGCAATCATCTTTGCCATTATTCTGTATCCCTTATATAATTTTGTCCAGAAAAAATTAAAGGGACGCGGCGGTTTGGCTGCTTTTCTAATAATAACGGTCATATTGCTGCTTATCATTGTGCCTACGATTACTTTTTTCAATTCAGTTGTCGGCAGCATTATTGACGTAAAAGACCAAATGGAAGCCGGAACATTAAAAATAGACACTCCGGCTGAAAAAATGAAGGATTGGCCTATTATCGGAGACAAAATATATAACTTTCTGAGTTCTGCCTCTGTTAATATTGAAAAAGCCGTTGTGGACTACAAAGAACAAATTGTGGAGGTTTCCAAAATAGCATTAGGAGGTATTGTAAGTTCCGGACTGACGTTCCTTCAAATCATCCTTTCGCTTATTATTGCCGGATTCTTAATGGCATCCAAAAGCTCTCAGGATCTAGCCTCCGATTTAATAATGAGAGTCGCCGGACCAAAAAAAGGAGAACAAGTTATAAACATAACGGTCTCTACGGTATATCAGGTCGTGAAAGGAATTTTGGGAGTAGCGGTAATACAGACCATCATTCAGGCCTTTGGACTGTTTCTCTGCGGGGTACCTTTCGCAGGTGTGCTGACATTAATCTGTCTGATATTATCTATTTTGCAGATTGGCCCTATCATCGTTAATATCGGGGTAATCGTTTATCTTTTTTCAACTGGCGACAGTACTACTACCGCTATTTTATGGTCTATATTTTTCGCAGTAAGCGGACTGTCCGACAATGTATTAAAACCGCTGCTTTTAGGAAAAGGAGCTTCCGTTCCCATGTTGGTTATTTTCCTTGGTGTTATCGGCGGGTTCATGATGTCCGGATTTATCGGCCTATTTGTGGGGCCAATCGTATTCTCTATTGGCTACCAATTGTTCGATGCATGGGTAGAAGAAGGAAAAGTCCATGCCAAAGAGAATATCAAAAGAAGTACGACTGATATAGAAGAATCCCACGAAGGAGTCGAACTCTAAATCTATTACATAAAAAAACCTGCCCCGTATTTATACAGGACAGGTTTTTTTATTGGTATTCCGGTATTTCTGTCTTAGACTTCTTTTACCGAAATTATTCTCACAGGACAGGCTTTTTCTGCCAGTTCGCAATTTTCAACGATTGAATGATCGGGCGATTTTAAAGTGTGAAACCCTTTGGTATCAATCGACTTCAGTAACACCGTTTTCCCGTCTTTTTTAGACATCTGAAACTGTGCCGGAGCCATTTCAACACAATAATTACAACCGATGCATTTGTCTCTTTGTAATGTGATGATGACCATTAGTTCTCTACAATTTTATACATCTTGTCAGACAAACGGATACGGAACGGAACTTTCAGCGTACAACTGTCTCCTTTGGTTGCCTTTTCGGAATCCAGATCGTTGACCAGCATTTCTTCCAAAACCAGTTCCTGAGCTCCTGTGCTTGGACCGGTAATCAGAAGTTTATCGCCTTTTTTGATATCGTAAGCCTCGATTTTGAACTCGGCCACACCTGATTTCGGGAAATAATGCATTCCTTTTCCAACATATACCTTTTTTTGCGTCGCACTCGAACCCGGATTGTCTGACCATTCGCCTAATTTTTGTCCCAAGTAATAACCCGACCAAAATCCGCGGTTATAAACAGTTGACAAATCTTCCATCCAAGTGCTTATTTTCTCTTTGGTAAATGTTCCCTCGTAATAGGCATCGATGGCTTCCCTGTAGGTTCTGACTACAGTTGCCACATAATCGGCGGCTCTTCCGCGTCCTTCTAATTTCAGTACTTTTATGCCCGAATCGATTACCTGATCCAGAAAATCAATCGTACACAAATCTTTGGGAGACATCATGTATTCGTTATCGATTTCAATTTCAAATCCGCTTTCCTGATCGATTACTGTATATTTTTTACGGCAATTTTGTTTGCAGGCGCCGCGGTTTGCAGATGAATTATGCGAATGCAGGCTCAGGTAACATTTCCCTGAAACCGCCATACACAATGCTCCGTGTCCGAATATTTCAATTTCCACCAGATTCCCCGAAGGTCCTTTGATCTGTTCCCTTTCGATCTCATCGGTAATTTTCTTTACCTGACGCAAACTCAATTCCCGAGACAATACGATAGTGTCGGCAAACAGACTGTAGAATTTAACGGTTTCAATATTCGTCACATTCAACTGAGTCGAAATATGCACCTCGATTCCCATCGTTTTTGCCGTCATGATAACCGCCTGATCCGAAGCAATTACCGCGGTAATTCCTGCTTCCTTGGCTTTAGTAAGCAACGTTTTCACGACCGACAAATCGTGGTCATAAATGATCGTATTTAAAGTCAGATAGGTTCTGACTTTTTTTTCGTTACAGCGGCGGGCAATTTCCGGCAAATCATCCAATACGAAATTCACCGTGGCACGCGCACGCATATTCAGTTGTTCTACTCCAAAATAAATGGAATCGCAACCGTTGTCCAAGGCGGCCTGCATCGATTCGAAATTTCCTGCCGGAGCCATTAGTTCAATTCTTCCAGAGGTGGTCATTAGCTGATAATTTTAAATAATTTATCGGATAATCTCACTCGGAACGGCACGGCAAACGTTACTTTATCACCAGGTTTTGCCTGAGATGCTTCAGTTCCGTTAACGTGCATTTTATCTAAAATCAGCTCCTGATTGCCAGTTGTTGGTCCGGAGATTAAAATCTTATCCCCAAGATACAACTCCTGATTTTCGATAATGAAAAGTCCAATCTGTGCTTTTACATAGTAATGCTCAACTTTACCAAGCAACACCTTTTTTATTTTTATTTTCTGACGGATGGTTTTCGGTTTTTCGGCTACCGCCAAAGGAGTATCAGTTAACTCGCCTGATTTCTTGAATTTGAGCGATTCTGATTTCCCTTTTCGGAATACTTTGTTCCCCACCTGCGCTCCTCTTCTGCGTTTAATCTGTTCCACTAACGGTAAATGTGTAATTTCAAGACATTCGGTCGAACAACAGTTGTCCATGGCTTCTTTACACTCATCACATTGGATAAATAATAAATGACAGGCATCGTTTTCACAATTCGTGTGATTGTCACACGGTTTTCCACATTGGTGGCATTGCGAAACGATATCCTCGGTGATGCGCTCTCCCAAACGGTGGTCGAACACGAAATTCTTTCCGATGAATTTGCTTTCCAGACCTTCTTCTTTAATCTGTTTAGCGTAGTTGATAATACCGCCTTCAAGTTGGAATACATTTTTGAATCCCTGATGTTTGAAATAAGCCGAAGCCTTTTCACAACGGATTCCTCCGGTACAGTACATTACCAGATTTTTATCTTCTTTGAAGTCTTTCAACTGTTCGTTGATAATAGGTAACGATTCACGGAAGGTTTCAACATCCGGAGTAATCGCACCTTTGAAATGACCTACTTCACTTTCATAATGGTTTCGGAAATCCACCACGATTGTATTCGGATCATCCAAAATTGCATTAAACTCTTTTGCTCTTAAGTGGACCCCTTTATTGGTTACGTCGAACGTGTCATCGTTTAGACCGTCGGCCACAATTTTGTGACGTACTTTCACGGTCAATTTTAAAAACGAGTGATCATCATGCTCTACGGCTACATTGAGACGGATTCCTTTCATGAAATCATAGGCTTCCAAAGTATCGCGGAAGGCTTCAAAATTCTCGGCCGGAACCGACATTTGTGCGTTGATACCCTCTTTGGCCACATAAGTACGGCCCAAAGCATCAAGCTTGTTCCACTCAATAAATAAATCGTCTCTGAATTTTTTAGGATCTTCAATGTGCGCATAGGCGTAGAAAGACAACGTAAGGCGTTGTTTTCCGGCTTGATCGATAAGCTCGGCTCTTTCTTCTGCGCTTAAGGTGTTATACAGTTGCATGCTATAAACTTTAAGTGAGAAATTATGTTATGAATTGGCTTCGCCTATTCGGCTATGCCTCGAGTTCTAAATGGAAGAATTCGGGTGCAAAAATAAACATTTCAGATTAATTTCAAAACAAACTGATTCTCAATGTTTTAAAAAATTACATTCGGAAGACTTCAGAATTCATTTAATGCGAAATTTCAAACTGGTGTTTTTCAACGATAAAAAATGCCAGATATAAGAATAATCTGCTACTTCTGAATTATTTCTTTACCTTTATTAGGTTAAATACCAGCCTCTTAAAATGAGAAAATACTTAAAACCTTCTGTGTTTTGGCTCTTCATTTTTATTCCGATAACGATTATATTGGAAAAAAAAAGCGTGGAAGATTCTCTCATTTTCTTTTCAGCAGCCCTATCCATCATTCCCATTGCAAAACTGATCGGCGAATCAACCGAAAATCTGGCCCATTATACAGGAGATGCCATTGGAGGTCTTTTGAATGCTACATTTGGCAACGCTCCCGAATTAATCATTGCCATTATCGCGCTGAATGCCGGAATGTATCAAATGGTACTAGCATCTATTGCAGGGGCCATACTTGCTAATTTATTATTGGCTACAGGGGTTGCTTTTTTCATTGGCGGCATTAAACACCGTATCCAAGAATACAATCCGGTTACCATTCACACCTACAATTCCATGATGTTTTTGGCGGTTTGCAGCATAATTATTCCCAGTGCATTTCACCGTTTTTTTATTGTCAACATGGGTGATGTCTATAAGGACAACGAGAGCAGCCTCAACATACTGCTTGCCATTGGTCTGTTAGTAGCTTACGCGTCCTACCTGTTTTTCATGATTAAGACACATCCTGATCTATTTAAAAGCATCAATAAAAATGCTGACAATAGACTGGGTGAAGAACACAAACCCTGGAGCAAAGAAAAAGCCATCGGAGCTCTTGTTGCAGCCTCCGTAACCGCAGCATTTATGAGCGAAATTTTGGTGGGCGCAGCCGAAGGAACCGGAAAAGAACTGGGCATGACTCCTGCCTTTATCGGAATTGTGTTTGTGGCTGTAATCGGAGGTGCAGCAGAAAGTCTCTCGGCCATTGCCATGGGAGCAAAAAACAAAGTGGATCTTACCATAGGTATAGCTCTTGGCAGTTCTATACAAATTGCGCTGTTTGTAACTCCTTTACTTATATTACTCAGTTTTTTCATTGGACCACAACCGATGTTTTTAAACTTCAACCGGGCAGAAACAGGCGCCATGTTTATGGCAGTACTGCTTACTACGGTTGTTTCCAATGACGGCACGTCAAACTGGTACAAAGGAATACAGATGATCACATTGTACATGCTTATTGCCCTATTGTTTTATTTCATTCCGGAACAAACATAAACCAAGTTCATAAAAAACAATGATGCTCATTTAAACAAAGTAAAGTATTACATCGAAAATAAAGTGTAATTATCTCAAAAACAGTTGGATTAATGTAAGATTTTTTATATTTGTATGAAAGCATACCTACTATTTTTTAAGAATTCATGGTGCCATAAATGGCATTTTTTAAAGTTATTGCCCCAATCACGTTTAAATTATTTCCAGGACTTAATTGTTTGTTTTCGATAAGTTCCTAAAAGCATGCAACGCTATCAAATAATTGGCACTCAGGAAATGCCAAATTGGAAAGAAATAAGAATCGGCTATTTTATAATTTTTAAAAAGTAAACCAAGATGAATGCTCTAAAAAAATCAAAAGTCGTGTTGATACTGTTCTTCTTATCATGCATATGGATTTCCTGCAAGAAAGAAGAAAAAGTTATCCCTCCTATAAAAGTCCCATACGTTGTAGTTGAGAAAAGCGATATCCCAGTTTTCAGGGAATATCCTGCGCAGACATTTGGAGATTTAGACGTTGATCTGGTAGCAAGGGTGGACGGCATCCTGCAGGGCATCCACTTTAAAGAGGGCGACAGAGTAAGAAAAGGACAGTTGTTGTATACGATTGATCCTATCGAATATGACACAAAGGTAGAGCGCGAAAAAGGACAAGTGGCCGCTTTTAATAGCAACTACGTAAATGCAGAAGAAGAATTAAAAAGAATAAAACCTCTGGCCGAAATGAATGCGGTAAGTAAAAGAGAACTCGACGCAGCCATTGCCAGGGTAAAAACTACAAAATCCAGCCTTGCTAGTGCCCAAGCTAGCCTGAGAAACCAACAAATAGAACGAGGCTACTGTAATATTTACGCTCCTGTTGACGGTGTTATAGGTATTAGTAACGCCCGAATCGGGGATTATATTTCAAGAATAGGAAATACGGCGCATCTGAACACCGTTTCCAGATTAAACGAGGTGCGCGTGCGTTTCGCTGTCAGTGAAGCCTCCTTTTTACAATATCAGAAAAAATTTGGACCAAACCCACCCACATTAACCGACTTAGAATTGATCCTATCCGACGGAAGTACCTACCAACATAAAGGAAAAATGAATTTTGCCGATGCCAGTGTCGATCCCACCACGGGAACCGTAACCTTCGAAGCTCAATTCCCCAATCCCGAAAGAATCATACGTTCGGGGCAATTTGTAAAAATCCGTATAGTGATAACGACTCAAAAAGACGCTGTTGTAATCCCGCAAAAGGCTGTTACCGAAATGCAGGGTATTTATCAGGTTTATGCCATTGACCAAGCTAAGAAGATACAGGTGAAAGTAGTAGAAGTAGGTGAAAAAATAGGAACGGATTGGGTCATATCTAAAGGACTGGAATCGGGTGACCGTGTAGCCATAGTAGGTACCTTATTTGTTCAGCCGGGTTCCGTTGTTGAACCTGTTCCATTTGCTGAAAGCAGTGAAAAAAATGTCTCAAATCAAACCGAATAATTATGGATCATTTTTTCGTAAGGAGGCCCATTGTCGCCATTGTGCTCTCCATTTTAATCGTAATTATCGGGTTTCTTTCATTAAGATCCACTCCGGTATCTAAATTCCCTGACATTGCGCCGCCTATCATCAACATAAACGGAAGTTACAGGGGAGCTAATGCCATCAATGTGGAACAAGCCGTTGCCACGCCCATCGAGCAAAAAGTAAATGGGGTGGAAAACATGCTATACATGCAATCCACTAATGCCGGTGACGGTAACATGGGGCTTTCCGTTACATTTGATATCGGAACCAATTTGGATGTAGCTACCATGCTTACCCAAAACAGGGTTGCGGAGGCTACTCCTAAATTACCGCAAGACGTAAGAACCACAGGGGTTTCCACCAAAAAATCGTTGTTGGTTCCCATGCTTCTGATTTCATTGCATTCGCCAAATAACACCTACAATGCTGACTTTTTAAATAATTATGCTACCATCAATATTGTGGATCCTTTGGCCCGTATTAAAGGAGTTGGAGAGGTACTGCTGTACGGAGGAAGCAATTACGCCATGCGTGTATGGATAAAACCAGATGTTTTGGCCAAATATGACATGACTGCTCTGGATGTAATGAATGCCATTCAGGAACAAAATGCAATTGCGCCCGGAGGTAAATTCGGAGGCCCGCCGGCAAAAAACGGAAACGAATTCACTTACAACGTTATGTTAAGTGACCGATTAGTCACGCAGGAGGATTTTGAAAACATCATCGTTAAGTCGAATATAAAAAACCAGCAAATCCGACTAAAAGATGTGGCCACCGTTTCACTGGGAACGGAAAACTATTTCACTCAGGCCCGTTTAAATGGTAAGCCGGCCGGAGTTATCGGGATCAAGCAAATGCCGGGATCCAATGCTTTGGAAGTAGCGGAAAATGTGAAAAAGACCATTGCACAATTAAGTGAAAAATTCCCGAACGATTTAGAATATGACGTTTCTTTGGATACCACTTTAGCTGTTTCTGAAGGAATCAATGAGATTGTCCACACGCTTTTTGAAGCCGTGATTTTGGTAATCTTGGTAGTATTCATCTTCCTTCAGAACTGGAAGGCAACTTTAATCCCATTGATCACCGTACCTGTTTCATTAATCGGGGTATTCATGTTCTTCCCGCTTTTAGGGTTTTCAGTAAACGTACTGTCACTATTAGGCCTGGTACTGGCAATTGGTATCGTGGTTGACGACGCTATTGTTGTTGTGGAGGCGGTCATGCACCACATCGAACACGGAAAAACACCGAGGGAAGCTACCAATCAGGCCATGAAAGAAGTGGCCGGACCGGTAATTGCCATTGCCGTGGTACTTACCGCAGTATTCATACCGGTAGCATTGACCCCCGGAATTACGGGACGACTGTACCAGCAGTTTGCCATCACGATTGCAATATCGGTTATTTTGTCTGCCATCAATGCTCTAACATTGAGTCCGGCTTTATGTGCATTGTTACTTAAACCCGCCAAGGAACAAAAAGGCTGGCTGGCCCGATTTTTCGCTGGCTTTAACCGGGTATTTGATTCGGTCACTAATAAATACACCGGCTTGGCAGGTTATCTGATTAAAAAAACCATGCGAAGCCTAATCTTCATCGGAATAGTTGTTGGAGTTATTGTCATTTTAGGAAAAAAAGTTCCAACCGGATTCGTTCCTGAAGAAGACGAAGGATACTTCTACATCAACGTCGAATTGCCTTCAGCCTCGTCATTGGAAAGAACGAGCGAGGTCTGTAAAAAAATAGAACAAATACTTGCCCAAGATAAAAACATCGAATTCTATACCACAAATGCCGGATTCAGTTTGCTGAAAAATTCCAATGCCACAAGCAATGCATTGATCTTCATTTCTCCGGTGGAATGGAGTCACAGAGACAAAAGCGTAGCACAGATCATGAAGGAATTGAATGCTAAATTCACGACTCAAATTACCGAAGCTACGGTCTTCGCCTTCGGCCCTCCTCCTATTGCAGGTATCGGAAATGCAGCCGGTTTTACCATAATGTTACAGGACAAAGGAGGAAACACTCCGCAATACCTGGCCGAGAACACCAAGAATTTTATGGATGCCGCCAAAAAACGTCCTGAAATAGGTACCATCCGAACCACATTTAATGCCAATGTTCCTCAGATACGCCTGGAAATTGATAGGGATAAAGTAAAGGAACTGAATCTTTCCCTGGCGGATGTGAACACTACGGTCGGAGCCAATTTGGGAGGACAATATATCAACGAATTCAACCGTTACGGACGACAGTATATCGTTTTAATTCAAGGGGTTCCGGATGAATTCATCAACCCTACGGATATCAGTAAAATTTTTATAAAATCGAAGGACGGCAACATGGTCCCACTGTCTTCCATTGCGACAATCAAACGTGAAACCGGTCCCGAATTCACCAACCGATTCAATTTATACCGTTCGGCTGAAATTGGGGGATCGCCGGCTCCCGGATATAGTTCGTCTCAGGCATTAAAAGCGCTGGAAGAAACAGCAAAAGAAGTCCTGCCGCAAAGTATGGGCTATGAATGGTCGGCCATGAGTTTTCAGGAAAAAGCAGCCGAAGGAAAAGGAAATGTGGTTTTCATAATGGCCTTGGTCTTTGTGTTCCTGATTCTTGCTGCGCAGTATGAAAGTTGGAAACTCCCATTCAGTGTTTTGTTGGGAACTCCGTTTGCCGTATTTGGGGCGTTCCTGGGATTGTTCCTCTGCAAATTGTTCAGTCCTGATTATGTCAACAACGTTTTTGCGCAAATCGGATTGGTATTGCTCATCGGACTGGCCGCCAAAAATGCCATTTTGATTGTAGAATTTGCCAAAGCCGAATACGAAAAAGGGGTTCCGTTGCTGGAATCGGCATTAACTGCTGCGAAATTGCGTTTCCGACCTATCCTGATGACCGCGTTTGCCTTCATTTTGGGAGTAGTTCCACTGCTAACGGCTTCCGGTGCCGGTGCACAGGCCCGTAAAGTAATGGGAACGGCGGTGTTTAGCGGAATGTTGGTCGCCACCGTATTAGGAGTGTGTTTTATCCCTGTACTATTTGTATTCATAGAAAGCTTCGGAAAAAAGAAAGAGGAAGCCATTACGCCTGAAAATAATAGTGAACCAAATTCCACAAGCCATGAGTAAGAGATTAAAAATAGGTATTGTCGTTTTAGGACTGGCACTGCTTCCGATGGGTTGTATGGTAGGTCCGAAATATTCAAGACCCGAGGAACAAAAAGCCGAAAGGTATCAAAATACAGAAATCCCCATAGATACAGCCAAATCAGTTGTCAATCTGAAATGGTTTGATGTTTTCGACGACGATGTTCTTGAAGGGCTTATCAACAAAGGCATAGAAAACAACTACGACCTGAAAATCGCAATGGCCCGATTGGAACGTGCTCGGGCAGAATTAGGCTATTCGAAAGCCGATCTACTCCCTTCATTCTCTTACGGCGGTACCATAAACGCCAATAAGGACGCTTTCATCCCATCTAATGTAGGCGTGAATATGAATTGGGAATTGGACTTCTGGGGCAAAGTCCGCCACGAAAACAAAGCATTAAATGCCGAATTATTAGCGACTGATGAGGCCCGAAAAGTAATATTGACAGGCATTATCAGCAATATAGCAGTTTCTTATTTTCAGTTAAGGGATCTCGACAATCAATTGGATATTACAAAGAAAACCTTAATTGCCAGACAAGAATCGTTCAACATTATTAACGAACGATTTATAAAAGGTTATACATCGGAAGTTGACAAAGTTCAAATTGAACAACAAGTAGCCATTGCCGAAGCCGGAATTCCCCGTATCGAAAGACAAATCACTTTTTTGGAAAACGTTATTTCCGTTTTAATCGGACAAGTTCCGGGACCGATTGAGCGCGGCAAATCCAACAACGATCAGAGGATTACCGTCGACATCCCGCTTTCGCTGCCTTCAAAACTGCTGGAAAACCGACCGGATATCAGAGAAGCAGAACTCCGTTATATGGCCGCCAACGAGAGAATCGGCGTTGCCCAGGCGATGCGTTATCCTTCTTTCAACATTGCGGCGATGGCTGGTTTTGCCAATTCTGAATTAAGTGACCTGTTCTTAAACAGCTCCTACTTGCAGAATGCTTCGGCAGGTGTGGTTGGTCCGATATTCAATTTCGGAAAAAACAAACGCAGGGTAGAGATCTTCAGACAGGAAGCCGAACAATCCAAGCTCTTTTATCAGAAAGCATACCTCATAGCTGTTTCCGAGGTAGAGCAGTCACTAAAAGATGTAAAAACATACAAAGAAGAATGGCAGGCACGCAATAAACAAGTGATGGCAGCCAGAAAGAATCTTGAATTATCCAATGCCAGATATTACAATGGTTATGTTTCCTATCTTGAAGTACTGGATGTTCAGCGAAATTTATATGAAGCCGAATTGGAACTTTCCAGACTGACCCAACAACAATTAAGCGCTACGGTAGACTTATACAGAGCTTTAGGAGGTGGCTGGAATTAAAAAACACTATAATCCGCATAAAAAAATCGGTCAAAATTACTCTTGACCGATTTTGCATAGTTTGTTAAAAAAGGTTTTAATCAACCTTCATTATTCTAACTGACTGATTCCCTTTAGCAGAAGAGAAATTAAGAATATAAATTCCAGCAGCAAACCCTTCGGATAAATCAATGCTTTGTTTGTGATTTCCAACCGATTGTTCTTTATTTTTCAAAATGGACTTTACTACTTTTCCTTGTAAATCTACGATATCAATGGAAATAGTTTCGTTATTTTCTAAAGTGTATTCAAAAGTAGCCGCTTGTTTTATAGGATTTGGATATACCAATAAAACGTTGTTGTTCCCTTCAAAATTGAGAGTCCCAAGCGTTATGTCAGTATACCTTACCTGTGCCAGTACATCATTAGAACCGTTAAATGCATAGCCTGTCGCGAGCAATTTTCCACTTTGCAACAATATTAAATCGGCAATTGAAGAATTATAATAAATTGGAGTAGAAAGTATTCCGGACGTTCCGAAAGAAGTATCTGGAGAACCATCAGCATTATAACGGCTGATAGAGAACTGATTGCCAGAACGCCCTCCTTTTAGAATTTTCCCGTCCGACTGAACAACCATCGTGCTGTAAATCTGCCCGGGTTGATCAGCAACTGATCCGTTTACACCAAAAGAAGTATCCACACTACCGTTGCTATTATATCGTGTCAGACTATGCAAATTAGATGTAGATATTCCTGAATTGATAATGAACTTATTATTTAGTGTTCCCTCGATTTTAAAAGGGTGATTGTAAGTCCCGATTTGCGTTGTCACCTTACCGTTTGTACCGAAAGTGGTATCGATTGTCCCATCCGTATTATAACGCACTATCCCGTTGGTAAATTCTGTAGTCCCTACATACGAACCGTTTAGAGGAATATAAAGCGGTCCGGTCAAAATAATTTTACCATCTGCTTGAATGTACAGATCTGCCGGGAAATTCATTTCTGCTGCCGAGTAAAAGTTAAAACGGGTATTTACCTTACCATTATTCCCAAAAGTAGTATCCAAAGTTCCGTTGCTATTCAAACGCAAAAGCCCAAAATCAAACAAAGTCCCATTGGTAGTCGCTGAACTGTCATAGTCGAAAGCTACATAAATTTTATTATCCGGACCAATCTCAATTGCATCGATAAAACTCACAATATTATTAGAGTCTGCCTTCATATTCGTAATACTGTTCACACCGAATGACAAATCGGCTTGACCGTCTGCATTCAAACGAATCAAATCCGCTCCGGTAGTGATCAGTATAATTTTTCCATCAGGTTGTTGTATCATCTTATACACATTTGAAATTCCAAGGTTCAGCATCCCGTTAACTCCAAAAGTTGTGTCTAAACTACCATTAGTGTTGTAACGAACCAGAGTGTTATTGAATCCTGCTCCCTCTTTGGATTGGCCTAAAACTACAGTCTTCCCACTTGACTGTTCAATTACAGCTATACCCCGATCTGCCCCTTGTTTAAGATTGAAACTTGTTAAAGATTCAAAAAGACCGTTACTTGTGAACTGAAGTTGAACCCCTCTTTGAAAATCAGATGTTGCTCCATCAAGACTTGAACCGCCACATATGATTTTTCCGTCTGATTTTACGAATAAAAACCCTTGTCGATCCAAAGTTTCAAGATTGTATAAAGTGGTTCCGTTAGAGCCAAAAGAGTTATCTACGCTTCCGTCGGCATTAAACCTAAACAACGCGTAATCATTACTAGACGTTCCCGAAACCAAAATTTTACCGTCAGAAAGATACTTAACAACCGGTTTTGAAAAATAAAATGAATTAGTCGGATTTCCTACTGTTAATGGAGTTGTTGTTAAAAGCAGCCCGTCGGTGCCGAAAGAGGTGTCTAACTGACCATTAGTATTATATCTTGCTATTGATAGCGTACTGTTACTGGCTCCCAACATTAAGATCTTACCATCACTTTGAATATCAAGTGCGCGGCCCAAATCCAAGGCTGATCCGAAAGGAGATACAGTAGTTCCGTTTGTACCGAAAGACGTGTCTAAAGTTCCTATCGAATTAAATCGGGCTACGGCGAAATCATAATCACTTCCATTAAACGACTGGCCGCCTAATACGATTTTACCATCACCCTGAATTGCTAACGTAACCGCTTCATCATCCTCAGAACCAACAGCCAATGTTGCAATTCCATCAAAATCAAAAGCAGTATCAGCACTTCCGTCAGCATTTAATCGAATCAAAGCGAAATCGTTATCGCCGCCATTAGACACAAATCCTCCCAAAACTATTTTACCGCTAGACTGTAAGGCTATCGACTTTAAAGAAGGGCTGTAACCGGCAATTGTAACCGAATAAATCCCATCCCCGGAAAAGGTGTTGTCAAAACTACCGTCCGTATTAAATCGGTAAATGTTGGACTGACCAACTGCCAGGATTTTTCCATCTGATTGAATGGCTACAGCTTCAAAACCACTTCCGCTGATTGTCCTAAATCCGAAAGTATTAAATGACGTATCCAAAACACCTGAAGCATCAGTTCTGGCAATAAACGAAAAGCTTGAAAAAGCGACTGATCTTCCAACATAAACCATCTTCCCATCTGATTGTAAGGCCGCCCCGGCAACCAAATCGCTAGTTTTAGATGTAGAGAACTGTGAAACCACAACACCGCCATTGGTACCAAATGTGGAATCTAAATTTTGTGAATAAACCAAAGCTGACATCAGAAAAGCTCCAGTTAGTAAGATTTTTTTCATAAATAAATATTTTTTTGCGCGAATATACATATGAAAATAACAAAACTACACGCTTTTGTAATATTTTTTTTAAGAAAACAAAAAGAACTGAAAATCATAATTGTATAAGATAAATTTTACAATAATTCTAGCCGCTTACATAGTTGTTTCCCAATAAATTCATTTCTGAAAAAATCATCACAGGCCAAAAGCCGTACGAAAGGAATTTTAACTTAACTGTTGATAACATCTTATTTGAAACTTAAAAAAAAACATTATTTTTAGCAAAAATTATAGACAATGAGTTCAGAGAAAGAAGCCAAATTAAAAGCCTTACAATTAACTTTAGACAAGTTGGACAAAACCTACGGAAAAGGAACCGTAATGAAGTTGGGAGATGCTGCAGTGGAAGAAATAGATTCCATTCCGTCCGGTTCTCTTGGTGTGGATTTAGCCTTAGGGGTAAACGGATATCCGCGCGGAAGAATCATCGAAATTTACGGACCGGAATCGTCAGGTAAAACCACCTTAACATTACACGCCATAGCTGAAGCTCAAAAAGCAGGAGGAATTGCTGCATTTATAGATGCGGAACATGCATTTGACCGTTTCTATGCACAGAAATTAGGAGTAGACATCGACAACCTGATCATTTCACAACCGGACAACGGGGAACAAGCTTTGGAAATTGCTGAAAACCTTATCCGTTCAGGTGCCATCGATTTAGTAGTAATCGACTCGGTTGCCGCTTTAACACCAAAGAGTGAAATCGAAGGCGAAATGGGGGATTCCAAAATGGGATTACACGCCCGTTTGATGTCACAGGCCCTACGAAAATTAACAGCTACCATCAACAAAACGAATTGTACCGTTTTCTTCATCAACCAGTTGCGTGAAAAAATCGGAGTAATGTTCGGAAACCCGGAAACAACAACCGGAGGTAATGCGTTGAAGTTTTATGCTTCGGTACGTATCGATATCCGTAAATCAACCCAGATCAAAGATGGGGAAAATGTATTAGGTAACCGTACCAAAGTAAAAATTGTAAAAAACAAGGTAGCGCCACCATTCCGTACAGCTGAATTCGATATTATGTATGGGGAAGGTATTTCAAAAACCGGAGAAGTTTTAGACTTGGCCGTAGAATTTGAAATTATCAAAAAAAGCGGTTCATGGTTCAGTTATGGCGATACCAAACTGGGTCAGGGGCGTGATGCTGTGAAAGCTTTGATCAAAGACAATCCGGAACTGATGGAAGAACTGGAACAAAAAATCAAAACGCTAATTAAAGATAATGCCAACTAAAATAAAGAATCCCGAAAATTTTCGGGATTTTTGGTTTTCATACGCAACCTTTTGAATTCTATTTCATCTTATTAGCAACAACAACCTATATAATGAGAAATGTTTTTTTATTGATTCTGATTCCTTTCCTTTATTTATCCTGCAGCAAAGAGTCGGAAACAGAAACCACGGTGTATGAATTGTTGCCGGTGAGCGAAGTGGAATTACCCACTAATTTTAAAATAAACAAAGAATATACTATCAAAATAAAATTCGTTCAGCCAACGGAATGTCACACCTTTAATAAAATTTATTTCGAAAAAGAAGGCTCCATAAGGACCATTGCGGTTGAATCAACTGTTTACAAGCATTCAGATAGTGATTGTGCTTCTGTACAAAACGGAAATATGACAACTCAAGATTTAAAATTTAATCTGGACAAACCAGGCGAATACACATTAAAATTTTGGAAAGGAAAAAACAGTAACGGGGTCGATTTGTTCTTGACTTATAACATTCTTGTCGAATAAAACACAGTATAACATTGGGGTTAGAACAAATCATATATGATTGCCAAAGGAAGGATACGGCCGCTCAAGAGCAGTTGTACAGACTTCTTTCCCCAAAACTGTTCGGTGTGAGTTTAAAATATTCCAGAAATTACACCGAAGCCGAAGATAATTTACAGGACGGATTTATATTGATTTTCGAAAAAATAAACAAGTTTGAATTTAAAGGTTCTTTTGAAGGTTGGGCAAAAAGAGTACTGATTAATCATATTTTGCAAAAATACCGTACAGAAGGCATTTTTGAAATTGTACATGAGAACATTCCGGATTCGCCCGATGTGGAGATAGAAGAAGATTCACTCACCATGGACTTTTTGGTTTCTATAATACAGAAGTTACCCGACAGATACCGTTTAGTTTTCAATCTTTATGTAGTTGACGATTATTCACACAAAGAAATAGCCGAAATGCTTAAGATAACCGTCGGTACATCCAAATCTAATCTGGCCCGGGCCCGAATGATATTAAAAGACAAAATTGAATCTCAGCACGCAAATAAAAAATTCTCATCCATAAAATGAGCGAATTAAATAACATAGACCGCCTTTTTAAAGAAAAATTCAAGGACTTTGAAGTGACTCCTTCCGACAGCATATGGGAGAACATTCAGTCCAGCATCAATACTGGTGAAAAAGAAATCATGCCTGTTTCCCCATGGCTGAGATTATGCAGTTATGCTGCCTTCTTCTTAATTGGGTTTTCTCTTGCCACAACCTTTATAGCAGGACCTTTTGGCATTTTGACTTCAGCAGACAAGGAGGCGGACAACAAGTCAACACTTGGAAACGAAACAAATACCAAAAGAAATATTTCGAAAAATACTATTGTTAGATCTGACTCTTTCGAAAATATAGCAAATAAAAACAATACTGTTGTTCATAATGAAGTAATTGCTGGCAAAACCAATTCTAAAAATCTAAGCAAAACGCATTTTAATGAAAATCGAAAAAACATTAATGGTGGTGCCGGAGAATTTTCTTCAAATGAACAATCAAACAACACAAATCATTCTTTTTCAAAAATAAAAGATAAGTCTGAGAAAAACAGAATTGCAGTTTCTGAAACCCTACCTCAAAACAGCACCAATTCGGCTTTAATTTTAAATTCATCAAAAAATTCAACTGCTAAAAAACACAGCTTAGCTTCGACTGATAAAAACAGTACAATTGAACGGGATATAAACCCAAACCCTATTGAAAGAAATGTTTTAGTTGCCGCCAACGAAAATCGTTCACTAAGCAATATTTTTCCAGAAACAGACACAACTGATGTGAATGACAATGAAGACGAGTTCGACCCTTATGTGAATACTTCCAAAGTAGCTTATGAAGGAGGCAGCAAATACGTTCAGAAGAAAGTAGCCATAACACATAATGTTGTACCAATAAAAACAGTAACTGAAACAAAAGAGACCGTAAAAGTAGTGGCTGCCGATACTAAATCAAAATCAGGGATATCTAACAAATCAAGCATCAGCTTTAAAGAAAATACAACCATAAAACCAGATTCTTTAGCAATAAAACCAAATAAGATTGCTGAAGGCACAAAGACTAAGGCTAAGAAAGAAACGGACGAAAATGATGCCGAAGACGAGAAAGGAAAAAAATCAAGCTGGATCGTAAGCACCAATTTTTCGCCAATCTATATGAATCTGAACGGTTCGGGATCTTCTTTGGATGCTAAATTCAACGAAAATTCCAAAAGTTATCAAACCAGCATGAGTTATGGTGCCGGATTAAAATATGAACTGAATAAAAAATGGGCAGTGCGTACAGGTGTGAATGTACTCAATATTGAATACAGCACCAATGATGTCACCTACTACCGTTCCGCAGAAGGTGCCGGCTTAGAGCTTGTAAATGAAAACGGGAACGGATCCGTACTCGTTATTGAAAACCCTAGTCCGAAGAATATTGCCTATAACGAAAATGGCATTGTGACTACCCGTTACAGCGGAAATATCAACCACAAAATAAATTATGTTGAAGTTCCTGTTGAGCTTTCCTACAAAATTTTAGACAGAAAATTCGGGATTGACCTAATCGGAGGAGTAAGTTCCTTATTGCTGAACGACAACAAAGTTTCCGTAGTTTCATCCGATACCAACCTTATCATTGGCGAAGCAAATAATCTGAACAAATTACATTTCAGTACCAATATCGGATTGGGAGTACATTACAGTTTCATGAGAAATCTACATGCAAACGTAGAACCCATGTTAAAATACCAAATCAATACATACGACAATAACGCTGGAAATTTCAAGCCTTATTTCATAGGCATTTACAGCGGAATAAGTTATAGTTTTTAAGTTAAGTTAGTTAAGTTTTAGTTAAGTAGTCATTTCTGTGGTGGAAAATGGCGTAAAAAGCACTCTTTTGGGTTAGAGTGCTTTTTTATTTCTATTATTTTGCGTTTTCAAATTTTAAAAGCTGTGATAAAATAACATTACGTACCTTTTCCTTAAGTTCTCTTTTCTCTTCCATTTTTTTACCGGACGTCTCAACCGGTTGATGGATTTTGATTCTCATTTTCCCGGGACAACCACTGAAAAAAGTGAATGAAAAACGCTTTTTCACATCGCCGAAAGTCATAGGCAAAATCGGCAATTGGTGTTCAATCGCAATACGAAAAGCACCATCTTTAAACTCATCCAAAATAATGCTCTCGTCTTCCGGAACGCCTCCTTCGGGAAAAATACAGATGCTCAACCCCTGATTGATTCTTTTTTGTGCCCGTTCGAAAACAGCGAAACGACTTTTAGAACTGTTTCGGTCAACTAAAATGCAGGTACGTTTGTAGAAAAATCCAAAAATGGGCAGATTTACCAACTCCTTCTTACCAACAAAAACAAATGGATGTTTCTTCACCAAAAGCAGCATAAGCATTATATCCATCATCGATGTATGATTTGCCACAAGCACATAACTTTTGCCCTCTTCCATTTTGTAATCTTCTTCCAGCTCATAATAGAATCCCATTCCGTAAAGGATAATTCTTGCCCAAATACGGGCCAGCACAAAAAACTGAGGATACGTTTTTTCAGAGAGAATTGATAAAAACAGAAAAGGGAACATCACAAGGATCGGCACTACAACTAATATGTAAAACCAAATGCGCCAAAGTGTCCAGAAAAGAATCTTGAAGATTTTCATAATATCAAATGTAACAATTCAGGGCAAACATTTTGGCAAAACGTTTACCTTTGCGTAAATCTTTTTATAAATGGCAAAAATATTAACCGGCGTTCAAAGTACAGGAACACCACACTTGGGAAATCTTTTGGGTGCGATTTTACCTGCCATCGAAATGGCAAATCAACCCGAAAACGAACCGTTTCTTTTCATTGCCGATTTCCATTCGGTAACCCAGATTAAAGACGGAAAAACGTTACGTGAAAACACCTACAGTACGGCAGCAGCATGGCTTGCCTGTGGCTTAGATGTTGACAAAGTGGTTTTCTACCGTCAGAGTGATGTACCGCAAACTGCCGAGCTGTCCTGGTATTTGAGCTGTTTTTTTCCGTTTCAGCGACTGACATTGGCCCATTCTTTTAAAGACAAAGCCGACCGTTTAGAAGATGTAAACGCAGGTTTATTCACCTATCCGATGTTGATGGCTGCCGACATCTTATTGTATGATGCCGAATTTGTTCCGGTAGGAAAAGACCAATTGCAGCATGTTGAAATCACGCGTGATGTGGCTTCCCGTTTTAATTTTCAAATGGGGGAAACTTTCGTATTGCCTCAGGCAAAAACCGACGAGAATACGATGATCATTCCAGGAACCGATGGAGAAAAAATGAGTAAGTCCCGAAATAATTTCATCAATATTTTCCTTGACGATAAGGCCCTGCGTAAACAAGTGATGAATATACAAACGGACAGCACTCCGTTGGAAGAACCGAAAAACCCGGATACCTGTAACGCTTTTGCCATCTACAGTTTGTTGGCATCCGAAGAACAAATCGAAAAAATGAGAGCCAATTATTTGGGTGGAAACTACGGATACGGACATGCAAAACAGGAACTGTTCGAACTGATTGTATCCAAATTTGAAACCGAAAGAGCCAAATATAACCATTACATCAACAACCTAGAGGAAGTAGACCGCCTGTTAAAAATGGGCGCCGAAAAAGCACATAAAGTTGCGGATGGCGTTCTGGCCAGAGTCAGAGAAAAATTAGGATTTGAATAAATAGAAAAGCGGCAATATTGTCGCTTTTTTTATACCGCTTCAAAAAGCTTGCCCGGAAGAGGGCGAATGACACCTTTTAATTCCATATTCAATAACAGTGAGGAGATCTTGAAAATAGGCTGCTCACATTCCAAAGCGATGATATCCAATAATTCCTTCCCGTTTTTTTGAAGAAAGTCATATACCTTTTGCTCCTCCGGTTCCAAAGAAACAAACAATTGCTTCTGAACGGGTTTTCTATTTTTTTCTTCCAGCTCCCAATTGAGCATATAAATGATATCAGCGGCGGAAGTCAGCAAATGTGCACGTTGCGTTTTAATCAGATTATTACACCCCTGACTGTACCTATCGCTACTTCGTCCCGGAACAGCAAAAACATCCCGGTTGTAATCATTGGCTATGTTGGCGGTAATTAGAGAACCTCCTTTTTCGGCACTTTCAATCACTATAGTTGCTTCCGCCATTCCGGCAACTATACGGTTCCGTCTTATAAAATTTTCCCTTTCGGGACTGGAAGAGCTCCAAAATTCAGTCATAAACCCACCGTTCTGTTCCATTTTACCGATATACTTTTTATGCATTTTAGGATAGATTTGATTCAGTCCGTGTGCCAATACACCTATTGTCTGAAGGCCACAGTCGATAGCCGTATGATGCGCCACGATATCCACCCCATAAGCAAAGCCACTTACAACAACCGGATTCAAAGGTGTTAAATCCTCGATTAGTTTTCGGGTAAAATCGGCCCCATAACTGGTAATCTGACGGGTTCCTACTATGGAAATAAGTTTCCGGTTCTGCAGATCAATGTTTCCGGATTGAAACAACACGGTGGGACTGTCAATGCAATGCCTGAGTTTTTCGGGATAGTGAGTTTCCTGATAAAATGCAAAATCGATGTTTTCCCTTTCGATGAAACGGAGTTCGGATTGAGCCATATCGAACACGGAAGAATTCTGAAGATTTTTGAAAAGCATTTCTCCAACGCCATCTATAGCAAGAAGATTGGATTTTTTGGCTTTAAAAACCCTTTCAGCTGAACCACAGTGGTTAATGAGTTTTTTAGCAACGATGTCTCCCACTCCTTCGACCTTTAACAAAGCGAGTGTATAATATAAATCAGATGTTGTCATGGCGTATAAATGAAGGTCAAAGGAAATCATTTTTTTTAAATTTCGAAATAAAAAGATTACAAAAAACAAAATGGTTGTTCCACTAGCCCCGACTATATGGATCCCGATTTTTCATCGGGAGGAAGGAAAACGGGAAAAGGGCCTCCAAAAACGCCCAAGCCATTCGCTTCCAAAACCTTAGCACAAAAAAAACGATTGTTAATAAAATTTGTTGATAATTTTTGGTTATGCTTATTGAATAATTAAATTTGTAGATATGAAGATTGACAACTATATCTCGGCCCTACTCTATCGTTACCAGTGCGTAACAGTGCCTGGTTTCGGTGCGTTTCTAACAGAAATCCAATCAGCAAAACTTGACGAAAACACGAATACGTTTTTTCCGCCCAAGAAGGTTATTTCGTTTAATCCGCATTTGAAAAACAATGACGGACTGTTAGCAAACCATGTTTCATTGCAGGAAAAAATCTCTTATGATGAAGCCGTACTTGCGGTTCAGAATGAAGTAGCGAACTGGAAAGACCAATTACAGCGAAGAGAAACCCTGACATTGAAAAACATTGGTGAAATCTCAGTAAACGCCGAATTAAACTGGGTTTTTGAACCAATTACTTCAGTAAATTACCTGGCTGATGCTTTTGGATTGAGTCCTGTGGTTACTCCGTCAATCCAACGTGAAGTTTTAAAAGCACAGGTGGAAGCTTTAGAAGAGAAAGCTCCGATTGTTTTCACGCCGGAAAGAAAGAAAAATTATTCGTTCCTGAAATATGCCGCAGCCATTGTTATGACTCTTGGCGCTGGAGGTGTCGCTTATAAATACCAGTACGAGCAACAGTTTGCCAACGATAGCCTAATGGTGGAAAAAGCCGTTCAGCATAAAGTGGAGAGCAAAATCCAACAGGCAACATTCTTTATTGAAAATCCGCTGCCATCCGTTACATTGAACGTCTCGGAAAATGCCAAAAAACCATATCACATTGTTGCCGGTTCGTTCCGCAATGCTGAAAATGCCACTAAAATCTTTAATGAATTGAAAGCGTTAGGTTATGAACCAATCAGTTTGGAACAGAATCAATTTGGATTGTTCCCGGTTTTATATGGAAGTTATTCCAGCTACACGGAAGCACAAACCAAAATGAAAGAAATTCAAAAATCACACAACAAAGAAGCCTGGGTGCTGATTAAAGAACTATAAAATTATTAAATCCTCAAACTTTGGGGATTTTTTTATGCTTTTATTGCTAACTTTGCAAAAATAATCACGCTATGCAAGACAAAAAACCATCAGACTCCGTTACAGTCTTAACCGACTTGGTTTTGCCTGGAGAAACCAATCCGCTAAACAATCTTTTTGGAGGTGAATTGTTAGCACGTATTGACCGTGCAGCCAGCATAACCGCCCGAAGACATTCGAGAAGAATTTGCGTGACCGCTTCGGTAAACCATGTGGCTTTTAACAGAGCCATTCCTTTGGGAGCCGTGGTGACCATTGAGGCAAGGGTTTCTAGAACTTTTACCAGTTCAATGGAAATTGTGAGCGATGTGTGGACAGAGGACCGCGAAACCGGAATCAAAAACAGCGTCGGGCAGGCCATTTACACTTTCGTTGCAGTAGACGATACCGGAAGACCAGTCGAAGTTCCTCAAGTTGTACCGGAAACAGAAGAAGACAAGAAACGATTTGAAGCGGCCTTACGAAGAAAACAATTGAGCTTAATTCTGGCCGGTAAAATGAAACCAGCAGATGCTACAGAATTAAAAGCTCTTTTTGCTGTAGAATAACACATATCATTAGATATAAACAAAAAAGCCGTTTGAAATTCAAACGGCTTTTTTGTTACATATTACTAATCCAACTCTGCGGATTAAGTGTCGTTGTATTTTGGAAAATCATGAACTTGACAACAGCCTTACCGCTTGAACTGGTATGGATTTTACCTATGGTTTGTTTAGCACTTACCTTGTCGCCTTTAGAAACTGACACGCTCTTAAGGTTTTGGTACACGGTAATGTAATCCCCATGTTGAATATAGACCGCCTTGTTGTTTGCATTGAGCACTTGAATCTGTAGTACTTCTCCACTAAAAACTGCCCTTGCATTCGAACCCGATTCCGTTGCAATTTCCACCCCACTGTTGGTAATGGTAAGATCAGGATACTCCGGGTGCTGATGCGTTCCGAAAGAAGAATAAACATACCCTTTTTCAACAGGCCATGGCAATCTTCCCCTATTCGCTTTAAAGTTGTCTGCCAATTCTTTTCCTTCAGTCGTCAAGACAAATTTTGCTGGATCAGCCGCCCCAGAAGAGGATTTCACAATCGTTTTCCCGGAGGCAGCAGCTTTTTTGTTGGCCGCAGCAATCGCCTCACGAATCATTCGTTGGATTTGCCTGTCGATGGCTTTGGATTCAGCTTGCTTTTTCTTGATTTCAGCAGTTAGTTTTTTCTTGTCTTTCTGGACGATTTTAGCCAAACGCTGTTGCTCTGCTTTGTCTTTTTCGTATTCGCGCTTTTCCTGCTCACTTTCCTTAATAACCTTTTCCTTCTCTTTCTTCTTTACTTCTAAAACAGCGGTCGCCCGTGAAATCTGTGTTGTTTTTACTTTAATTTCCTCACCCTGCATTTTTCGGAAACTGGCATACTGCTTCATGTATTGCATCCTTTTGTATGCCTGAAGAAAATTCTGGGAGGAAAGGATAAACATATAACGGCTTTGTTCCGAACGGCTTTTATATGATTTCACAATCATATTGGCATAATCCACTTTCAGATCTTTCAGCTCTCTGTTTAGTTTATTAATTTCCAATTGCTTCAGATAAATGCCATCGGACAATAAACGCTTCTGCTTCGAAGTAGTATTAATCAGCGTCTGGCTCAACTGAATTTTTTTATTCTGCTGTGCAATCTGACCCAAAATATTTTTTTCTTTTTTTCTTTCTTCCTGAAGACGAACTTGCGTTTCCTGAATTTCTTTCTGAAGCTGAGCTCTTCGTTCCTCCAACTGACGTTGCTTATCATCGTTGGATTGTGCCCAGGCAACGGTGGCCAAACAGAAGAAAAATATAGAAAGCAGTAGTTTATGCATTGTAAATAATTTTGGCAAATTTAGTCAATAAAAATTTGTTCATAGCCATCCGGCACATCATAAGAAAAAGACAACTCCTCATCAAAGGAAACCGAATTATAACCAATTTCCAGGGAAACTTTATCTTTTTGCATCGCCTGAATAGCAATATCAAAAGGCATGATTCCTTTTGGAGAATCCTTATGTGTAAGATAATCTATTTCTAGCGATCGTCCCTCTGTTTTTTGGGTAAGGATTTCCTTTTTCAAAAGGAAATTAGCTCCTTCAAATAAAAATTCCTTCTCTGTATTCCCGTTGTTTTTGCTTTTTAATTTATACATGTTGCTTTCCAAAGCTTCCACATATTGCCCTTTGGTTAGATCGTCCAACGCCAATCCGAGGAATAAATTCTGAACTTTTTGAAAGTCGAGGTCCGTTCCAAGCCATTTGCTTAAAAGCGAATAATTCCCTTCAAAATATTTACCGTTGATTTTTTCGTAATAGCTTACTTTATCCGGAGTAATCATCGCTTTGGCCATTGTGATTCCAAAGAAACGAACGATTACCAGTATTCTTTCGTCTTTCTTTATACGGATTTCCGCAGTTACATTCTGGGTTTGCTTATCGTCTTCATAACGGGCATTTGCCTTAATATTTAGCGTTTCAAAATCCTTACTATTGGCATAATGGCCGGAAATAATTTTTGAAACCGCTACATTTTTGGAAGCACCACTATCAGCTACCATCTGCTTTGGTTTACAGGAAAAAAGAAAAAGAAGTCCGAAGACCGCAAGCCACTTCTGCATTATTTTTTTTGTTTTAACAATTGTTCCGCTCTGTTGAAATAAGCGTATTTTTTATTTTGATCACCTAACCCATTATACGCTTCTCCCAACTGAATGTTGAAATTAATTTCCAGGTCGATATCGTCTACCACAAAATCTATTCCCGAATTTAAAATCGAAACCGCTTTTTTATAATTCTTCAATTGGTTTTGAGCCAAACCTGCGTAAAAATAAAGTCGTGCCTGGCTGGGATACATTTCCAGATAATCTTCGGCGCGCTTGTATACTTTATCAAACTGATTGGTATCGGTATAGCACTGTAACAACAATTCTATGACGAGTATGTCGTCTTTTTGTTTCAACAGACTTTTCTCAAAATAATGTACAGCTTTGTCGTTCTTTTTCTTATTGAGAAAAAACACACCAATTTCTTTCGCCACATTAACCTCCGTCTGGTCTTCAAATACATCAACGGCTTTTTCCAACTCATTGTCCATTGTATTTGTCTTGTTGACAAAAATCAGAAATTCATTCAGGATTCGATGTTTGATTTTTTGTTCTATTTTGGTACTGTTCAAAACAGACTGCATGGCCGATGCAGCTTTTGCTCCGTCTCCGTTATTCAAATGAAATTTAAAGAGGCTTACCTGAGCCCAATCGGAATTGGGAATGTTCTGCTCCAATTTCTTAGCCACTTCCAATGCTTTTTCTTCCTGATTGCTTTCGGTGTACAAATAAATCAACTGAATGTAGTTTTCTTCTACTTTCGGATATTTCACAATGGCCTGTTCCAGCTGTTCCTTTTGTGGTTTATTGTGCTGACTTTCACTCAGGATCTGAAGCTTATAGGTCTCCATCATTTGGGAAATATTCGATGTCCGTTCCATTTCCTCAATCAGTGCCAATGCTTTTTCAAACTGATGGGTGTACATATACAGCGAAACCAAATCATCCTGAAATTCTTTATCAAATTCAATTAGTTTCTGAACTACAATAATCGAATTCGGATAATCTTTTGTTTCATAATAAACATCGTACAGGCCGTTCCAGTACCAGCGCTCTTTTGGATTCAGGTCGACCGCTTTCTGGAAAGCCCTTTGCGCTTCGGGATATTTTTTCAGAGCCAGGTAATTTTTTCCCAACTCGTGATGCAAAACCGGATTGTTGGGTTCTTTCACCAGGCATTTTTCAATCTCAACGATAGCTTTATCGTAGTTTTCGATACCTTTCTGCTTTAACGCTTCAAAGAAATGCTCTTCGAATTCATTTTTAGCAATGGCAATGGAATCCGGTTCGGTTTGGGCAAAAGACAACACCGAGAACAACATGGTTCCCAAAACAGACACAGCTTTTATCCAAACCTTCACTTTCATATCTTATTCTAAAACAGAGTAATCTCCGATACTGACAGCTTTAAAATTCCCGTCAAAGGCAGCATGGTTTCCAATCATTGCATTATCCAAATCCGCATTTTTAATATGCGCATGCGTTTGCACCAAACTGTTTTTGATCGTTGTATTGGTAAGATGCGTTGCTCTTCCCAAAGAAACATTAGGCCCTACAGTTGAATTGATCAACACCACATCATCCCCGATGAAACAAGGCGGGATAATAGTGGAATTTTCAATTCTTGCGCTAGCTGAAACCATATTAACACCATCATTATGAAGAAAACGCAGCATACGTGAATTAGTATCTACCGTAACTTCCTTGTTACCGCAATCCATCCATTCGTCTACTTTACCAGGCACAAATTTCATGCCTTTTTGTTTCATATTTTCCAATCCGTCAGTTAATTGATACTCACCTCCTTTAACAACATTATTATCTAATAAATATTGTAATTCCGAACGTAAAGTTTCCCCGCTTTTGAAATAATAAATTCCGATGATTGCTAAATCTGAAACAAACTCTTTTGGTTTCTCCACGAAATCCACAATCTGATTGTTTCCGTTCAGTTGCACGACACCGAAAGCACTTGGGTCTTCCACTTGTTTTACCCAGATTACGCTGTCTGCCGAAGTATCAAGCGCGAAGTCGGCACGGAACAACGTATCTGCGTAAGCAACAACAATCGGTCCTGACATACTGTCTTTAGCACACATAATGGCATGTGCGGTTCCTAAAGCTTCATTCTGATAATAGATTCTTCCTTTAGAACCTAATTTCTCTGCAATAGCAATCAGATCTTCTTCCACCTGCTTACCAAAACTTTCGTGAATGATAAATGCGATTTCTTCAATTTCCTGATTGATCACACCGGCGATATCCTCTACCAAACGGTGTACGATTGGTTTTCCGGCAATCGGAATCAATGGTTTTGGAATTGTCAATGTGTGTGGGCGAAGGCGTGAACCACGTCCGGCCATCGGTACTATTATTTTCATTTTTTTATTATACGATTGAAAAATTAAATGATTACAAATTCACACAAATCCCAAATCATTCAATCTTTTAAATTATTTAAATTAATTTATTTCACTCCTGTACTGCCAAATCCGCCTTCGCCACGGGACGTTTCGGTAAGCTCAACAGCCTCCAGCCATTCAGCACGTTCGTGTTTGGCGATGATTAACTGAGCAATACGCTCTCCGTTTTCAACCACAAAAGGTTCGTTGGACAAGTTTACCAATATCACACCGATTTCACCACGATAATCAGCATCAACTGTTCCCGGGGAATTCAATACTGTGATTCCTTTTTTGAAAGCCAGTCCGCTTCTTGGACGCACCTGAGCCTCGTAACCGATTGGCAATTCTATAAAAAGTCCGGTTTTTACCAAAGCTCTTTCCAGCGGTTTTAAGGTTATCGGTTCGGAAATATTTGCGCGTAAGTCCATCCCTGCCGAAGCATTGGTTTCGTAATTAGGTAGCGGATGCTCTGATTTATTGATGATTTTAATTGTCATTTCTGGTAATATTATTGTAATAAAAGTTTAAAAATAAAAAAATTAAGCCACTTTTCTTCTCATTACACGAAGTAAAGTTTCTTTTTCGTTGTGATAAATAAAATAGGTAAAAATTAAAATGGCTACGATACCGAAAATATAGCTTTCGCGGAATACGTCAACATAAAACGAAAGTCCGGATAAAAGCGTGGAAACCCCCAAATACCCAAATATCCTTTTCTTATCGTACGGAATGGGATAATGTTTGTTTCCCAGATAATATGAAATGGCCATCATGGAACCATAAGCCGCCAATGTAGCGATGGCTGAACCCATATAACTGAATTTCGGTATCAGCAAAAAGTTTAGAGCCAAGGTGACTATGGCCCCTAAAACAGAAATATAGGCTCCGACCTGTGTCTTGTCAATCAACTTATACCAAACCGACAGATTGGTGTAAATTCCTAGGAAGAAATTCGCCAGAATAATTAAGGGAACTACTTTCATGGCTTCCCAATATTCCGGATTCCCTATCAGGATCACTTTTAATACATCGGCAAAAACAACTACGCACAATAAAATAAGCGATCCGAAAATCACAAAGTATTTGGTTACCGTGGCATAAGTTTGCGGTGCATTTTCGTTTCCGGCATGACTGAAGAAAAAAGGTTCGATCCCCAAAGTATAGGCGGTTCGAAACAAGACCATGAACAAGCCCAGTTTATAACAGGCTGAATAAGCCCCCACTTCGGATAATGCTATGTTTTGAGGCAATAATTTTTCCAATAAAATTTTATCGAAATGCTCGTTGATCCCGAAGGCCAAACCGGCAAATAGAATGGGCCAGCCATAATGCATCATGTTTTTCCAAAGCGAAATGTTGAAATGCCATTTCAGGAAAATATAATCGGGAAGAAAAACCAACAATGTCGCAAGGCTCGCGATTAAATTGGCCACAAAAATATAGCCTACCTGAAAATCATAAATAAAAATACTGCTCCAGAACGATTCCGGATCCGACTGCGCTAATTTTGGCAAAACCAATAAGAAAAAGATATTCAGTCCCAGGTTCACAACCACATTCCCAATTTTAATCACGGCATATTTCATGGGCCGTTGCGTAGCACGCAATTTCGAAAACGGTATGATTGCCAGGGCATCAAAAACCAAAATCCAAATGGCATAGGTTACATATTGAATTTCCACGCCTGCCCAATTGGCTAGGGTGTTCCGAAACAACAGTGCGATGGACAGAAACGATATTGAGGTCCAAAAAATGGAAATCGTCGTGGTTTCAATAACGCTTTTCTTATTCTCTTCCTTGTTATAGAACCTGAAAAAAGCGGTTTCCATTCCGTAGGAAAGGATCACATTGAAGAATACCATCCAGGATAAAACAACGGTAACTTCACCGTATTCGCTTCTGGGCATTAAATCGGTATATAAACGAACCAGCAGGAAACTCAACATCCGCGGAAGCACCGTGGCAATTCCGTAAATGAAGGTTTGCTTGAAAAGATTTTTATAAAGGCTCAAAATGTACTGTTTTGACTAATGATACGCAAAAATAAGCAATCCTACGGTTTATTCAGGAAAGAATATTTAGGTTAACCCATCTTTGTCAAGGATTTTCACAAAGTGAAAGCCTTTGGGAGCATAACCCTGATTGTAGTAGAAACGATGGGCCTTAAAATTTGTTGTAAAAGCATCCAAAACAATATTGGTACAGCCTAAGGCCAACGCTTTTTGTTCTATAAAATCCGTCAGCATTTTACCTATACCTTGAGAACGGTGCGCTTCATCCACAACAAAATTGTCTATTTCCAGGTATTTTCCGCTCCACAATTTTGTCGAAAACCAGCAGCCCGTAATTCCGATGCATTTATTGTTATCAAAAACCGCAATCTGAGTATACTTGTGCGGGATCATTTCCTTTAGAAAAGATTCGTATTTCTGAAATGTCATTTTAGGATACAATTGACGGATCAGTTCCAATTGCGATGTCATTTCAGCCAAGGTGGTAAGTTCTTTGATTTCCACTTTTCCGTATTTGAATTTTCGAATAAATGTAAACAAAAAAAGAGTCAACAAATGTTGACTCTTTTACTTTTATTTAAAAATCAGCTTAGTTATTCAAAGCTTCAGCTCCACCAACAATCTCTAAGATTTCGTTTGTAATAGCAGCCTGACGCGCTTTGTTGTAAGTCAATTTCAATTGATTTCTCAATTCGGTTGCGTTATCGGTTGCTTTGTGCATTGCCGTCATACGCGCTCCATGCTCTGCTGCGAAAGAATCTCTCACCGCTTTGTATAACTGTGTTTTTAATGATTTCGGGATCAATGTCAACACAATTTCCTCTTTTGTCGGCTCGAAAATATAATCCGAAGTAGCTACCTGCTTGATTTCTACAGGTGCCAATGGCAAGAATTGCTCGGTTACCACAATTTGAGTAGCGGCATTTTTAAATTGGTTGTATACCAATTCAATTTTATCGTATTCACCTGTCACAAATAATTGTGTAAGCGTTTCGGCGATGTGTGCTGCGTTGTCAAATGTCAGATCGTCAAAAATGCTACTACGGTTAGCCACGATTGTATTCGTTTTAACCAAAGCATCGTTTGCTTTCTTACCGATGGCAAAAACACCTACCTCTTTTCCGGCATAAGTCGTTTCAGATAGATTTTTAACCTGTTTAAGTACGTTAGCATTGAAAGCACCACACAAACCTCTGTTTGATGTAACCACTACCAACAATACTTTTTTAACCTCCCTCTGCTCTGTGTATTGTCCGGCGAAATCACCTTCCAAAGAAGCACTAAGATTTTGGATTAACTCGGTTAATTTTTCGGCATAAGGGCGCATCGCTGTAATCGCATCCTGTGCTTTTTTCAACTTTGCTGCAGATACCATCTTCATCGCCGATGTAATCTGCATCGTAGATGAAACGGAAGTAATCCTGTTACGTATTTCCTTTAAGTTTGCCATTCTTCTTTTAGTAATTAGTTACCAGTAATTAGTAGCTAGCTTTTTACCAGCTACTAATCACTAATCACTTTTTATTAATATTTTGCAGAAACCTCTTTTGCTGCTTTCTCTAAAACATCAGTGATGTTATCGTCGAATTTACCAGCTTTTAAAGCGTCAAGTGTATCTCTGTGTTTTGCGTTTAAGTACTCTAAGAAATCTTTTTCGAATTCTTTTACTTTGTTTACAGGAACGTTTCTTAATAAGTTTTTCGTTCCAGCATAGATAATCGCAACCTGATCTTCAACAGTAAACGGAGTGTTTACCGATTGTTTCAAGATTTCTACGTTACGTCTACCTTTTTCGATTACGTTCAAAGTAACAGCATCCAAGTCAGAACCGAATTTCGCGAACGCTTCTAATTCACGGAACTGTGCCTGGTCTAATTTCAAAGTTCCAGATACTTTTTTCATCGATTTGATCTGCGCATTACCTCCTACACGAGATACGGAGATACCTACGTTGATCGCCGGACGAACCCCTGAGTTGAACAAGTCAGACTCCAAGAAAATCTGCCCGTCAGTAATCGAAATTACGTTTGTTGGGATATAAGCAGAAACGTCACCCGCCTGTGTTTCGATGATTGGTAACGCTGTTAACGATCCACCACCTTTAACGATTGGTCTTAACGATTCTGGTAAGTCATTCATGTTTTTAGCAATGCTGTCATCAGCGATTACTTTACAAGCTCTTTCTAATAAACGAGAGTGTAGGTAGAATACGTCTCCAGGGTAAGCCTCACGTCCTGGTGGTCTTCTTAACAACAAAGACACCTCACGGTAAGCAACCGCTTGTTTTGATAAATCATCATAGATGATCAAAGCAGGACGACCTGAATCACGGAAATACTCACCAATTGCAGCACCCGCCATTGGAGCGTATACCTGCATTGGAGCAGGGTCAGAAGCGTTAGCTGCAACGATAACTGTATAAGCCATTGCACCTTTTTCTTCTAATGTTTTTGCGATACCAGCTACCGTAGAAGCTTTTTGTCCTACAGCAACATATATACAGAATACTGGTTTACCAGCATCATAAAATTCTTTTTGGTTCAAAATGGTATCGATACATACTGTAGTTTTACCAGTTTGACGGTCACCGATAACCAACTCACGTTGTCCACGACCAACTGGGATCATCGCATCGATAGATTTGATACCTGTTTGTAGCGGCTCGTTTACCGGCTGACGGAAGATAACTCCAGGAGCTTTTCTTTCCAATGGCATTTCGTAAAGGTCACCACCGATTGGTCCTTTACCGTCGATAGGGAAACCTAATGTATCCACAACACGACCTACCATTTGCTCACCAACTTTTAAAGAAGCGATACGCTGAGTTCTTTTCACAGTTGAACCTTCTTTGATTCCTGTAGATGGTCCTAACAATACAACCCCTACGTTATCTTCCTCAAGATTCAATACAATAGCTTCCAACCCGTTATCGAATTGTACTAACTCACCGTATTGTGCATTAGACAAACCGTAAACACGAGCGATACCGTCTCCTACCTGAAGAACTGTTCCCACTTCCTCTAAAGTAGCACCTGATTCAAAACCAGATAATTGTTTCTTTAATATTGCTGAAATTTCAGCAGCTTTAATTTCTGCCATTCTGTTTATAATTTAACACCTTTCGGTATGGTAAATACTAATTTAAAAGTTCTCTTTTTAATGTTTGTAAACTGTTTGCTATAGAAGCATTGTACTGTTTGTCGCCAAGTCTCAAGATAAACCCGCCGATGATTGACTCATCAACGATATTAACTATAGTAACGGATTTAGTTGAAAATTCCTTAACTTTTGCCAATACCTTTGCTTCCAATTCCGGAGTGATAGGAAAAGCTGTTGTAACTTTTGCCACTTCCACACCGCTCAACTCGTCAAACAACAGATTGTACTGAGAAGCTACCGCAGGTAAAATCTCGAATCTTTTGTTTTCCAATAACAATCGGAACAAACTTTTTGTTTCGTTTTGAACAGAAGCAAATACTTCTGATATAGCCGATACTTTTACGTCACCCTTAACAGTTGGGTTAGACAAGAAGTCTCTTAACTCTTTGCTTTCTGCCACAGCCGCTACGATAGACTTCATGTCGTCGTTAACGTTTGCCGCTTTTCCGTTAGAGTTAGCAATATCTAAAATTGCTTTTGCATATCTAATCGCTGCTCTTGACATATACGATTAATTTAATTTTACTTCTTCTAACATTCTCTCAACCAATGCAGTTTGAGAAGATTTGTCAGAAAGTTCACCTTTTAATAATTTTTCAGCGATTTGAACAGAAAGACCAGAAACCTGATTTTTCAATTCAGCCAAAGCAGCATTTTTCTCGCTTTCGATAGTCGCTTTTGCCTGCTCGATCATTTTTGCTCCTTGTACTTGAGCTTCTGATTTCGCATCAGCAATCATTTTTTCTTTGATTTCACGAGCTTCTTTAAGCATAGTATCTCTTTCAGCACGAGCTTCGTCTAATAATCTTTGATTATCAGCCTTAAGATTCATCATCTCTTTCTTAGCTGTTTCAGCGGAAGCAATAGCA
The DNA here is from genome assembly GCF_000498495.1 of Flavobacterium enshiense DK69. Taxonomy (GTDB): domain Bacteria; phylum Bacteroidota; class Bacteroidia; order Flavobacteriales; family Flavobacteriaceae; genus Flavobacterium; species Flavobacterium enshiense. The sequence goes on along the minus strand of NZ_AVCS01000006.1, from coordinate 74,165 downwards.
TCTCTGATACCATCTTCTCTAGCTGAAATCGACTCCATAATTGGTTTCCATGCAAATTTCACCATAAGGAAAATCAACACCAATAAGATAATTGCTTGCCAAAAGAATAAACCGAATGAAAAATCGTTAATTAACTTCTCCATTGTAGACTATATTATGATTTAATTTTTTTACTTTTTTTTAAAACAACACCTGTAACCAACCGTTACAGGTATTGTCTGTTTTTCTCTTTATTATTTTCCTAAGATCAAAGCAGCAAAGCTCAAACCTTCTAATAAAGCCGCGATGATGATCATCGCTGTTTGGATTTTTCCAGCAGCTTCTGGCTGACGAGCAATAGCGTCCATAGCAGATCCACCGATTCTACCTAAACCTAAACCAGCACCGATTACTACTAAACCTGCACCTACTAACGTTGGAATAGTTCCCATAAGTATATATATATAAAATTAAACTTCTAAATTAAACAATTGAATTGTCAGTAAAATCATGCCCGTCGTGGTGTTCGTGCTCATCATGATGATGATCCTGTACAGCCATACCGATGAACAACGAAGACATCATGGTAAAGATGAAGGCCTGCAAGAATGCAACCAACAACTCAATTAAAGAGATGAACAACGTTAACCCAAAAGAGATTGGCAAATCAGCAACCAGATTCTTACCTACGAAAATCATCGCAATTAAACTCATGATTACCACGTGACCAGCAGTAATGTTTGCGAACAAACGGATTAATAACGCGAATGGCTTTGTTAATGTTCCCAAAATTTCTATCGGAGCCAAAATAATCTTCATTGGAACCGGTACTCCTGGCATCCAGAAGATGTGTCCCCAATAATCTTTATTCGCACTGAATTGGGTAATGATATAGGTGAAAATCGCTAAACAAACTGTCACTGCAATATTACCAGTTACGTTAATTCCAAGTGGAGTCATCCCTAAAAGATTTAACAACCAGATCAGGAAGAATACCGTTAACAGGTACCCCATGAACTTTCTGTATTTTTTCTCACCGATGTTTGGAATCGCTATCTCATCTCTGATGAAAATAATAAGTGGCTCCAAAACTCTTCCGAAACCTGTCGGAACCGGACCTTTTTTATATGATTTCGCTAAGCTTGTGAACATGAATAACAACATTGCAGAAACCACTAACAACGACAATACGTTTTTAGTTATTGAGAAATCAAGCGGCATTGCATTCGTTGCGTGGTGGTGCTCGTCAAGATTGATAGTCCCGGCAGCATCCGTTTTGTAGATTTTACCATGGAACAATTTATAGTAGTTACCGTCTACTTCAGCAACAGCTTCACCGTGGTGTAATTTTGAAGATGAAAAAACTTTTAATCCGCCATCCAATAAGATAACCGGCAAAGAAAATCCGTAATGCGCGCCTTCTTTCTCATCTGAGAAGAAAACGAAATCATGAGAATCCTGAAGGTGGTGATCGATAAAAGCATCCACTTTCGTTCTTTTCTCCTCCTCTGGAGTTAGCGCTTTTTCTTCATGTCCTACTTCAGCATGAGCTGTTGGCGCAGTTGCTTGTACTTCGTGAGCAGTCTCAGTTTTTACTTGAGTAGAATCTGTTGTTGGATTTGCCATTGCAACAGAAGAAATCAATCCTACAAAAGCTGCTAACATAAATCTTACAGGTTGTTTTGAAATCACCATACCTTATTAAATATCTTAATTCTTAGGTCTTTAAATTTGGCGCAAAGGTACATTTTAAATTAATACCTCAAGAGTATTAAATGCTTTTTTTTGATGCATTTATGAATTTTTACCCTTTTCATTGCCATCATTTAATAATCTTGAAGTCAAAAGAACTTCTATTGCTAAAAACAAAATGAAAATTACAAAAAAATTGATTTTTTCAAAATGAGCACTTTGTGTGTCCGTATTCAGGACTGGTTGGATCAAGGCATAGCATAGCGCCATTTTAACGGAAGTCGTAATCAGAAAAACATTCCCGATCTGCTCCGGGCCTCTTTGTTTCATTATTATGCTAATCAACAAGATTACCGCCGAAGCAGCAGTAAATAGGCAATACAGCATCGGCAAGGAATAATGGAATGCTTCATAAATTTCAGCAGAAACCAAGGATTTAACAATCAGCATATGGAATCCTGCTAAGATAGGTGCAATAATAAGTAAGGTAAAAAGTGTCCTGTATTTTTTCCAGTTCATTTATTTTGTCTTGTTTAAATCGTTTACCTGTCGGATAACATTGTAAAGCGCGATAAAAACACCAACAAGCGTTAAGATTTTCACGTACAAATCGTTCTCATTCCGGTATTTTTCATCCAGCCATGTACCCAACCAGGCGAATGCAAAAATAATAATTCCCATCTGAAACGGGATATTAATTAACGCCAACCATTTGTTAGGTGACTTTTTTTCCGGATCTCCCATAGACATATAAATTTTTTAGGTATTGCGCATCACACAGGAAGCGCTGAAATCAGCTCCGGGTTCCACCGAAAGTTTTCCGACTATAGCTTCTCCCTTAATGATAGCTTTAGAACGGATGTTCAACATTTCGGCTACATCAATCTTCCCGTCAAACTTTCCTTCTATATCGGCCGTTTTGCAAATAACATCCCCGGTAACGCTCCCGGACGGACCGATAACCAAACGTCCCGCCGAGGAAAAGTTTCCCTTCAGATGTCCGTCCAGACGAAAATCAGCCTGGGAAACGATATTTCCTTCAATGGTCGTTCCTTCTACGATTCTATTGGTTTTACCCAATAAATCCGTATATGATTTTTGCGGTTTGTCGAACATACTTATTTAATTGTTGCCAAATATTCTGAAAGGTTCTTCTTGATTTGAATTACCTTATAATCCTCGTTCGAAATTACGAAAGCAGGCTCCTTCACTTTATATCCTTTGAAGTCTCTTAATACCGACACAGTTGATTCAGCCCCTTCCTTGCTTGCGAAACCATGTATCACAATAAAACTTTTATCCTTCAGATAAACATCGTTCGACATTACGATTTTCGCACTGTTTCTGTCCTTAATATAGACAGCCAGTTTGTCGGTTAAGGCTTTCACTTTTGCATTGCCGGCATTCGGATACGGAATCTCATATACAATTTTCCAGCTAACCGGAGTTCCTTTGCCCAATTGTAACTGCTCCAGTTGCGGGATGTCGTTTTTCACCAAAGCATCAGCTTCTTTACCTTCGTCTATGGTCGGATAATTTTTTGCAATGGCAATCAAGTCATTTTTATACTGTTCAAGACCTTCCAATCTGGCAATGATTCGCGCACGTAACAATTCGAATTTGGCCGCCATCGAATCTCCTGCAAAGTTTTCAATCATGCGATCCGCTTCAATCAAGGTCTCCTGATAAAGCCCTTGTTCGTATTTCTTGAACAAGTTGGCGTATGCAACTTCCGGAGTGTCGGTTATTTGGCCAATCGCTGAATTGGACAGAATCTGTGCATAATGGCTGTTTGGATAATTCGAAATGATATCGTTTTTCATCGCCTCCGCCTTAGACGGATTGATGATTTCATATATTTTATACAAATTATATTTTGATGGCAATACCAATCGTTCTTCTGGATTCTTCGTTAAAAGCGTTTCAAGCCTTGAAGCGGCCAATTCGTACTCTTTGAACTTCTCTTTGTAAATATTACCTAACTGGAAATAGGCGAAATTTCGGTCTCTGGCCAAACTGTCAAGCACTTTCTGATCACTTGGCAACTGACTGGTATAAAAATCGACCGAATACTGCGGTTGTTCAGCCTTTACTGCAGGATTTTCATCCACCTTAATCACTTCTTCAGTTGGCACAATATCTTCATCTTTTATATCAGCCGTTTCTTCTGCCGAAGACCAACGCCAGTTATCCTTCAAAGTTCGGTTACCCCATTTTTTTCGGAACTCACCTTTTCCAAAAGCTACTGTATTTGGATTGTAGAAATAAAAACTCGATTGGTTCCCCATTGCAACAGGAGGTTGGCCTGCTGGCGGCTGAGTTGTTGGCGGCTGAGTTGTTGGCGGCTGCATCGTTGGTGGCTGCATCGGTATAGGTTCGCTGGATATCGGACGAATTTTACCTCCTTTTGCACCCTCTAGATTATCGCCTCCCTGAATCATGCTTTGCGGGTTCGCCGGGTTTTGCCCTTGTCCCTGTTCTGCTCTTTTGGCGGCTTCCAATGCTTTTTTCTCGTCTTCGATTTTTAGTTTGGCAATGTATTCCTCATAGAAATTCCTCCTGTCATTTTCGCTCATGGCAACGACTTTAAGGATACTGTCGTTATCATGAATGATATCTTCGTATTTTATTACATCGGCAAGATTTTCTCTTTTCTTCTTAATACTGTAATGCTCTCTCGATTTTACGTCCAGACGAAGCAATGTACTGTCATAATACTGACCGGCCATTCTGTATTTTGCTTCCTCGAAATAAATTGCAGCCAGATTGCGGTAATTGGAAGCTATCAGGTAATTATCCTGAGAAACGGATCGCAACGATTTGTTATAATATCTTTTTGCCTCTTGGTTTTTACCCACCTTGTCATAAAACAATCCTTTTTGATGATTGATTACGTCAAGATAAGGTCTGTTCTCTCTGTCTTTAAGTAAATCATCATACTTTTCAGAAAAAGCAAGCGTGTCCCCGTTTTTGTAATCAAACTGTTGGGCTTGTTTGGCGTGTGCCCAGATTACGTAACGTCGTGGTGATTTGCGCTTCATATCGATTACTTCCTGAAACGCAGCATAGGCACTGTCCGGATAATTCAAGCTTTCATACAATTGCCCCAAAATAAAATTATAACGGGCTCTTTCCTCTTTATGTTTGGTTAGGTCACGGGCAATTTTCAATTTGGCTATTGCAGTGTCCTTAACGTTGGTGTTCAGATAAGCCTGCGCCAGAATAGCGTTGGCATCAGCATGCAGCTGGTTCTCCAATTTATTGCCTTTAAGAAGCAGTTTTAAATTCTTGATGGCCTGAGCATCATTTTCGAGGCGGATGTTGGTTTTTTCCCTCCAGATTTTAGCTTCGTAAATCTTATCACTATTGGAATACTTATACAATATATAGTTGAAGGCATCCAGCGCCGGAAGAAAACGATTGTCATAATAACGCGCTTTCCCTAAAAGCAAATGTGCCTCGTCCATCTGCGGGTTTTTTTCACTTCCGTCAATATACATAGAATGTTTTTGAATGGCTTTTGTTGCCTTCTCCTCTGCTCTTACAAAATTGGGATTTTTTGTTTCGCCCGGAAGGATTGCTTCCGTCTTCTCCTGCATACGTTCTACTGGAAGAATATCCCAAAAATTATCCTTATAGGTATTTTTCACATCTTCCACTCCCTTATCAAAGGCTATGCGCCCATTGTATAAAATATTGTCTTTGGCAGACAGCGCATGCATATTTCGACTGACAAACGTATTCTTTTTTGTGGAGCACGCGATTAGCATTGCCAAAAATGCAAACGCAAGAAAATATTTTAACTGTATGTTTTTCAAGATGAAACGTTTTATTCCTTTAACTTTTAAACTCTTTTTTTAGTATAACTAAGGGTAAAAATACGTTTCTTTTTAATATGTGGGAAATTTGCGGATAAAAATCGGCTCAACGGAAAAAAAATCCCCTGAATTTTCAGAGGATTAGAAATTATACTGCGAAAAAAGCTTCCAGTTCTTTGAGTGTTTCCGGAGAGGTCTGAATGTCTCCCACTATTTTTCCTTTCTCGAGCGTTACAATTCTATCTGAAACTTCCACTGTATGCTGCAAATCGTGGCTGGAAACTAAAATAGTAACGTCGGGCATGGCTGCCAGTTCCTTGATAATTTTTTTTAAGCGGATTTGTGTAGTCGGGTCAAGATTGGCAAAAGGTTCATCCAGAATAATCACTTCCGGATTCCCGATCAGTGTTGCGATGATGCCCACTTTTTTCATATTCCCTTTAGACAGGTCGCGCAGGTATTTTTTCTTTTTCAGAATTTCCCCGTTAAAAAAATCCTCATGTTTTTCAAGCAAGGCATCCACATCAGCTTTATTTTGTCCACGCAATTCACCTATAAAATAAAAATACTCTTCCGGGGTCAGGTAACCAATAAGAAAACTTTCGTCTAAAAAAGCGGCCGTGAATGGTTTCCATGCTTCACTGGTATTAATCTGAATGCCATTACTGGTAATTTTCCCGCTTGATGGCTGAATCAAATCCAACAACAAACTGAAGAAAGTGGTTTTTCCGGCACCGTTATTTCCGACCAAACCAAAACTCTCGCCTTTTTTAATTTCCAGATTTTCGATATTCAATACGGTAATTCCGTTATATGTTTTTGACAAATTGGTTGCTTGTATCATTATTTATCTTTTTAAGAAATTAGTCTTTTTGAGTATAAGCCGCTATCGTTTTGTATTTTTCCTTTTTGTAAACATTTTCGATAATTCGAAACATTTTGTTACGGAAGGCAAATCCTGTGATGCCCGCCAATGCCACAAAAAGCAGTCCAATTTCAAAACCGAAAAAGGCCTTTCCAACTGCGTACAATGCCATTGGCAAAAGTAATTTCGGAATGGAAATCAGGAGAGTCTGCACATTGAATCCCTGACGGTTACCAAAAGCACCTTTAGCTGAAGCCAAATCAATGGGTGTTTTAACATATGCTCCTCCTAAAAGCACCAAATGCGCGTTTACGCCAATGTTATAGATAGCTCCTACCACAATCAGTAAATAAGTCTCCCAACCGAAATACAGGTAAAAAGAAGCCAAAAGGGTTGAAATGACCGTGGCAATCACAATCAAACACCATTTTGAATTCAGATAGTCCTTATATTGAACGTTTTGGCTCATCATTAATGGATAATAGGAACTGTCCCAGCTCGGCACAAATTGTCCGAAGGTAAAAAGGAAACCTCCCGAAACAAAAATACCCGCAAAAACCTGCATCATCGGATTTTGATACGCTTCAATTCCACTACTGAAAAACAATAATCCGTAGAAAATGAAAATAACACTCATAAAAACAGTGGTCCGGGAGCGCTTGTTTCTTTTTAAAAGTTTGATATCATTTTTAAGGAACGTCCCCAAAGTCCCAAACTGATTCAGCCAGGTTAACTCTTCGGATTTCGCAATGTCTTCTTTTACGGAAAGTCCCTGATCGAGATACAGGTTTTTTCTAAAGAAATTAAAGGTCACAACATACACTCCGGAAAAAAGAATCAATGGCAAAATCATCATCCATTTCGTTTCATAAATCCCAGTGAAAAACTGGGCAGTATACTGTGTAATATCAAAAACACTATACAACTGTAAGATTCCCAAACCTGCAAAAACGACAAGAGCCACATAAAAAACACTGTCTTTTTTATCAATCAGGATATTTATGAAATTATTCAGCATAACCATCGTAAACATGGTCAGTAACCAGCAAAACACACCTGCAACATCAAACCCTTCCCTTAAAAGAACAATAGAAAAAGGAATGAAAAAGAAACCATGAATAAGGTTAAAAAAAGACAATATTGTTTTTCCTAAAGCAAAATTTACGATGCTTTTCCTTTTGATATTGATATATAAAAGTGGTTTAATATTCATGACCGGTGTTTTCTGCATAAAGAACCGAATGACCAAATCAAAAAAGAAATAATAAATCAGGTATTTGTTGACGGTTTCTAATGGAGGCAAACCATAATCCTCTAGCATATAATAAGAAGCCGCACCAAGAACCAGGAAGCAACTTCCGAAATATACCGCCCCCAAAATCATCACAATTTTAAGAACGAGATTGGCGGAAAGGGAAGCCGATCGCAAAAACGATTTCCATTCCAGTGTGATAAAATGTTTGAACATACTCTATTACTTATTAATTGTAAGAAGTTAGATGCAAAAAAACAAAAATGTTACATTTCCTATGTTAATTTATATTCCGGATAGGTGGTGATGAGATATTCTTCGGATTTTTTGGGAATTTTTACAAGCATGATATATTCCAAAAGCACCATCAACACAATCATTATGCTGAAAATCCAAATCGTATAATCGTTTTCGAAATGCCTTGGGATTTTATTAAAAACACAAATTGCAACATAAATGTATCCCACAAAAGAACCTTTACCGAAAACAATTTCTTCGAAAAGCCATTTTTTACCGGAAACTCTCGTCTTTCTCCGGTTTTTGTACTTCATGTAAACCATTCCTCCGAAGAATGTTAGCAGTATTGCAACAAAAGAGGTTATGATCAGTTCTTCCGAAAAAGAAATGGTTTCCAAAAATAATTTTAGAAGTACTATCGCGACCAAGCTCCCGATAATTTTCGGAAGTTTATAGAAATCCTTAAAGTGTTGCCAGACCAAATCATGGTATTTTTTGGTCAGTGCTGCCTGTCGTTGTTCCACCACATTCATAAAACCGAATATGCCAAACTTTTTGAATTCAAACTGCAACGCTTCCTCGAAGGACAAGTTCGGATTCTGTTCCCATTGCGCTTCAATGCCGTTGGCTAAATGATCCGTCAGTTCGGTCTGTAAGTCGTAATATTCCACATAATGCTGACGGGTGAATTGGTAAAGGCGTTCTATTTGTTCTGAAGTAAGTTTCATCTTTTAATAACTTAATTTAGGGTTCACTAATACCTGCATGTTCCGGATAAATTCTTCCAGTTCCGATAATCGGTTCACCGTTTCTTTTTCTCCGCTTTCGGTAAGTTTATAATATTTGCGAAGCCTGTTGTCGACTTTTTCCACCTCTACTTCCAAAAAACCTTCTGCTTCCAACTTATGAAGCGCCGGATACAACGCGCCTTCTGTTATTTTGAGCTCCCCTTTGGTGATTTCCTTCACTTTCTGTGTAATCTCATACCCATACATGCGCCCTTTTTCTTCCAGGAGCTTCATGATTATGGTATTCAGACTGCCTTTATACAACTGCGAATTTTTCATGCAAAATTATTTTTATCAAAAATACATAAATTTCTTATACATAAATTACTTTGGTATTAATTTCTGATTTTTATCATATTTAAAAAAATTAGAATAGTTATTTTTGCTACTTAAACAAACTATACCATGTCGACATTTTATAAACTAGTGATAAAAGAAGTTTACCGAGAAACACCAAGTGCCGTCTCTGTTTCCTTCAATGTTCCTGAAGAATTAAAATCAAACTATAGCTTTATCGCAGGTCAATACGTTACTTTAAAATTAACGTTGGACGGAACTGAAATACGAAGAGCTTATTCGTTGTGTTCTTCCCCGAACAGTGGCGACTTACGTGTTACCATTAAAGAGGTTGCCGACGGTGTTTTTTCATCATTTGCCAACAACCGCTTAAAACAAGGCGACGTAATCGAAGTGGGTTCGCCGGAAGGAAAATTTACCTTTGAACCTAAAGCCGACGCTCAGAAAAATTATGCTGCTTTTGCGGCAGGAAGCGGTATCACTCCGATCATGTCCATCATAAAATCGGTATTGGAAAATGAACCAAAAAGTACGTTTGTGTTGACTTACGGCAATAAAAATCCGGAGCAAACTATTTTTTACGATCAGCTTCACGATTTGCAGTTAAAATATGTGGGACGTCTTTTCATTCAGTTTGTATACACTAAAGTAAATGTGGAAGATGCTTTGTTTGGAAGGGTTGATAAGTCAGTGGTGAATTTTGTACTGAATAACAAACATGCCGAAAAAGAGTTTTCGAAATTTTATTTATGTGGTCCCGAAGACATGATTGCCAATGTGAGCAATACCCTGAAGGAAAACAATGTACCAGAGAAAAACATTAAATTCGAGTTATTCTCAACTTCAACAACCGAAACCAAAATTGAGAATACTTTAGGAGGACACACTAAGATTACCATAATGGTCGATGACGAAGAAACCACCTTCGAAATGGCACAGAAGCAAACCCTTTTGGAAGCAGCATTAAAACAAGGAATTGATGCGCCGTACTCTTGTCAGGGCGGAATCTGCAGCAGTTGTTTAGCAAGAATAACAAAAGGTGCCGCGGAAATGAAAAAGAACTCCATCCTGACCGATGCGGAAATCGAAGAAGGATTGATTTTAACCTGTCAGGCGCACCCTACCACAGATGAAATTTATATCGATTTTGACGATGTATAAAATATAAAAACAAAAGGAGCTTTATCTAAAGCTCCTTTTTTATTTTGGCTAAAACCGTTTCCGGTGATATAGTTCTCATAGCATCTTCATATCCTTCCACTTTTTTGTTTCCGTAAACGGATGTTGGCAAGAGCGGATATTTTTCCCTGTCGGAAGTAAGGCAGAAATCATCTGGTTGACCAAACGGTTTAAATCCTGCATAAGGGTGTGTGGCACCCCAAAGCGTAATCACTTTTACGCCCAGCATGGCAGCAATGTGCGCATTTCCGGAATCCATCGAAAGCATTAGGTCTAAATTGGAAATCACTTCCAGTTCCTGTTTGAATTTCAATTTTCCTGCCAGGACAGTTACGTTAGAATGGTTAGCCTTCAATTGTGTTAACAGCTGAATTTCCTTCTCTCCTCCCCCGAACAACATTACGTTTAGATTGGTTTCTCTAGACAATCCATCAATTAGCTGCTGCATTAAATCAATCGGATATACTTTGCTTTCGTATTGGGCAAAAGGAGCGATTCCAACCCATTCATTATCCTTATTCCCGATAACCGAAACGATGTCTTCAGACAAAACGGTTTTTGACGGAAACTGCGGATGTGATAAATCAATCGGAAAACCCAATTCTGCGAAAGTATCGGCGTGGCGTTCGACCATCGGCTTGACCGGTGTGAAAATTTTGTCTTTGAAACGGGTAAGCGCTTTTTTATCGGCACGGCCTTTATCAGTCGCTGCTGTTTTTTTTCCGCTCAGCATAAAAAGGTTACGGACTACTTTGGAACGCAGTACGTTATGCAGATCGGCTATGGCGTCAACCTTCAATTCACGCAAATCGGAATACAACCGCAGCAAACCCGGAAATCCTTTATGGCGTTTATTCAAATCGACAGCGAAGAAACGGACATTCGGAATTCCGTCAAAAAAAGGTTTAAAAAAAGGTCGGGACACAACGGTCACTTCAACCTCAGGATACTGAAAAACTAAGGCTCTCAACACAGGAACCGTCATTGCGACATCACCCATGGCTGAGAGCCTTATTACAGCAATATGTTGTTTTTTAGACATCCGTTACGATGACTATTTTTTATTCTGATACAATACCGGATTCAGTTCTTCGTCGTTGTACATTTTCATTTGCTTGTACACTTTCATGTACTTATCGCCTTTTTCGATATCCTCGATTAATTGACTGATAGAGGTAAACATGTCGTTTTTCTGATCCAAAAGCACATTCAGTTTCTCCTGGCATTTAGCACGGTGCTCCGCAGTAGCTTCTGCACGAGTCGCCTCTTCGTTCATGTGGTAAATTTTCAAAGCCAGAATCGACAAGCGGTCGATAGCCCAAGCCGGACTTTCCGTGTTGATTCTTGCATCCGGTTTCACTTGAACGTCTTTATATTTCTGAAGAAAATAACTGTCAATGTACTCCACCATATCCGTGCGAACCTGATTGGAAGCATCGATTTTACGTTTTAAATCCAAAGCGGCAACCGGATCGATATTTGGGTCGCGCACGATATCTTCGTAATGCCACTGAACGGTATCCACCCAGTTTTTAGCATACAACAAATGCTCCAACGAGCCTTTTTCATAAGGATTTAACGTTGGTTGATACACATCGTCAATGATATGATATTCCTTGATACTTTGTTCAAAAATAGGAAATGCGAATTCAGCAAACATAGCTCTTAATTTTATTTACAAATATAGTTTTTATACTTTTACCCTTTACCTTAGAACTCCAACTTTAAACAAAATTTATGCACATTCATTATATTTCCGATAAAAACAGCATTCTGAACCATTTTTTAACGCAGCTTCGTGACGTTACCATTCAGAAAGACAGTATGCGTTTTCGAAAAAACATCGAACGCATCGGAGAAATAATGGCCTATGAACTGAGTAAGACATTAGAATATAAAGACGTAGCCGTTCAGACGCCACTAGGCATAAAACACACTACAACCATTGCCGAACCTGTAGTTTTGTGTTCAATACTGAGAGCCGGCCTGGCTTTGCATCAAGGGTTCATGAATTTTTTTGACGATGCGGAAAACGGGTTTGTTTCGGCATATCGTCATCATTACGACAATGACGATAAGTTTGAAATACTTGTGGAATACCAAGCCGCACCTTCCTTCGAAGGAAAGAACCTGATTTTGGTGGATCCGATGTTGGCCACAGGACAATCACTGGTAGCGGTCTTGAACAAACTGCATTTGGAACAAAATCCGAAAGAAGTCCATATTGCCGTTGTTATTGCAGCTCCGGAAGGAATTGCTTATTTGGTAGAAAACCTGCCTTCCAATTGCCATTTGTGGGTGGCCGCTTTGGATGAAAAACTGAACGAACACAACTACATCGTTCCCGGGTTGGGTGATGCAGGAGATTTAGCTTACGGAAATAAATTATAACTGCCCAAAGAAGATAATCAGGGCAATCAATAATAAACCGATCACAATAGTTTCCTTGAGCCATTGTTTATCCAATCCTTCCAGAAAGTTAGCTCCTAATACTGATAACGGGAAAAAGGTATACATCAAAAAGCTATTGTTTTTACTGGCCGACAAAACATAAATAGCAACCCCAAAAAGGAAACCGAAAATAATTTTCTTATAAGAAGCCTGCATGTTTAATGGTCTGTTTTGCAATACTAAAACCTGAGTGGAAAAGAAGAGCACCGCTATCGAAGAAAAAATAGCCAGTGCAATATTCTGAAACACATTTTCAAAATAGGTAAAATCGAAACTGACTTGCGCTTTTTCCATCACGATAGCCAGTAAACCATGATCAAAAATGAGCACTGCCATAGCAAACAACACTAATACGGTAAAAAAAGCAATAAACGGCACCAGCCAGTTACGGTAGTCACCGGACACGTGAAAAATGATGGAAATAAATACGAGAATCAGGAACAATATGCACCAAAAGTGAAATAACGAGGCAACAAAAATCCAAAACGAGGCGTCAAAAATCTTTTCCTTCGGGGTAATCAGCGATTGCATGGATACCAATCTGCGCAAAGCCAGCAACAGGAAAAAATTAGACAGAATAACGTTGGTATTGACTAGAGTTGTCGGGAAAAGAATCAGAAAAACAACAAATATAAAAGCCGCAAAACTATTGTCTCTGCTCAATCCGTTTCGTTTGGTGATGAACCTTACCAGGAATAAAGAAGCCGTAAGAACTAGCAGCAACCCTGATTTCTGGATAATCGTATGGTAGTGTTCAGTCCATGAAAAATCCTTGGTGAGGTACAAAAAGTAAAAGCCAATCAGCAATAAACTGATTAAAACGTAATTAATTGGCCGAGATTTATTAAAAAGGCTTGCTATCATGCAGATATTTTATATTTTTGTGACTGTAAAGATAACACTTGTATAAAAATGAGACTAACAAGATGTGAGAAGTTTTATTTTCTTTGCTTGTAAGTTCGAAATAAACTAAAACAAAAACACTATGAAAGCTTTTTTTGAAGGAATAGCCTATTTATTCGAAGAAATTCTTTTTGCTCCTATGAACTGGATGGCTGAACTGGAATTATCTAACTGGTGGACTGCAAACATTATCAACTGGATTTTTCTCGTTATCTGCTGTTATGCTACATGGTACTGGACAAAAGAACTAATGATCTTCAGAGCCAAAGGAGACGATGACCAAGACACTACAGCACACTCATTCTTAAAATAAGAATTCAAAAAAATCCCGATATAAATCGGGATTTTTTTTTGCCCTATTCAGAAGTAAAAAAGTGTTATTTTTAAAAGACCGTCAAAAAAAGCGCTTTATCGATAAAAAGGATAATATTGAAATACTTAAGGCATTTCTGTATAATTTTATTAATGAGAATAATCCAAAAAAGTCTGCTATGATAGTTTTAAGCAACAAATTCCTGAAAATTCTTTGTGTCTTTTTACTGGCAGAAATATTGTTTGTAGGCAATATGACAGCCCAGACCAGCTTAGATTCGGTTAGCAAATGCCCCATTGTGTCGGTTCCGGACCTTTTCAGAAAAAAAGATTCCACCACCGTCCTCAAACCTATCAAAAACAGTTTTTTAATTGTCATGCCAATCATTGGTTCCCAACCGGCAACGGGATTTATGTACGGAGCCGTAGCCCAATATACCTTTAAAGGCGACCAGCCAAAAGACAAATATTCTACCGTCAGCCTTAATGTGACCTATACCACGAAAAAACAATTGATGATAAACCTTAAGAACAACGTTTTGTTGAAAAACAATTCCATATTCTTAAGCGGCGATTGGCGTTACTACATTTTTACCCAATCCAACTACGGATTGGGCACCGATATTATCCCGCCCAACAGTTCCGACGACGGATTCAGTTTGGACGCCATTACTGAACCCATGGATTATGACTATCTTAAGTTCCACCAAACGATCTCCTGGGAATTTAAAAAAGATTGGTACATCGGGGGTGGTGTCGCATTTGACATCTATACCAATATAGACGATGCGGCCCTGAAAAACGAAACAGGACAATATACCCATCAGCACCACTATAATTACAGCCAGCTGCACGGCTTTGACCATCTGGAATATATAGTGAATGGCTTGAGTTTTAACATGGTCCACGACTCGCGAGACAATCAGATAAATCCAAACAATGGATGGTTCGCGAACTTTAATTATCGGTTCAATCCAAGTCTGAACGACAGACAACAAAAAAGCCAGGTACTTTACGGCGAGTACCGTCATTTTATCCCGTTAAGCCCTACCAACAAACAACATGTGCTTGGTTTTTGGACTTATGGACAATTCCTGATTCAAGGCGACCTGCCCTATCTTAATTTACCCGCTATCGGATGGGATCAGCGCAGCAGGGGCGGTAAAGGATATACCCAAGGATTGTTCCGCGGTTTTGACTTGGTTTATTTTGAAACCGAATATCGTTTCCCGATTAGCTGTAACCAACTCCTCAGCGGAACTGTATTCGCCAATTTTACTACTGCCAGCAATGATGATACCGACATTAAGCTATTCCAATACATCCAGCCCGCGGCCGGTATCGGGCTTCGCGTTTTACTGGACAAACCGACTAGGACCAATCTGATTCTTAATTATGCTTGGGGCCGTGATTCCAATGCATTTTACCTGAACGCCGGGGAAACCTTTTAGAAAGACAGTACAGAATTGTTGATTCATAACATATTTCTTGCAGTATTGAATTATTGTTTATTGCATTTTCCTGTTAAAAATACAGATTTTATTAAATCTAATTCACTAATCCGTTCGTTATGAAATCTTTAATCGCCGAATTTCGTCCAAAGGGAATCGACACGGCAAAAGCTATCCTCTACTGTCTCATGTTTGTCTTATTCACTGCTTACGCGACAGCTCAGGAAGTTGATTCGGTACAACAGATGAAAAAGAAGAAGCCGGAACATCCTAATTTGATAAAATTTAACCTCACCAATCGTATCTTCTATGACAATACCATTCAATTTACATATGAGCGGGTAATAAAAGAAAACCAAAGTATTTCTCTTTTCGGAGGGTATCAGGAATTCAAACATTTTAATCTGGATCTTAGCGGCGTGAATTTTTCAAAATCCAGCGATCGATCAGGTTATTCAATAGGTGCGGAATACCGCTTCTATTTAGGTGACCTAAACAGATATTCTGCACCGCGAGGAGTGTATCTAGCACCATTTGTCTCTTAATTCAAATTCAAAAATAAAAGAACTTACACCTACACTGATGAAACAAACAATGTTCAAACCGGCCATCTGGACACCGTGTTCGTTTCCTTAATTTCGGAGGGGAATTGGGTTACCAGTTTATTATCGCCAAAAGATTTGTGGTGGACTGTATCTTATTTGCCCCTTCTTTTACTGCGTACAAATTTGAAGCTCATGTAGATGCCAGTATCCCCGGGGCTTGAAGACAACGAATTGCCCAGGAAATTATCGACAAGTTGAAAGACAGAATTCCGTTTTTTCATGATTTGGCCGATAACGGTTCTGCTGTCAAATCGGGAGTAAGCACCTTCGAAAGTATCGGCTTCCGTTACGCCGTAAGTATCGGTTATCGTTTTTAAAAAAATCATATTTAAATTTCCAGAAAAGTTTTTCACGGGGTTTCCAATAAATCATAATAAAAAAGAGCAGAATCACTTCTGCTCTTTTTTATATTATAATGTACAAAA
Source organism: Flavobacterium enshiense DK69 (assembly GCF_000498495.1). GTDB lineage: Bacteria > Bacteroidota > Bacteroidia > Flavobacteriales > Flavobacteriaceae > Flavobacterium > Flavobacterium enshiense. The sequence goes on along the minus strand of NZ_AVCS01000006.1, from coordinate 57,911 downwards.
TTGTCTTATAAGTCAAACCCTATATCTTTTCTGTAGTACATTCCGTCAAAATGGATTTTTTCGATGTTGGAATACGATTTTGCAATAGCATCCTTAAAGGTTTCTCCATACGAAGTCACCGCTATAACACGTCCGCCGTTACTTACGATTGTTCCGTCATTTAATGTGGTTCCTGCGTGAAATGCTATTGAACCGTCTACTTTATCCAAACCTGTAATCACTTTGCCTTTCGCATAGTCTTCAGGATAACCACCTGAAACAACCATAATTGTAGTTGCGCTTCTTGGGTCAATTTCAAAAGCTACATTCTCCAATGTTTGTGTTGCAATCGCCTTGAAAATCTCTACCAAATCCGATTTCAAACGTGGCATTACCACTTCTGTTTCCGGATCGCCCATACGGACATTGTATTCGATTACGAAAGGATCATTTCCAACTTTAATCAGCCCGATAAACACGAAACCTTTGTACTCGATATTATCTTTTTGAAGACCTGCAATTGTAGGCTTCACAACGCGCTCTTCAATCTTTTGCATGAATTCAGCATCCGCAAACGAAACCGGAGAAACAGCTCCCATCCCACCCGTATTCAAACCGGTATCACCTTCGCCAATTCGTTTGTAATCTTTCGCCGTTGGCAATATTTTATAGCTCTTTCCGTCAGTAAGCACGAAACAGCTCAATTCGATTCCATCCAAAAATTCCTCGATAACCACTTTGGAAGAAGCATCTCCGAATTTTGCATCCACCAACATATTACGTAATTCCTGTTGTGCTTCTGCTAAATCATTCAAAATCAAAACACCTTTACCAGCCGCCAAGCCATCTGCTTTTAGAACATACGGAGCATTTAACGTGGTCAGGAATTCACAACCCGCCTCAACAGTATCTTTTGTAAAACTCTGGTAACGCGCTGTCGGAATGTTGTGTTTCACCAAAAATTCTTTAGCGAACTCTTTACTCCCTTCCAATTGTGCCCCGTGTTTTGAAGGACCAATTACAGGGATGTTTTTTAAATCAGCGTCGTTTTTAAAGAAATCATACACACCGTTTACCAAAGGATCTTCCGGGCCAACCACTACCATCCCGATATTTTCGGAAAGTACCAGGTTTTTTACAGCCGCAAAATCATTGGGATTGATGGCAACATTAGTAGCAATTGAAGCAGTTCCGGCATTCCCCGGCGCTACGAAAAGTTTTGAGCAATGAGAACTCTGAAGCATTTTCCAAGCCAAAGCATGTTCTCTTCCGCCTGAACCTAACAATAAAATAATCATGTTGTTGAGTTGTTGATTTGGATGCAAAAATAGTCCGTTTTGAACGGAAAAAAAAGTTTATGTTGATAGTTTATGAATACGGTTTTATTATTTTTGGAAAAATTTCCCCGAACGTGTTCCGATTATTCGACTTTTCCCTTAAAATGAGTGGTTTCCCGATGAAGGGAGCCCATGCTGCTTTCGATGCAATTCTGGCCGTCCCGGAAGCAGATTTTTCGACTCATATCGAGGCACAACGAAAAAAAATAGTGGCTTTTCACCTGGAAAACAATTCATTTTATAAAGAATTGGTTGGAGAAAATGGCTATACGGATTGGAACAACCTGCCGGTACTGACCAAAAAAGATTTGCAGAAACCCTTAACAGAAAGGCTTTCCGAAGGATATACCCAAAAATCCGTATTTGTCAATAAAACATCCGGTTCCAGTGGGGACCCTTTTATTTTTGCCAAAGATAAAGAAGCACATGCCATCACCTGGGCATCCATCATCCATCGTTTCGGATGGTACGGCATCGATTTCAACACTTCCTTTCAGGCACGGTTTTATGGCATTCCGCTGGATTTCATCGGCTACCGAAAAGAACGTTTGAAGGATTTTCTGGGACAACGTTACCGCTTCCCTATTTTTGATTTATCGGATGTCTTTCTTGAAAAAGTACTGAAACATTTCAAAACCAAAAAGTTCGATTACATCAACGGTTACACAAGCTCGATTGTTTTGTTTGCCAAATTTCTTCAGAAAAAAAACCTTATACTGAAAGATATTTGCCCGACATTGAAAGTCTGCATGGTTACTTCGGAAATGCTTTTTGATTCCGACAAAGAACTATTGGAAACGCAATTCGGTATTCCTGTTGTAAACGAATATGGCGCTTCTGAACTGGATCTTATTGCGTTCCAAAATCCGAAAGGAGAATGGCAAGTGAATTCGGAAACCCTTTTCGTTGAAATTTTGGACAACAACAACCAGCCGGTACCTAATGGCAAGGAAGGAAGAGTTGTTATCACTTCATTATATAACAAAGCACATCCTTTCATTCGTTATGACATTGGTGATGTTGGAATCTTGGATGAAAAAAGCACGCCAAAAAAACCAATCCTCAAACAACTGGTCGGACGCACTAATGATATTGCACTTTTACCAAGCGGAAAAAAATCGCCTGGCCTTACTTTTTACTACGTAACCAAAAGCATCATTGAAGACGACGGCAATGTGAAAGAATTCATCATTCGCCAGACAAAAACTGATATGTTTGAAATTGATTATGTCTCTGAAATCGAGTTGACTCCAGATCAGATAAAAGGAATTCAAAATGCTATCGACACATACCTGGAACCGGGATTGCGGTTTTCGTATAATCGAAAAGAGACCCTTGAAAGAACATTAAGAGGAAAATTGAAACAGTTTCAATCAGAACTTTAATTTCTGTATTTCATAAACCCTCGGTACATCCAATGCAACATATAGTAACCCGATTCTAAAACATTTAGCCTTTCCACTTCACGGTAAAACTGCCACTGGTATTTTATAAGGTTCTTTTTATTGCGGGAAAGTGAATTTTCACGGATTCTGTAAATCGCCTTAGGTTCTTTTATACCATGTGCAAATGGAATTTCTTTAAGGTATTGCAACCACAAGCCCATGTCCTGTCGTTTACGGATTTCAGGCATAAACTTCTTTCCGAGTGTGTTGATGTTCACAAAAGCGGTAAGACAACTTATCGAATTGGTTTTTAAGATGTCCGTATAACTCACTTTTTCTGGTACGATAAAATCCGAATAAACGAATTCCATATTTTCATTGGAACGACGGTAAGACGTAAAAACAAAATCAATCCCTGTTTCCTTAATTGTCCGGATGCTATTCTCTATAAAATCCGGAAACCAAATATCGTCGGCATCCAAAAAAGCCATATAATCACCGGTTGCATTTTCGATCGCGACATTCCTTGCTTTTGCAGGGCCAACATTCTTTGTCAAAGGAAAAAACTTAACACGGGGCTCTTTTTGACAAATTGCATTCACAACCGCTGCGGTTTCGTCCGAAGAGCCGTCATCAACAATAAGCATCTCCCAAAATGGGTATGTTTGATTCTGAACCGATTCAATCGTTGCCGTAATGTAACGCGCGGAATTATAAGAAGGTGTAATTATGGAAACCAGTTCGTTCATTAATATGCTTTTTCTTCGCCTCTGATAGCATTATACACTGTCATGAATATAATTTTAAGATCCAGCAGCAGGGACCAATTTTCCAGGTAAAAAATATCATATTTTACCCTGTTGATAATATCCTTATTGTTTTCCACCTCGCCTCTGTAACCATTCGTTTGTGCCAATCCCGTAATTCCCGGTTTCACAAAATGCCGCACCATGAATTTATCCACACTTTTGGCATACATCTCGGTATGGCTTACCATGTGAGGTCTCGGCCCTACTACGGACATATCTCCAATAAGCACGTTAAAAAATTGCGGTAATTCATCCATACTCGTTTTACGGATAAAACGCCCTACTTTAGTAATCCTGGGATCGTTTTTGGATACCTGCTCCAGATCGGCAATTTCGTTCGGCCTCATGGAGCGGAATTTATAGCAATCGAATTCATGGTAGTTCAGGCCATTCCTCCTTTGCTTGAAAAAAACCGGCCCTTTTGATTCTTTTTTAATCAGAAAAGCCAAAATTGGCGTCAGCCAAGACAATACACCAAAAATAACAATCAATGAGAACAAAATATCAAAAGCTCTCTTTATTGCTTTATTAGCAGTCTTATCCAAAGGTATGTGTCTTAATGAGACCACCGGAATATAACCATAGTAATCAAACTTCATATTACGCGACAATATCTCTTTGTTGTCAGGGAGGAATTTCAGTACTTTAAGATTATTATCGGTGAAGTCTACAAAACGATTGACATCTTCGTTGGTCAGATCAGAAAGACTGCAGTAAATCTCATCTATTTTATCATTTTGTACAAAATCAAAACAACTTTCAATCTGACTTTTCTTTTCATGGTCCAGATTAAAAACCTTAACCAATTTATAGCCATAATCAGGATTGTCATTAAAGAAATCCGAAAGCTGTGAAACACTTTTGCTATTTCCAATAATAACCACTGTCCTGAAATTCCCTCCATAAACCACACGAAATTCTTTCAGCAAATAATAAATCGACAGTTTTACCGCGGAAATCAGCAAAACAGACAATGTTACATACTTGATGATTTGTGAAGGTATCGCAAAATCAAGAAAAAAGCCAAGATAAGCGAAATTTAAAACCGTAAATAACAAATATTGCTTTAGAATCTTACCCAGTATTTCTATTGCTTTTGTATAACGGTATACTTCATAAAAATCGACATTCCATGCAATAATAATCCATGAAACGGAGATGAAGCCATGATAGTAATATTCAGTAGAAGAAGCCAAAAGCAGGAACACTGCCAAGACATTAATAATCATTAAGTCCAGCAGATATGAAAATGGCCTGAGATAGCCTGAATATCTTCCTGTTTGTTTTCTCAATTAAAATATAAATTTTGAAAAATCCTTATGTTCTTCTTTGGCTAACTCTTCGGGAGATAGTGATTTAAAATATTCGTACGTGATTTTCATACCTTCGGAACGGGACACTTTCGGCTCCCATCCTAAAATTTCTTTTGCTTTAGTAATGTCCGGCTGTCGTTGCATAGGATCATTAACAGGAAGCGGGTGGTATACCACTTTCTGATTTGTTTCTGTGAGTTTAATAATCTCCTCTGCAAAATCACTAATGGTAATTTCGTCCGGGTTACCGATATTAACAGGTAAATGGTAATCGGAATGCAGTAATCGGAAGATTCCTTCCACCTGATCATCCACATAACAGAACGAACGGGTTTGCGAACCGTCTCCAAAAACAGTCAAATCTTCTCCTCGCAATGCCTGACCGATAAAGGCCGGAATAACACGGCCGTCGTTCAGACGCATTCTGGGCCCGTAAGTGTTAAAGATGCGCACAATTCTTGTCTCTAAACCATGAAATGTGTGGTAGGCCATAGTAATGGCTTCCTGATAGCGTTTGGCTTCATCATAAACCCCTCGAGGACCAATAGTGTTCACATTCCCGTAATATTCTTCCGTTTGAGGATGAATCAAAGGATCACCATACACTTCCGATGTTGAAGCAATTAGGATTCTTGCTTTTTTAACCCTAGCCAGCCCTAATAAATTATGGGTCCCCATGGCGCCAACTTTTAAGGTCTGGATTGGAATCTTTAAATAATCTATGGGTGAGGCCGGTGAGGCAAAGTGCAGAATATAATCTAATTTACCCGGAACGTGAACAAACTTTGTTATATCGTGATGGTAAAATTCGAAATTTTCAAGTTTAAAAAGATGGGAAATGTTTTTAAGGTCGCCTGTAATTAAATTATCCATTCCGATAACATAATAACCCTCCTTAATGAAGCGATCACATAAATGGGACCCTAAAAAACCTGCAGCTCCCGTAATTAAAATTCTTTTCATTCTTTCTTTTATTCGTTGGCTTTACCCTTACTCTAAATAAGCAAAACTCCCGCCTTAGCTTTTTTTTAGTAGGATTTCGTCAAAAATAGGACTATCATAGCTACTTTGAAAACAATATGGTAAAAATCTTCTCTTTTTAATTAAAATTATGTCCATTTTTGTGTTATTCAAAAAGTTACCCATTGCTAATTAATCCGTAACTGTTGCTTTTCCTTTCGTATATTTTCCAAAACATTTCTTATATTATTTTAAATAACTGCGTATTTATCAAGTTTTAGTTACTTTTGAAACATCAAAACCAAACAGACAATCATTACAAGAGTGATTTTATTCCACAAATTACGTAAGAACCATCTTTTCATGAGTGCTTTTTATAAAGGCATATCAGGGCTTTCATTATTTGTTTCCATACCACTTTTAATTCATTATCTGGGAACTGTCAATTATGGTGTTTGGGTTTTGATTTTTACGCTATTTCAATTGGTATTGTTAATGGATTTCGGCCTGGCCAGCGTTCTAAAGACAAAAATTCCCGAACTTAAACATTCAGGAACATTTGAAAAGGCCAATGCCTACATCAAATCTACTTACAAAGTTTCAGGTTATATTGCTTTAGCCGTTTTCTTGCTTTCCATCGTTTTTTTTGCCCTTGTCGATGTTAAGTCCCTTTTAAATATCCCGTTCACAACTAATTTTGTAATGAGGATATTCCTTTTAAATATATTTTTTTTCTGCATCAATTTTATCATGAATACGCACAAGGCTCTTTTTGTAAGTGTTCATAAAGGGAAATATGCAGAGCAATCTATCGCTGTAAATCAGATTTCTTTTCTTTTATCCTTATCCCTACCGCTGCTTTTTTTGACAGATCTGGAAAGTGAAACCAAACTTTATCTCATAAGCCTGCTAAACGGATTGGTTTGTTTTATCGTCAATCTTCTATACACCCTTTACTTTTTTAAAACAGAAGAATACACGCTCTTTACTTCCGAAACAATCGACAGAAGTTATCTGAATGATATCTTTAGATTAGGCATAAAATACATGGGCATTCAAGTCGGCACCCTTTTTCTGTTTTCTTCCGACAATTACATATTGGCTTATTTTTTTGGTCCCGAAGACATTGTACCCTACGAAATTGTAACAAAATACTTTCAGTTTCCCCTAATGATTTTAATTGCCGGCATGGCGCCTTTATGGTCAATATTTACCAAAAATTATCTGGAAAAGGATCAAACTGCCCTCAAACACATTTTTAAAAAATTCAATTACTTTTTCATTTTAATTCTCATTGGAATGATTGTCTGCATGTTATTGGCACCTTATATATTCAAAATATGGATTTCTAAAGATTTTGTTGTTCCGCAATTTCTTTTGATTATGGTGACAATCATGACAGCATTAAGAATTTTCAGCTCTTTTTACAGTTACTTTTTTAACGGAATCGGAAATCTAAAAAGTTATTTACTACTTTTATCGGCTAGTGTCCTTCTTAAGGTTCCGTTATCTTATTTTCTAATCACAGAAGGATTCGGAATATCCAGCGTTGTAATGTCCTCCGGAATATTTTTACTCTTTTGGAGCATTCTGCAGCCGATCGAAGCCTATAACATTGTTTCTGATTTAAAAATTAAAGAATGAATATAAACACACTTTCTATTATTATACCTGCCTATAACGAAGGACGGACTATCCATTTTATACTTGACAAACTTAAAGCCGTAAATCTTGAAACCGGCATAAAGAAAGAGGTAATTATTATAAATGACTGTTCAAAGGATGATACCGAAGAATCCGTTTTAAAATACATTGCAAACAACCCTGACCTTAACATTCAATACTTTAAACACGAGGTTAATAAAGGAAAGGGAGCCGCTTTGCATACCGGTATCAAAAAGGCTACAGGAGACTATTTGATTATACAGGATGCCGATTTGGAATATGACCCTCAGGAATACAATTTGCTTTTAAAACCTGTTCTGAACGGTTTTGCAGATGTAGTGTACGGCTCAAGATTTATGGGCGGTCATCCGCATCGAATCTCCTTTTTCTGGCATACTATAGGAAATAAGTTTCTTACTTTTATTTCAAACATGTTCACCAATCTGAACCTTACCGATATGGAGACCTGTTACAAACTTTTTAACACCAAAATCATACAGTCAATCCCCTTGCGCGAGAACCGATTTGGTTTTGAACCGGAAATTACGGCCAAAATAGCAAGAGTCCCTAATATCAGAATTTATGAAGTAGGTATTTCTTATTACGGGCGTACATATGAAGAAGGGAAGAAAATTGGCTGGAAAGATGGAGTGAGAGCTATTTATTGTATCTTAAAGTACGGACTTTTAAAAATAAAATAACATGATGGTTAAAGAAATTGATTTAGAAGGGCTTACCACTTTAACTGTAATTGAAAAAGCAGACCGCTTTAACAATTGGATGTATGAAACCATTGCGCCTTATTGCAATGGCAAAATTCTGGAAATTGGGAGTGGTATCGGTAATATTTCCCAGTTTTTCATAAAAAACAACAAAGACATTACGTTAAGCGACCTTCGCGATAATTACTGCGATATTTTAAAGAAAAAATTTCCGAATGATGTAATTAAAGTGGACTTGGCACACCCTAATTTCGACGAAGAATATAAAAACCTGCTTGAGACTTTCGATACCGTTTTCGCACTAAATGTTGTTGAACACATAAAAGACGACGTTCAGGCAATTGCTAACTGTAAAAAACTTCTGAAACCTAACGGAACTTTATTAATTCTTGTGCCGGCTTATCAGTTTTTATATAACAATTTTGATGTTGAACTGGAGCATTTCAGAAGGTATACCCAAAAAAATCTGAAGACAATTATCCAAAAGAATGACCTCAGAACCGTAAAAGAGTTTTCATTCAACTTTATAGGAATATTAGGTTGGTATTTCTCAGGAAATATTTTAAAGAAAAAAACCATTCCCGAAGGACAAATGGGCTTTTTCAACCTGCTTGTGCCAATATTCAAAATTGCAGATCTTGTCACTTTTAAAAAGATTGGCTTGTCGGTTATTAACGTTTCGGTTAAGGAAAAACAGTAAGCTAAACAGTAACAAACTTAACATTCGGGTTATATTTTCAAGTTTTGCCTTTGGTTTTTCAATTACTGAAGGCTTCGATCGTAATTTTCATGTCTACCGAATTTTGGCAGCGCGAAAATTTATATTTTTTTAAAATTTAAAGGTATGTATGTACTACTTGTATGTTTTTTAATAACAAGTTTAATTTTTGTTGTTTTAGGAAAAAGTTGTGTCACTTATTTAGATAAATCAAATCATCAGAACTATAATTTAGTTGATGCTTTTTTTATAGGACTGTGCTTCACCGGAGCCTTCCTAAACATATGGTCGATTTTTTTACCTACAAATATCTTTTCATTACTTGTTCTTTCTGCCGGGACTCTTCTATTGATATACAGAGACAAAGTATACTACAAAAAAACTCTGAAACAATTTTTATCGTTCCCTAAAAAAGAAAAGATCTTATCAATACTACTTCTAGCGACAGTTCTTATTGTTTTATTGTATGCAGTTGTTACACCACGTTTGTACGATTCTTATTTATACCACATTAATGCCATACAATGGAACGAATTATATAGAGCTGTTCCGGGATTAGCAAATTTTCACAACCGCTTTGGGCTTAATTCCTCCCTTTTCGTTTTAAGCGCAGGGTTTTCATTTACAGCAATTTACAATCAGTACCTTTTCGTTATAAACTCTCTGTGTTTCCTTGTCTTTTTTATGTGGCTATTAAGACAAGCTTTCATACACAAAGGAGCAGTAGGTGTATTTTCTTTGGTATTTATGTATTTTTTTATCCAACAATATACTTTGGACATCTCTTCGCCCGGATCCGATTTATTGCCTAATATTTTGGTAGGATTTGTTCTGCTATCGATGCTGTTTGAAAGATCCTCAATCACGAACAAGTTCTTGCTTTACATTTTTATTCCATTATTTTGTATCACCTTAAAATTATCCACACTGCCTATTGTACTTATTACAATACTTAGTCTGTATTTTAAAAATAACAATCACGTTTTTTCATCTTTAAAACAATTAGTGCTTTATGGTCAGTTCTTAATTCTGCCGTGGCTTATCAGAAATGTGATTTTATCCGGCTACATTTTATTTCCAATGGTGGAACTTGATTTATTCTCTTTTGGATGGAAAGTCCCTGCGGAAAAAGTAATTGAAATAAAAAAGTTGATTTACTCATGGGCAAAAATACCTTATAAAGATTCCAATGAAGTTTTAAAGATGTCTTTAAACGAGTGGGTGCCATTTTGGTGGAAAAATCTTATTGAAAAAAACCAGCGCTTTTTTACTTTGGCTATCTTTGCACCCATCACGTATGGAATCTACGGTTTTTTAAATAGGAAAGAAAAAAATTACTCCATCTTCTTAGTCTTTATAATTGCCTATACAAGTTTAGCACTTTGGTTCCTTATGGCTCCGGATATCCGATTTTCATTTTCAGTTATATTAATTCTGGCTTTGAGTCCGATATTGCTTTTGGAAAAGCTAATTAATAAATTCAGTAACCTTTTTAATCCATTATTGTACATTGCTGCAATCTACGTCTTATATTCAATCGGCAATGAAGGATATGTATTATTCAGGGAAGATTATTCAACGAATAGAATAACCGAATTTGCCTATCTGCCTAAAGATGTATCCGAAGTGAAAGAAAGAAGAGTAGTGAAATATAAGAATGTTATTTTTACAACGAAACTTGGAAAACAGATTGAATTATTTGCTCCCTCACAAAGTCATTCGCAATGTTATGATAAATTTCCTTGCTCTTGGTATATAGAGAATAATTTTAAACTTCGTGGAGAAACACTTCAAGATGGTTTTTATCGATAAAATTAATTATTAAAGTATGCTGATTTTTATTTGCTTATTTCTGTTTTACCTTGTTCTAAAAACTAAAAAAACGGTTTGTTTTTCATCAGACACACTGCTTAAAACTGTATTAACGTTCTCCACAATAATTGTTCTATTTACAGAGATTTCAAGTCTCTTCAAAGCAATTAATTTAGTAACTGTTACCATTTTTTGGAGTTTGTTTGTTTTGGTTCTGACATTTATTTTAGTAAAGAACAAATCAGCTTTTGTTAACATGGCTACAAATCAAATAGCTGTTGGCAAGAAAATTTGGAGTAATTCAGGAATTCTCGAAAAATTTCTATTTTTTACTTTAGTTCTTTTTTTGGGTGCATTACTTTTTCAAGGTATTGTATATCCCCCAAACAATTGGGATTCGCTTACCTATCACATGACCCGAATAATGTATTGGTTAGGGAACGGATCTGTTGCCCATTTTCCAGCCCATATCCTTCGTCATTTGTACCAGCCGCCTTTTGCAGAATACTTTATAATGCATGTAAATTTGATACAAGGCAATGATTATTTAGCAAACAGTGTCCAATTATTATTTTTAATCTTCTCATTATATGCTGTCTATAAAATATTATCATATTTAAAAGTACCTCGTAAATACAAAATTTTAGCGTTATTTCTTCTCATTACAATTCCTTCTGTGGAATTGCAATCCACAACAACAAAAAATGACATTGTATGTTCATTATTTATCCTTTCGTCTTTACTTTTCTCATTAAAGGCATATGCCGATAAAACACTGTCAAATTTTATTTATTTGGGTTTAAGCATAGGTCTTGCTTTTCTGACAAAAGGAACTGCCTATTTGTTTTTATTTCCTATTTTATTGCTTTTTGGGCTTTTCACTCTCAGAGATATTATTAAAAACAAAAGTATACAACCATTTTATTACGGAATCGTACTTATCCTGATTACTGTTACCTTAAATATAGGACATTACACTCGGAACTATTCGGTTGATGGTAACATACTGAATATTGATAAAAGTGAAGCTAATGCTCTTTCCAATCAAAAAATGAACGGAAAACTGTTGGCGTCTAACTTATTAAAAAACGCTGGATTGCATTTGGGATATCCCGTAGAAATCGCTTCAGATTCATTAATAAAAAAAATCCACCGTGAAATAAATGTGCCTATTGACAACCCTGACACCAATTATTTCGGCTTAAAATATGAAGGCGCTAAAAAAAACATGACCAATGAAGATCTTGTTCCAAACCTGATACATTTTATTTTAATAACTTCTTCAATATTCGTTTTGTTTATTATCGCAATCCGAAAACCAAAAAACAACTCAATCATTCTGATGCTTTTGTTTGTAATAATTACTCAAATTGTTCTTTTTTCAGGCTTTTTGAAATGGCAACCCTGGCATACCCGATTGCATATCCCAATTTTTATTGCATCGGTGATTCTTATTACACTAACCGCATATAAATCGAAGTTTTATTATTATTTGATTGTCCTTACCATCCCAATTTTATGTTATAGTTTCGGATTTTATTTCCTTTATAATAATACAAGACCAATCATTACTAATCCTGAGTTTACAAAAGAAATATGCCTTACTGATTCCCGATTCAAAAAATATTTTGCAAATCAGTTACAACTTCGAAAGGAATACACTATAGTTGTTGAGAAACTTTATGATATTAATCCCCGAAAAGTAGGATTGATTTTGACAGATTTTGAATATCCGTTACTTCGTGATTATTACTATGACAGAGTCCAATTTGTCGCTCTCAAACTAGGCAACATCTCGGGTAAAATTCCTCAGGACGAAACAAACATTTCCTGCATTATATCAAATTCCCAAAACAAAGAATTTATTGAGCATGATGGAAAAAATTACATAAATCAAACCCCAAATAACTCATATATTTGGATCTATAAATAAAACGTGAAGTTTTCAGTCAAAAAATATCTTTTATACTCATCGGTTTTCGCCATTTTCACGGAAGCTTTCTTCTTCAATTTTATTATTGATTGGAAGTTGTTGTACCTTATAATTATCATAAATTATTTCATACTGGCGCAAACTCAGAAAATCAGGCTAAACAACTTTTTCCTACTATTAATTGGCGGATTGTTCGTTCATGGCATCATTGCCAATTCTGTTATTGGTATTCCTCCAAATTTTATGTTAGCCCAAATAATCGGGATCAGTATAATCGGTATTTACTATTATAATTTTATCCCGCTTTATGATAAAAACGACATTATTAGGGTCTACACTAAACTCTCACTCTATGCCGCTGTAATCGGATATGTTTTTTACTTCTTGAACATCAATCTCAACGACGGTAGACTGCAGAGTATTTTTAAAGAACCGGCACATTATGCCATTGTCGTAATCCCTGCCTGTTTCTACTATTTTAAACAAAAAAAATATGTTGAATTTGCCATAATCTTTGGTTCATTAGTGCTTTCTAATTCCTCCTTAGGTTATATAGGTTGCGCTTTAATGTTTGTCGTTCCGAACCTTAATATAAAAAGAGTCCTTGTTTTTACAGCAATGATTCCCGTAATTATAGGGGCATTCTACTATACTTATACAAATTATCCCTTCTTTAAAATACGTGTGGATGATACTTACGAATCGTTGAATTCTATCAATACCGGCAAATTTCCCCAATACCCGAACCTTAGTTCTTATGCGATTTTGAGCAACATTTTTATAGCCAAAGAAAACATTACCGATCATCCCTTTGGAAGTGGCATTGGAAGCCACGTATATATGCACGAAAAAGTATATCTAAAAGAAATGCGTGCTCCGCAGTATTTAAGGGCCCAGGACAAACACACCATTAACTCTTCTGATGCCAACTCCTTGTTTGTTCGTATTATGTCGGAAATGGGTATCTTGGGCTTGGCTTTGGTGTTATTCTTTATGTCTAAAGCATGGCTGGTCTTTAAATCAACTCATTATTTGTCCCAGGGAATTTTCATTTATTTTTTACTGAAACTTTTCAGGGATGGACATTATTTTCCCCCGGAATTATTTTTCTTTGTTTGGTTCCTTTATTACGATTATTTCCGAACCAAAGAAGTATCTAACTAAATTTCAATATTGCCCCAAAAGCATAATTTCATAAAATGGATAAAAAAATCTTTCATATAGTCGAAAGCATAAAATTTGAAAGTGGTGGATTACGGACCGTAATTACTGACTTAGACAATTATCTGAATGACGATTCTCATTTTGACTCAAACATTTTAACATTTGGCAAGGAAAAACACGACAAGTACTTAGAATTTGACCTTGATTTTCCCAAAACCTGGAACTATTCCAAAGTATATTCTACCTATATTGAGAATATTGACAAAGAATCCATACTGCATCTTCACGGCGTATGGATGTATCCGCAATATAAAGCTTCAAAAACCGCTCTTACTAAAAATTCACCATATGTGGTTAGCAGCCATGGTATGCTTCAAGATTATCTCTTTAAACAAGGATGGTTGAAAAAAAGTCTTTATCATAAATTTATTTTAGATAAGATATTAAAAAACGCCACGGTTCTCCACGCAATTACTAAAACTGAAAGAGATATTCTTTACAAACTGTCAAATGGCAATAAGAATATCGTTGAAATTCCCAATCTGTTTCATTTTAATAAAATTCCACATTTAACTGAGTATAATCCTGAAGACGAATACCTTCTTTTTCTCGGTCGTTTCCATGTTGTTAAAGGAATAAAATTATTATTGGATGCTTTTAATAAGATCGACAACAAAAAAATTAAGTTAATTCTTATCGGCCCTCCAAGTGAATACAAAACGGAAATGCAGGAGTATGCTAAAAAAATAGGAATTGATAAAAGGCTCGTATTTAAAGAATTTGTAACCGGAAAAGAAAAATATGAGTTATTTAAAAATGCTAAAGCATTTGTTGCGCCTTCCTACTCCGAAGTAATTGGTATGGTTAATTTGGAAGCAGCTGCATGCAAAGCCCCAGTTATCACAACATTTAATACCGGCATAAATCCCGAATGGAACACCAATGGCGGCATCATGATAAAACCTGATGTAGAAGAATTGATAACTGCTTTAAACCAAGCGGTAAGTTGGGATATAACCGAACGGTTAGAAAGAGGTAAGCAAATGGCAGATTATGTATTACAAAACTATAGCTGGGAACAGAAAGGGATCCTATGGGAGCAATTATATGACAGTCTTTAATAGAAAAAGCCGCTTAATAATAAGCGGCTTTTTTATATTCAAAATCTTTATCTTTTAATTCAAAGGCAATAATCCTTCCAATTTAGCATTACCGCCAATTCCAGGAGGGAATGTTTTATCATGACTAAGGATTAATTTAGCTTCCTTTTCGTTCCATACCAAACCGTCATTAGCATCGAAATAGTCTCCATAAGTACTTCCGTCCTGTAAACAGAAAACTCCTTTGTTAACAACGTTTAAAGATATAATCTTTAACGATTTTTGGTCTTTGTTTGAACTTAAGAAAATTTTTGCGTTTTGCATTACAACGCCTTCAGGTAATTTGATGTCTAATTTCTGAGCAACCGGGCTTCCTTTAACTTTGAATTCAATCGGCCCATCTTCTTTCCAATACCCATCGAGTTTATAAACAACTTTTAACACATCGTCTTTTTCATAAATTGCTTCAAGCGCAAGTGAATATTGATCTTTTTCAACTGCTGCTTCTGTATTTGCTTCTCCATTAGCAGCTTCTTTATCACGTCCGCAAGAAACAAGAGAGGCAATTACAATAAATAATGCGAATATTCTTTTCATTTTTATTTTTTTTAGTGTCGCAAATGTATAACAAAAACTAACAAATCGAAATTTTTTTTGCCTTTTACACCAACAAAACATATAAAAAACAATACTTTTGCCATCATTTTTCCTTCTTCTATGAAGAGTTTTACAGCTACCATTTTCACAGCCAATTATTATCCGGAGGATACTGCCATAGGCCTTTATACCACTCAATTTGCAAAACATCTTGTAAGTAAAGGCTTTCAGGTAAATATCATTACCGGATTCCCTTATTACCCTCAGTGGAAAATAAGCGAAACATACAAAGACAAATCCAAGTTCTATATTGAGCAAATAGACGGTTGTACCATTTTCAGATATAAACAATTTGTTCCGGAAAAAATTACTTTCTTAGGGCGCATACGTTTAATGTTGAGCCTATTTTACGGCAATCTTGTTAATTCCCGTAAAATACAATCTTCAGACATCGTATTTTGCATAGTTCCGTTCACATTCTCTATTTTTCCTGCTTTTCTTTTAGCAAGAAGACTAAAATCAAAATTATGGGTACACATTCAGGATTTTGAATTTGACCTGGCATTGGAAACGGGGATTCTGAAAAACAATATTCTTACAAAGCCATTAAAGAAAATCATCTTTTCCTTAGAATCTTTCTTGTTGAATCGTGCAGACACCATAAGCAGTATCAGCAACAATATGCTGTCAAAAATCAGTGAAAAATCGAATGCAAAAGATATTGTATACTTTCCTAATTGGGTTTCAGCCGGGAACATAAATCCTTCACATCACAATCAGCATAGTTATATAGACCCTTCGAAGTTCACACTTTTGTATTCCGGTAATGTGGGAGAAAAACAAGACTGGGAGTTTTTCGAAAGATTTTGCAGTATGGTGACAGATCCCGATATCGAGATTGTAATCGTAGGTGATGGCAGCTACCTTGAAACCTTAAAATCGAAAGTCCAACATTATTCATTTATCAAGTTTTTACCATTGGTTAACTATGATGAATTATCCGATTTATTATGTTCTGCCAATGTACATTTCCTGTTCCAGAAAACGGACGTGGTAGACACGGTTATGCCTTCAAAACTGTTGGGTATGATGGCGAGTGCACGGCCTTCACTAATCACAGGAAACCAAAATTCAGAAGTAGCGGCCATATTGAAAAAATCTGATGGAGGAATGTTTTTCTATAATAATGATGCTGAATTTATTTACAATCAATTAATAACCTTGAAAAACAACAGTGACCTTGCAACAAAGACTGGAATCAATGCCAGGAATTTTGTATTGGAAACTTTTTCTGAAAATACCATCCTAACAAAAATTACCTCTGAAATAAATGAGCGTATTAGCCAAAAATAATCTCGAGAAGGTTCTGCTTGTTTTAGTGCCGTTATTGTTTGCATTTCCGCTTTTCAAGGAAAGCCTCTCTACGTTTTTTTTTATTTTGTTGAGCGTTGCCGCGCTTATTTATGTTCTTTTAACAAAGAAACACTCCCTGATTTTAAAAGATGCCATATATTTAAGTATCCCTTTTTGGATTATCCTGATTCGGTGTATTCTCGATTTTTCCTCAGCAAATGATTTAGGCCCAGCGAAGAATGCCCTTTTTTTTCTGCTGTTCCCAATTATTTTCTCCTTACTTCCACAAAAGGCTTTTACTAAAGAAAAATTAAACTTCTATTTAAACATCCTAAAAAATGTTTGTGCACTCATATCGATAGCCTATATAATTTTATTCCTTTATTACTACGATTTTGAAGATTTCTTCCGGTATACATACAACATCCCCAAATTCAGGGATTTTGTATATAATGAGACTCCGTTTTTTAAAATCCACCCTACCTATTTTACCTCTTTTGTCTTTCTTTGTTGTGCCTTTTCACTGGATAATATCCTTAAAAGGAAAAAATACTTCGAAATATTATATATCCTGGTTTTTATAGCCATTACCCTAATGTTATTGGTTAAAATAAATATCCTTTTGCTTTTCATTTTGATCAGCGCTACACTTTTGTTCCGCACATCATTAAATTTAAAACAAAAAATCGCCTTGTTTGCAGGCTTTACTGCTTTGATTTCCACGATGATTATAGTTGTCCCGGGAATTAAAGGGCGATTTACGGAAATCATAGAAAGCTATAACAGGCCTCCATCCGGCCTTGCTTATGATTCTACGAACATACGTGTGGCCATTGTAGGCTGTTCCATGGAACTGGTAAAGGAAAACTATATTGAAGGGCTTGGCTTTTCACATTTGGGCCCTGCTCTAGAAGAATGTTTTTCAAGAAATTATGAAACTGACTTTTATGTTGGAAAGAACTACTTGACCCACAACTACTTTTTATATATTTTGATTTCAAGCGGTATAATTGGTTTTGTATTTTTTCTTTATTTCGTTTACCGGGTCATTAGATATGTTTTGCATATAAATTGCTTTATCCTTTCCGTTTCAATGGCAAACATATTTATTTTGAACCTTACAGAAGACTTTTTCTACAGACAGTATGGTTTATTCTTTTTTTGTTTGATTTTCTATACTTTTTTCAAAACAAAAGACAATACGCCAGACTTTAATCAGGTGTAGATTAAGCCGACACAGATATTAGTTTTGCCTCAACCCAAAAGGATTTTTCTCTTTAAGGTAAAAAACGCAATACTCCTACCACCAGGTAATTTCCCATACTTCAACAAGATTTAAAATTAACATTGATTCTAAAAGTTTAATTTTAAGCATATTAAATCAAAGGAAGTTCGTACCTTAAAACTTTAAAAAGTTCTCTTCTAAGAAAAGAATCAGACATTAAACGAATCCTTTCTTACAATAACCCCTACTCTAACCCTTTCATCGTAAATATCACCCATTAACCGACAAAATGAACACATCCTATTTTTATTAAATAATTTTATGTGTTTAACATTCAACTTGTTGTGTTATGAAATCGATATTTACACGGCTCTTTGCTCTTTTGCTTTTCACCAACATAGCTTTTTCACAAAGCGTGACCATAAACGAAGTACTAGCTTCCAACACCTCAATAAATCAGGATGAAGACGGAAATTATGAAGATTGGGTAGAAATATATAATTATGGATCCACGGCTGTGAATCTAAACGGGTATGGACTTTCTGACGATGCAGCCTTACGACACAAATGGTCTTTTCCTGCCGTTACCCTAAATCCAGGGCAATACCTGTTGGTATGGTGTTCCGATAAAAACAAAACTAATCCCGCAAATGCACTGCATACCAATTTTAAAATTGGTGCCGATGGCGAAACGTTGTATCTCACCAATCAGTCTACCACAACACTTTCTACCTTCCCCACCGTGTCACTGCCAGATAATATCTCCTACGGGAAGTCTCCCAACGGGACAGGAAGTTATTTTTATTTCAGCACACCCACTCCCGGACAGCCTAATTCAACAACGGCCTACTCCGGAATTTTACCAGAGCTGATGTTTGACAAGGCGGGAGGTTTTTACCCGTCTAATATAAATCTGGCCATCACAAATACTGTCCCCGGGACAACCATTATTTACACTTTGGATGGTTCCGATCCCGATCCCAACAACTTGGGAGGCAAAACATATTCATATAAAAACAGTTATCAGGAATTACGGTCGGATTCAGATGGCCCTTTACTGTCAAACAGCTATCGCTCCTTCACTTATTCCGGTGCTTTACAGATAGTTAACCGCTCATCGCAACCCAACGACCTGGCCAAGATGTCTTCCACACATCATCACAATCCCACTTATATTCCCGCCGGTCCTATTTTTAAAGGAACTGTGGTAAGGGCTAAAGCCATAAAAAGCGGTTATGTACCGAGTAAAACCACTTCAAAGACCTATTTCATAGCTCCTGCCAACACATTTTCATTGCCGGTAGTCTCTTTGAGTTTAACCGAAAACAAACTTTTTGATTATTCCACCGGTATTTATGTGGCAGGGATGATGTTCGACATGTGGCGTGATGCCAACCCAAACGTAAATGCCGACCCCTATAATTATGATGCTAATTTCAGGCTCGAAGGTGATGCCTGGGAGCGAACCGGAAACATGAGTTACATTAAAAATGGCGCCGAAGTTTTCAACCAGGACATCGGAATACGCACGCACGGAGGTTATTCGCGAGGATGGCAAAGCAAATCATTGCGATTACTGGCAAGAGACAGTTATGGTAAAGCCAGTATGAATTATAGGTTTTTTGACGATGAAAGCCTAACCACCTTTAACCGCCTGATTTTAAGAAATGCCGGAGGTGATTTCTTCGATACCATGTTCCGTGACGCATTTGCCGATGAGCTGATGAAAGGAACCGGTATGGAAACCATGGCCTATCAACCCACAATTACCTTTATTAATGGAGAATACTGGGGTATTTTAAACCTAAGGGAACGATTTGACGAATATTATTTCAAAAACGTATGCGGAATAGAGGAAGTGGACTTAGATTTCATGGAAAACGACCAAAAAGGCTCTGTTGGAAGCCACTACAATACTAATGTATATAACTTTCTAAACAGCAACAGCCTTGCAATAGCTACCAATTTCGAGTACATAAAAACGCAGATAGATGTTGACAACATGAGGGATTATTACATCGCGAACATTTATTTTGACAATACCGACTGGCCGCGTTATAATACCGTGTTCTGGAGAAAAAAAACCACTTACACGCCAGATGCCTTATATGGATTGGACGGCCGATGGCGTGCGGCCATGAAAGACAATGACGATTGCTTTGGCTCCACAACGGGCACCAATAACCACAATAATCTTGCAGTGGCTACAGATCCCAACAGTAGCAGTCCTGGCAATCCGCCGGAATCCACTTTGGTGCTGAGAAGCCTCTTGGCTAATTCCACTTTTAAAAATGACTTCATCAACCGTTTTGCCGATTTGATGAACACCTATTTTCTTCCGAGTCGTTTCACAGCAATTTCAGCAACGATGAAAAACAGGATCCAACCTGAAATGCAGGAACATCTGGACCGTTGGAAATCTGCCTCTTACGGATGGTGGGAAGAAAGCATCACTAATATGAATGAATTCGGCAACGAGCGTCCTGCCTTTCAAAGACAACATATCCGACAAAAATTCGGAATAAACAGCGATATCAATATCAGACTTGATGTATCCAATCCGGCTCACGGATATGTGAAATTGAATACGATAAACATTCTTCCGTCTACTCCTGGAGTACCAGCCAATACGTATCCATGGACCGGGATCTATTTTCACAACATCCCTGTCAAGGTAAAAGCGATTCCGATGCCTGGCTATGCATTTAGCCATTGGAGCGGAGCCAATAGCAGTACGACTGCCGAAATAACCGTAACGCCAACAGCTAATATTGCACTGACGGCTAATTTCATACCTTCCACAAATAATGCTGTCCCGAAAATCATTTACTTCTGGGCAATGGATACCGATATTCCGAACGATACACCATTAACTTCGTTGGCCTCTACATTTCCGTATGGACCAACTGGTAAAGGTAATATCCAATACCAATCCTCGTTATCCGGATATCCTTTTACCAACTCGAGCCCCAATTGGCGAAAAGCATCCATGGAACGACGAAATAACCCAACATCGCTGAATTATTTCGCGGAAGTTAACGAAAACACACCATATGCCTTTTCCAATATGAGAGGGCTGCAAATAAGACAGCCTTTTCAAAGTGGCGCATTACAGAATACTATGATTTTTAATATTTCTACGGCAGGTTATAAAGACATTAAGTTTGCCTTTGCAGTTATAGACGAAGGAGCTGCCACTGGAATCACATTGGAATATGCGACAAACGCTGGCACTCCGGTATGGACAACCGCAGGGATGACCACATCTGCCTTTCCGATTTCGGCAAACTATCAACGGATTGTATCGGATTTAAAAACGATACCGACGGTTAATAACAATCCGAATTTCAAAATACGTCTTCGTTTCACCGGTCCCAATATGACCGTAGATACCGACAAGAATATTACCCTCAACAATATCAGTGTAGAAGGAGTATCACAAACATTAACCACCGAGGAAAATTCTATTCCCGATTTCGTTGTGTATCCGAACCCTATCACGGATGTGGTTCACATCATTCACAGATTAAACCATCTTGACTACAGACTTTTCGGAATTGACGGAAAACTGATTCAGAATGGACCAATCGAAGGTGGTCAAATAAATCTGGCTCATTTATCATCCGGCTTATACTTATTGCAATTGGAAGGAGACGGGAAATCGGAAACCAAAAAAATTCTCAAAAAATAATTCGGATAGTCACCAATTCAAAAGGAGGCGTATAAAAAACATCTCCTTTTTATGCTGTGCTTTGTGCTTTGCATCAGCTTTTGTGAAAAGGTGCAATTTATCGTTTTTAACAGCATAGTATCGGATATAATTTACTGATATAAAGGTTATTAATTAACTTTAATAAAATTAGTGCTTATGAAAAAAGCTACATTTTGGATACTAACCTCATTGGTTGTTCTAAGCTCCGATCTGTTATTTGCGCAAAGCATTACCATAAACGAAATACTCTCCTCCAATACCTCTGTTAATCAGGATGAAGACGGAGATTACGAAGATTGGGTAGAAATATATAATTACGGCACCACGGCTGTAAATCTAAACGGTTATGGCCTTTCCGACGATGCAACTCTGTTGCACAAATGGTCATTCCCCTCGGTGACCTTAAATGCGGGTCAGTACCTGTTGGTATGGTGCTCCGATAAAAACAGGAGAATCGTGCCAGGTCAATTGCACACCAATTTTAAAATTGACGCCGACCTTGGTGAAACGCTGTATCTTACCAATCAGTCTACCTTAAATCTGTCTACTTTTCAGGCCATAGCACTGCCAGAAAACGTTTCCTATGGGAAATTCCCAAACGGAACCGGCAGTTATTACTATTTCGGTGTACCCACGCCAAAACAACCTAATTCGTCTACAGCTTATTCCGGCATTTTGGACCCTCCCGAATTTTCAGAGGACGGCGGATTTCGCATCGCAGGATTTAACCTGACAATTAGCAGCTCAACGGCGGGGGCCACCATTATCTACACCTTGGACGGATCCGATCCTGATCCCAACAACCTTGGAGGCACTAATTATTCCTATAAAAACAAGTATGTACAGCTGGCATCGGATCAGGATGGTACTTTGTCGCAGAACAGTTATCGGTCCTACACTTACTCCGGCGCTATACCAATAGCTGACCGCTCACCGCAACCCAACGACCTGGCCAAGATGTCATCCACCTTTCATAATGTTCCTTTTTATATCCCTACGACTCCTATTTTCAAAGGGACTGTTGTAAGGGCTAAGGCCATCAAAAGCGGTTTCCTCCCCAGCAAAACAGCTACCACAACCTATTTTATCACTCCTAACGGAGCCAGTGAATTTTCATTGCCGGTAGCGTCTTTAAGTATAACAGAGAGCAAACTTTTTGATTATAACAACGGCATTTTTGTGGCAGGAGCAGCCTTTGACAATTGGCGAGCCAATAATCAAACAGTGGATGCCTTTAGCTGGAACAGTGTGGGCAATTACTCAATTGAGGATGACCCTTCAGAGCGGTCCGCCCATATAAGTTTCTTTAAAAACGGGACCGAATTTTTTAATCAAGATATCGGTGTCCGAATTAACGGCGGCAATTCACGAGCTCACCAAAGCAAATCGTTTCGATTGATAGCAGATAACGATTATGGGAAGAAAACCATGAATTACAGGTTTTTTGACGATAAAGAGCAAACTGTTTTTAACCGGCTGATTTTACGAAACGGGGGCAGTGATTTTGTCAGTGCCATGTACAGGGATGCGCTTGCCGATGAATTGATGAAGGGAACCGGTATAGAAAGTATGGCATATCGACCTATGATTGCCTTCGTTAACGGAGAATACTGGGGGATTTTAAACCTTAGAGAGCGTATCGATAAATATTACTTCAAAAATCTATGCGGAATCGACGAACCAGAATTGGATTTACTCGAAGACGATATGAGACCAGTAGAAGGAGACAGGGTTCACTATGATGCTATGACCAACTTCTTAACCGACAACAGCCTGGCAATACCGGAAAATTATGAGACCATAAAAACAATGATGGACGTCGACAATATGAGAGACTATTATATTGCAAACATTTACTATGACAATAATGACTGGCCGAGCTGGAACATAACCTATTGGAGAAAAAGAACGAGCTACAACCCTAATGCATTATACGGGTTGGACGGCCGATGGCGGGCTGCCTTGAGAGACAATGATGACTCATTTGGTTTTGCAAAAGGCAACAGCCTTCACGATAATTTAGCTCAGGCTACTGCACCTAACAGCACCACATACCCTAATTTTCCATTTTCCACTTTAGTGTTGCGAAATTTGTTGGTTAATCCCACTTTCAAAAATGACTTCATCAACCGATTTGCCGATTTGATGAATACCTATTTTCTTCCAAGTAGGGTCATAGCGGTTTCCAATGCTATGAAAAACAAAATCGAGCCGGAATGGCAGGACCATTATGGCCGATGGAAAGCCGTAAAATATACCACTTGGCTTGATGTTATTGCCAAAATACACAATTTTGCCGACACCCGTCCTGCCAATCAAAGACAGCACATCCGTCAAAAATTCGGCATCAGCAGCGATGTCAATGTAGCCTTAGATGTAGACGGGGCGGAACAAGGTTATATCAAAATAAATACTATTGATATACTTCCGTCCACTCCGGGAGTACCGGACGATCCATATCCTTGGACGGGTATTTACTTTAACAATATCCCAATAAAATTAAAAGCAACCCCAATGCCGGGATATGTGTTTAGCCATTGGAGCGGTGCATCCAACAGCACAACAGCTGAAATAACTATTACACCGACAGCGAATGTTTCACTGACGGCTCATTTTATTCCTGATACCAATACTGCTACCCCTAAAATATTGTACTACTGGGTAATGGATACAGACATACCTAACGACACGCCGTTGACCACCCTTGCATCGACTTTTCACGTTCCTGCAGACGCCTCCATCCAGTACCAATCTTGCTTAGTCGGCTATCCATTTAGCAGTACAAGTCCAAATTTTCACAAAGCATCGATGGAACGACGCAACAACCCAACACCGCTAAACTATTACCCGGAAGTGAACCAAAATACTGCATATGCCAATTCCAATATGCGGGGACTTCAGATAAAACAACCTTTTCAAAGCGGAGGATTGCAAAACACCATGACATTTAATCTGTCCACTGCAGGGTATAAAGACATTAAGTTCGCCTTTGCGGTTGTAGATGAAGGTGCCGCTACCGGAATCACGCTGGAGTATGCTACAAATGCGGGTACTCCTGTATGGACAACAACCGGACTGACGCCTTCAACCTTTCCGATCACAGCATCCTACCAACGCATCGAATCCGATTTCAAACTGATCCCTACAGTAAACAATAATCCTAATTTTAAAATTCGCCTGCGTTTTACCGGACCTAGCATGACAGAAGACACAGGAAAAGAAGTCACGTTCAACAACATCAGTCTGGAAGGTGTGGCTCAGACATTAACGAATGATGAAAATTCAATTCCCGATTTCGTTGTGTATCCAAACCCTGCTACCGATGTAGTTCACATCGTCCATAGATTAAACAGTCTAAACTATCAGCTTTTTGGAATCGACGGAAAACTGATTCAGAAAGGTCCACTCGAAAATAATGAAATTAATCTGAGCCATTTAACAGCAGGTTTATACCTATTGCAACTGGAAGGAGACGGAAAATTAGAAACAAAAAAAATACTTAAACGGTAATCAGGATTACTTATCAAAGCAACGCAAAGGAGGTCTGAGAAGCACCTCCTTTTTAGGCTATAAAATCACTCAAAAACAGGGTGTAATTTATCGTTTTTAAGAGCACTGCATCGAGTATAATTAATTGATACTTAGGTTATTTCTTAACTTTATGTAAATTATTTACCTATGAAAAAAATTACATTTTGGATACTAACCGCATTGGTTGTTCTGAGCTACGATTCGCTATTTTCTCAAAATATAGTCATTAATGAAATACTGACGTCAAACATCTCATCCATAACCGATGCAGACGGTGACCACGAAGACTGGATTGAATTGTATAACGCCGGATCAAACCCCGTTAATCTGTTAGGCCATGGCATGTCTGATGAGAGCACACGACTGTTCAAATGGACTTTCCCGAGTGTGACCCTGAATCCGGGACAATACCTGTTGGTATGGTGCTCCGATAAAAATAAGGCAGTAGCTGGAGCTCCTCTCCACACCAACTTTAAATTAAGTGCCGGCGATACTGTTATACTGACCAATCCCTCTGGAGGAAATGTTGCCACAGTGTCTCCTGCTATACAACAAATGGATGTTTCATATGGAAAATTTCCAAACGGAAGCGGCCCCTATGTTTACTTCACAACACCTACCCCAAATGCAGCCAACACAACTTCCGGAATTTCTGAAGCATTAAGCCCTCCCGTATTTTCGAAAGATTCCGAATTCAGAACTTCGGGATTTGATCTTACTATTAGTTCCAACAGTCCGGGAGCAACAATTCTATACACCCTGGACGGATCAGAACCTAATCAAAATAACCTGGGCGGAACCACTTACAATTACAAAAGACAATATCCTGAAGATCCCGGACAGCTTCCGGTAAATCAGTTTTTTCAAAACACTTTCCGTACACTGACCTATACCGGTCCGATTCCAATTGCCGACCGCACATCACAACCCAACAAACTCTGTAATATATCGACCACTTGGGATTATGAACCCGACTATTTTCCAAGCGGCCCAATATTTAAAGCTACGGTGGTAAGAGCAAAAGTCATAAAACCGGGGGCGCTTCCAAGCGAAACCATAACCAAAAATTATTTCATTTCTCCTGAAGGAGCCAACCGGTTTACCATTCCGGTGGTTTCAGTGAGCTTTGATGAAAATGGTTTTTATGGTTATAATGATGGTATTTCTGTTGCAGGAAAAATATTTGACGATTGGCGTGTGGATCATCCAGACGACGAAGCAGATAATGATTTTGCCAATTGGGGCTTGCATGGTGAAGCTACCGAACGAATAGCCAACCTGAATTATTTTGTAGACGGCGTTGAAGAAATCAACCAAAAAGTGGGCTTGCGCATCCATGGTGATCATTCGCGGATTTATCCAAACAAATCCCTACGTGTGTATGCAAGATCTTCTTATGGCAAGGATAAATTGGAATATCCGCTGTTTTCTGACGAACCGTATACGGGTTACGAACGCGTACTGATTAAAAATCAGGGAGGCGACTGGAATAACACCATGTTTAGGGACTGTTTATGCAATGAACTGGTGAAAGATCTTCGCATGGAAACCGAAGCGCATCAACAGGTAGTCACTATCATTAATGGCGAATACTGGGGAATCTTAGCCCTAAGGGAACGTTATGACGATAACTATTTTAGATTGGTATATGGTATGGATGCGGTTGATTTACTGCATGATCATGGTTCAGTTGATGAAGGGGACCGTGTAGATTACAATTCCTTTATCCACGAAATTGAGACCAGGGATTTGTCGTTAAGCGAACATTACACCTATATTAAAACCCGGATGGATATTGAAAATTACATGGATTATCACATCAGTAATATCTTTTTAAATAATACCGATTGGGTAACGAACAATGTGGTTTTTTGGAGAAAAAAAACAACGCTCAATCCAAATGCGCCGTACCCTCATGATGGCCGCTGGCGTTGGGCCTTTCACGATGTAACCAGTACCTTTGGCGGTGTCGATTTCGATACCTTAGACGAAACCACCACGACTGATCCAGATATTCACGCTCTTTGGTCGACACTTATACTCCGCAAACTTTTAACGAACAATTCTTTTAAAATCGATTTCATCAATCGTTTTGCCGATTTAATGAATACGAACTTCCTGACCAGCAGAGTTCTCGCAAAGATGGACGAAATGGCTGCGGTTATCGCTCCGGAAATGGACGATCAGTATTTCCGATGGAAAGGCCCTGAAGATGAAGCCGAGTGGCAGTACCAGATGGGCCGCGAAAGAACATTCGCAACACAACGTCCGGCTTACCAACGTCAGCACATCCGCCAGAAATTTAACATTAGCAGCAACATCAATGTAACGCTAAAGGTTTCAGGTGCAACCCATGGCTATATTAAAATGAACACCATTAACATCAAAAACGGCACACCTGGAATAACTGCAAATCCGTATCCGTGGACCGGAGTATATTTTCACAATATTCCGGTTAAGATGAAAGCCGTGGCCAACACTGGTTATGTGTTTAGTCATTGGAGTGGTGCTTCTAACAGTACGAGCGAAGAAATAACCATTACGCCAACAGCGGATTTCGAGGTAACGGCACACTTTGTGCCATCCGGTAATCCAGATATCTCTAAGGTCATCTATTTCTGGATGATGGATACTAACCTTGAAAACGACACTCCGTTAACCGATATTGCATCTACTTATGAAGTATCTTCGGAAGGTAATTTACATTATGAATCCTGTCTTTCAGGATATCCATTCACTAGTGGAAATCCAAACTACCGAAAAGCTTCAATGGAACGACGAAACAGTCCTACGACTTTGAATTATATTCCGGCTGTTAACCAGAATAAAACTTTTGAAGATTCAGACATGAGGGGAATCCAAATAAAACAGCCTTTCAAAAGTGGTAGTTCAGAAAATGCAATGCAATTTCATATTTCAACCGTGGGATACAAAAATATTAAACTGGCTTTTGCGGTTTTGGATGAAGGTGCAGCAACCGGAATAACTGTAGATTATTCCATCAACCCGGGAACCCCCGTTTGGATAGCTACCGGAATGACTGCCTCATCCTTCCCTATTTCAAATACGTATCAGAAAATAGAAATTGATTTTACCAATATTGCCACCGTAAATCAAAATCCTAATCTTAAACTTCGTATTCGCTTTACCGGACCCAACATGACAGCAGAAACCAATAAACAGGTAACATTTAACAATATAAGTATTCAGGGGGTAGCCGAAACATTAACTACCGACGAAAATACAATAAGCAATCTTACACTATATCCAAATCCTGTCACTGACATCATACATGTTATCTCCCAATCGGGTGAATTGAATTATACTATTTATGGGATTGACGGAAGAAAAATTCAGGACGGAAAAATTATAAACAATGAAATCAATCTGTCTCAATTACCGTCTGGTTTGTACATGATGAAAATACAGGATGAGCTTGGAAAATCAATCGTTAAAAAAGTCGTCAAACGATGACCGACAATCACTCAGCAGATGGGAAAGGGTGTAATGCCTCTTCCCATTTTTTTATGTTCAGTCCAAATGTGTTTTTAATCTTTGTCTTGTCTAAAACACTGTACTTCGGCCTTTTGGCAGCTGTTGGATAACTTGAAGTTGAAATCGGATTTAGGATAATCGCAATATTATTGACTTCGAATATTTTTTTGGCAAAATCAAACCAGCTGCATTGTCCTTCATTACTGAAATTATAAATCCCGCACTGCACTCCTCCAACAGGTTCTGCATCACAAAATGTTATCATTCCGACAAGTGCTTCCGCTAAATCGACAGCATTGGTTGGTGTCCCGATTTGATCATCCACTATTGAAAGCATATCCCTATCCGAAGCCAATCGCAACATGGTTTTCATAAAATTATTTCCGAACTGAGAATACAGCCACGATGTCCGAATAATAAAATGCTTTTCCCAAACTGCCTGAATTACTTTCTCGCCATCCAATTTGGTCTGCCCATAAACACTGGTTGGATTGGGAATATCACTTTCCAAATAAGGTGTTGTTATTTCTCCGTCGAAAACAAAATCGGTGGAAATATGAAGTAATGTAGTATTATTTTTTTTACAGGCTTCCGCTATATTTCTTGCACCAACGACATTAATTAGATGTGCTTTTTCAGGTTCGCTCTCCGCCTTATCCACAGCGGTATAAGCAGCAGTATTAATGCAAAATTTAGGCTGGTATTTTTCAAAAACTAAATCACAATTGACACTATCCGTAATGTCCAATTCTGAAGAGGAGCAGAAAATAAAATCAATAACAGGATAATTCCCGGATATGAACCGTAATGCTTGTCCTAACTGACCGCCGGCTCCTGTTACTAAAACTACCATACTTTTTTTGCATTTTCAAAAGTGGGTAAAATCATATCTTTTTCGGAAATCAGCAATTCGCTTTCCGGCAAACCCCAATCAATATCCAAAGCTGGATCGTTGTATTGAATTCCTCCTTCAGATTCCTTATTGTAAAGATTATCGCATTTGTAGAAAAAAGTAGCCGTTTCACTCAATACCACAAAACCGTGTGCAAATCCTCTGGGAACAAACATTTGACGTTGGTTTTCTGCGGACAAGACTTCGGCAACATACTGTCCGTAAGTCACAGACCCCGGACGGATATCTACTGCAACATCCAAAACTTCACCCTGTAGTACACGTACCAGTTTTGCCTGCGCGTGTACGCCACATTGGTAATGCAGTCCGCGAAGCACTCCTTTGGTGGAATAAGACTGGTTATCCTGTACAAAATGCACATGTTGTCCTATTCCCTTTTGGAAGGTTTGTTCATTGAAACTTTCCATGAAATAACCACGTGAATCGGTAATCATTTTTGGTTCCAATATAAAACAGCCTGATAATTGTGTCGGTATGAAGTTCATTTTTTTAGTTCTGAGATTAATTTGAAACTAAACTCATTAAGTGTTTTCCGTAACCGCTTTTCAGCAAAGGTTCTGCCAATGCTTTTAATTGGGCCGAATCGATGAACCCCATTTTGTAGGCCGCTTCTTCGATAGCGCCAATTTTTAATCCTTGGCGTTCTTCAATTACCTCAACAAACTGGCCGGCCTGCATTAACGACTGAAATGTACCTGTATCCAGCCAGGCAGTTCCGCGATCGAGAATACTTACCTGAAGTTTTCCCCTGTCGAGATATTCTTTATTTACATCGGTAATTTCGAGTTCGCCGCGTTGACTTGGTTTTATATTGGCTGCTATTTCCAGGACATTATTGTCGTAGAAATAAATCCCGGGAACAGCATAATTGGATTTAGGCTGTAACGGTTTTTCTTCTATGGAAATAACTTTACCATCCTTATCAAAATCTACAACCCCATAACGTTCCGGGTCGTGAACATGATATGCATAAATGATTCCGCCATCCGGATTGTTGTTTGCCTGAAGCAATTCCGCCAAACCGGTTCCGTAGAAAATATTATCGCCGAGGATCAAAGCAACTTTGTCATTGCCTACAAATTCTTTCCCAATGATAAACGCTTCGGCCAATCCGTTTGGATGCTCCTGTACAGCATATTCAAACCGGCAGCCTAAAGAACTTCCGTCGCCCAGTAACTGCCTGAACAACGGTAAATCGTGCGGTGTTGAAATGATAAGTATTTCACGGATTCCTGCCCACATCAAAGTTGATAACGGGTAGTAAATCATTGGTTTATCATAAATAGGCATCAACTGCTTGCTTACCGCTAATGTTAACGGATGCAAACGCGTTCCTGAGCCTCCGGCTAATATTATTCCTTTCATTTTTTGTCTAAAATTTTAAAGTTCAAACGATTAAAGTTGTGGACTGTTCACACAAGAGCCCTTATGCTTTAACATTTAAACTCTCTAAGTACCAGGCAATTGTTTTTCGGATTCCGGTTTCAAAATTTTCGTCTGCTTTCCAGCCTAGCTCTGTTTCAATCTTTGTCGCATCAATCGCATAACGCAGATCGTGTCCAGGACGGTCTTTCACGAAAGTTATCTGATCTTGATATTTTCCTTCTGGTTTTGGCTTCAACTCGTTTAACAACTCGCAGATAGTGTTAGCAATATACAAGTTGTTGCGTTCGTTTCTTCCGCCAATATTATAGGTCTCCCCTGCTTTTCCTTTATGGAAGGCTAATTCGATTCCTTTGCAGTGATCCAACACATACAACCAGTCGCGAACGTTTTTCCCGTCACCATAGATTGGAATGTTTTCTCCCGACAATGCTTTGCGGATGATTGTCGGAATCAGTTTTTCATTGTGCTGTTTCGGACCGTAATTATTGGAGCAATTGGTTGTTACCACATTCATTCCGTAGGTATGGAAATAGCTCCTCACAATCATGTCTGACGATGCTTTCGATGCAGAATACGGACTATTGGGCGCATAAGGCGTAGTTTCTTCAAATAGTCCTGTTTCTCCTAAAGTTCCGTAAACCTCATCGGTGGAAACATGATGGAAACGACAGTTTTCGTAACCCGGTTTATATTCATTTGGAGCAATCATCCAGTGTTTGCGGGCTACATCCAAAAGATTAAATGTCCCGATAACGTTGGTACGAATAAAAGCTTCGGGTCCTGAGATTGAATTGTCAACATGGCTTTCAGCCGCAAAATGAATCACATCCCTGAAATCATATTTTCGGAACAAATCTTCAATAAACGAACGATCGCAAATATCGCCTTTGACAAAGGTGTAACGCGGGTGGTTCTCTACTTCCTGTACATTAGCCAAATCCCCTGCATAGGTTAACAAATCGAGATTCACCAAATGATACTCCGGATTGTTTTCTATAAAATGAGGAACAAAATTTGACCCGATAAAGCCTGCTCCGCCCGTTACTAAAATATGCTTCATTAGATTAAATTTCGTTTTGCCAATTGCCTTCTATAAAGATCTCTTAACATTCCTAACATGGCGAAAAGCCCAATAAAGAAAACCGGTAATATTAATTTCATTTTGCCTTTTGTGGCTTTATTATTCCTAACATTTAAAATATGACTGCTCTCTTTGATAATTTTGTCGGCAGAAACTAACTCCAATCGATTATAACCCTGCTCTTTGACTAACTCTTCTTTGGTTTTTAGAACATCATCCAGTTGGGTATTCTCGTTATAATACACCAATTTATCACTTTTCTGATTATTGCTCACCGCATTTGAAAATTGATTCATTACCGCGTTAATCTGAGAAATGATACTATCGTTTTCCTTGATTTTTAACGTTATATTGTTGACTTGTTCTTTTTGCATCTTTTGATAAAATTCGCTATCATTCAGATAGTTCAGCAAAGGTATTAATGTGTTTTTCTCCGAAGTAAGTCCACTTGTTGTAAACGAAATAGTATGATACATATAGTTCTTACTGGTTACATTGTCTTCAACTATCTTCGTTAAATCACCGTCTTCCGCCATTAATTTCAACATTTCAAAATTTTTATCATTTCCGTTGATAAAACGATAGACATCCGTAATAGGTTCGATTTTTATTTTGGAAAATTTCTTTGGATTTACAATTCCGATTTGCTTTAAAAAAACAGTGTCGCCTTCATTAATTTTAGAGGATATCAACTTAATTTTAGAATACAGGTAATCCGTACTTCCGAAATTTGGCTTTACAATAACTTCATGATCATATACTTTAGTGTTCTTGTCCTTGTAAATACCCAATCCGACACCAAGTACAAATAGAATTCCGATAATCACGATGTTTCTTCGGATGAATAAAACTCCGTCAAACAACCAGTCGATAAACGACTGAACCTTTTCTCCTACCTTTTTTGAAAGTTTACCTAAATCTATTTCCTGATCATTTGGGTTGATCTGAGGGCTGTTGCTCATAAAAATGAATTAATGTATGTTAAAAATTTGTTCTAATATCTTAATCGTAATCAGATAGGTGGGCTTTACTCCTGTAGTCCCCAATCCTCCTGATGCCAGTGTGCTCCCTGTTTCCAAAGGGTTATCCGAAGCATAGTATGCATAACGCACCTTCACGTTCGGATTGATGCTTTTTCGTATTTTGGATGCCGACTGCACTGCTTTCTGGTAATAAGCCCCTTCCATTTCAAGTCCGATGGCTCCCCAAGTCGAATCGTGGAAAAACTGCAATAAATCTTTATTCTGGAGTGAGGTTCCCAAAACAGTAACCATTGGTCCGGCAAAAACAGGAATGCCGTTGCCTTCAAACATTTCGGTCGTCAGTTCATTTTCAAAAGGATAATTATCTGCTGTTCCCTCATTCACATGGGCATTCGGAATCATGATATCACCTTTTCCTCCCTGAAGGATTCCGGCTTTACCCATAATAGAAACCGACTCCACATTCAGGAATATTTTCCCGCTGGCCGTTTTATAAGGCTTCAATAACTCGTCAATCGTTTCATAAGCCTGCTCGCCAAAAGCGTAATCCATCACAATCAGCACGGGCTGTTCTTTCCCTAACATTGCCTTTGGGAATGCCGATTTTTTCAGGTTGAATTTCGCCGTATCAAAAATCTGAACGTCGATATTGGTTCCGGAAGTATCCGGCAGGGAAATCATTCCGTGTTGTAACGCAAATTCTTCCACTTTCTTGCGTAAGGCATCATTTCCTGATTTGCTCAAATCTCCAAAAATCTGAAAATCATCGCCTCCATTGTATTTGCTTCCCAGGGCCGGTTCGGCAAAAATCGAATTCATCACACTGTGCATGTTCGCACTAATGATGTGAATCGGCCTAACCAATAAATCATTTTTCTCTAAAACTTCTTTGATGTTATTAGCCCAGATTTCGCCGTAAATATGATGTCCAAGTCGTTCTCTTAAAATCGGACTGAAGGTAATTGTGCGTCTGTTGTTATCTGTCACCTCTTCAATGGCCAGTTTCCCTAACCAGTAGATAATGTGTAAAAAACGATCTGGTTTTTCTTTGGTGCCAAAGCCTTCATAGATGTCCATTACCTCGGCGAAGGTTCTTCCCAAAACATTGGAAGCATGAGAAATAGCTTGTTCCCTATCTACTAGGGTTAATTTTTTATTCTGAAGAACAACCTGTTCCAGTTTTTCCCAATCTCGGGTTAATCGTCCTTCTTCATCAATCATCACACGGTCTTTGATTTTGTGGGATTCGATGAAGATGAAGGTCAAATGCGTTAAAATATCATAGATATCCGAACGTCCTCTTGTAATTTCAATATTCATCTGTTCATCGTCAATGCGATAACAGTTTCTTTTTCTTTTTGGAGGAACGATAGGTTGAAAATGCGATTTCGAATAGCCTTCATCGGAAGTCAAGTTGATGTAGCGGCACTCTTCAATGCCCACCGGAAGGCGTTCTATAACATACAACAATCCGTTTAATTCTACTTTCTCATCGGCTATAGAACCATAAATCTCAGGGCGTAATGATAATAATGCTTCACGTAAGGTCTCGCCCGAAACCCCCATTGGTT
Organism: Flavobacterium enshiense DK69; assembly: GCF_000498495.1. GTDB lineage: Bacteria > Bacteroidota > Bacteroidia > Flavobacteriales > Flavobacteriaceae > Flavobacterium > Flavobacterium enshiense. The sequence continues at coordinate 23,167 of NZ_AVCS01000006.1, read as the reverse complement.
TGTAAAAACCCCGGTTAAACAAATGACGCATGGTAATGTACAGTCGTTCAATAGCTGCCGACGACTCTTGCGCCCTAGAGCGCGAAATGTTCTTTAATTCTCTCATGAACTTTTTCTATTTCTAACCCACAAATATAGTTTTTTATTTTTTTGTGAGTTCATCGGCGATTTTTCTGTCATTACATAGCCTTGGCAGCTTATTTTGCCCTCCCAATTTGCCGATGGATTTCATATACTCCTGAAATCCGTTCTTAGGAACTTTCGTAATTACCAGGGTGCGTAAAACGTGGCCTGCAATCAGGTCATCGTAATACACATTTTGCTTTCTCATGGCCTGATCTATCCGTAAGGCGAATTCGTCAAAGTTATGAGGTTCATTTTCAAATTCGATGAACCATTCGTGGTATGGCAAGCCATCTGTAGGACTTACTTGCGGTGCTACGGTAAATTCATTTATATGTACTTCGGTTCCTTCCATTGCCTCTTGCAGTGCCGCTTCCACTTCTTTTCCGATAACGTGTTCGCCAAAAGCGGAAATATAATGCTTGATACGGCCTGAAACGATAATGCGGTAAGGTTTTAAACTCGTGAACTGAACGGTATCGCCAATGTTATAAGCCCAAAGTCCGGCGTTGCTGGATAAAATCAATACATAATTAACACCCAATTCCACTTCGCCGATGGTGTAGCGCTTCGGGTTTTCGGTAAAAAATTCTTCGGATTTGATGAATTCATAGAAAATTCCGGAGTTCAGCAACAACAACATGCCTTTTTCCTTTTGGGAATCCTGATAGGCAAAAAAACCTTCGGATGCCGGAAACAATTCGATGGAGTCGACTTTCCGTCCGATAAGGCTTTCGAATTTGGCGCGGTACGGTTCATAATTCACTCCGCCATAAATAAACAGATTGAAATTTTTGAACAGTTCCCCGACTGGTTTATCTGCTTTGGCTTTCAGTTTCTCAAAATACATCTGCACCCACGACGGAATTCCGGAGATAACCGCCATGTTTTCATGGAACGTTTCTTCCACAACGGCATCAACTTTCGTTTCCCAATCCTCTATGCAATTGGTTTCCCAACTTGGCATGCGGTTTTTCTGAAGATACTTTGGTACATAATGCGCCACTATACCCGAGAGACGGCCTAGTTTGATTCCGTTTTTCTCTTCCAGAATCGGGCTTCCCTGAAGGAAAATCATTTTCCTATCGACAAAATCAGCCTTTCCTGTTTCGTGTATGTAGCTCAAAATAGCATTTCGGGCTGCTTCAATATGATATGGCATCGACTCTTTGGTCAGTGGAATGTATTTGGCACCCGAAGTAGTTCCCGATGTCTTGGCAAAATAAATCGGTTTGCCTTTCCAGAGAATGTTATCTTCGCCTTTTACCGCGCGGTCAACATAAGGGCGCAACGCTTCATAATCTCGAACGGGAACTTTTTGGGCAAAATCAGCAACTGTTTTTATGTCCGCAAAATGATGGTCCTTTCCAAACTGAGTATTTTTCGCTTCGGCTATTAAACTCTCGAAAACACGCTGCTGCGTTGCCACCGGGTTATTGGCCCATTTTTGGGTCTTATGATGGATGATTGCCGCGAACTGTTTGGCAAAAAAAGCTTTTAAAGACATTTTTATTTAAGTATTTGGGAATTTATTTTTGATTGCCCGTTCTGTAAGCATCAATAATGACAAGACTGCGGCCAGGGTCAGCGCAATTCCGATAATCGTTTGGGATTCCTTTTCAAAACCAAAAAAGGGTTGAAGAAAAGTCAGTAATCCTAAAACCGCTCCAATCTGAAGGAGTTTAATGGCCGAGAATCTCTGCGCAAAATCCCAAGTCTGTTGTGATTTCATGGAAGACGATGTCCTGTACCCGTAAAGCGAATTGATTTTTTTGGGCGGAAAGAGATACATGACCAATCCGGCTATCATAAAAATAATGCCACATAACAACGGCATCTGCAATACATTGGCTGTCCAGTCCATTAGTTCTTTTTGTTTTTGGATTCGACTTCCTTCCGTAATTCCATCTCGGATTTGGAAGGTTCCATCACCAGGGTTTCCGGATCAATCTCTTCGGCAACGATAATGGAATCGATGTTGAGTTTGGCATATTCCAAATCGCCGTTGAGTACTTTTTTAATCGACTCTACATACAAATTATTTCGCTTCATGGCTTTTTCCAACGAATCGGATTTTATGGCCAACTCGACTGCCTGGCGTTTCAGTTCCGTTGAGGCATAACCGGGTATGTATTCGCGAAGGGGTGTGAAAGCAATGATATAGGTAGTCACAAATATGATAAGCAAAGCACCCACTGTTGCCACAATAAAGACATTCATCAGGGTTAACCGAAGCGAAAAAATTTCTGCAAAGGTATCTTCGTTCAGTATGACCAAACGGTTTTTACTAAAGAGTTTTTTTCGGATTAGTTGTCGTTTCAGTCTTTTTCCGGACATGCATAGTGGTTTGATTCACAAATATAAAAATATCGCTTCGGATAAACCCAAGTTTGCGTAACCCTTTTCGCTATTTGGTTAAAGAAAACCTAAAATTCAGGTAGTTTATTCAAAAACAAGGGGCTGAGTGTTTGCAAAATCGATTTTATGGCTACCTTTGTCCGAAATTAAGTAACTAAAATATTCAAAATAAAATAGTAAGTCATGGGAAAATTAGGAGCAACCGAAATAATCTTGATCGTTGTAGTGATTGTTTTGCTTTTTGGAGGTAAAAAAATTCCGGAATTGATGAAAGGTTTAGGAAGCGGAATCAACGAATTTAAAAAAGCATCCAAAGGAGAAGATCAGGCTCCTGCTGCTAAAAAAGAAGACGAAGAAAACAAACAATAGTTTTTTCTATATCAAATAAAAATCCCAAATACCATAACGGCATTTGGGATTCTTTTTTTACAATATCATCGAAAGTTGAATTCGTTTTCGGTCTTCATCCACTTCGGTTACTTTCACCTGAACGTGCTGGTGCAGCTTCACCACTTCATTCACATCGGAAACAAAGCCTTCCTTAAGTTGGGAAATGTGTACCAAACCACTTTCCTTAATACCCACATCCACAAAACATCCAAAATTGGTAATGTTGTTCACGATGCCCGGCAATACCATTCCGGTACGCAAATCCTTGATTGATTTCACATTCGGGTCGAATTCAAAAACCTTCGCGGCTTTTCTCGGATCCAATCCCGGTTTTTCCAATTCCTTCAGAATATCTTTCAATCCCAGGATTCCAATATCGCTGGTAATATAATTTTCCGGTTTGATCTGGCCGATTTTTTCTTTGTTCGCGATCAGTTCACCAACTTTAATTCCTAAATCTTTTGCCATTTTTTCCACAATGACATAGGCTTCCGGGTGTACCGCCGAATTGTCTAATGGATTTTTCCCTTCTTTGATTCGGATGAAAGCCGCAGCCTGCTGAAACGCTTTTTCACCCAAACGGGGAACTTTCTTAAGCTGCTTTCGGTCTTCAAACGGTCCGTTTTCACTTCGGTAGGCTACAATGTTCTCGGCCATTTTTTCTCCTATTCCCGACACATAACTCAACAACGATTTACTGGCAGTATTAATATTGATTCCAACCGAGTTCACGCAACGGATTACGGTATTGTCCAGTTCTTCTTTCAGTTTGGTCTGATCCACATCGTGTTGGTACTGGCCTACTCCAATAGATTTCGGATCAATTTTTACCAGTTCGGCCAATGGATCCGACAAACGTCTTCCGATGGAAACCGCACCACGAACCGTAACATCATAATTCGAAAATTCTTCCCTTGCGATTTTGGAAGCTGAATACACCGAGGCACCCGCTTCGGAAACGATGAACACCTGCACCGGTTTGTCGAACGCAATCTTCTTGATGAAGAATTCGGTTTCACGTGATGCCGTTCCGTTACCTATAGAAATCGCTTCAATGTTATAGGCATTCACCATCGAACGGATTTTCTTCATCGCCATTGCCGTTTCGTTTTGCGGTGCATGCGGGAAAATAGTTTCATTGTACAGCAAATCACCTTTCTCATCAAGACAAACCACTTTACAACCGGTTCTGAATCCCGGATCTATGGCCAGAATTCGCTTTTCTCCCAGCGGTGATGCTAACAAAAGCTGACTCAAATTAGCCGCGAAAACCTGAATGGAATTCACATCGGCTTTGGCTTTGGCTTCCTGAAGTGTTTCATTCGAAATAGCTGGTTCCAGCAAACGTTTGTAACTGTCTTTGATGGCCAGTTTGAGCTGACTTGCAGTCTCATTATTGTTTTTGATAATGTTGTCTTCGATAAAACCAAGGGCTTCTTCTTTTTCCACTTCCACGGAAAGTTTGATGAAACCTTCATTTTCCGCACGGAGCATAGCTAACAAGCGGTGTGCGGGCGCTTTGGAAACCGGTTCGCTCCAATCGAAATACTGTTCGAATTTTTTGGCGCCTTCCTCCTCTTTCTTCGCTTTTACCACTTTTGTACTGATAGTCGCTTTGCGTTGAAACATTCTGCGCAGGTTTTTACGGATGAAGATATTTTCATTGATCCATTCGGCAATGATATCGCGCGCGCCTTGTAAAGCTTCGTCTTCATTGGCTACTTTATCATTCAGATATTTGGAAGCGATATATTCTACATCATCGCTGTTCTGAGCCATGATGATTTTTGCCAATGGCTCCAATCCGTTTTCACGTGCGGTATCGGCTTTGGTTTTCTTTTTCTTTTTGTAAGGCAGATAGAAATCTTCCAGCTCCTGCATGTCGAAGCTGTTTTCGATTTTCTGCTTCAACTCCGGTGAAAGCGCATTTTGTTCTTCAATCGATTTTAAAATGCTATCCTTGCGTTTTACGATTTCGGCAAATTGTTTACTGTACTTGGCTATTGCTTCAATCTGAACCTCATCGAGGTTTCCGGTTTTGTCTTTTCTGTATCGGGCAATAAAGGGTATAGTGCAGTCTTCGGCCAATAATTGAAGGGTAGCTTCTATGTTTTTGGAAGCTGTCGGAACAAACTTCAGGATGTATTCTGTTGGTGTCATTGTATTTTGGAATAAGAATGCTAAAATAACATCTTTGGTCTAAATTTCCCCAATTCACATCACTTTATCTTTTTATACAGATTATCCGAAACTTTTGCCTGTTGCCGATATTCCACTGTTTGTCAATGTAAACTCCTACCTTTTTTGTAATTTTATAAGTCTCTGATTTACAATGATTAATACTGTATGCCTGCTACCTATAAAAATGTAAATATTAATTAAAACTCCATGAAATGAAAACAACTACTCTTAGAATTTTTCCATTATTGGCACTAATAGGATTACTGCTTTCTTTTGAAGCGTTTGGTTCCTTTGAAATTCCTGTCGGCTGGTACAAAACCGGAACTAAAGCGGAGAGTTATGACATGGGAATCGATAAAGGATCCGGGATGGACGGAAAAAATGCGGCCACCATCAAATCCATAGACAAGACAATTGACGGATACGGAACGCTGATGCAAAGTTTTAAGCCGGATAAATTTATGGGACAACGCGTTCGTCTATCGGGTTACATTAAAACAAACGAAGTGGAAGGAAGAGCAGGCTTCTGGTTTAAAATTGAGCAGGCCAATTCGCAAAACTTTATCTCTTTTGACAACATGCGCAATCGTGCCGTTGGCGGTACCAGTGATTGGAAGAAATATGAACTTGTTTTAGACGTTCCCTCACATGCATCAAAAATATCGTATGGTGCCTATTTAAGAGGAACCGGACAGATGTGGTTTGATAATTTGTCTTTTGAAGTTGTTGATCCTTCGACACCAATAACCGGAAAAAAACCGGAAAAATTGAAAGTGATCAATGAACCCGCAAACCTTGATTTCGAAAATTAGTCGAAAGTATTTCTAAAAAAGATTATAGAACTTTTAGGTACAATTAAGCCTTCCTCAAAAGGGAGGGCTTTTTCATTTGACCGATAAAAGTATCTTTGCCTCAAAGTCATAACAAATGCCTCCTCTTTTCATTTATTTATCGGCAATTAACGGATTCGCTTTTTTACTGTATGGTATTGACAAATGGTTAGCGGTAAACCAAAAATCCAGGATTCCAGAAAGATTCTTGCTGGCCTTTGCCTTCATGGGAGGAAGCATTGGCGCCCTGTCTGGAATGGTGCTTTATCGACATAAGATTTCAAAACTGTCATTTTTGTGGAAGTTTTTCGTTATCCTTATCTTTCAGGCTTTACTTGTTTACCATGTATTGACTAAAATCTAGAAGTTATTAATCACCGCCGTGCGTATGATAATTACGTTTGATGAAATTCAGTGCCGCTTCGACGATGTCGCTCATGGAGGTCGCATTTTTGAAATTCTTATCAAAAGTTACTTCATAGGTTTCCCGTCTCAGACGCTCGAAATTAATAGAAGGTGACAATTCACTTGCTTTCATTGCCTGCAATAATTCACCTAAACGTTCCTCAAAACCTGCTATTCTCCTAACCAAAATAGAACGTTCCTCATTCTGGTACTGTTCAATGGAATTTTTCATGAGTTTTTCTTTTACCAGTTGGGTAAAGCGAAAATTCTCCTTGAAAAGATGCGGTTTGTAAAGTTTGAAATTACCTTCATAACATTGCTGATCAAAATCAATCGCCCTGATCTTGTACACAATATGGTCGTAATCGTAAATGGGAATGACAACAAAATTATACGAGCGCATATCGCCTAAAAGACCAATCATACAACGCTCGTTGAATTTTACGAATTCCTTTGCGATTTGTGCCTTTTCGTTTTCGGTACACTTATCCAGATGATGCTTTAAAAAGACATCACCGGGAATTCCCACGATATGTTCTTCAATCAGCGTTTCTTTATGGACCAGAAAGTTGATACTGTTCGGGGACATGATGTGCTCTAACTCCAATCCGAAAATTCGGGATGCATCGGCAATTTTTACATAAAAATGCGTGTAATTGTCGTTCAATAGGTTCCGGATCTTCACGCGAAACGGTTTCGAATTACCGAAAGTGCAAAAATCGATATAATCAACCGTCAGATTAATAATATTTCGCTCGTCTCCATCGGAATGCAGCAGGGTATAGATTTTCTTAAGGCTTAAATCAATTTCCTTTTTTTCCAGTTCATTGTAGAACACCCTAACCCAAAGTGTGTCTTCTTTGTTGGAGTCATACACGACAACACTTCCCTGAAAGCGCAATAAATCGTCATAAAAAACATTCGTTTTTGCCACCCGTCTGTATTTCTCCAGATAGGCGTAAAGTGGCGCGCTTATTGGATAGTACTGCTTTTTTAATAACGGACCGCTGCTGCTCATGATTCTGATTTTTCACTTACTTTCTTCCAAAATTACTGAATCTTCATCACACAGTCATCCTGCTCAATCATGGCATTTTGCTTCAATATAATTTTAGCTACTTTCCCTTTTTTAGGAGCACAAATGGTAGTTTCCATTTTCATGGCTTCAATCACAAAAAGCGGATGGTCTTTTTCAACTTCCTGATTCTCGTCCACCAAAATCTTAATGAGTCGGCCTTGCAAAGGCGAACCAATGTCATCGGATCCTGAAACTTTTTCATTGGTTGGTTTGGTTGACTTAACCGAATTGTCTTTTATTACAATGTTTCGGGTCTGTCCATTGATCCGAAAATAAACCTCACGGATACCGTCTTCATTAGGTTCACTCATGTAGCGGAAATTGATCAGCATGTTTTTTCCCAAATCAAGGTTGACAATCAGCTCTTCATTTGTTTTCAACGGATAATAAAAATAGGGTGTCGGAAGTTTTTCAACCTTACCGAAATACTTTCTGAATTTGTAAAAATCTTCAAAAACTTTCGGAAACATGATATAGGACAATAAATCCTCCGTAGTGAGTTTGTCATCAAATTTTTGATGGAACAATTGCAGTTCCAAATCGAAATCTATAGGTTTAATATGGGCATTAGGTCTTTCGGTGTATGGGATTTCTTTTTTCAGGATTATGCTCTGAAGGGCTTTTGGAAATCCACCGTAAGGCTGGCCCAAATCGCCTCTAAAAAGCTGCTTCACTGATTCAGGAAAGGCCAGGGTATCACCTCTTTCCAACACATCGGCCGCGGTCAGGTTATTCGAAGTCATGAAAAGCGCCATGTCACCAACAACTTTTGAAGATGGGGTTACTTTAACTATATCCCCGAACAATTCGTTAACCACCACATAATTCTGCTTGATGGTTTCAAATTTGTCTTCTAATCCCAATGATCGGGCCTGCGGCAATAAATTGGAATACTGTCCGCCCGGAATTTCATGATCATAGACCTCGGCAGTCCCAGCTTTAAGTTCGCTTTCAAAAGGATAATAGTATTCGCGTACGGCTTCAAAATAATTGGAATACTCATTCAATTTTTTGAGTGATATCGGATTTTCCCTTTCAGCACCGTGCATCACTGCTACCAGCGAATTGAAATTCGGCTGCGAGGTCAATCCGCTCATCGATGCGAGGGCACAATCAACCACGTCAACGCCGGCTTCAATCGCCTTTATGTAGGTTGTCGACTGTACCGAAGACGTGTCATGCGTATGCAGATGAATCGGGATAGATATGTGTTTTTTCAGTTCCTTGATCAATACTTCGGCGGCATACGGTTTGAGTAAGCCCGCCATGTCTTTAATCGCTAACATGTGGGCTCCCGCCGCTTCAAGTTGTTTTGCTAAATCGACATAATACTGAAGGTTGAATTTCTGCCTGTCCGGATTAAGAATATCCCCGGTATAACAGATGCAGGCCTCGGCAATGGCATTGGTTTTTTCTCTGACGATTTCTATACTGTGGGCCATACCTTCAACCCAATTCAGCGAATCAAAAATGCGGAAAATATCGATTCCGTTTTCGGCACTTTTAATGATGAATTGTTCTAAAACATTATCAGGATAAGCTGCATAGCCTACCGCATTACTGCCCCGGAAGAGCATCTGAAGTAAAATATTCGGAACCGATTTTCTAATCATGCGCAGGCGTTCCCAAGGGTCTTCGTGCAGAAAACGCATAGTTACATCAAAGGTCGCGCCTCCCCATACTTCCAGTGAAAATATCTCAGGAAGGTCTTTTGCAATGCCTTCTGTGATTTTCAGGATGTCGTAATTACGCAAACGGGTGGCAAAAAGTGACTGATGTGCATCACGTAATGTAGTATCGGTATAGAAAATTTTCTTTTCATTTTTAATGTATTCCATGAAAGCCTCCCTTCCCATTTCGGTAAGCAGATCCTTAGTTCCTTTTGGAAAATCATTTCGGCTGACTTCCGGAACTATTGGTGTCCTGAAAACCTTTTCGGAATCAAAACGTTTAACGTCCGGATGACCGTTTACTTTCAGTTCGGCAAGGTATTTAAGCATTTTTGTACCTCTGTCATTGAAGTATTCCGGATCGGGAATCATCAGTTGTGGGTTTTCCTGAATGAAATTCACCGTAGCCCTTCCTTCACGGAAAACCTCATTGGACAATACATTGATAAGAAAAGGCATGTTGGTTTTCACGCCACGTATCCTGAACTCTTCCAACGTTCTTCGCAAACGGTCGGAAGCACCTTTTAAAGTACGGCCACTGGAGGAAACTTTCACCAGCATGGAATCAAAAAAAGGAGAAACCGTTACACCCGTATAGCAATTCCCTTCATCCAAACGAATACCATAACCTCCTGCATTTCGGTAAGCGATAATGGTTCCGTAATCGGGTTTGAAGTCGAGCTCGGTGTCTTCCGTGGTAATTCGGCACTGAATGGCCCAGCCGTTGCACTGAATGTCTTCCTGCCGATGGATAAAAATCTGACGATGTGTAAGCGGGTATCCGGAAGCGATGATAATTTGCGAACGGACGATATCAATTCCCGTAATTTCTTCTGTAATGGTATGTTCCACCTGAATACGCGGATTGACTTCGATAAAAAAGATGTTTTCGTCTTTGTCGACTAAAAACTCAACCGTTCCGGCATTGCTGTAGTTCACATACTTAGCAATCTTAACGGCATAGTCGAATAATTTATACTTGGTATCGGGACGTAAAACCGAAGGCGCAATCTCGATAACCTTCTGAAAACGGCGTTGCACGGAACAGTCACGTTCATATAGATGGACAATATTTCCAAAATTATCCCCGAGAATCTGTACCTCAACATGTTTTGGATTATCAATGAATTTTTCCAGGAATACCGTGTCGTCGCCAAAAGCCTTTAAAGCTTCCCCTTTTGCATTATTAAAAGCCGTTCGCATGTCTTCCGCATTGCGAACCACGCGCATTCCTCTTCCTCCTCCGCCTGCTGCTGCTTTTAACATTACGGGATAGCCTATTATTTCTGCCTCAGATAATACGTCTTCTTCGGTGTTCAGATCTTTTTTAGAGTCGGTAATTACCGGAACGCCGATTTCTTTAGCTACTTTTTTAGCCGCTACTTTGTCTCCCAACTGCATCATGGCTTCCGCCTTCGGACCAATAAAAATGATGCCTTCTTCTTCGCATCTTCTTACGAAGTCTACATTTTCGGACAAAAATCCGTAGCCGGGATGAATGGCATCCACCTGGTTGTCTTTAGCTACTTTTATAATTGCTTCAATATCCAGATAGGGTTTCAGCGGTTCCGATTCGTCACCTATCTGAAAACTCTGATCTGCTTTAAAACGATGCAGTGAATACCGGTCTTCATGTGTGAAAATGGCAACAGTAGCTATTTTTAATTCGGTTGCTGCCCTAAAAACGCGTATCGCAATTTCGCCTCGGTTAGCCACAAGTATCTTTTTAATAGTAAAATTATCGCCCATAATAGTAATGCTTTTTGTTAATACCGACTTGCTTCCTTCTTATTCCCTTAAATTTAATTAGTAATAATGAAAAAAAAGCATATAGTCTGTGAACTGCATTTTTTTCCATTTTAAGTGAAAAAACAACAAACACAAATTATTGCAAATTATTGCAAATTGTTACAAATTATATGAAAGTGATGTTTATTAATCCTGAACAATAAAGTCTTTATCGTCTTCTCTGCGGAATTCAGGTTGGATCGTGATATGATTGATACCGAATTTTTCATGAAGGACTTCTTCCGCTTTTTCCAATATCATGTTGAATTCACTCATTTTGATGTCATCCGTACATTCTATGTGTGCTTCGAGGTGTAATTCTTCTTCGTTTAAATGCCAAACATGGATATGATGCATGTTGCGGACACCCTTGATCTTATGTACCTCAGCAATGATTTCATTGATGTCTATGTTCTCGGGTGTGAAAAGCATCAGCATCTTGGTCGATTTTTTAAGTAAATCGGCACCAACAATAATCAAGTAAATGGCTATTATCAAAGTCAGCACACTGTCTATCCAATAAATATGGAAGTATTTCATCAGCAATCCGCCAATCAAAACGGCCACCGAAGCCAACATATCACTGAATAAATGCATGTAGGCCGATTTCATGTTCAGGTTGTGATCGGCATCTTTCTTAAGCAGTAAAACCGAAAAGCCATTAGCAACGATTCCTAACAATGCAAGCCAAATCACTATCTCTGTACCGATTTCCTTCGGATGAAAAAAACGGTCAATCGCTTCGTAAATCAGATAGAAAGCAACAATAACCAAGGTAAAGGCATTTACAAAAGCGGCAATCAATTCAGCTCTTTTCAGTCCGAACGTCTGATGCATGGAGGCTTTATGACGGGACAATTTATGGGCCACAAGGCTAAACAACAAAGAAAGTACGTCGCTGAAATTGTGCAGCGCATCAGAAATCAAAGCCAAGCTTCCGGAAATGATTCCACCTATTATCTGAGCCACCACAATTACCACATTCAGAAAAATGGAATACACCAGGTTTTTGCCTTCCACGTGGTGTTTGTGAATGCTGTGGTCGTGATGCGGTTCCATTGTTGAAGTATATTTAAAAAAAAATCCGATTCAATAACGGAACCGGATTCTTTCAATTTTATTTATTGACAGGCAATTTTATTTACTCTGGTAGCGTGTCTTCCGCCTTCAAAATCGGTGGTTAAAAACGTTTCCACCATTTCCACGGCCTGTTTGATGTTGGTATAACGTGCCGGAATACTCATCACGTTAGCATCATTGTGCTGACGGGCCAAAGCTGCAATTTCGTTCATCCAGCACAAAGCGGCGCGAACATTCTGGTGTTTGTTGGCTGTAATGGCGATTCCGTTTCCGCTTCCGCAGATAACGATACCGAAATCGGCCGTTCCGTTTTGTACATCCGCAGCTACTGCGTGACCGAAATCAGGATAATCCACACTGTCAGTAGAGTCCGTTCCATGATTGATCACGGTATGTCCTTGTGCTTCCAAATGTTGAACAATTGCTTTTTTGTAGTCTGGTCCGGCGTGGTCGTTTCCGATGGAGATTTTCATTGTTGTGTTTTGTTTGCAGTTATTTTATACAAAGGTAAATTAAACGATTCTCAAATGCGAATCGTCCTTCAACTTTTTTAAAATTTCCCGAACCGTTTCCACATCATCCGGATGAACCTTCAACCGAATGCCGCCCAACGCCTGCGAATACATGGGCGCAATGGCCGTCATTGTTTCATTCTCAAAGAAATACTGGATTTCGGTTTGATCCAAAAGATGCTTGAGCACGGTAATCTCGTGCGGGTAATCAAAAACAGCTATAGTGATGAATTCGTTCATAAAAATTCTTTCCCTAAAGATACAAAAGTTATTTTTAGCATAAATCTGATGCGTAAATTCTGATTTGTTATTTGTAATTCGTAATTTTCAGCAATATAAGAAATGAAAAATGAGTAAGAAGTTTCATAAAGCCGGAAAAAAACAAAAAGATTTTTCCGCAAAGATTTTTAAGATTTTAGCCCAAGACCCCAATAAAACATTCAACTACAAACAAATAGCGGCAGCACTGGATGTCAACGACACCAAAAGCCGTAACGAGATCATCAAAGAACTAGGTCATTTAGCTTCCAAAGAAAAAATTCAGGAAGTCGAACGCGGCAAATACAAAATCATCTCCAAAACCGAATATTACGAAGGAACGGTCGATATGACCAGCCGTAAAACCGGTTATCTGGTTTCCCCGGATTTGGAACATGATGTATTTATTCCGTTTCAAAACCTCAACCACGCCCTGGACGGCGACAAGGTGAGGGCTTATGTGTATAACCGAAGAAGTTCCCGAAGACCGGAAGCCGAAGTGCTTGAAATCCTCGAACGCGCCAAAACCGAATTTGTGGGCGTAATCGACATTCAGAAAAACTTTGCCTTCCTTACAACGGCCAATGCCAAAATGTACACCGATATTTTCATTCCGAAAGATAGAATCGGAGAAGCCGAGAATGGTGATGTGGTTTTGGTGAAGATGTTGGACTGGCCGAAAAAAGCCGACAGCCCATTTGGTGAAGTCATCAAAGTATTGGGAAAACCGGGCGAACACGATACTGAAATCCATGCGATTTTGGCCGAATACGGATTGCCGTATGATTTTCCTATCGAGGTGGAAGCCTATGCCAAAAAACTTGATACTTCCATCACAGCGGAAGAAATCGCCAAACGTCGTGACATGCGCGAAACCCTGACTTTTACCATTGACCCGAAAGACGCCAAAGATTTTGACGACGCGCTTTCTTTCAAGGTGTTAGAAAATGGTAACTACGAAATCGGAGTGCATATCGCCGACGTGTCGCATTATGTACAGGAGGGAACTATTTTGGAGGAAGAAGCCTATAAACGCGCTACTTCCGTTTATCTGGTAGACCGAGTGGTACCGATGTTGCCGGAAGTACTGAGTAATTTTGCCTGTTCATTGCGTCCGCATGAGGAAAAATATACCTTTTCTGCGGTTTTCGAACTGAACGATAAAGCCGAACTGATGAATCAGTGGTTTGGAAGGACGGTAACTTATTCCGACCAGCGTTTTGCATACGAAGAAGCCCAACACATCATCGAAACCAAAGGTGATATTATTCCAGAGGAAATTTCTTTAACAGGTGCTGAATATAAGGTGCCGAAAGAAATTGTGGAGGCTACTTTAAAAATGGATGAACTGGCTAAAATCATGCGAAGAAAACGTATGGCTGCAGGGGCTATTTCCTTCGATAAAGTGGAAGTGAAATTCAAACTGGACGAAAACGATGAACCTGTAGGGGTATATTTCAAGGTAGCGAAAGACGCCAACCATTTGATTGAAGAATTCATGCTTCTGGCCAACCGAAAAGTGGCTGAGTTCATCGGAAAACAAAAGAAAACTTTCGTCTACCGTATTCACGACGAACCGAACGAAGATAAACTGATCAACCTGCAAACCGTGATTTCGAAATTCGGGTACAGCCTGAACTTCAAATCGCGTGACAGCATTTCCAGATCGCTGAACACTTTACTGGAAGACGTTAACGGAAAGAAAGAACAGAATTTAGTCGACACTTTGGCCATCCGAAGTATGAGTAAAGCGGTGTATTCTACCGACAATATTGGACATTACGGATTGGCGTTCGATTTCTATTCGCATTTTACCTCTCCGATCCGACGTTATCCCGATGTGATGGCACACCGTTTGTTACAGCATTATCTCGATGGCGGAAAAAGTGTGAGCGAAGAAGATTACGAAGAAAAATGCGCGCACTCCTCCCAGATGGAAAGCATGGCGGCCAATGCCGAACGTGATTCCGTGAAATACATGCAGGTGAAATACATGCAGGACCATCAGGATCAGGAGTTTTTAGGCGTGATTTCCGGTGTTACCGAGTGGGGTATTTATGTGGAAATCATCGAAAACAAATGTGAAGGAATGGTTAGAATCCGGGAAATCCGGGACGACTATTACATCTTTGATGAAAAACAATATGCTTTGGTGGGCGAAGTTTCACATAACATCTTACAATTAGGAGACGAAGTTTACGTTAAGGTGAAGAACGCCGATTTAGTTAAAAAACAATTGGATTTCCATTTTATCAGAAAACAAGAATAAAATTCAACTTATGAAGAGATTAGTTTTAACAGTATTGCTTTTTGCAGCACAATTAGGTTTTTCACAAACAAAAATCACCAAAAATGTGGGTGACTTTACAACCGTAAAGGCCTTCGATAAGATTTCCGTTCAACTTGTGGAAGGCACTGAAACCAAAGTAGAACTTTCTGGGGATCGCAGTGGCGATGTGGAATTGGTAAACAAAAACGGAGAGCTGAAGATTCGAATGGCGTTGGATAAATCGTTAAAAGGTGATGAAGTGACCGCCATTGTTTACTTTAAAAAAATTGACGCCGTTGAAGCCAGCGAAGGCGCTTATGTTTCTAGTCCGGCCACTTTTGATGGTGTTGAATTTTTGGTGAGCGCCAAAGAAGGTGCAGAAATCAAACTAAACCTGGATGTAAAGAAAGTTAACATTAAAGCGAATTCAGGTGGTATGGTCCGATTGACAGGAAAAGCCCAGAATCAGGACATCGTAGTTACATCGGGCGGAATCGTAAAAGCCAGCGCCCTGGAAGGGGAACAAACAGTAGTTGCTGTTAACGCAGGCGGTGAAGCAGATGTTACAGCAACCGAACTGGTTGAAGCAAAAACCAGAGCCGGAGGAACAATTACCATTTACGGTAATCCACGTCAGATTAACCAAAAAACGGTTGCCGGAGGAACGATTCAACAGCACAAACTGGATAAAAAATCCACATAAAAAAAACCTAAAAAACAAGTCCCAAATCTTAACTGTAAAACCTAATGGTATTTGCAGATAAGATTTGGGATTTAATTTTTCTTACCTTTGTGGTATAACAGCTTTTAAATGATTGACGATATCCTAACCGGAATTCCACTAGGGTTCTTTCTGAGTTTTATGATTGGACCTGTTTTTTTTGTATTGCTTGAAACCAGTATTACCAAAGGTTTCCGGGCCGCCATGTCTTTTGATTTAGGAGTTGTTATTGCTGATATTTTCTTTATTGCCGTTGCTTATTTCAGTAGTTATCGTCTGATTCAGAGCATTAAAGACGATCCGGCTTTATTCATATTCGGTGGTATCATCATGTTTACCTATGGGACAATTACCTTTCTGAAACTTCGAAAGGCGCATAAACTCATCGACCCGGATGAAGAGGTTGAAGAAATAATCCTTAAAAAGAATTATTTAAACCTGTTTATGAAAGGATTCCTGCTGAATTTTATCAATATTGGCGTACTTGGTTTTTGGCTGGCCATCATCATTACCTTTGGACCTAAATTCGATATGGAAACATCGCGAATGGCGGTATTCTTTGCAGCGGTATTGGGAGCTTATTTATTTACCGATATATGTAAAGTGCTTTTAGCTAAACAATTGCGAAGTAAATTAACCCCTGTCAATATTATTAAAGTCAAAAAAACCAGCAGTGTTTTGCTAATTATATTTGGAATGGTACTGATGCTTCAAGGCTGGTTTCCAAAAGAAAAAGAGTTCGTTAAAGATCAATTGGAAAAAATTGAACAATCGAAGTAATAGATTTATCAGTTACATCTCAATTATAAGAAATAAAAACGCCGCTAAGCTTAACGGCGTTTTACATTATTGTCCGGACTTATATTCAAGAATGTGGTTTCTCCATGCTGCCAGTAGTTCGGATTCGGTTGTGTTTAAGGCTGCAAGTAATTCGGATTTTTTATTCAACGGTAATAAAGTTCTAAGTTTTTCTCTTCCATAAGTCTTGTCGATGAACATCACTACCGAGCCTGAAAGCCCGTATTTTATTTTTCCTTTCCAAAAATCATCCAGCTTTTCGGGTATTTTGTTTTCGAGAATCGCCTTTTGCACTTCTGAAATACGCTTAGAATCACATTGACCTGAAGCATATGTAGCCAAACCTTCCACAAACCAGTCAATTCCTTGAACATCGCTGAAATCCGGACTTACGTTTAACTGTCCGTGATACACGTGAATCAATTCATGAGTGATCAGTTGTTGTGTTTTATTGGTATCGGAATAAATGTGCTCACAAGCCTCTTTATCCCATTGCTTAGGTGAAATCACATCCAGTTTGGTAGCTACCCCGCTTGCAACCATCCAACATTCCGATTTGAAATCAGGCATGTTCCAATCCTTTTGCCAGGCTATATCTAACGAAAGACGGTTGGGATGAATGAAAACGTCAAACTCTTTTTTAAAACCATCACCGAAGAAAAACGCTGCCGAAGACATTCCATTTTCTATTAACTGACGGTATTCCTTCTTATTTTTCTTATCACTTGAAGTGTACTTTAATGTATATCCTTTGCGTTTTTCCGAGAGCCATTCCTGGTCAATTGCTTTCCAGCCAACGAACAGCAGTGACGAAAACAGTACTGTAATTATTAGATTTTTTGATCTCATATCAAGTGTTTTTTACTGGTATATGCTAATTATTCCTACTTATCAATTGTATATTGAAGTAACGAATTATTCCCTTCATATCATAAAAAAATAGCCATAAAAAAAAACCTCCAAGTTTCCTTGGAGGTTTTTGAGGCATCGAGCGGATTCGAACCGCTGTAGACGGTTTTGCAGACCGCTTCCTAGCCACTCGGACACGATGCCATTGTTGTGGATGGCAAATATAGCAATAAATTTGAAATTCCAAATTCCAAATTCCAAATTAATTGCGGTATTCTTCAATCTGAATGGTAACTGCCTCAACATCACCTCCAATAGGCGGATTCAATTTGGAAACCGCCACAATAATTCTGGAAACCGAAGGCGTTTCTTTAAAAATACGTGCAATAATGCGTTGTGCTACGTGCTCCAATAACTTGGAACGGATGTCCATCTCTTCCACCACTATTTTGTTCAGATGCACATAATCTACAGTATCAGCCAGTTCATCCGAAAAAGATGATTTGCGTAAATCTGTCTTAATTTCCAAATCCACCGAATAGTCCGACCCAATTTTACCTTCTTCTACCAGACAACCGTGATAGGAAAACGTTCTGATATTTTTTAATTTTATAATTCCCATGCGTACTTTTCACTGTCATTTTCAAATCTTCCGATTTCCAAATTGACGAATTAAACTTATCTTTGCTAAAATTACATAAAATCTATGTCTACGAAAGAAAAATCATTGAATTTTATAGAGCAAATCATTGAAGACGATTTAAAAAATGGTTTGTCACCCGATAAATTGCGTTTCCGTTTCCCACCTGAGCCAAACGGGTATTTGCACTTGGGTCATGCCAGTGCGATCTGTTTGAATTTCGGTTTGGGAATTGATTATAAAGCTCCTGTAAACCTACGTTTTGACGATACTAATCCGGCCAAAGAAGAGCAGGAATATGTAGATGCCATCAAACGTGACGTGGAATGGTTAGGGTTCCAATGGGCCGAAGAACGTTATGCTTCGGATTATTTCCAGCAGTTATATGACTGGGCAGTGCTTCTGATCAAAAAAGGAAAAGCTTATGTAGACAGCCAGTCTTCTGAAGATATGGCAAAACAAAAAGGAACGCCAACGCAGCCTGGTACCGATAGTCCGTACCGAAACCGTTCGGTAGAAGAAAACCTGGATTTGTTCGAACGAATGAAAAACGGTGAATTCGAGGAAGGTACTCATATTTTGAGAGCCAAAATCGACATGGCTTCTACCAATATGCTGATGCGTGATCCTATTATTTACCGAATTTTACACAAACACCACCACAGAACCGGTGATACATGGTGTATCTATCCAATGTACGACTGGGCACACGGCGAGAGTGATTATTTGGAACAGATTTCGCATTCCTTCTGTACTTTGGAGTTTTTACCACACAGAGAATTATACGATTGGTTTTTGGATCAGGTTTATGATTCATCCAAAACACGTCCGAAACAACGTGAATTTGCCAGAAGAAATCTTTCACACACCGTGGTTTCCAAGCGTAAACTATTGCAATTAGTTCAGGAAAATTACGTAAGCGGATGGGATGATCCGAGAATGTCGACCATTTCCGGAATGCGAAGAAGAGGTTATACTCCGGCTTCCATCAGAAATTTTGCTGAAACCATCGGAATTGCAAAACGCGATAACCTTATTGATGTTTCCTTATTGGAATTTTGTGTCCGTGAGGATTTAAACAAAGTAGCACCACGTGTTATGGCGGTTATCGATCCGGTAAAATTAATAATCACCAACTATCCGGAAGGAAAAACCGAATGGCTTGAAGCTGAAAATAATCCGGAAGAAGAAGTGATGACTTTCAGAAAAGTCCCATTTTCAAAAGAACTGTACATTGAAAGAGATGACTTTTTGGAAGAAGCGAGCAGCAAATTTTTCCGTCTGACTTTAGGAAAAGAAGTGCGTTTGAAAAATGCCTATATCATTAAAGGAGAGAGCGTTGTAAAAGATACTGACGGGAAAATAACGGAAATCCATGTTACTTACGATGACGACAGCCGAAGCGGAAGCGGAAGCGAAGCCAGCAACCGTAAAGTTGCGGGAACCATTCACTGGGTTTCTGTGGAACATGCCTTAAAAGCTGAAATACGTTTATACGACCGACTGTTCATCGATGAATCTCCGGACACGCACAAAGACAAGAACTTCCTTGATTTTGTGAATCCGAATTCATTGAAAACGGTTACCGGATTTGTTGAACCAGGCTTGGCTGATGCTAAAGAAGGTGACAGTTTCCAATTCCAAAGAACAGGTTATTTCTGCGTAGATAAAGACAGTACTTCAGAAAATTTAGTTTTCAACAAGACTGTAGACTTGAAGGACTCTTGGGAAGAAAAAGGTAAGAAAGAGGAAAATACTATCAACAATTCACTGAAGGAAATCAATAAGTACTTTAAAGTGAACACGGATGAAGAAAGAGCTGCCATTGAAAATACAATTGGAGAAAATATCAAGACCATCAACAATTACAGCCTGTTGCAAAATTCACTCAAGAAAAATGTTAACAACAATAAGAGTTCGTTGTTGTTTTCCAATTTTATACTGAAATATTCTGAAAGCATAAAAGCTTCGGATGTGGATAGCGAGTTACTTCAAAAATTCTATACCATGTCTTTGAAAAGCGAATCACCATTTGTTCGCTATGAAGTGATCCAGAATCTGAAAAGAGATGGTAAAAATTTCGAAATTTTCAAAACGCAACTTTCGGAAATGAAATCGACAGAGAAAAATGAAACCGTCCTTCATTTACTGTCTGAAATTGTGTAATACACTATCATAAATTTAATCAATTAAAAACCTGCCTAATAAGCAGGTTTTTTTATTATTAATATTTTTAATATTATTTATTATTTTAATAGAAATTATTTATTAAAAACGACTTTCATAAATTAATTTTAAGACATTTTCAAAAAACAGGAAGGTATTTCTGTATCTAATTACCGTTTATCCCCTCAAAAGTGTTTTAAATCGATTTTTTGCTTTTTCAGTCTAATTATTAACCGCCGATTAACAAAAATCTGCTTTCGAATAAGTAATTTTAAAGTTAGTAATTAAAATCGTACCATCATGTCTGACAACACAGGAAAAACAGTATTGGCTCTTTTGGCTGGTGCAGCAATCGGAGCCGGTCTCGGAATTTTATTTGCCCCAGATAAAGGTTCGGAAACAAGAAGAAAAATTAGAGAAGGTATTGACCACGAAAAAGACGTTTTAAAACATCGCTTGAGCGACGTTACGGATAAGATCAAATCAAGATTTTCAAAAGCAAAAATGGATCTCGAAAGTGAAGTCGACCATTTGCTTGCCAACGGCGATCATAAAAAAGAAGAAATAATTGAAGCACTGGAAAAAAAATTGGCCGAATTGAAAAACCAGGGTGCAAACGCTAAAAATTAGGTATGCCTTTTGAAAACCTGAAAGAAAAAGCCGGAGATATTCAGGCTAACCTGAAAAATGCCATCGACAGTAATACTGAATACTACAAACTGTGGTTGTTTAAAGTCTTTATGAAATCAACAACCATGATAGTTAGGGTATTGCTTATGTTGGTATTTTTCCTGTTTTTCTTGTTTTTTGCTTCTATAGGATTAGCATTGTATTTGGGAAAACTGATGGATAATACTGTTTTAGGTTTTCTGGCTGTGAGTGTCTTTTACCTGATCATGGTACTTATTGCCTACCTGATAAAAGATAAAATAGTGGAAGGCAGTATGTTACAAAAATTTTCGAAGATATTTTTTAATGAATAATCCGTTGTATGAAACCAAAGATATATTCCTCCTACGAAGAAATCGATCGCGATTTGGAAATCCTGAAACTTCAAAAAGAAATCGATGTTCGCAAATTGGCCCTCTCCATGGAAAAAACACTGGAAGGAATTACCCCAATGGGAATGGTTAAGAACTTTCTAGGAAATACTGGAGCATTGCTTAGTAAATCAGATTTATTGACAGGTGTAATGAAAAGTGTCGTACTACCACTTCTAATCAGAAAATTTACGAAATACATGGAATAAAAAAGAGGCCTTTCGACCTCTTTTTTTTAAAATAAAATGTTATTCAGGATCTGACGGATTAAAATCTGTCGACGTATGATCATCTTTTTTTCTAATGCGCTTCGGTGCATTTTTCATTGCTTCACCTACCTGGTTACTCGCTGCAAAAGAAACCACCATGTTATTAAGCATATCACTAGCCGCCTGAGGGGAATTAGGCAATAAAATTAAATTCGAATTCGTATCGGCACCCACAGCTTGTAATGTATCATAATGCTGAGTCACCACAATTAATGCAGATGCTTCCTGCGAATTTATGCCTACTTCATTCAGTTGGTTCACTGATTCTACCAAACCGCGCGCAATTTCACGTCGCTGATCGGCAATACCCTGACCTTGTAAACGTTTACTTTCTGCCTCGGCTTTAGCTTTGGCTACAATTCTAATGCGTTGTGCTTCAGCTTCATATTCTGCTGCAGTTTTCTCACGGTCGGCAGCGTTGATTCGGTTCATGGCATTTTTTACCTGAATATCCGGATCGATATCAGTAACCAAAGTATTGATGATTTCATATCCGTAAGTAGTCATCGCCTCGTTTAATTCGCGTTTAACGGCAATTGCAATATCGTCTTTTCTCTCAAACACATCATCTAAAATCAACTTTGGTACTTCTGCTCGAACCACATCGAATACATAGGAAGTAATCTGGTCATGAGGAAATTCCAATTTGTAAAAAGCATCATAAACCTTTTCTTGCAACACTTTAAACTGAACGGATACTTTCATTTTTACGAATACGTTATCCTTCGTTTTCGTTTCTATGATAACATCCAACTGTTGGATTCTTAAATTAACACGCCCAGCAATGCGGTCAAAAACAGGAATTTTAATTTGTAAACCGGATTGTCTGATACTGTTAAATTTACCGAAACGCTCGACAATCACAGCCGTTTGCTGTTTAACTGTAAAAAAAGAGGCCAGAAACAGAAAGAATCCGATCACTAATAAAATAGGAATTGTTACCATAATAAATAGTTTAGTTATTTTATAGGATTATACGTATACAGAGATTAAATGTTACAATTGTTTATGAAATAAGTTTACATTTGCTGAAATTTTTGATTTTATTCAAATGAAAAAACTATACATTATCTCATTCTTACTTGTTGCTTTACAAGGTTTTGCACAATATGGATATCGAGACGGAAACCGAATCGGTATTTATGCAGGCGTAAACCAAACTTCGTTAATGACTTCCAATTTTAATATCCAACCGGAATTAGGCTGGTCTGCCGGAATGCAGGTAAGAGGTAACTATTATAATGATTTCAGCATGATTTACGGAATGCAGTTTTCAGAAAATAATTTTACGGTAGCTACATTTTCCCCTTTAATGCAAAAACAGGATGTGGAATACAAACTGATGGCTGTTCAAATCCGTTTACTGCTTAGTTATAACATAGTGAAAGACCATGTTTCGTTGGATTTAGGTCCGGTACTTCAGATAAACGACAAACTTAAATTCGACAGTAAATACGAACATAATCTTATAGAAGATAATATCCTTCTGACAGCAAAAGACATAACGGACGTTACCAAAATAAACGGTAACCTTTATATTGGTTTTTCTGCGGGTAACCGACGTGTACGCGCTTTGGTTAATTACCAATACGGGATGAACAATATCCTGAACAACCTTAATAATAAAGAGGAACTCGAATTAAAAACCAACGGAGATTTTAAAGGACATATTGGTATTTTAACGGGACAGTTGCTATTTAATTTGTAATAAAATATTTTATAAAATTAAAATCGGGTAAATA
>NZ_AVCS01000005.1 GCF_000498495.1 Flavobacterium enshiense DK69 | reverse complement strand
TATTTACCCGATTTTAATTTTTAACAAAAACCTTATGAAAAAAGTATTTCTTGCCGTTGCCATGGTAATGGGTTTAGCAACCAATGCGCAAATCAGTCCTAAATTTAATGGAGATCCCGAGGATTTTCAAGACCTGAAAAAAAGAACCTTAATTGTTGAAGTCCTTGAAGAAGACCCAAAAGTTCTTAAAAAATTAGACAAACCAAAAAAAGCAGAAGAACTAAAGGAATACCAAAGTTTCATTAAAGAATTTAATGAGGATTTTAGAATTTATGCTCCAAAATACTGGACATTAAATTCCAATATTGAATACAAAACTACTACAGAAATTGATGCTTTACAGAAGTCTAAAAACAAATCTTATGCTGTATTACGTTTTATTTTATTAAATGACAACGGGACTCACGGATTAAAAACCAATTTAAACGTTCCTGCGTTGGCTTACACGCGAATCGAAAATAACCGAAGATCAGCCGATTCTAAAATATATTTACCTTACAGAGCACTAAGCAAAGGAAAATCATTATTGGAAGCGGATTATAAATATGCTTTGGAAACCTTACAAGCTAATATAAACTGGATTATCAAGAATGACAAAACATTGCATTTTGATAAATATGCCGAAAAAATGGCAGAAGAAAACTGTTCAAAACTAAAAGGAAAAACGATTTTGGTTCCTGATTATGTTTTAAAAGACGGAAGATCTAAAGAACAAGCTATTAAAAATTACGGTGGTGATTTGAAATTCGTATCAGACGAGGAAATCAATAATGCTTTCGTTACTAAAGCGAAAAATACTGCAGTATTATTTGTGGCTCCTTACGGAATTGTGAAAGGCTCTGCGGTTGTTGTTCAAATGTCTACTTTGGTTTATTTTAAAGTTGTGGCAGATTGTGAAACAGGTGAAGTGGATTACCTATATATGCCAAGCGGATTCAACTATGGAGCAAACGTATCCGATAAAATGACAGAAACCGAATTTAAAACTATGGGGAATTGCAAAATTTTGTAATTATCTAAAATATTTTTTAAACAAAAAAGCCCTGAATTTCAGGGCTTTTTTACTTCTATTGAGTAGCAATCGCTTTCTGTAATCTGACAATCGTCTCCTCTTTTCCAATCATTTCAACGATATCAAAAAGATGCGGTTCTTTTAAAGCACCCACCAAACTCAATCGGAACGGCTGCATTACCTTGCCCAATCCTATTTCGTTTTTGGTCATCCAGTCTTTTACAATGGTTTCGATGTTTACCAAAGTGAAATAACCAATGTTTTCCCCTTTAATGCAAAAACATAATGTGGAATACAAACAGATTGCTGTTCAAATCCGTTTACTGCTTAGTTATAATATAGTGAAAGATCATGTTTCGTTGGACTTGGGTCCGGTGCTTCAGATAAACGACAAACTGAAATTCGACAGTAAATACGAACACAATCTTTTAGAAGACAATATCCTTCTTACTGCAAAGGACATATCGGTATTCTTACCGGACAGTTATTGTTTAATTTGTAACAATTTTTTTAATAAAAATAAAGAGCAGACAAATATAATTTTCTATAATTGTCTGTTTTTATTTTATTACTAACCTTAATCTATATTTGATGAAAAAAAATATTCTTATTTTTAGTTTGTTGACAGGTTTCGGCTTGAGCGCACAAACAACTATAATTGAAGATAAATTCGAAAAAGACAATGTTCCTTTATCATATGATTTTTTATATTCTAAAAACAAGTTTGTTATAGAAAAAGGAAAACATGTCGCGCTTTCAACTAACCGAATGGTTACTTCTTTAAACACCTATGACAGTAATGGAAATAAGGAAGAATTAGTTTCAAATGCTGAACTAATGAATGTAAAATTTTCCGAATCAGGAAACATTTTTTCAGCTGTTGACTATGCTCCAATGAGTTATCAAGGTAATACCTATAAGTATTTTGTAGATAAAAAATTCCTTTCAAAAATCAGTACTTCCGAGAAAACCAGATTCAATCGCATTGATGTAATGGAATACGATTTTAACGATTTATATGAAATTGGTTTATCAAACGAAAAAGGAAAGGAAAAAATAAACATTGAGAAAAACGATATCTATCTTGAACTAACCGAAATTACCACAAAAAAGAAGCACAAAAGGATAAAACTGGAAAAACCAGATATTGAAAGACTAAAGGGTAAAGACCTTATCAAACCAACTGAAGACTTAGGTTTTTATGTACGACCGCTTAACAACGAAACTTTTGAAATCGTAACAAAATCAATTAGTAAGGATTATAAAACTACAACCATATACAGAACTATCTATGATTTTGAAGGAAAAAAAATAAATGACGTTAGTTACACAGTAACTTTAAACAACTTCTTTCATATTTATTCCAATGTTGGACTGTCAAAATTTAAAGACGGAAAGTTTGATAAAACACTACAGATTTTTTCCAACGATTTAGGGATTAATAACTTCACAGTCGATTCAGAAACGGGTGATGTATATGTTTTCGGACTACTTGGAAAAAAAGCAAAAGAATTGAACGATTACAATCAGCCAGGAGGCTATTATGTTTTCAAATTTGATAAAACCGGTAAAAAAATATGGCAGTCTGAAAATGAAATCATCGATAAAGAAGAATTTAACGATAAGGTGCACCTTACAAGAATATCGAATGGCTTGCGTTTGGAAAAAAATAGAGTAATGTTTACAGTCGCATCTGGCTATCACAACAACTACGTTCATTATGCGTTTTTGGATGCAAATACCGGACAAATAATAAAGGCTAATAAAGTAAGCTTAAAAGTCAAAGAAAAAGTCAACTTAATGAGCGGTAACAGAGATTTTATACAGTCTTTTTACACAAACGATCAAGTAAAAGTAAAAGGTAAAATGTTTGATCCTAATGGGTTGATTGCTTACGAAACGAATGAAAATTTTAAAAAGTATATCAATTCACTAAATTCTGATACAAAAAAATATTTCGGTACCACATTCGGCAATAATGGCAGTATCTGGTTAGTAGAAACCGATAACGAAACCTATTACAAATTGAACTACTTTGAATAATAAAAAAAGCCCCTTGTTTTAGGGGCTTTTTCTTTTTTATAATGTTGCAATCGCTTTTTGTAATCGTAAAATGGTTTCTTCCTTACCAATCATTTCCACTATATCGAAAAGATGCGGTCCTTTTAAAGCACCTACCAAACTCAATCGGAACGGCTGCATTACCTTGCCCATTCCAATTTCATTTTTCGTCATCCAGTCTTTTACAATCGTTTCGATATTTACCGAAGTGAAATCACCAATGTTTTCCAAAACCGAAATCAATTCCTGCATTAAATGCGGTGTTTCCTCTTTCCAGTTTTTAGAAGCTTTTTCATCATAAGAAGTTGGTGCCACAAAGAAGAAATCAGACAACTCATATAAATCGGTTACGAAAGTCGCTCGTTCTTTCACTGAAGCTACAACTTTAGTAACGTAATCA
This sequence comes from Flavobacterium enshiense DK69, assembly GCF_000498495.1. GTDB lineage: Bacteria > Bacteroidota > Bacteroidia > Flavobacteriales > Flavobacteriaceae > Flavobacterium > Flavobacterium enshiense. The sequence continues at coordinate 57,439 of NZ_AVCS01000005.1, read as the reverse complement.
ATATTGGTTTCAATTCCTTTTTCGGTTAAAATAGGCATGAATTTCTCCGCTAAAGAGGCATCCGACTGCAATTTAAGATAATGTTGATTGAACCATTTGTTTTTCTCAGGATCAAATTTCGCTCCGGCCTTGTGCACTCGGTTTAAGTCGAATTTCGCAACCAATTCTTCCAACGAAAACAATTCCTGATCTGTTCCGTCGTTCCATCCCAATAACGATAAGAAGTTAACAACTGCTCCCGGGAAAAATCCTTTTTCTCTATATCCTGATGATTTTTCACCCGAAGCAGGATCATTCCAATCCAACGGGAATACCGGGAATCCTAATTTATCTCCGTCGCGCTTCGATAATTTCCCATTGCCCACCGGTTTTAAAATCAGCGGTAAATGTGCGAATTCAGGCGCTTCCCAACCAAAAGCTTTGTACAATAATTCGTGTAATGGCAACGAAGGCAACCATTCTTCCCCACGAATCACATGCGATGTTTCCATCAAATGATCATCTACGATATTCGCCAGGTGATAGGTTGGCATCCCGTCACTTTTAAACAATACTTTATCGTCCAATAAATTCGTGTCAAATTTAATATCACCACGAATGATATCTTTCAGCTGTAACGTTTCGTTTACCGGGGTTTTAAATCGGATTACATATTCTTCTCCGTTGGCAATTCGCTCTGCTACTTTCTCGGCAGAATTTGTAAGCGAAGTATCCAAATGTTCACGAACAGTGTGGTTATAGATGAACGTTTTACCTTCTTCTTCTGCATTTTTACGCAACTGATCCAAATCTGCAGCCGAATCAAAGGCATAATAAGCCCAACCGCTGTTTATTAACTGATCAGCATATTGTTTGTACAATGGTTTACGCTCGCTCTGACGGTAAGGTCCGAATTTCTCGTTTTTGCCTACGGTTTCATCCGGAGCAATCCCCAACCATTCCAAAGCTTCCATAATATATTGTTCAGCTCCTGGAACAAAGCGGTTCTGATCGGTATCTTCCACACGTAAATAAAAGGTTCCGCCGTGTTTTTTAGCAAATAAATAGTTGAATAAAGCGGTACGGACACCACCTATGTGTAAAGGTCCTGTTGGACTGGGTGCAAAACGCACTCTTACCGGTTTTGACATTTTATATCTATTTTTGTTTTTATTTCACACTAAAGTTGTAGAAATGTGATGCAAAGATACTATTTCGATATGGCAATTGAAACGATAGTGAATTTGAAATATGATTAACACCTATATATTATTAAAAATAGATAATCCTGAGTGTTTAACTAAATAGGAAATGTTCATTAAAACGTATTGTTGCAGTAATAGCTTAATACTACGGTAATTATACAACCATTAGCTTTTTTTAGATTATCAAATACTTAATAAAATAGCTGATTTTCAGTTAATTATATAATCAATTAACAGCAGATATCAACATTGTTAATTAAAATTCAGTTATCGTTGAAAAACAAGCTTTTACCGATTAACAACATTTGTTGATAACTTCGAATAGAATTTTACAACTGTTTTTTGTTTGTATCGGGAATTTTTCTAATCAAAAACCGGAATGGAAAATCCTAATGAAGTTTTTATATTTTACTTTTTATTTATCAAGAGCAAATAACAAGTTATTAACAGGAAACCGTATTGTTAATTATTAAGATTATCGATAAAAAAATACATTTCAACGATTGTTAATAACCTAAAACTTACTTTTGATTTACAAAGCTTTAACTTGAAATAACACTGTTGATAACCCGGTATAAAAAAGGATAAACTTAAAACAAAGCCTTTAAAAGCAAAGTTATTCCAACTATTAACAGACTATAATAACAAATCATTTATTTAAATTTTAAAAAAATATTTTTTGTTGTTTTTAATATATGTTGACAACTTCGAATGAAGCTTTTCAAATTTTTAGAATGAAACATTTTGCTTTTCGATGTTTAACGTATTTTTTTGATTTTCGTTTTAATTTAAATTGTAGTTTTATCGGTTATATAGAAAGAAGTGATTTTGGAAAACAAAAATCTGATATTTCAAAAACTGGAAGCCTTCATTAAGAAGTTTTATACCAATGAGTTACTCAAAGGATCGTTGCTTTTTATTGGATTGGGTGTACTGTATTTTATAGGTACGCTCCTGGTGGAATATTTCCTTTGGTTGTCACCAAAAGGAAGAACTTTCCTATTCTGGTTGTTTGTTTCGGTTGAAATTTTCCTTTTGCTTCGTTTTATTCTGTTTCCGGTTTTTAAATTGTTCAAACTTCAGAAAGGAATTGATTATACAGAAGCTTCAAAAATTATTGGGAATCACTTTTCGGAAGTCAGTGATAAGCTTACCAATTTTCTTCAGCTTAATGATCAGTCGAATCCTTCCGAATTGTTATTGGCATCGATCGAGCAAAAGGCATCTTCATTGAAACCTATCCCTTTCGGGAATGCCATCAATTTTAAAAAGAATTTGAAATTTGTCCCTTATGCGGTAGTTCCGTTATTAATTCTGTTGCTGTTTTTCGTCAGCGGTAATTCCGGAATGATTACGCAGAGTTTTGACAGAATGGTGCATTTTAAAAAACAGTACACCCCTCCTGCCCCATTTGAATTCGAAATTTTAAATCCTTTATTAAAAGCTGAGCAAGGTCAGGATTTTCTGCTTCAGGTAAAAACCACCGGTAAAATTGTTCCCGAGAATGCTATGATTAACATTGGTGAGGAAAGTTATTATTTGGAATCGGTTAAACCCGGATTGTTTCAATACAAATTTGAAAAGCCTTATACAGATGTTGAATTTCAGCTATCAGCTAATGAGATTTATTCCAATTCGTTTGAATTACAGGTAGTTGCTGTTCCTACCATTGCCAGTTTTGAAATGATGGTTCATTTTCCTTCTTATTTGGGAAGAAAAGCGGAAGTTATTCAAGGTACTGGAAACGCTGTGGTCCCTGAAGGTTCCAAAGTGACTTGGAAGGTTAATGCATTGACTACAACCGAAGTATTATGGAAAAGCAATGAACAGTCTTTCCCTTTTACAAAAAATGAATCGTATTTCAGTTTATCTAAAAATATTGTACAAAATACTGATTATCAAATTTTTACTTCTAATATAGCGGTAAAAAACCACGAAAAACTGCATTATCAGATTACAACGCTTAAAGACCAATACCCTACGATTTCAATTGAGCAGGCTCCGGACAGTTTAAAACTGAAAGGGAACATGATTTTAGGTCAGGTTTCCGATGATTACGGATTATCGAAACTTCAGGTTATCTTTTATCCGAAGGATAATCCTAAACAGGCACGACGAGGCTATATTCCGGTTAAGCAGAGTTCCTTTGACCAGTTTGTTTACAGTTTTCCTTCGGGATTAACGTTGCAACAAGGTGTTGATTATGATTATTATTTTGAGATTTTTGATAATGACGCGTTGCATAATTATAAAAGCACTAAGTCTTCCGTATTCAGTCACCGTGAATTAACGGAGAATGAAAAACAAGAAGAAAGCCTTCAAGAACAGAATTCCAATATCAACAGTTTAGAAAAATCGATTAAAAATCAAGACAAGCAATTATCCGAATTGGACAAGCTCCAAAAAATGGGTAAAGAAAAAACAAACCTTGATTTTAAAGATCAGAAAAAAGTTCAGGATTTCATCAACCGCCAGAAACAGCAGGATGAGATGATGAAGGAATTCTCTAAAAAACTTGAAGATAATCTGAAAGATTTCAATGCAGAAAAGAAAGATGAATTCAAAGATGAATTATTGAAACGTCTGGAGAAGAATGAGAAGGAGATAGAGAAAAACGAAAAGCTTCTTAAGGAATTAGAAGAGCTGACCAATAAATTACAGGAAGAGGAACTTTTTGATAAAATTGACAAACTAAAACAAAATACCAAAGACCAAACTAAAAGTCTTGAACAATTGGTAGAAATGACCAAGCGTTTTTATGTTGAGAAGAAAGCCGAACAGATAGCTGAAAAATTAGATCAGCTTTCTAAAAAAGAGGATAAATTGTCTGATAGCAAAGACAATGATTCAAAAGAGCAGAATGAAATCAATAAAGAGTTTGACAAGATTCAGGATGAACTGAACGAACTTGATAAAGAGAATAAGGAATTAAAAGCTCCGATGGATATTCCTAATGATAAGCAGGAACAGCAAAGTATTGAAGAAGACTTAAAGAAAGCAGCGGATGAATTGCAGAAAAACAGTCCTTCGAAAGCGAAACCTAAACAAAAGTCTGCAGCACAAAAAATGCAACAGATGAGTCAGAAGATGCAACAGTCAATGGAAATGGGTGACATGGAGCAAATGGAGGAAGATGTTAAGATGTTACGTCAGATTTTAGATAACCTTCTGGCTTTTTCTTTCTCTCAGGAAGATGTTATGAAAGATTTTAAATCAAGTACGTCTCGTTCGATTGGATTTAATAAGCTTTTGAAAAAACAACAGGATTTGAAGAATCAGTTCAAACATGTTGACGACAGTTTATTTGCGATGTCGCTTCGCAATCCTAAAATATCTGAAATGATTACTAAAGAGGTTGGTAATGTTCAGTATAACATTGAAAAATCGATTGATAATTTATCCGATAATAATATACCAAAAGGAGTTTCGCATCAGCAGTACACAATAACCTCTGCTAATAAACTTGCCGATTTTCTTAGCGATGCCATGAATCAGATGCAGATGGAGTTGAGCATGCCGGCACAAGGTCAAGGTTCAGGCAAAGGAAAACCCAAACCTGGTCAAGGGCAAGGCGGCATGCAGTTACCCGACATTATCAAAAAACAGGAAGGTCTTTCGGAAAAGATGAAGCAAGGCATGCAGAAAGGACAAAAACCAGGAGAAGGACAACCCGATAAAAACGGTAATAAAGGCAGCAAGCAAGGTGAAGGTGGTCAGGATGGCGAAGGCAATGCCGGTGAAGTTCTTGAAATTTACAAAGAACAGCAACGTTTGCGCGAAGCTTTACAAAAGGCATTGGAAAAAGAAGGTATGGGAGGCATGGGTCAGAATGCCGCCAAACAAATGCAGGATATTGAAAAGCAATTATTAAATAAAGGCTTTAAAAATGAAACGCTGCAAAAGATGTTGAACCTTAAACACGAACTTTTAAAGTTAGATAAAGCGATTCAACAACAGGGTGAAGAAAACAAACGCCAATCCCAAACAAATAAGAAAGTATTTAATAATCAGGCAAATCAAATACCGCCGGCTTTGAAAGAATATTTAAACAGTGTTGAAATTTTAAATAGACAAAGCTTACCTTTGCGCCCAAATTTTAATCAGAAGGTGCAAACCTATTTCAAGAATAATGATAAACTTTAATTACGAAACCGACTTCCAATTAGACAATGAGGAAAAGTTCGAAAACTGGATTTCGCGCGTTATAGCCTCTGAAAGCAAAGAAGAAGGAGATATAAGTTACATCTTTTGTGACGACGAATACCTTCACAAAATCAACGTAGAGTACCTTAATCACGATGATTTAACCGATATCATCAGTTTTGATTATTCTGAGGGAAATTTATTACAAGGAGATATTTTTATTTCTGTGGAAAGAGTCCGCGATAACGCGAATGATTTCGGAGTTACTTTCGAGGATGAGCTAAAAAGAGTTATTATTCACGGCGTATTACACTACTGTGGCTATAAAGATAAAAGCGAAGCTGACGAACAGTTAATGCGCGCTAAAGAAGATGAAAAAGTTTTATTGTTCCACGTGGAACAATAATTAGAATACTAAAATTAATATTGAAACAATAAAATGTTTCACGTGGAACAATGAGTTTATTTCAAGATGTATATGATGTAATCGTGGTGGGTGCGGGTCACGCCGGATCCGAAGCTGCAGCCGCGGCTGCTAACATGGGTTCGAAAACACTGTTGATTACAATGAGTTTGCAGAACATTGCTCAGATGTCGTGCAATCCTGCCATGGGTGGAATTGCAAAAGGACAAATCGTCCGTGAGATTGATGCTTTGGGTGGGTATTCCGGAATTATATCGGATAAAACAGCCATCCAATTCAAAATGCTGAACAAATCGAAAGGGCCTGCCATGTGGTCACCGCGTGTGCAATCCGACCGTATGCGTTTCGCTGAAGAGTGGCGCATGATGTTGGAGCAGACTCCAAACCTGGATTTCTATCAGGAAATGGTCTCCGGAATTTTAACAGAGAATGGAAAAGTTACCGGAATCAGAACTTCGCTTGGAATTGAAATCAAAGCCAAGACGGTAGTGTTGACCAACGGGACTTTCCTGAACGGTTTAATCCATATCGGAGAAAAACAATTTGGAGGTGGTCGCGCTGGTGAAAGTGCTGCGTACGGAATTACCGAAGATTTGGTTAAACTTGGATTTGAATCAGGTCGTATGAAAACCGGTACCCCTCCCCGCGTGGATGGTCGTTCGTTGGATTATTCCAAAATGATCGTTCAGCCTGGTGATGAGAATCCGGATAAATTTTCTTTTTTGGAATCTATCAAACCGTTAACCGTTCAGAAGGATTGTTACATGACGTATACTTCAGAATTGGTTCATGATTTACTTCGTGAAGGTTTCGATCGTTCGCCTATGTTCAACGGTCGCATTAAAAGTTTAGGTCCGCGTTACTGCCCGTCCATAGAAGATAAAATCAATCGTTTTGCTGATAAGGATCGTCATCAGTTGTTTGTAGAACCAGAAGGGTGGAATACGGTAGAAGTATACGTAAACGGATTTTCAACTTCGCTTCCGGAAGATGTTCAGTTTAAAGCACTGCGTTCGGTTTCAGGATTTGAAAACGTGAAATTCTTCCGTCCTGGTTATGCTATCGAATATGATTACTTCCCTCCTACGCAATTACAACATACCTTAGAAACTAAATTAATTGAAGGTTTATATTTTGCTGGACAGATTAACGGTACCACCGGATATGAAGAAGCAGCTTCGCAAGGATTAATGGCCGGAATCAATGCGGCTTTAAAAGCTCAGGAACGTGATCCGTTTATTCTAAAACGAAACGAAGCGTATATTGGCGTTCTTGTAGATGACTTAATAACGAAAGGAACTGAAGAACCTTATCGTATGTTTACTTCCAGAGCGGAATACCGTACATTATTACGCCAAGATAATGCGGATGATCGTTTGACGCCTATGTCTTATGAAATTGGTTTAGCGAGTGAAGAGCGTATACGAAGAATGGAAAAAAAACGTGATCAGTCGGAAGCGTTTGTGAATTTCTTTAAAGAAACGAGTTTAAAACCAGAGGAAGCCAATCCTGTTTTGGAAAGTAAAGGATCCTCGCCTATGGTTCAACCCGATAAAATGTTTAAAGTTTTTTCAAGGCCACAATTGGATTTGGAAGACTTTGTAAAATTTAAAAAAGTAACAGATTATATCGAAGAACATAATCTGGATCGAGAAGTTATTGAACAGGCAGAAATTTTGGTAAAATATTCCGGCTACATCGAGAAGGAAAAAAATAATGCGGATAAACTTAACCGTTTGGAAGATTTAAAAATCCGTGATAATTTTGATTATGATTTAGTAAAATCGATTTCGTTTGAAGCGCGTGAGAAATTAAAAAAAATCCGTCCAATTACCATATCTCAGGCTTCCCGTATCAGCGGCGTCTCCCCTGCCGATATTTCTATTTTACTAATTCATATGGGTAGATAGTATACAGTTTACAGAAAGCAGATGGCAGAAATTATATTATGCAATCTGCTTTGTGCTGTCTGCTATCTGAATTTGTTCCACGTGAAACTACCCTGTCAACCCCTATAAACAAAGAGAACCCTTTAAAAAAAATATTTTTATAAATGAATTTTTCAAAAGATAACGTTTTTATCAGTGTAAAGGATTATTCTGTTTCCGGCGAAAATTTTAATTTGCTTTTGGACGAAGAATTACAACTTTTAAAAACAGATCCGCAACCGTCATTGGAATTACTTCCGAAGTATTACGAAAGTGAGGATTATATTTCCCATACCGATAACAAAAGGTCGTTATTTGAAAAAGCATACCATTTTATAAAAAGAAAAGCTATTCGCGATAAGGTTAAATTAATTACATCCTTGCAACCTAAAAAAGGAACGCTTTTGGATATTGGAGCAGGAACTGGAGATTTTCTTCAGGAAGCAAAAAATCAAAATTGGATATGTACGGGAATTGAGCCCAACGATAAAGCAAAGGCGATAGCCATCAGTAAAGGTGTTTCTTTTGAAAAAGGCTTAAGCTCGTTAGAAGAAGAATCATTCGATGTGATTACTATGTGGCATGTTTTGGAACATATACCCGATTTACAAAAACAGATAGTAGAATTAAAACGACTATTGAAACCTACAGGGACTATTATAATTGCTGTACCAAATTACAAATCGTACGATGCGCAGTATTACGGAAAATTTTGGGCAGCTTACGATGTACCCCGACACCTTTGGCATTTTTCAAAAACTTCTATTGAAAAATTATTTGCCATGGAAAATATGAAATTAAAAAAAGTGCTTCCGATGATTTTCGACAGTTTTTATGTCGCCCTTTTATCGGAAAAATACAAATCCGGAAAAATGAATTTCATCAAAGGTTTTTTTATCGGTTTGCAATCAAATTTAAAAGCTAAAGGTAATTTTGAGTATTCTTCGCACATTTATGTGATCGAAAACGAGTAATAATTCAAATAAAGCTCAATTTTAAACGAAATAAGGCTTTAATATCCGAAAACCTTCCCTTTTTTTGAAAGTGCCTTAGAAGCCTTTATATGAATCTGTTTTTAATAAAGGGGATTTATAACTGTTTTAAGCGTAATAAATTAAATTTATATTATAATTTTTAGATAAAATTCCTCTGATGATCATGAAATTTGCCATCTTTGGTACTTCAAATGGAATTATTACTTTTACATCAAATTTAAACTGACTAATAAAAAATGAAAAGACTGATTTTACTATCGATTGCTTCTTTGGCAATGATCTCTTGTAACAAAGAAACTCCTTCGGCTGAAAAAACAAAAACCGCTTATGTGGATATTTCAAAATTGTTGAAAGAAAATAAAGAAGCTAAAGACATAGAAGATAAATACAAAGTAAAATCGGAAGAAATGGGACGCGAACTTCGTGGTGAAGCTTCTCAATTCCAAAGTGAGGCTGCTTCTTTTCGTCAAAATGCACAGTTAAAAGGACCGGCATGGGCTCAGGCGAAAGGAGCTGAACTTCAAAAAAGAGAGCAGGAATTAGGCATGAAACAAGAATCTATTATCAGAACACTTCAGGAAGAAAGCGGAAAAGAAAATGACAGCCTGGTAACGAGAATCAAAGAGTATATCAAAGAATATGGGAAAAAGAACGGCTATGATTATATCTATGGAACTGGTGATATGTCTGCCACTGTACTTTACGCAAAAGATGGATATGATATTACCGGCATTCTTATTAAAGAGCTGAATGACAATTATAAAGGTCCGCAAACAACTAAAAAAGAAGAAGAAAAAAAATAATTAAGAGCCTCCGATTGGAGGCTTTTTTATTTGTTCACGGATTGATTTTTTACTACTTTCACCCTCCAAATTATACGCCAAATGAAGCAACTTTCTGCCGCAGCATCTTACACACTACGGTTTATCAACCAAACAAGTAAATCGATTTTCCTAACAGGTAAAGCCGGTACAGGAAAAACAACACTGCTTCGCGAAATAATTGCGACAACTCATAAAAATACAGTGGTTGTCGCACCAACAGGGATTGCCGCTTTGAATGCCGGCGGGGTTACGATTCATTCGATGTTTCAATTGCCTTTCGCCGCTTTTGTTCCCGATTCCAAGTCCCTCCCCCATTTTTCGGATACGGTAAAGTTTGAAACCCAGGCCTCGCTATCGCGCCATTTCAATATGGGTGCGCAAAAACGTGCTGTCATCAGAAATATGGAACTTTTGGTGATTGATGAAGTGAGTATGCTCCGTGCCGATACGCTGGATGCCATGGATTTTATGATGCGGAAAGTACGACGTAACGAGCGTCCTTTCGGTGGTGTCCAAGTATTATATATAGGAGATTTATTACAATTGCCTCCCGTTGTAAAAAATGAAGAATGGAATGTATTGCAAAAATATTACCGCGGAATGTTCTTTTTTCATTCGCATGTAATTCAGCAATTTCCGCCTTTGTACATTGAATTGGATAAAATTTTCCGTCAGACGGATGATGTGTTTATTTCCGTTTTGAATAACCTGAGAAATAATACGATTACGCAAAATGATATTGAGGTTTTAAACCAATTCGTGAAGCCTGATTTTGATGTTAAAAATAATAAAGGATATATTATTTTAACCACGCATAATGCCAAGGCAGATGGGATTAACAGCGAATCACTTGCGGCCTTATCCGGAAAACAATACACGTATAAACCCCTTATTGTGGATGATTTTCCGGAAAAAATTTATCCTGTGGATCCGAATCTTCAGCTAAAAGTTGGAGCGCAGATCATGTTTATTAAAAACGATTTGTCATTTGAAAAACAATTTTTCAATGGAAAAATGGGCATAATCAAATCGTTGGCCGAAAATGAAATTCTGGTGCATTTCCCCGATGAAAACAAAACCATTGAAGTGGAACGCTATGAATGGCAGAACATTAGATATAAAATCAACGAAAACACCAAGGAAGTCGAAGAGGAACTTTTAGGAACATTCACCCACTTCCCTATCAAATTGGCTTGGGCCATTACCGTACATAAGAGTCAGGGATTGACTTTCGACAAGGCTGTATTGGATGTATCGCAAGTTTTTGCTCCAGGGCAGGCCTATGTAGCCCTTTCGCGTTTACGTTCCTTAAAAGGGCTTATTTTGCTTTCTCCGCTTAGGATGAATGGCATTTCCTCGGATGAGGATGTTATTGAATATGCTTCCAACAAAGCTAATGAAGCAACATTAGCCGATTCGCTTTCCTCGGAAACTTCCCAATATTTGCGTAACACCTTGATTACCAGTTTCGATTTCAGACAATTGATACAGGAATGGCGCAATCACAGTTACAGTTACAAGCAGGAGGCTCCAAAATCGCCTAAATCCAAACACAAAAACTGGGCGCAATCGAATGTTGATAGTATGGAGCAGTTGGCTGACGCGTCGACTAAATTTCAGAGTCAGTTGTATCAATTGTTTTCTGCTGACCCTGTTGATATTGCCTTCATCAGACAACGTTGTGAAGCGGCTTATAATTATTTCTTTTCCCCTTTGGATACTGTGGTAGAATCTGTTTTGCTGAAAATAGAAGAAATCAGGCGTGTCAAAAAGGTAAAAGCATTCTACGATGAATTGTTGGTTTTGGAAGAACTTCAAATCAAAACCGTGCTGCAATTGAAAAAAGCATTGCAATTGCTAAAAATAATTGTGGAAGGCAAAGAGATTTCAAAACAGAATTTAATTTCTCAAGAAAGTAGTCAGTATAAAATCAATAAGTTAGTCATCGTGGCAGAACGATTCAGGTCGATGAGTGCGTCTTTGGTTGACGATGACGATGTTTCGTACTACGAACCAAAAGCCAAAAAAGAAAAACAGCCAAAGAAAGCGACCATTGAAGAAACCTTGGAATTGTGGAAACAAAACCATTCTATCCATGAAATAGCCAAGTTGCGCAAACTCACACCTGGTACTATTTTCAGCCATTTCACTAAGTTGATCCAGATGGAAGTGATTCAACTTTCCGATATTTTACCTGATGATAAAATTGCTGCCCTGCGTGAAGCATTCTATGATTTTAAAGGGGAAAGCCTTGGCGAACTGAAAGATATTCACGGCGATAAATTCACCTGGGACGAATTGCGGTTGTTTAAGTCCAGTATGAAGCCATAGCTTTAATTCTTTAACAGCATCTATTTTACTATTATTTCGCTAATCAAAACACCATCTTCGGATAAACCCTGAATGGAAAAAATGGTTTTTTGTGTTACATCAGTTTTAACTATTTTAAAAGCGCTCCGACCGTTATTATCTGTTGTTAAATTGGTTTTCCAATCCATTTCCATAAAACCTGAAGGTCGCTTGTGATTAAAAGCCGGAGTATAGTATTTTTTAGATCTGTCATAGGCGTTTGTTACTATAAATTCATCGAATAGTTCTACGATGTCGTTATTGTACCGCTCGTTTGTGAAAACCTGGTATTTAATATAATTTTTAAAAGGTTGTTTCATTACTGCTTCTACATCCTTCATTTTTAAAGACAAGGTACTCAATTCTGTTGCTGTAATTCGTCTTCCATTAACATATAAGGCGGCCTCTGTACCATAGGAAACTTCTAAATAATCCTCAATCCCTTTCCAATTCACCATGCGTATTCCTTGGTTCCGAAGGAAAAAGCTCATAAACAATTCGTTGTTTTTACGGGAATCTTCAGGCATTTCGATTTCGTAATACGCACCAATATCAAAAACTTTTGACCTGTATTTTTTTGCTAATTTGTCTAATCGGATGCTATTCTTACTTGATTTTTTACTTTTTATAGTGATTTCATTTAATCGGGTGCCGTAATAATACTTGTATTCTTCGTATTGCTTTTCAGTAAAGAGTTCTTTTTTAGGTGCGCTTATTTTATATCGATTTATTTTTGGAAAAGTGCTTTTTTCAACTGTATTCAAACGTATCTTTTCCGGTTGAAATGCCTCGTTTTCTGCTGATAAAAAGGAAATTTTTACAGCGTCGTTTCTATACAATAACAGCTTGTTAAATTCGAAGGAATTGCTGTTTTTTAAATATATTTTTTGAATTAAGGTATTGTTTTTAGCGATTAATCCTAGATAATTTGTGGCTAGCGGCGAAACAGTTCCTTTTAGTTTAAATCCCAATTCAAATTCATAAACAGGCTTTGGATTAAAAGCCGTTACCATCTCAGTAAATGAATATCGGACAAAACCCTGAGTCAGCAACAATAAATCCAGATGTTCAAGTCTTTTTGGATTTTTAGGATCGAAATAATATCCTGGGTTTTCAATATACCCGGTAACATAGGGCGTAAGTAAAAAAGCGCTTTTTATTGTTGTTGTTTCATTAAAATCAGCGGTGCTTTCAGGCAAAACACTTATGCTTAATCGCGATTTTAAGGGCTTGTCCTTGTTAAGGATCTTAAGGTTGCATACTATCGAATCGTTTTTCGAATTGTCTTTTTCCAGGCTTACCGACAATTCATCGAGTTGATTATCAATATAAAACTTCCTTTCCGCGATGGGTTCATAATTTTTGAACAATGTTATGGTATTAACCCCATTTTTTAATTGCTGCTTGTCGATTTCAATTTTTTTATTGATCATCGATTTTGGATCAATTTGAAAATAATCTATTATCGTGTGGTTCTGATGAAATAATAACGTGAAATTATGTTTATTAAGCTCTTGGACTAACTTTTCCGGTGCTTTCAGTTCTATTTCCAGTTGCTGATTGGAATTGTCAACGGCTAGTAAAAGCTCTCTTTTTTCACTTTCAGGGATTTTCAATTTGATTATCGTATCGTTCGTTTCAATTATTGCCTGGTAGGATTCTCCGGATGCATACTTAAATTTACAAGAACTCAGTCCTGAATATTTGTTTTTAAAACGTGTAATTTCCTGATTTTTACTGTTGATAATCCTGCCTGTGAAATCGGTTCCTTTACCATTTGTCAATAATTTTATGCCTAAAACATTCTCAGTATCATCCAATAAATAACCGCTTTCAGGAAAAAATTGAATATCGTATTCGTTTCTTATGGATTTATCTGTGACCGACGGTTCTTTAATGACATTAATTTCTTTAATGAAAAAATTAGCATCGCCGAAATTTCGCATGTTATTTGTATAGGCCTGAATAAAATACTGGCCGGAGCCATTGATATTGGCAATGTCAAACTCGCCCACGCCAATTCCGTTGGAAATGAAAATGTTTTTTGAAGCAATGACCTGTCCTCCTGAATCGGTCAGATTCACATATAAAAGAGTGGTTTTATTTGAAGGCAGATTGTTATTATCTGCAACGTAAGCTTGAAACCAAATTACATCATCGTCTAAATAGGTCGTTTTATTGGTATGGACAAAAGCCTTTTCAAAATATAAATTATTCTTTTGAAGCGGTTCGACTATTTTGTTTTTGAAATCTTCCTGAGCAAATGCTGAATACGCAAATAAAATAACACTAAAGCAAAATTTAGTCATATGACAATAGTTTTAATTCAGATGATATGAAGCAATTGGTTTGTGTTTACTACAACCAATACACAGCCAAAATTGCTGGAATATAATAAATGGCGATAGTCCGTGCTCCGTCATAATCTTTGGCCAATCGCTGACCGAAAAGCATCAGTAAAAGAGTAATACATGACATGACCGCACCATAATGGCCAATCGTTGTACTTCCATTGGAAATCAATTGAAAAATGCCCACCACGCACAATGCGCCGGCAATAACTTCGGTAATCCAAAGCAATCCCAAAGCAGCCGGTACATGATTTTTGAGGAAAGTTGCTTTGAAATGTTCTTTTAATCCCGTTACGGTTTCTTTCCAATCGGCTATTTTTTCGTAACCTGAATGTAAGAAAGTAAGAGCTAAAAAGGCAAGAATAAGCATACCGAAGACTTCTGTATTTGTCATGGCTTATTTTTTATGGATTAAACGGGTGAGCTTTATCGATAAATCTGTCAGAATGATTTTCGCATTTCCGTTGCGTTCGATGTGATAAATCGCATCGGAAAGCTCCGCAAAAATCTCGTTTATATTATTGCCGTTTACAAAAGGCGCAAAATTTTCCAACTTGAATTTATCTACGGTCGGCTCAATATACACTAGTGACGACGACTGATAATTCAGCAACAATGCCTGACGGAACATCTCCACGCAAAAATGCAAAAACTGTTTTTGTGCTTCACGTCCGATGCCGGCAATTTCCTCGCTCCAGCTGGTCAGATCTAAAATGGCGGCAGCATTACCTTTGGCACGGAAAGCGGCGCGTACCCATTGTACGAACCATTCTTCAAACGGAAATTCTGTGTCGTCTTTGTGCAGCAGATGGAGTGCTCTGTTATAATTTCCTTGGGATTGATGGGCGATTCGCAAAGCGAGTTTTTCCTCGATGTTTTCACGTGAAACCAAAGCTTCGGCAATAACTTTTTCGGGTAATCCTTTAAAATCCAATACCTGACAGCGCGATAAAATGGTCTGCATGATATCATCCTGATTTTCTGTCACCAAAAGGAAAACCGTTTTTTGCGGCGGTTCTTCAAGTAATTTCAAAAGTTTGTTGGAAGTAGCGGTGTTCATTTTGTCGGCCATCCAGATTATCATCACTTTGTAACCGCCTTCATAGGCTTTTAATGAAAGTGATTTCATGATTTCCTGGGCCTCGTCCACCCCTATCTGTCCCTGTTTATTCTGAATTCCAAGCGATTTCAGCCAATCGAACAGACTACCGTACGGGTTTTCGGTTACGAATTCCCGCCATTGCTTCATGAAATTGGCACTTACGGGATGGCTTTTAACTTCGTTGTTGGTCGCTACCGGAAAAACAAAATGCAGGTCTGGGTGTGAAAAATGTTCAAATTTCAGATTGCAGGCTTCGTTTCCGTTGGTGTTTTCCCCGGAAGTATTTGAACACAAAATATAGCGGGCATAGGCAATGGCCATCGATAAAGTCCCCGATCCTTCCGGTCCCACAAACAATTGGGCATGGGGAATACGGCCTGAATCGGCACTTTTTGTCAAATGACTTTTGATATGCTGTTGCCCTAAAATTTCTTGAAATAACATGTAGCAAAGATAACAGAAAGTTTAATCAGGGCAAGGAAAAATGGCGTGGTAAAAACCTGATTTTGTAACGTCTTTTCATTGCATGAATCAGCAATGGATGGTGGATTTACGGTTCAGCTTGTGCTTTCCTCTTTTGTGCAATTTGTTTAAAATTGTTACTTCATCTGAAAAATTGTGAATTCGTCTAAAAAGGCCTGCGCAAAAGAGCTAAAAAAAGAAAAATCGTATATTTGCTGATTATAGACTAAATAATTAATAAAAATATACAGAATGAAGACTCTTGCCGATTTTAATTTTGAAGGAAAAAAAGCCATAATCCGTGTCGATTTTAACGTTCCGTTGGATGAGAATTTTAACGTAACCGATGCGAACCGTATTGAAGCTGCTAAGCCTACTATTGATAAAATTTTAAAAGACGGCGGAAGTGTGGTTCTGATGTCGCATTTGGGAAGACCAAAAGGCGTTGAAGCAAAGTATTCATTGAAACATATCGTTGCAAAAACGGAAGAAGTACTTGGCGTTCCGGTAAAATTTGCTTCTGATTGTATCGGAGAAGTGGCTGAAAAAGCGGTGGCTGATTTACAAGCAGGAGAAGTCTTGTTGCTAGAGAACCTTCGTTTTTATGCCGAAGAAGAAAAAGGTGATTTGGCTTTTGCCGAGAAATTAGCGAAATTGGGAGATATCTATGTGAATGACGCTTTCGGTACGGCACACAGAGCGCACGCTTCAACTACCATCATTGCGCAGTTTTTCCCTGAAAATAAATGTTTCGGAACTTTGTTGGCGAAAGAAATCGAAAGCTTAAACAAAGTATTGAACAATTCCGTAAAACCCGTAACTGCGGTACTTGGAGGTTCAAAAGTATCTTCAAAAATTACGGTTATTGAAAACGTTCTGGATAAAATTGATCACATGATTATCGGAGGCGGAATGACGTTTACATTCATCAAAGCCTTGGGCGGAAACATTGGAAATTCGATTTGTGAAGACGATAAAATGACCTTGGCGCTTGAAATCCTTGAAAAAGCCAAAGCGAAAAACGTTCAGATTCACTTGCCTGTGGATGTTGTGGCTGCCGATGCGTTTTCGAACGAAGCCAATACTCAGGTGGTAGATGTTAACAACATACCGGCTGGATGGCAAGGTCTAGACGTAGGCCCGAAATCGTTAGAAGCTTTGGAAGACGTAATCAAAAATTCAAAAACGATTCTTTGGAACGGGCCATTAGGTGTTTTCGAATTGGAAAAATTTGCAGGAGGAACGATTACTTTAGGGAATTTCATTTCCGAAGCTACTCAAAATGGCGCTTTTTCTCTAGTAGGTGGCGGTGATTCGGTAGCTGCAGTAAAACAATTCGGATTAGAGCCAAAGATGAGCTATGTATCCACTGGTGGCGGGGCAATGTTGGAAATGTTAGAAGGAAAAACTTTACCTGGAATTGCAGCGATTGAAAATTAATTTTCAAGTTTTAACAATATTTTTTGAATTTCTCAGTTATTAGATATTATGTTTGCATCGCTTCTAAATGATTGAATAATAGTTGATTATAAAAAAAAAGTATGAAGATGACAAAGGTATTTTCACTAATTTTCGGGATCTGTTCCATGGCTGTAATGGCCCAGGAAACAGTGGAACAAGAGGTTGCTATTACTTCAGCTCCAAAACTTTCGTATCTTGATTCCATCAAGGCTACGTTCGCGCATCATGAAGCAGGTAAACACATCGACGAAATGTGGTTGAAAGAATTGAATAATCAGGAGCTTTTTGATGAAATGCAGGCAGCAGTTACTCAGGGAACCGCTGGCGAAGCCATTTCGTATAATTTGTCGACTGATCTTTTAAAAGAAAGACTGAAAAAATTGGATGAGAAAACCCCTTTTCATGTCGAGTACAACTCAACGATAGAAAACGTAATCAAATCGTTTTTGAAAAACCGTCCGCGCGCTTTCGAGCGTCTGATGGCACTTTCGGAATATTACTTCCCGATGTTTGAAAAGAGCTTGGAAAAATATGATCTTCCTTTGGAAATAAAATATTTAGCTATTGTTGAATCAGCTTTAAACCCATTAGCGAAATCCAGAGTGGGTGCCAGCGGTTTATGGCAGTTCATGTATGAGACCGGAAAACAATATAACCTTGAGGTGAATTCTTATGTGGATGAGCGTTATGATCCGTTGAAAGCAACGGAAGCAGCTTGTCAGTATTTCACCAACATGTATAAAATCTTTAATGACTGGGATTTGGTTTTAGCGTCGTATAACACCGGTCCTGGAAATATTGCCAAAGCGATTCGTCGTTCTGGCGGGCAAACGAATTACTGGAACATTCGTAAGTTCATGCATCCTGAAACTCAGGGATATTTACCTGCTTTTTATGCTACCATGTATGTGTATGAGTACAGAAAAGAACACGGAATTGTTCCGAAAAGAGCATCGGTGACTTATTTCGAAACGGATACCGTAATGGTTAAGAAGCAAATGACCTTCAAACAGATTGCTGATTTGTTGGACATGCCGGAAGAGCAGTTGCGATTTTTGAATCCGATTTATAAAAGAAATGTGGTGCCATTCGTTTCTGATAAAGCGCATTTCATTCGTTTGCCGAAAGATAAGTTAGCGATCTTTACATCGAACGAAGACAAGGTATACGCTTATGTCGATTATGAAGAAAGCAAAAGAGAAAAACAACAGTTCAAAGTGAAAAAACCGAGAACCATTGTTTCAGATTCTATTCAGACAGCGGTTGCTTCTAATAACAATGCCCCGGATTCTGAAGATGAAGAAGAAGTGGCAATGAAATCGGTTAAAAAGACTAAAATCAAATATTATACTGTAAAACGAGGCGATAATCTTTCGGAAATAGCAGAAAATAATAATGTTTCAACAGATGAGCTGAAAAAGTGGAATAAACTTAAAAAATCTTCGGTAAATGCAGGTCAGAAGTTGAAAATACAGTATGAAACGACTGTGGCTGTGGCCGATAAAACCGCGTTGAGAAAGAAAAAAGCAGATACGCTTAAAGTGGCTGATCCGGTGGTAAAAACGTCAGAACCTGCAATTGCAGTTGTCGCAAATGAAAAAGTTTATACTGTACTGCAAGGAGATAATCTTACCAAGATTGCCGCTAAAAACAACGTTACTGCTGCGCAGTTGAAAGAATGGAACAACCTTAACGATGAGGGAATCAGAGCCGGACAGGAATTAAAAATTCAGGCTTCAGATGATGCAGTTGCTTCTGTGGAAAAAGTTGTTGCTAAAGAAAACAAGAAATCTGTTAAAGAGAAGAAGCTTCAAGAGGAGCGTCTTTATGTGGTACAGAAGGGAGATTCATTACTTAGAATTTCGAAAAAAATGGGCACTACCGTAGCAGAGATCAAAAAACTCAACAATATTAAGGGTGATGGCGATGACATCAGACCCGGAATGAAACTCAAAATCAACGGATAATTTAGTAAATTCGCTTTTCAAAACAACACTGTGAGAAAAGCGAATTTTTTTTTCGGCCTGTTATTGTTTCTTTTCCTAACCGCTTGTGAGAAAACAGCAAAGCAGGGAGAATTTATTTTGCCTGCATCTACCGGGAATATAAATTCGGTTTCTGTTATTATCGATGATGTTTTATGGAATGGCGAAATCGGTGACGAACTAAGAAAAAAACTCGCTGCTCCCGTTGACGGTCTTCAGGAAGAAGAACCGCTTTTTACCCTCAATCAGTATTCACCTAAATTTTTAGGAGGTAATGTAAAACTCGGACGCAATATCGTTATCATTTCCAAAGCGCCCGGGCCCGAGTTTAAGCATGTAATGGATAAATATGCCGTTCCTCAAAACATCTTTTACATCAGCGGGCACAATTTGAACGAAATCATCGAAACCATCGAATTGCACGCGCCGGCTTTAACCAGCAGCATCAGTTATTCCGAAATCATCGAATATCAGAAAACTAACGCAAAAGCGTTGTTCGATGATAAGAAAATCAAGCAGAAATTCAATATCTCGCTACAGATTCCGAACAGCTTTTCGTATGCACTTATGAAGAATAAGTTCGTGTGGCTTAAGAAGGACATTCCATCGGGCAATTCCAGTTTGCTTATTTATCAGGTACCATTTTCTTCTTTCAAAAAAGGAGATGCGGTTCATAACACCATTCGTATACGAGATTCTATCGGGAGTAAATACATTCATGGTATGATGGACAAATCTAGTATGCAAACGGAAGAGAGTTACTATCCATATGTTTCGAAAACAACAATCGATGGTATGCCTGCCTTTGAGACGCGGGGAACTTGGGAACTGCAAAATAATTTCATGAATGGCCCTTTTTTGAATTATGTGATCAAAGACGTGAAAAATCATCGCTATATCATTGTGGAAGGATTTGTTTACAATCCGTCAAGTGCGAAAAGGGATCAGATTTTTGAATTGGAATCGATCATTAAATCCACTCAGTTTATAAATCCGAAAAGCAAATGAAACCAGAATTCAAAATAAAGCCTTTTAAGGCATTTTCTCCCGCCGAGATATATCAAGTGTTGCAATTGCGTTCAGAAGTGTTTGTAGTCGAACAAAATTGCGTTTATCAGGACATTGATGGAAAAGACGACAAAGCGTTGCACCTTCTTGGGATGTATGACGGAGTTTTGGTAGCCTATGCACGACTGTTTGCACCTGGGGATTATTTTGAAAATGCTTCTATAGGGCGTGTGATCGTAAAACCCGGTTTTCGCGACAAGAAATGGGGACATGATCTTATGAAGAAAGCCATTGCAGGAATTTCGGAGCACTATGGCGAATCTAAAATCACGATTTCGGCACAATTATACCTAAAGAAATTCTACGAAAGTCACGGTTTTGTCGCAACCAGCGAGGTTTATCTGGAAGACGATATTCCGCACATAGAGATGAAACGAGGTTAATCGATGCTGGTGATGCAGATTTCCACGCGTTTGTTGTTGCGCTCTTTCTCCCCTTCCAATGGATAATCACGGCCAAAACCTTTGTATGACATACGTTCTTCCGGGATTCCGTTGGCTTTCAGATAGGCGAAAATAGCTTTGGCCCTAGCCTCAGAGAGATTGTTTATCCCAGTGTCTTCGTCCACCGCATCACGAAAATATTCGGTATCTATACAGCAAACATGACCCTGGATCTGAAATTTAAAGTTCGGATTGTTTTTGAGTTCGTTCAAAAGTTTGTCAAGCTGTTTCTCTGATTTTCTTAGTAAAACAGCACGGCCGCCTTCGAAATACAAATCTTTCAATTTGATGATATCCCCTACTTTCAAAGGTTTTTCCTCAAAAGTTTTCAAACGAAGCTGTCGGTTTTCCACCTGGATTTTTGACGGAAGGGAATCTTTTGGCTTACTTAAATCGATAAAATCATTATGAAAATATTCCAGATAGATGTCTACCCTGCGGTTTAACTGACGCGTGGCATCCAATTCGTCATCACTGAGTTGAAGTTCAGTAATCCGTAAATCGATCTTTCCCTTCCCTTCCACGTTTTTCTGTTTGGAAGCTATTTCCTGAAGGATGTCGGAAACCGTTTTGGCGCGGCGTTGTGACAATCCCCTATTGTACTCGATACTTCCCCTATCGTCGCAAAAACCCTCCAATCCGATGGAAAGTATTACGATGTCACCCAGGCTTTTTACGTAATCGTTAAGCCTTTTATTTTCCTCATCGGTTAATTTGGATTTATCAAAGTCAAAAAAAACGGAGTATTTATCGGTTTTTACCTGAGTTAATTCCTGAGAATAACCCAATGTCAGACTGAACAAAAAAAGGAAAGTAAAAAGCTTCTTCATAGGCTAAAGCTGTTAGATTTTCGTAATAACAAATTCTACTCGTCTGTCCTGATCCGGACCATTTCCTAAAGGCCTTGTGTTGCCATAGCCTTTGAAGGTCATTCTGCTTTTTTCGATTCTTTTAAAAATAAGGTATTTATAAACGGCTTCTGCCCGGTTGATGGAAAGCATCCTTTTTCGGGTATCCTTATCGATGGCTTCCTTTTGAAAGGTTGGTGTACAACAGATGTGACCCTGAATTTCAAATTGTATGTTTTTGTACTTGTGAAGGATGCGCGCTATACGATCCAATTCCAGTTTGGATTTTGACGTAAGTTTACTGCTTCCATTGTCAAAAAAAATCTTTTCCAGATAGATGCGGTCGCCCACAATAAGATCCTTTTTGATGTCTTTGTAAACCCCAGGTATCGGTTTTGGTGGCACTGGTTTGAAGTTCATCACAACATCCACACGTCTGTTTTTCTGACGTACTTCAGGAAGGTTGTCGACGATATCATCATCAATCAAGATACGTCCTTTTCCTTCGATGGTTATGATAATCTTGTTCTTGATTCCTTTCTCGATCAGTTTGTTTTTAATCGTATTGGCCCTGTTGCTGGACAATTTGTAATTGTAGGCGTCTTTTCCTCTGTCGTCACAATAACCGTAAATCTGAACGCTTTCTATTCTCGACGTGTCAATTGCTTTTACGAAAGCGACCACTTCATTAGCCTGTTTGTCATCAAGGATGTATTTGTCAAATTCAAAATACACCGAATGCACGACTTCTTCCTGGGCATAGGCAAGTCGGGTAAACAACAACAAAAGGAAAACTACTTTTTTCATCTTAATGATGGCTACGGTCTTTTATTCGCTGTAAATTGATATCTGCCGGAGGATTAATCAAAATCGGGTATTGTTCCACTTTTACAGAACTGCTGTCCAATCCAAATGCTTCTTCTTCCGATAAACTGACTTTTTTCAATAAAAAGTATAGGTCCAAAATTATTCTCTGATACCAAGGGAAATCGTTATCATACGATATGAATTTCTCAATCAATACAAACTTAAAATCACCAATTACGTTGTTTCGTTGCAGCGATTCGTAGCGGCTGGTGATATCTACTTCCCCGTTTTTCACCATGTCCTGAACTACTTTTTTGAAAAGAAGGTTAATTCTCGGCGCCACACGGAAACCTAAATAGAAATCCACACGGATAATGTCGTCTTTAACCATTTCGCGTACGCGGTATTCCATTTCATACGGCTCATCGGTTACATTCACGTGGACAAACCAGTAGATATCGGCACGTTTCGGTCTTTTTTGTAAAATCGAATATACAATTTTTGATTCAATTTCATTGCTTATTTCTGCATTTGTTAAATAAATCAAATGCGTCGCATATTTTGGAATGGAGAGGTCATTACTCAAATCGGAAATCACTTTTTTAAAGTTTTCCAGTTTAACGAATTCCGTATACTCTTTTCTGATTTTCTTGGCTGTGAACCATACTACCATAACCAAGGCCAGTATACCGGCTATAAATACCGAAACGTAACCGCCGTGAGGGAATTTGCTGATATTTGCTGCAAAGAATGAAAGCTCAATCGATAAATACAGTGCTAGCACCGTAATGATGAAAACCGGATGATAACGTTTTAAAACCATGAAGAAACCTAACAGGATGGTGGTCATGATCATACAGAGTACAATGGCCAGACCGTAAGCCGCTTCCATGTTCCCGGATTCTTCAAAGTGCACAACTATGAACACGCAACCAACGAACAATAACCAGTTGATGGACGGAATGTATAATTGCCCCTTTAATTCGGTTGGATATTTAATTCGGGCTTTCGGCCATAAGTTCAGACGCATGGCTTCTGAAATCAGGGTAAAGGAACCACTGATCAAGGCCTGCGAGGCAATAACGGCTGCTGAAGTTGCAATCGCGATTCCGAATGGTAAAAACCAGTCCGGCATCACAAGATAGAACGGATTACCCGGATTGCTCGCGCTGCCGCTCAATTCGGTCAGTGTTTTTCCGCTGTGCGTAATCAGGTAAGCTCCTTGCCCGAAATAGTTGATTACCAACATGGTCTTTACGAAAATCCAGCTGATACGTATGTTTTTAATCCCGCAGTGTCCTAAGTCGCTATATAAAGCCTCTGCTCCTGTGGTACAAAGGAAAACGTATCCCAAAACATAAAAGCCTTCGTGATGTACCTGCAGCAAGTGAATGGCATAATACGGATTTAAGGCTTTAAGTACCGAGATGTTTCCAAAAAGGTGTATGGATCCCAAAACCCCTAACATTCCAAACCAAAGCAGCATCATAGGGCCGAAAAACTTTCCAACAAACTTACTTCCAAACCTCTGGATAAAGAAAAGCACAAACAGGATTGCAATTACAATTGGAATGGTATTAAGGTCGTGGTTGTATGTCTTTAATCCTTCAATGGCTGACGATACGGAAATGGGCGGCGTGATGATACCATCGGCTAAAAGGGCACTTCCTCCAATGATAGCAGGAACAATTAGCCATCTTTTCTTTAACTTTTTAACCAGGGTGTAAAGCGAGAAAATTCCCCCCTCCCCTTTGTTATCAGCTCGAAGTGTTAAGATTACGTATTTGAATGTGGTTTGTAAAGTCAACGTCCAGAAAATACAGGAAATGGCTCCGAGAACAACGTCCTGATCAATTGCCTGCTTGCCAATGATGGCTTTCATTACGTAAAGCGGAGAAGTACCGATATCTCCGTATATAATCCCTAGGGTTACAATTAAACCACCTAATGTTAGTTTATTCAGGTGGTTGCTACTGTGTGAACTCACTTTTAAAAAATTTAAATTAGCGCAAAATTATCATAAAAAAGTACAGCAAAACTAAAAAGGGTATGAAATTTAGTTTTTAAGAATTTTATTATACTCTGCGCTGTTATTCAAAATGGAAACTGCTTTCGAAATTTCAGTATTGCTTTTGGTGTAATATTGATATAAACCTTCCCTGTACTGGTAACGTTTTATAATTTCATCTAACAGCAAATCCTTTATTTCGGCTTTGTTTTTTTCCAATTCTTTTTCTTCGCTTCGTTGTAAGGCCAGCTGTAATTGCTGGTATTCCGCTGCTATGGATTCGTCTATTTTCTCTTTTTTGGCGGTAGCTAATGTGTTTTTCAAAGCAATTTCCGTTTCGGTATCCAACTGAAAGTTATCTTTTTTGAGAAAAGCCTTGAAAGCTGCAAAGTCGGCGTCTGTCAGCGTAGGGACTGTATTGCCCAGATTTGGGTTTTTATAGTAATACTCGGTCGCAAAATTAAAGATGCCATCGTTTTTCATTAAAGCAGCCGCGACGGTACTTTGCTTGGCTTCTGTTAATTCCACATCGGGCTGTATACCGCCTCCGTCATACACAGTTCTTCCTTTTCGGGTTTTAAAGGCGTTGTAGTTTTTCGATTCGGTGCGGATGGCTTTTCCTTCTTTGTCTTTATGAGTGTAATCCAAAGCCTGGATACAGCGTCCGGAAGGTGTGTAATATCTGGAAATAGTGACTTTTACCTGGGTTCCGTAAGTAAGATCCAGCGGACGTTGTACCAATCCTTTTCCGAAACTGCGCGCTCCCACAATTACGGCTCTGTCCAGATCCTGTAAGGCACCGGCCACGATTTCGGAAGCCGAGGCACTTTTTCCGTCCATCAAAACCACCAGCGGAATTTCTAAATCTACCGGTGTTCTTTGCGTTTTGTAGGTATTGTTGTGTTTTTCGTTTTTTGATTTTGTGGTTACAATCACTTCATTTTGCGGTACGAACAGGTTACAAATGTTTACTGCTTCATGCAATAAACCGCCTGGATTTCCGCGCAAATCGAGGATTAATTTGCTGGCGCCCTCCCCTTTCAGTTTGGTTAAGGCCTCTTTTACTTCAAAGGAAGCTTTGGTGTTGAATTGCGACAGCACAATATACCCAGTGGTTTTATCGGAAAGCAAAGAATAAAACGGAACGGCCTTCACCTCTACTTCATCGAGTAGGATTTGCGTGGTCATCATTTTGCCCTGGCGTTTGTACTTGATATCGACTTTAGTGTTTTTTGCCCCGCGTAAAAGGGTTCCGGCATCTTCTTTGAAATCTACCAGATTCACATCGCCTATTTGCACAATTTCGTCACCAGCTTTCAGACCGGCTTTATCGGCAGGGAAGTTTTTGTACGGTTCCACTACGATCAATCGCCCTTCTTTGCGGTTGATCATGGCGCCGATTCCTGTATACTCACCTGTAGAATTGATTTTGAAACGGGCCACATCCTGCTCGTTGAAATAGTTGGTGTACGGATCCAAATCGGCCAGCATGTTCTTGATGGCTTTGTCCATCAGTTCACCCGGATTCACTTCGTCTACGTAATTCTGATTTACGGTTTTGAAAAGTGTGGTAAAAATTTCGATTTGTTTTGCTATTTCAAAAAAATCTTGTTTGAAACTCGCGCCCACAAATAAAAATCCGCCCGCCAAAACTGGAAGGACGTATTTTCTCTTTAGCAATGCTATCATTTTTAAGTCGTTTTTCGTCAGGGATGACTTCGGATAAGGAAGAACCCTACTACGAAAATAAGGATAAAAGGGCAAACGTATGACATTCAGGTAAAGAAAGTTATAAGGTCATGAAATCTTTGTATTTTTTTGCTATACATGTCATCTAGAAAAGAAAGTATTTTAACGGTATTTTCTGACTTATATGCAAAACGAGTCTAGTTTTAAACTAAATTTGGTAAAGTCTTAGTTTAAAACAAGTTATGGATAATTTGTCTGAAAATAAAAGTGTAAGACTGGAATCGCTTGACTTTCTCCGTGGTCTTATCATGGTGCTTTTAGTATTGGACAGTACCGGATGCTATGAGTATATCCAAGAGGCAATTGCTAACAAGGAAAGTTTCGGATTTGCGATCATAAGTCAATTTTTTCACATACGCTGGCGGGGAATACATTTTTGGGATTTGGTCCAGCCTTTATTCATGTTCATGGCGGGAATTGCTATGACATATTCCCTATCGAAGCAGACTTTGCGGAAAGATAAATTCATTAAAATAGCGAAACGAAGTGCACTGTTATTATTCTTCGGACTATTCAAGAGAATACACAGTCCCGAGTGGCTGTCATTGGAGACTCTTGATGTAACGGATATCCTGACACAATTGGCTTTTACAACGCTTATCGCTTTTTTTCTTTTCGATTTAAAAATAAAGTACCAACTGTTCGTTTGCTTCTGTATTTTGCTTCTGACCGATTTTCTTTATCGTTTTTGTTCTGTTCCAGGATTTAATCAGGGATATACTGAATGGCAAAATTTCGGGAATTATGTCGACTGGCTTTTATTCGGGCAAAAACCAAATGAATATGTGTTTATAAACTGGCTGCCAACTGCCGTACATACCGTAGCGGGAACCGTCGTGGGTAAGATTATTATTGATGGAAACAGGCAATTGCGTTTTTTTTTACTGTCAGGAATAGCCTTATTGATTGTTGGTTACGGATTGGATTTTCTAAATGTGATCCCTATCATCAAACGAATTGCAACCGCTTCTTTTGTAACCGCCTCTATGGGATTTTGCTTTCTCTTTTTGTTACTGAGTTACTGGTGGATTGATGTACGCCTCCATAAAAAAGGCTTACTGTTCTTTCATGTGTTTGGGATGAACTCTATTTTTATTTATCTCTTCAGTGAGATTGTGGGCAGAAATTGGCTTAATGGTTATGTCACGATAATTGTAACACCGCTGTTTAAAATGTTCTGTGTAGCAGATTCCCTGATACTCGTTTTTGCTTCACTATGTGTATTTACTGTTGAATGGTATGTTTGTTTTATTCTCTATCAAAAGAGACTATTTTTCAAGTTGTGATATCCCGCTTTTCAATAATAATTAATGCAAAAAAATCCTCCCTTTTTAGTGGGAGGATTTTCCATGATGCTGTTTTTTAGGCTGTTTTTCGACGAAATCTCTTTTTGACTAAGAAGAACCCTGCTAAGAAAATAAGGATAAATGGCCAAAGGTATAGGGCTCCTAAGAAGAAAGTTGCGGCGTTATTGAAACCCTCTTTGGCAGCATTGCCCATCTTTCCGAAATAGGAAGCAGTAGCGCCGCTTTCGGATGGATTATTGGTATACATTTCCAGGTGAACCGTGCTCATGGAAACTTGGTTTTGAAGGTATTTCAGTCGGCCTTCCTTAGCTTCGATTTCTTCGCGAACTTCAGATAACGAATTTTCGATTTCAAGCATTTCCGAAACTTTGGTGGCTTTAGCCAACAGTTCAAAGTACCTTTTTTCAAGAACTCTCTTTGCATTGAGTCTGGCTTCCACATCGATGTACTCTTCGGTAACGTCTTCGGCAGAAATTTCCTTTCGGTCAAAATGATTCACGCCCTGGCTGATTTCTGCAATGAGATTGTCGAAGGCTTGGCTGGGTACACGAATGGTAATATTCCTGAAAACCAGTGCATCGTTTTTACCGGAAGCATCGTTCTGTACCGAGGCTTTGTGTTTGATGATAGCTGCCTTAACGGTGGTAAAAGATTGGTCTAGGTTGGAGGATTCAAAACACAGCGTGCCGGTTTTGATGATTTTGGGTTGATGGTTATCTTTTTTGACAATGTTAGCCGCTTCCATTTTCGCCTCTGAATATTCTCCAGGAGGAGGCGGAATGCTTGCTTCCATAACAACTTCTTCGGACGCTGCAGCTACCGTTTCATCATTATCAGAAACGACCATCATTTTGTCTTCCGAAACCGCTTTTTTGCAGGCTGCAGTAATCAGCAACAGCGATAAACATAAAAATAACGTTCTCATAAGTTTTTGGTTTTAAGAAAGTAACGCAAAAGCCTGAAGAAAAAGTGCGTTTTATCAAGAAATTATTTATCAACTGTTTTGGTCGCTTCGACAAACTTCTCAAAAAGCTGAACTGTTTTTTTGTTGATTTCCTGATAGGAGAGACGTTCTTTGCTCTGATAGAAAAACATAAAAGCATAGGGTTCTTGCATGTTGTCCAGAAGCAATGACTTGTTTAAGCGATAAGTTTCGCGCAGTACCCTTTTGAAATAGTTGCGGTCAACAGCTTTCTTGAAGTATTTTTTGGAAACGGAAACCCCCATTTTCAGCCGCAGGTCATTTTCCGCGGTAATCGGCACATATACAAGGCGCAACGGATACTTCGAAACCGACTTCCCTTCGGAAAACAGTGAATCGATAGTGGTTTTGCTTTTCAGCTTTTCGTGCTTTGGATACGTGTTTTTCATTTCAGGGGCAAAGATACGAACTTCAGCATGAAAGCCCGAGTAAGGTTTGTTTTTTTCTCTTGTCGGAAGGTTATGTTCTGTTGCCGATATTAACCTTTAAAAATCAAATGCATACTCGTTTTTTTGTAAATTTACGTGGCATTTCAAGTTTTCAGTTTGAGATGTACCCATTTCTGCTTCAGCGTGTTTCTGAATTTGTTGACCTTTAATGTTATGTTTCCGGCTTGTACTTTGCACTCTCTCTTCTGCTTGGAATTTTGCCGGAAAGTAAACACAATATTTTATTCTAATACAAAACATTATGAAGACAGCACAGCAATCAATTCAACAAACCGGCATCTGGATCGATTCTTCCAGAGCGATTTTGGTTACCCTTCAAGACGGCAAACAACAGATTACCGAAGTAGGTTCTGTTATGGAAAATCAGATTTATCACGATCATGGAGGGAATAGAGGCGCTTTTATGGGAAGACAGCATGTGAATGATGAGCATAAATATGAACATCGCAAAAAACACCAGCTTCATGGCTTTTTGGAAGATGTGGTAAATCATGCAAAGAACGCCGACGAACTTTATGTGTTTGGCCCGGCCGAAACAAAAAATGAGCTGCGAAAACTGATTCATGAAAACAGAATGCACATGCCGATGAGGCTGAAAGCGATAGAGTCTGCCGATAAGATGAGTCTCAATAAGATTGTAGCGAAAGTGAAAAAGTTTTATTTGCATTAAGGAACCAGATTTCAAGTACAGCAAACGCAACTTTTGGGTTGCGTTTTGTTTTTTGTCACTCAGGATGATTCCCGCAGCGATTTTAGTTTAAAACAAATGGTTTATGAGGAACGCATGCTTCTTTACTCTGGTTTTTCTGTTGCATTATTGCGCTGTTTATGGACAGTTGAAAAAAGACCGGTTCGTGTTTGGTTTTGCCTACGGAACAGGGGAGGAGCTTAAAAACAATGATTATACCTACACCAACAGTTTTTATAAGTTTCATGTTGGCTTTGAAGCCATCCTTCTGAAAGAAGTGCGCAATTATATTTTGAATATCGGCATTGTAGTACGGCACCGGTTTGTGAAGGCGTAAGTGTTTATGCTTTAGGTAGTATAGGGCCGATGATTACCGATACTGAAACCGAACATTTGTAGGACGGATTTGCTTTTTCCGATGTGATTGACTTTAGTGCATCTTTAAAAACCAATAAAATGTATTTTGATTTCCGTCAGAGTTTCCGCCATGTTTCCAATTCGGGGTTTCAGGGATTCAATTCCGGGATCAATACAATGAATTTTGAATTTCAGGTTTCGTTTGCGTTATAATCAATCCTAATCAGATGTATGTAAAACGTTATTTTTTCTTAATTGTGATTTTTTTAAATTCCTGTATGACAGGCAGTAAAAACAACAACGTGAAAACTGGTTGTATCTATCGAGTTATTGCGGCTGATGATTCTCTCGGAAAAATAAGGAACAGGGAATGTGAAACCCTTCCACTGAGTCAGACTATAGTAAATTATACGCAGGGAATGCAAAAATCAATATGCGTAACTGTCCTAAAACGTTCAGTAAAGCCTTTCAGGATCATGTTAATGCCTGGAATGCGATTCGGATCGTTACAGATCGCTATCCAGAGAAAAGAGGAGAGATGCACCTATTGTTCAAAGAACTTGAACAGAGCAAGGATTCAGTGGAATTTAAAAAATTGCAGGGAAATATTTGGGCTACTTGGACGGAAGTAGAAAGGGCTACAAAAAAATAAAGCTGCCTTTTCAGACAGCTTTTGTTGTTATTTGTTGTAAACATTATTCACTTTATCGAAATCGGCCATCAGTCCGCTCGGATCAATAACAATCGATTTGATGTTTGCTTTTTCTTTATTGATGGTGAATTCAAAAGTAGGGTAGGCCCAGTCCCAACCTTCTGTAACAGTTCGTTTTAACGAAGTTTGGTTTGGTTTGTTCCAACGCATTAAAGTCTGCGGTACGTAAAAACTTTCCTGAGTACCGTCTTGATAAGTTACCACAATATCTAAAGGCATTGGCATTCTTCCAAGGCGCTCCAGTGTCACTTTAGTGTTTTTTTTGTTTTCTTCCACCGATTTGATGCCGTAATCGATTGTATTTGTGGTTTTGGTCCATTCCATCAGATACCAGTCTAAATTAGCTCCTGAAACCTTTTCCGTAACGTGCTTGATATCGTTTGGAGTAGGGTGGGTCATCTTATATTCGGAATAATATCTCTTGATGGTTTTCATCAGATTTTCTTTTCCGATAAGGTATTCCAACTGGGATAAGAAAACATTCCCTTTACTGTATGCCTGAATGCTGTATGGACGGTTTTCGTCATAACGGTCGGCGTGTGTTGTTTGCGGCTGTTCTTTACCTGATTTTACAAGGTAATAATAGCCTTTATAGGAATCTTCTTGCGGGTTGTCGACTTTTTTGTCGGCGATTTCATTTAAACCGTAGTTTTCCAGCCAAGTGGTAAAACCTTCGTCCATCCAGCTGTTTTTAGCCTCGTTGGAAGCCAAAACGTGCTGGAACCATGAATGTGCCATTTCGTGCGCTGTAACGCCAACTAATCCTTCGAAAGTGCCTTCTCCGAGGATAAGGGTACACATTGCATATTCCATTCCGCCGTCGCCACCCTGAATAACCGAATATTGGTCATACGGATATTTACCTACGGTGCTGTTGTAGATTTCCATCAGTTTGACAGTAGCCGGTTGTAATTTTTTCCAGTTGTCGATAATTTTCGGATTGTTCTTGTAAAGGAAATGAATAGTGGCGCCACCTGGAACCTGAGCGATGTCATGCAGGTAATTCTTATCGGCAGCCCAAGTGAAATCATGTACATTCGGCGCGATAAAATGCCAGGTTAAATTTTTCTGTTTTTTTGGAATCGTCACAACTACGCCGTTATCCTGATAGCCGTGTCCGATTTCGTTTTTGTTCTGTAAATACCCAGTACCGCCCAAAACATAGTCTTTGTTGATGGTGATTTTTACATCAAAATTACCCCAAACACCGTGAAATTCCCTTCCGATGTAAGGGTCTGCCTGCCATCCTTCGAAATCATATTCCGCCATTTTCGGATACCATTGTGCCATCGAAAGTTCCACACCTTCTTTGTTATTGCGTCCGGAACGGCGTATCTGTACCGGCACCTGTCCGTTAAAATCCAGGGTAAAAGTGGTAGAGGCATGTGGCAATAACGGTTTCGCCAAATCCACTTCCATAATGGTTCCGACCACTTTGTTGTTGGCATTCATACCATCCTGTTTCAGGTTGTTGATTTTAAGATAGCCAATTTCGTTTGGTTTTAAAGCAGCAATGCGACTTTCTTTGATTTCTTTGTCTCCGACTTTTACTTTGTTTACCATACGGCCGTCAGGGTCTTTGATACTTTTTAGACGGGCATCCATGGCGCTGTTTGGTTGGAATGCATTGTTGAATAAATGATAATACACGCGACGTAAGGTGTCTGGTGAATTATTGGTATAAACCAATGTTTGCTTTCCTTTGTATTGGTAGGTTTTCACATCCATGGAAACCTCCATTTTGTAATCGGCGTGTTGTTGCCAGTATCCCGGGTTAGGGTTGTTCTGCGCGAATACTCCGCTGGTTACGAACAGCGATAGTAAAAGGTATTTTTTCATTTTCAATCAAATAAAAAGGAAGGGAAAAATCCCTTCCGATTGTACAATGTTCAAATATAATTATTTTTTTGCCATCTTGGATGCCATTAGTAAGGCGTTATAGGCATTTACTATTTTTCCGGATTTGGAAACCTCGTTAAACGGCTTTACGTCTCTTCCTTCTCCGACGTTAACTTTGTTGGTTAAAGTGGTTCCGGAGTCCATGATAATCTGTTTTACCTGAGCGGCAGTCAGACTCGGATAATAGGATCGGATCAGCGCTGCAACTCCGGCAACATTTGGAGATGCCATTGAAGTTCCCTGCAGGTATTGGTAAGTATTGCTTGGCGTAGTTGCATAGATTTTATCCCCAGGAGCGAAGATATCCACGCTTGTTTTTCCGTAGTTTGAGAAAACAGCCACCATTTCTGTACCGTACGTTGGTGCAGTAGCACCAATAATCAGTACGTTATTGGTAATTTCAGGTTGGTTGTTATATGAATCGGTTGGGTATTTGTTCATTGTATCCAAATCGTACGATTCGTTTCCTGCGGCAAAAACCACTAAAACATCTTTTGAAGCTGCATATTTAATGGCATCGTGTACCCATTCCGGATGCGTTGAATAATATTTCCCGAAGCTTCCGTTGATAACTTTAGCGCCATTGTCTACCGCATAGCGGATACCCAATGCGATGTCTTTATCGTACTCGTCGCCATCCGGCACGGCGCGAACGGCCATGATTTGCACATTGTTGCTTGCTACACCGTCTCCGCCTTTATTGTTACCGCGGGTTTGTGCAATAATTCCTGCCACGTGCGTTCCGTGTTTTGCGCCTTTTTTCTCAGGACCGATAACATTATTGTTGCCGTATTTTTTGTTATTAAGGTCTTCAGGATTGTCACCTACCGCTTTTCTTCCGTCAAATTGCAGGTTTAAATGGTAATTTACCTGTCCGTAAACATGATCTTTGAATTCTTCGATTTCTTTATCGAAATCTTCTTTGGAGCCGATTTGCCCTAAAACCTGAATCATCATTCCTTTGTATTGCAGCAAAGTCTGATCAGTCGTTTCTATCTTTTTAACGTCATCCAAAGTATAATCTTTCTTTTTCAGATGATCGGCAATGGCTTTGTCACCGGCCATGATGAAATCCACCTGCATTTTTTCCTGCATGGCTTCCTTCATTTCTTTTTCAAGTTCGGCTTTTGCTTTGCGGTATGTCGCTGAACCATCGTCTCCTTTTTTCACGATACGTACATATTCCATGTTTTCGTGTTCGGCGTCACCAAGAAAATTCCAGCCGTGAATGTCATCGATGTAACCATTGTTGTCATCGTCTTTTGCGTTACCGGCAATTTCTTTCGGATTGGTCCAGATAGCAGGTTTTAAGTCTTCGTGATCAATGTCGATACCGGAATCAACAACTGCGACAATTACTTTAGTACTTTTTTTACCTTTAAGCAATTCGGCGTAAGCTTTATCCACGCTCATTCCCGGGATAGTGTCCTTGGCCAAATCCAGATCACTCCAGCGTTTTAAGTCATTTTCAGCAATTTTGCCCGTTTTCATCGGCATTTTGTCAATGTTCTCAACAGGAGTAGAAACCATTTTTTGTGTTCCACAACTCGCCAAGGCTAAAGCTAATCCTGCGCACAGGTAATAGGATCTAAGTATATTCATAATTATTCTAGGTTTTTGAGATATGTCTTAAGTATTAGGAATTGTTACAAAATCGAAAAAGATTAACAGTTTTTTTGTATTGAGCAGCAAGTTACGGTTTTTTTGAAATCGAACCGAACGCAGTTAGGTAAAAAAAGAGCTACACTTAGATGAAAAGGTAGCTCACTGCTGTGATTACTATGGTAATCAGGAATAAAATAACCTTAATCATAACAGTTCGTTTTTGATTGATGATTCTTTTGTTTTTTGACTGATGTTATTGTTTGCAATTTGCAATTATCTTTCTCAATACCGCATCGGCTGTTTCCAGTTCTTTTTGGTTGATCCCGTTTAACGCTATGCTGCGGTTTTGCAATACTACTTCGTGAACGTTTCTTATGACTTCTTCGCCCTCTTTGGTAACATGCAGCATAAATTTTCTTCTGTCTTCCGGATTGGTTTCTTTTTCCAGATATCCGGCTTTTATCAGTAAGTCAATGATTCGCGTAACCGAGGCATTGTCCTTGAAAACCAACTCACTCAATTCGTGCTGTGTGATATCAGGGTTTTCAAGTATGCACTTGATTACCAGCCACTGATCGATGGTTATTTTAAAACCGTGTTCGCGCAGTTTTTTTTGGGCAAACATCCGATACAGTCGTATGCTGTGATCAATGTTGTAAAAGATGATATTAACTAACTTCTCCACTAATGATTTCTTTACCCAAAGTTAAGAAGGATTTTTAAATAATTGATATGTCAATTAAATTTTAGTATAAAATTAACGCCTTCAGTTAGTTGGAAGGCGTTTAATTATTTTATCCGATTATGTCTTCGCAGGTGAAAACCTCCTTCAGGCGTACGCCTTTTTCGGTTTGTTCCACAGTGATAATCTGGTTGTGGGCATCGTGTTCCAGGAATAGGTAATAGTTATTTTCCGCCGCCGTGTTCAAAAATTTTTCTTTTTCAGGAAGCGTTAACAGCGGCCGGGTATCATATCCCATTACATACGGTAACGGAAGGTGGCCCGCTGTTGGAAGTAAATCCGCCATGAAAACGATGGTTTTGTCCTGGTACTGAATATGCGGAATCATCATTTTTTCCGTATGCCCGTCTACGTATAAAATGCCTAAGTCCAATTCTTTTGAAATCCCGAAATCGGCTTGCGGGCGTTCAATAAATTTGAGTTGGCCGCTTTCCTGCATCGGCAGAATGTTTTCAGATAAAAAAGACGCTTTTTCCCTCGGATTCGGTTTCGTGGCCCAATCCCAATGGTTGTCGTTGGACCAGAAAACTGCATTTTTGAAAGCCGGCTGATAACCGGTGCGGTCTTTATTCCATTCAACGCTGCCGCCGCAGTGGTCGAAATGCAGGTGCGTCATAAATACATCGGTGATGTCGTCGCGGTGAAACCCGTATTTGGCTAAAGATTTGTCGATAGTATCGTCGCCCCAAAGCGAATAATAGCCGAAAAACTTTTCGGATTGTTTGTCGCCCATGCCTGTGTCAATTAAAATCAGGCGTTTGCCATCCTCAACTAAAAGACAACGTGCAGCTATATCGATAAGGTTATTTTCGTCTGCCGGATTGGTCTTGTTCCAGAGGGTTTTCGGCACTACGCCAAACATGGCACCGCCATCTAATTTAAAATTTCCAGCTTCTATCGGGTAAAGTTTCATGGTTTTCTGCTTAAAAATTGCGTCTGCAAATTAGTAAATCTTCAGAGAATCCGCAATCTAAATCCCTTTATAAGAAATGACTATGAGTGAATAAGTTATAAAAATGTTAGCAGTTAGGTATTAATCGTTTTATGTAATATCTTTGCACTAAATTAGAATTAATCCGTAGTAACGTTATGATTAAAGTTTCAGAAAGCGCAAAAAAGCGAATCGCATTTTTAATGGAAGATGACGGTTTTAACACTGCAACCGATTACGTTCGCGTGGGCGTGAAAAGTGGCGGGTGTTCGGGCTTGTCGTATGAATTAAAGTTTGACAAAACTTTAGGTGAAGATGATAAAGTGTTCGAGGACAACGATATAAAAATTGCCGTGGACAAAAAAAGTTTCCTTTATTTGGTGGGAACCATATTAGAATATTCAGGAGGCTTGAACGGAAAAGGATTTGTGTTTAACAACCCGAATGCACAAAGAACCTGCGGATGTGGCGAATCATTTTCGCTATAAAATTTAGTTACAAGAAATTATGTCAAAATACACTGAAGACGACTTAAAAGTCGAACTCGAAAACAAAGAATACGAATACGGTTTTTATACCGATATCGAATCGGAGACGTTTCCTGCGGGATTGAACGAGGATATTGTTCGTGCGATTTCCAAAAAGAAAAACGAACCGGAATGGATGACCGAGTGGCGTTTGGAATCATTTCGCGCCTGGGAAGAAATGACCGAGCCTCATTGGGCAAACGTACACTACGAAAAACCGGATTTTCAGGCGATTTCGTATTATTCGGCGCCTAAGAAAAAAGACAAATACGAAAGTTTGGATGAGGTAGATCCGGAATTACTGGAGACCTTCAAGAAACTGGGTATTTCTATCGATGAGCAAAAGAAACTGGCCGGTGTTGCGGTGGATATCGTAATGGACTCGGTTTCCGTAGCTACGACATTCAAGAAAACTTTGGCAGAAAAAGGGATCATCTTTTGTTCTATTTCAGAAGCGATTCAGGAACATCCGGAATTGGTTCGCCAATATATCGGAAGCGTAGTACCACAACGCGATAATTTTTATGCGGCGTTGAATTCGGCTGTTTTCTCAGACGGATCGTTCTGTTACATTCCGAAAGGCGTAAGATGTCCGATGGAATTGTCTACGTATTTCCGTATCAATCAAGGTGGAACAGGACAGTTCGAAAGAACGTTGGTAATTGCCGATGAAGGCAGTTACGTTTCTTATCTGGAAGGTTGTACTGCACCAAGCCGTGATGAAAATCAGTTACACGCTGCAGTAGTAGAGCTTATTGCACTTGACAACGCTGAAATCAAATATTCGACCGTTCAAAACTGGTACCCTGGAAACAAAGAGGGTAAGGGTGGGGTTTTCAACTTCGTGACCAAAAGAGGTTTGTGCGAGAAAAACGCAAAAATTTCGTGGACACAGGTAGAAACCGGTTCAGCCGTAACCTGGAAATATCCTTCATGCGTTTTGAAAGGGGATAATTCTATTGGTGAATTCTACTCTATTGCAGTAACCAACAATTTCCAACAAGCAGATACTGGAACCAAAATGATCCACTTGGGTAAGAACACCAAGTCAACCATTATTTCCAAAGGTATTTCTGCCGGTAAATCACAAAACAGTTACCGTGGTTTGGTACAGGTTTCATCAAGAGCAGACAATGCACGTAACTTCTCGCAATGTGACTCATTATTGATGGGTAACAATTGTGGGGCGCATACTTTCCCATATATCGAATCTAAAAACACCACGGCTCAGATCGAGCACGAGGCGACGACTTCAAAAATCGGAGAAGACCAAGTGTTCTACTGCAACCAACGTGGAATACCGACTGAAAAAGCCATTGCATTAATCGTAAACGGATTCAGTAGAGAAGTATTGAACAAGTTGCCGATGGAATTTGCCGTGGAAGCTCAGAAATTATTGGAAATTTCGTTGGAAGGTTCAGTAGGATAATCAGAATATAAAATAAAAGACACATATAGCATGTTAACTATAAAGAATTTACACGCTTCAGTAGAAGGTAAAGAAATATTAAGAGGGATTAACCTTGAAATCAAAGCAGGCGAAGTACATGCCATCATGGGACCTAACGGTGCCGGAAAAAGTACGCTTTCATCCATTATTGCCGGAAACGAAACTTACGAAGTAACCGAAGGGGAAATCGTTTTAGATGGTGAAGATTTATCAGAATTGGCTCCAGACGAAAGAGCACACAAAGGTGTGTTCTTATCATTCCAGTATCCTGTGGAAATCCCTGGAGTTTCGGTAACGAATTTCATCAAAACGGCTATCAACGAAAAACGCAAAGCCAATGGTCAGGAGGAAATGCCTGCCAATGAAATGCTGAAGCTGATCCGCGAGAAATCGGAATTACTGGAAATGGACCGTAAGTTCTTATCACGTTCGTTAAACGAAGGTTTTTCCGGAGGAGAGAAGAAACGTAACGAAATCTTCCAAATGGCGATGCTGGATCCTAAAATCGCGATTCTGGACGAAACGGATTCCGGTCTGGATATCGATGCATTGCGTATCGTGGCTAATGGTGTTAACAAACTTAAAAACGAGAATAACGCTGTGTTGGTAATTACACACTACCAACGTTTATTGGATTATATCATTCCTGATTTTGTACACGTTCTAATTGACGGGAAAATCGTGAAAACAGGCGGTGCTGATTTAGCATTGGAACTGGAAGAAAAAGGATACGACTGGATTAAACAAGAACAGGAAGCATAATATGGAATTGAGAGAAAAACTGCTTGCTTCTTTCATGGCCTTTGAAGAGAAAGTTGATGTGGCGGATGCGCTGCACAATGTTCGTACCGAAGCCTTAAAGAATTTTGAAGAAAAAGGGTTTCCGACCAAAAAAGAGGAAGCCTGGAAATATACTTCACTGAACGCGTTGTTGAAAAACGATTTCAGCATCTTTCCAAAAAAGGAAAATAACATCGATATCAAAGATGTAAAAAAATATTTTCTGAATGATTTAGATACTTATAAAGTAATCTTTGTAGACGGGATTTTCAATACGTTTTTATCTTCCACTACGCACGACGGATTGGATGTTTGCTTAATGTCTTCGGCACTGACCAAACCAAAATACAAAATGGTGATTGATACTTATTTCAATCAAGTGGCCAGCAGAGAAGAGAGCCTTACAACGTTGAACACCGCTTTTGCGTTTGAAGGTGCTTACATCAACATACCGAAAAGCAGGGTAGTAGATAAACCGATTGAAATCATTTATTTCTCAACCGGAAATGAAGCCGCATTGATGGTGCAGCCGAGAAATCTTGTGATAGTTGGGGAAAATGCACACGTGCAAATCGTGGAGCGTCATCAGAGTCTGAATGACAATCCGGTGCTGACCAATTCGGTTACCGAAATTTTCGCTCAGAAACGTGCTATTGTGGATTACTACAAGATACAGAACGATGTACAGACGGCGAACCTGATTGACAATACTTATATTTCACAAAAACAGGAAAGCCGTGTCGCTGTTCATACGTTCTCTTTCGGAGGAAACCTTACACGAAACAACCTGAATTTCTTCCACCACGGAGAAAGAATCGATTCTACGTTGAAAGGAATCACTATCATTGGCGATAAACAGCACGTAGATCACTATACTTTAGTGAACCACGAGCAGCCGAACTGCGAAAGCCACCAGAACTACAAAACCATTTTGGACGGACAGTCAACGGGTGTGTTCAACGGAAAAATTTTCGTGGAAAAAGAAGCGCAGAAAACAGATGCTTTCCAGCAGAACAACAACATTTTATTGAGCGACAAAGCAACGGTTAACGCAAAACCGCAATTGGAAATTTTTGCAGATGATGTGAAATGTTCTCACGGTTGTACGATCGGTCAGCTGGATGAAAACGCGATGTTCTACATGCAGCAGCGCGGGATCCCGAAAAAAGAGGCAAAAGCGCTTCTTATGTACGCGTTCACAAGCGAAGTGACCTCCAGTATCAAAATACCGGAATTAAAGGCTAAAATCGCAAAAATCATCGCTACCAAGCTTGGAGTGAACATGGGATTTGATTTGTAAGAGAGAAGGCCAATTTTAGATAAAAAGAAAACCGCTTTAACAGGCGGTTTTTTTTATTTCTGTAAAACTTGTAAGAGGTTGTTGTGTGTTTGTGTACGCAAATTCTTTGCTAAGAAGTATTGTTGATTCGAAACAAGACGACTTTTTTATTACAGAAAGAGCTATTTTATTTATTGTGATAGATCAATACGGAGTCCGGGTTGATACAATTTAAATTAAGCTTGATCCGGTTAAGATTATAGTCTGAAATTACCCAGTTCATGGGATATGGCGCACAATCATCTCTACCCGTGAGACAACGCTTGGATTTTGGGCTATCCATCGGTAAATTCAAAGTGTGGAAAGGCCTTTGTTTTGCACTTCTAGGCCAATTGTTGATGAATTTTTCCAATTTCTGGTTGCTGTTATTTGTTTGTTGACCGTTGATACCCACCACGGTGAGTAAGGGAGCTGCTAAGTCATTTATAAGAGGATGTAGTCTTTTTGTTTCCTGCTTACTGTTTTCGCCATTTGATATGTAGATGACCTTGAATTGCATCTTTTTGAGTAAAATGGCTAATGAGTCGTCTTTATTTTCTTTAATAAACTTGTCGATATATTCAAGTAATTCCAGAGTAATTCCCCCTCCGCTATTGTCGAAATAGCCGCCGTCTACAAAGTATTTTCCATTGATTTCACCAGCTGGTGACAAATAGGGAAATCGGGATCCCAAAACAACAGCCGTGCTTAATTTCATGCTTTTACCAATCTTGCCCTCACATGTACAGGGTATGGAATCCAACTGCTGAAGCACGTCCATCCTGTTTGTAAAATCCTTATTTATTTTAATATTGCTGATTACACCAGGAGTGCCTGTTTGAAGACTTGTCGTATTAATAAATAACAGTGGCAATTTAGCCTTGTTGTCAAAAATGGAATTAATAGTGTCTTTGAATGTATTGTTGATCAATTCACTTTCGGACAGTTTTTCCATTGATTCTTCAAGGGCAGCAGCCCTGTCATTGGTTCGGAGGAAAGGAAACAGGTGTTTGAACAGGTCGGATCCTAAATAATGAGCAAGGGTGTAACTTAAAAAATCACCTTCAAAAAAATTATCGGTTTCAAGACTGAAGTTTACATTTTTATCCTTTTTAAGCAGCGAATAAAATGCCGCGTTTCCTACGGAACCACCCGATGCTCCTGCTAAACTTAAAAGATGATCTGAGAACTTATCTCTTTTTTCAGAATCAGATTCTTCTAGCATGGACAGTACGGAAGCAACCCAATAACCTGATTTTGATGCACCACCATCAGCTAGTACGAGATATACTGGATAGGGTTTTAAGCTGTCAGATTGATTTATCATATCATACCTGGATTTGTTGGTCGCCCATTCGGTCAGATAAGTTTTGATATTTGGTCTTTCATTATATAAATTATCCCGAGGCGCTTCTAGTAATTCTACTTTATATGGGTTTCCAAAAAGACCAATGACAACTGCAACAATCAGAAAAGGAATGCCAAAACGGACTTTCCATTTTAAAGAGTAATATTTTACCAAGCAGATGATTCCAATCCAGATTCCTAAGGCCAGCAATAAGCAAGTTAGCGGGCCGCACCAATCTGCAAATTTTGGGAAAGTGATTATCAACAGATATATAAAAAAAGTCACTATCGCACATAAATTGTAAACTGTTTTCCACCATTTAGAATCCTTTTCGCTGATTTTTTTATTTTCGAGCCTTTTTCTTCTTTCCACTACAAAACATATAAATAATATTTGTAGAGTAAAGTATACCATAGACATGATGCACCAGATCCATACATGTTGTTTGTAGTCACCAAATCTTAAAAATCCGTCTTTCAAGTCACCATCAGAAAATAAAAAAGCATAGGCTATGAAAACAACATAAAGAACAGCTATTATTAAAGAAGTTATTTTTAGTTTTTTTTCTCTTGACTCAACCGTTTTGTCAAGTAAAAAGTAGTAAGCATTATGAGCAATAAACAATAAAAAAAATGTAAATGTCGACTTTCCAGAAAAATAGACAGTGGGCAAATTTAGAGTCGCCAATTGAAGTCCTACAAAAACGTTATAACCAATTAATCTGGGAGCATGGAGCAGGACAGAAGGACTGATGTATTTGCCGTTTTTTCGTGTATAGCAATCAGCTACCAATCTTGAGCTGAACCAAGCAAATAATGACCATAGAAGAACACTGATTGTTGACCATACAAAAGGCCCTCCATTTTCAACGGCCTGCATCAATATATCCTGACCTATTGACATGAAAACAATTATAAAGTAATATAAAAGCAGGAAAAAAATACCTGGGAAAAACAGATATAATGGGCGAAATAGAATCCCGATTTTCTCTAAAGCATTCCTCAAAGGCCTTGCTATTCTTTTAAGTTTCTTAAAAAAAGAGATTATGAACCTCTTAATTGACATAATTGTTTTCATAACGACATTTTTTGGGTTCGGTTTTTTAGGTAAATCAGTAATATCTTTTTATAAAGTTATAGGCATTGTCCCCCATCACTCTGTCTACAATTTCTTCGGGTTCAATTCGATTAATAACATTTAACTGAGATGATTTGGCTGTCATGTAGTTATGGGCCTGTTTTATTAAATAATCGGATAAAGTCGGGAAATCTTCGGCTGTCCAGTACCCGTTGATGGGATTGATGATGCCGTCATAATCGCTTCCGATGGTTTGAATTGACCAGGCAAACATGCCTTTTGAATCCAATAGTTCGGCGATATGCTGAATCTGCCTCCAAACCAAAACAGAGGAATGGTATAAGACCTTTCTGCGTAGAAGCCCATGGGATTTTCGTAATTCATAATCACCTGGAGCTGCTATCCTCCTTTCATCTAGTTGTATTCCAAAAATACCATTGGTTTGGGCTACTTTAAGAATCTCATCGTCGTAAAAATTAATGTCATCCTGCAGAAATAAATGTTTGTCTCTTTCATTTCCGATTACAGCACCATGGCTCACTATAACCGGAATGTCCTGACCCGCGTAATTTGTGTCCAATATGTCGAAATACTCCAATCTGGATTTACGGCTCATGTGTTTGATGTCAATTAGGATTCTTTTGTTGTCGGTATTGTCAAGCAGTCTTTCCACGGCTTTTTTCCCCAACGCCGTGAAACCTGAATTCACCCCATATTCTTGATTAACGGCAATTTTAATCGGTCCCGTGAGACTATGTGCGTGCCCGCATAATTCATTGTAAAAATGATGCGCCAGGGTAATGAAGAATGGGCGATGTTCCCAGTTTTTGATTTTGTCGATATTGCCAAGCACATAACTTTCCTGGGCAGGATGGTTCACAGGGTCAATACCCGTTCCAAAAACATGTCCGCCTTCAATTGTAACGATTACTGCGATACAGTTTGCGTTGAGATCATCTGTTGTATCCTGGTCAAGGGCAATTTCTACATCTGTTGCATTTCTTGCCAGGACATATTGATAATTAGCGCGATCGGCAAGTTTTATTGTTTTTCCGCTTAGC
The DNA here is from genome assembly GCF_000498495.1 of Flavobacterium enshiense DK69. GTDB lineage: Bacteria > Bacteroidota > Bacteroidia > Flavobacteriales > Flavobacteriaceae > Flavobacterium > Flavobacterium enshiense. The sequence continues at coordinate 14,075 of NZ_AVCS01000005.1, read as the reverse complement.
TGCTTAAGATACGCATACTCGTTTTCCAAATCTGGAAAATAGTCTGTGATGGACTGAATATAATCAATTCGTTTGTCGCCAACCGAGGTAACGAAATTTACTAAGATATCATTGAAGTCGCCCGTGCCGAATTTGTTGTCAAAGAAACCTCGTTCAAATGGATATAATGAAGCAAAAACAACCCCAGCGTTCCCAAAACCCGCTGCAGAAAGGCTGCTTTGGCGATATTTAACAAATCCTCCTAGTAAGTCGATAAGCTTTTTAAAAAAGTTTGGGGGATCGTAATACCAAATGCAATTTTTTTGGTTTAGACTTGTACTGTTTTCTTTTGCCGGGAAGCTATGACCGTAGGGTTTCATGGTTGGGTGACAGTGTATGTCAATAAAGTGTTTCATAATTGTATCTTTTTATTTTTTAATTTATCATGCTTGAACTGTAGGATATTAGCTAAAAATCTCATTTTAAAATTAGTAAGAAAAATTTTGGTTTTTAATTAGAGTGATATAAAATTCGATGAACAGTATTTTTAATCGATTTTATCATTTATTTATACCAATTTTAAATAAACAAGCTGTAAATTTGCAGAAATTAGATATAGTAAAATGTTTGATGTTCAAAAAGTAAGAGCACAATTCCCGATATTGTCCCAAACCGTAAACGGAAAACCACTGGTTTATTTTGATAACGGCGCTACTGCCCAAAAGCCTCAAGTGGTCATCGATGCGATTTCCCAATATTACAGCGAGATTAACGCCAACATCCATCGCGGTGTGCATACGTTGAGTCAGCTCGCAACGGATGCCTATGAAGTTTCCAGAAATACGATTCAGAAGCACCTCAACGCGAAACACAATCACGAAATCATCTTTACATCAGGTACAACCCAAGGGATTAATCTGGTAGCGAACGGTTTTGCATCAATCGTAAAAGCAGGGGATGAGGTGATGGTTTCCGCTTTAGAGCACCACAGCAACATTGTGCCGTGGCAGTTTATGTGTGAAAGAACCGGAGCCAAGCTCGTGGTAATCCCAATGAATGATAAAGGGGAATTGATTCTTTCTGAATTCGACAGATTGCTTTCTGAAAAAACGAAAATTGTAGCGGTTAACCATATTTCCAATGCCTTGGGAACGGTCAACCCTATTAAATATATTATCGATAAAGCACACAGTGTTGGTGCTGCGGTCTTAATTGACGGCGCCCAGGCCACGCCGCATTTGCGTCCCGATGTACAGGAGTTGGATTGTGATTTCTACGTGTTCTCGGGTCATAAAGTATGTGGGCCAACCGGAGTAGGGATCTTGTACGGAAAAGAAAGCTGGCTGAACCAACTGCCGCCTTATCAGGGTGGAGGGGAAATGATTAAAGAAGTTACCTTCGAGAAAACTACGTATGCCGAACTGCCTCACAAATTTGAAGCCGGAACACCAAATATTGAAGCGGGAATTGTTTTAGGAACCGCCATCGATTATCTGAACAGTGTCGGTTTCGATAACATTGCCAAATACGAAAAGGAATTGCTGGAATATGGTACGAAGCGTTTGCAGGAAATTGAAGGTTTGAAAATATACGGAACCGGTGAAAATAAGGCTTCGGTTATTTCGTTCAACATCGAGGGGATTCATCCATATGACATTGGCACGATTATAGATAAATTGGGCATAGCGGTGCGAACCGGCCATCACTGTACACAACCGATCATGAATTACTTCAATATTCCGGGCACGATACGAGCCAGTTTTGCGTTCTACAATACCAAAGAAGAAATTGATATCTTTGTCGAAGCGGTTAAAAAAGCACAGCGAATGTTATCTTAAAACCTGTAAATTATGAAAGGAATTACTCTTTTAGCGGCCCTGTCACTGACTATCGCAAGCTGCAACTGTCAAAAAAAAGCTGCCGAACAATCGAATGCAACTGAAATGAAAACAACGGATCAGCAAAATGTAATGCCGGTTATCGAATACACAGCGAATTCAAGAGGTTTTTTTCTTTTCGTAAGAGCTGAGAATCATAAATTGTACATCTCAAGAAACAGGGATGAAAATAAAATGTCACTGCCTGCAACTCCGGTAAGTGATACCGACTGGAAAGAAATAGAGAAACTTGCAAAAGCAGTGAATCTACAAACCGTGAATGATTTAAAATGGCCAACGGAAAAACGTTTTTACGATGGAGCGGCACATGCCAACATCACATTTCTTGTGGACAGTAACCGATATGAAACAAAAGGTTTCGATCATGGTTATCCGCCTGTAGAAATTGAAAAATTAGTGAATAAAATAGTTACTCTGGCCGAAAATAAACAATAAAATGACTATTAAGGAAATACAGAATGAGATTATTGACGAGTTCTCCATGTTTGATGATTGGGATGAACGTTTTCAATATGTCATTGACTTAGGAAAAGATCTTCCGTTGATTGATGAACAATTCAAGACGGATGAGAATACCATAAAAGGCTGCCAGTCTAAAGTGTGGGTTCACGCCGAAGAAAAAAACGGTAATATCATATTTACGGCTGATAGTGATGCGATCATCACCAAAGGAATCATCGCTATTTTAGTGCGTGCCTTTTCGAATCAGTCGCCGAAATCGATTTTGGAAGCTGATACGGATTTTATCGACGAAATCGGATTAAAAGAACATTTGTCGCCTACACGTGCCAACGGACTGGTGTCGATGATAAAACAAATTAAAATGTATGCTTTGGCCTTTCAGGCTAAGAATTAATTAACAGAAATTGCTTTGCGAATTCGCAATGAGATAAAGATGGAAGAATATAACGATACAATCAATTTAGGAGAGGATGTTGTAAAAGTATTAAAAGGCATTTACGACCCTGAAATCCCTGTGGATATTTACGAATTAGGATTGATTTACGATGTAATGATCAATGAAGATAACGAAGTGAAAATCCTGATGACCTTAACCTCGCCAAACTGCCCGGTGGCTGAAACATTGCCAATGGAGGTTGAAGAAAAAATTAAATCCATCGATGCTGTAAAATCATGCGAGGTGGAAATTACCTTTGATCCGCCTTGGAGCAAAGATTTAATGAGCGAAGAAGCTAAATTGGAATTAGGAATGCTATAATTAGTAAACAGGTTGCAGTCTCAGTGTTCGGTTTTTTCTGTGCTGCGACTGCAAACTGCAACTGAAAGTATGGACGAAATTGTAAACAGAGTCGCTAACAGCGCACTAGAGGTTTTTGATCTGGAGGATTATTTTCCGATGCAACCGATTGTAGAAATGGATATTTCACAATGGCTCTTTGGCGGTTTTATCCTAAAGGAAACCGAGTTTCGCGACCAGCTGAAAAACCACGATTGGGCTCAATATAAAGATGTGTATGTCGCGTTGTATTGTTCTCAGGATGCTATTCTGCCCGCTTGGGCTTATTCCCTTATTGCTGTTTTTTTACAGCCGCATACTTTAAAAGTTGTTAACGGAACCAAGAAAGAATTATTGCTGGCTGTATATCAGGAAACACTTGATTCTTTGGATTATGCCCCTTTTCGGGGAAAACCCTTAATTCTGAAAGGATGTTCCAAAAAGCCTGTTCCTCAGGAAGTATATGTATTGGCTGTCCAAAAATTGATGCCGTTTGTAAAAAGCATCATGTTTGGAGAAGCCTGTTCATCTGTTCCGCTTTACAAGAAAAAATAAAGTAATTAGCGAAACGTACTTTTTTTCTGAATTTTGCAGGATTTTTGCTATTTTAGTAATAGCAAAAAGTACTGGTTATGAAAAAAAGGATTACGCTTTTGTTATTTTTTATAGGGATAGTAAGCAGTTCTGCCCAGGAAATTGTTCCGGATACCCTCAAGCATTGGAAAACAAAAGGCAATGCTTCCCTGCTTTTCAACCAGTCCAGTTTTAATCATTGGGTTTCCGGAGGTGAAGACAGTTTTGCTGGAAATCTGGGTGTCAACTACGATTTTAATTATAAAAAGGATGATTGGACCTGGGATAATAAGATAATTGCTGCCTACGGATTGGTAAAAACAGCTAATTCCGCCTTCGAAAAGAAAACCGATGACCGTCTTGAAGTATACTCTATTTTAGGAAAAAAAGCAAAAGGTTATTGGTCGTATTCTTTCTTTGCCAACTTCAAGACACAATTTACCATTGGGTACATCTATGATAAAGATGCCAACGGTACTGAAATCAGAACCGAATACTCCGATTTCCTTTCTCCGGGATACCTTACGTTCGGACCCGGAATGCTTTGGAAAAAGAATGACAATATGAGGTTTAATATATCTCCGCTTACTTCTAAGCTTACTTTTGTTGATAGCGGTCACACTTTGCCCAACGAAGCTTATTTTGGCGTAAAAGAAGGGGAAAGCATGCGATACGAATTAGGTGCTTACGCTGCTGGATATTATAAGTTGATTATCATGGCCAATGTTTCAATTGAAAACATCGTGAGTTTATACTCTAATTATCTTGAAGATCCGCAGAATGTGGATCTGGATTACCAAATGAATGTTGTTATGAAAATTAATAAGTACCTGACAACCAATTTTGCATTTCAAACCATTTACGATGATAATGCTTTTCGAGGATTTCAGACCCGCCAGGTTTTTGGTCTAGCCGTAAACTTTGGTTTTTAAGAAATAAAAATCCCATCAGATAGTTGATGGGATTTTTTTTATTCGTCTTCCTTTTCAATAGCATCCTTGTAGTCAGGATAAAGGAATTTGTTGTACGGGAAACGGGTGATGTGAATTTCTCGCACTGCTTCATATACTTTTTCACGAAACTCTTCGAAATTCTCTTTTTTCTTGGCCGATATGAACAACGCATGTTTTTCACCAACTTTCGACATCCAAGTGTTTTTCCATTCCTCAAGAGTGTAGTGTTTGGTTGTTTTTTCGGTTATCAGATCGTCCTCTGCAATAGTCAGGTGCTTAAAGGAGTCAATTTTGTTGAAAACCATGATGGTTGGTTTGTCGGAGCTTTTGATATCCTGTAAAATCTGGTTTACCGAGGCGATATGATCCTCAAAGTCGGCATGTGAAATATCTACCACGTGTAGCAATAAATCGGCTTCACGCACTTCGTCCAAGGTGCTTTTGAATGATTCTACCAGCTGAGTAGGTAATTTACGTATGAATCCAACGGTATCAGACAATAGAAAAGGCAGGTTTTTGATAACCACTTTTCTAACGGTTGTGTCTAAGGTTGCGAACAATTTGTTTTCCACAAAAACATCGCTTTTCCCTATCGCATTCATCAAAGTGGATTTGCCCACATTGGTGTAGCCAACTAAAGCCACTCGCACCATAGCGCCGCGGTTGCTTCTTTGTATCGACATTTGTTTGTCGATGGTTTTTATTTTGTCTTTCAGCAAGGCAATACGGTCACGAACAATTCGACGGTCAGTTTCTATCTCGGTTTCCCCGGGACCACGCATACCGATACCTCCTCGTTGGCGTTCCAAGTGCGTCCACATTCCGGAAAGTCGGGGCAACAAATATTGACACTGAGCTAATTCTACCTGGGTTCGTGCGTAAGACGTTTCTGCCCGTTGCGCAAATATGTCAAGGATGAGGTTGGTTCGGTCCAGTACTTTGCAATCTAGAATTTTGGTTATGTTCTTCTGTTGTGCAGGAGTAAGTTCGTCGTCAAAAATAACGGTTGAGACCTCATTTTCTTTGATATATGTGTTAATGTCTTCTATTTTTCCCGTCCCCACAAAAGTTTTCGGATTGGGTTTGTCCATCTTCTGAGAAAATCGTTTTACGACCTCTCCTCCGGCAGTAAACGTTAGGAACTCCAATTCGTCCAGGTATTCGTTGAGTTTGTCTTCATTTTGTTGCTGTGTGACAATCCCTACAATAACTGTTTTCTCGAAGTTATGTGTTACTTTTTCTAGCATATTTCTGAATTGAACTGCAAAAATAAGTAATTAATGCAATAACAACCTATTTTACAAAAATGAGCCGGAATGTTAGATAAATAAAATCGGAACAAACAAATGTATTTTTGTGATTTTTAGGGCAGTGTGTTATAAAATAGTTATTTTTTTCTACATTTGGCCATTAAACTACAACAAACCAAATATTAGTTATGAAAAAAATTACTATTGTGATTTTCATGTTGCTAATTTCACTCCTCGGTTTTGCTCAACTTCCGGAAGGATTTGAGTCGGGGATACCGGCAACATGGAAGGTTATGGACAACAATGTAGGTACAGTGCAGAGCTGGGTGGGAACTAGTACCTCACCGTATCAGCCGGCTCATGGTGGTACGTGGCATGCCTACATTAACAGGGAGGCAGTTACGGCCGGACAGACTGCTGAAGATTGGTTGGTTACGCCTCTGGTGGCTGTTCCTGCGAACGGACAGTTGCGTTTCTGGACCAAAATGACCCTTCCGGGGGACAATGGAACGGTGTATCAAGTGCGCGTATCCACAACTTCACAATCTGATCGAACAACCTTTGTGCCGTTCCAAGAGTGGACGGAGACTCAACTGGAAACCGAAATGATAGCCGGGGGTGCTGCTGACTACAGTGCGTATGGTGAAATTGTGAAGAACCTGAGTGCCTATGCTGGACAAAGTGTTTATGTAGCATTCGTAAAGTCTCACACACCAACTGTTACTGGAGTTTCTGGAGACCGATGGTTGATCGATGATGTGAATATTACACAGCAATGTGCTAGTCCATCAAACTTAACTGCATCGGCAATTACTTTAACAACTGCGCAACTGGGCTGGACAAGTACAGGTCCGGCAACCTCTTGGGATATTGAAATGGTGCTTAGTGCAGGAACTCAAACAGGAGTCCCTACTGCAACCGGAGTTACAAACCCCGTTACGTATACTGGACTTACAGAAGGTACGCAATACAAATATTATGTAAGATCGAATTGTGGTGGCGGCAATACAAGTGTTTGGGTCGGGCCATATTATTTTAATACAATTCCGTATGGACAAACTTGTGCCGCTCCAATTGCTGTTACTACATTGCCGTATGCACATACAAGTAATACAGGAGTATATGGAGACGTGGTAGAGGGAAGTCCGGGATCTTCTTGTGGAATCACAGGTAACTATTTAAACGGAAACGATGTTTTCTATGCTTTTACACCTTCTTTTACAGGTGCTGTTGACATATCGATGACAACAACAGGAACTAATTCAGGTATTTTTGTTTATGCCAATTGTAATACAGTAGGAACAACTTGTTTGGCCGGGTCTGCAAATGCAGCTGCCGGGATCAGGAATATTCCGAATTTCACTGTTACGGCAGGAACTACCTATTATTTAGTTATTTCTTCAACTGGATCTCCTCAGATCATACCGTACACATTAAATATACAACAAATTTTCTGTGCGCAACCAACTGCTTTAACGACGACGGCTATTGCTCAGAACACGGCGACACTTGCTTGGACTAGTGCATTTAGCGCATTTCAATATGTAGTGCAGCCTGCAGGCACCGGTTTACCGCCGGGTGCCGGACTTGATATAGCAGGAAGTTCGGTTTCAGTATCAGGCTTATCACAGAATACACAATATGAGTTTTATGTAAGAGCAGATTGTGGTAACGGTCAGTTCAGTATTTGGTCAGGGCCTTATACGTTTAGAACACTATGTGGGCCTATTGCAATTCCTTTTACAGAAGGGTTTAACTCGAATTCTTCAACACAAGTTTGTTGGGCAGTAGCCAATGTTAATGGGGATGCCAATGCGTGGAATATGGATTATACTACTAATCCGCATGAAGGAGATCAGGCGGCTAGTATCGTTTCTAGTGCTTCAACCAATGATGACTGGTTAATGTCTCCGCAATTAATTTTGAACGGAAACCAACGTCTGCGATACAGATACAGAGTTGGATCTGCGACCTCACCATGTAATTTTGAAATTAGAGTTTCAACGACAGGTCCGATTCCTGCGAACTTTACAACTATAATTCTTCCTCAGGCCAGTTACAGCAACGTAACGTATGTTGAGAAGATTGTTAATATACCGCCGACAATTACAGGTAACGTGAATATCGGATGGCACGTGGCTCCTGGAGCTAACGGATCAAGAATATATATCGATCAGGTAATTGTTGAAGATATTCCGCCATGTCCTCAACCGATGGATATTGTAGCATCAGGAATTACACCTAACTCGGCTTCCATTAACTGGACTCCGGGAGGAACAGAAACTACTTGGCAGGTTGTAGTACAGCCGGCAAGTTTACCGGCACCTACTTCGCCAACACAAGGTACTACGGTAACAACACCTCCACCTTATGCAGCAACAGGACTTTTAGGTTCTACCACTTATAATGTTTACGTTTTGGCGAATTGTGGAGCTGATGGACCAAGCGTTTGGTCTGAGCCAATATCATTTACAACGTTGGTTGCACCACCGGTTTGTGGAGGAACATTTGTTGATGCGGGCGGATCAAACACAGATTATGCTAACAATTCAGATTTAACATGGACGATTTATCCGGCAACGCCAGGGGATGTTGTTACTGTAACTTTCTCATTTTTTAATACTGAGGCAAATTGGGATGGACTGTATGTTTACAATGGAAATTCAACAGCAGCACCTCAGATTCCGAGTACGAATGGTGCAGGGAACGGACCACTTACTTTGCCGGGAGCTTTTTGGGGAACTACAATCCCAGGCCCTTTCAGATCTTCTGCTGCAGATGGATCTTTAACGTTCCGATTCCGCTCTGATTCTGGTACAACTAGACCGGGGTGGGTTGCCAACGTAACATGCGCACTACCTCCAACTTGTGTAGAACCTTTAAGTATTACTCAGTCTGGAATTACTCATAACTCAGTTAACTTAGCTTGGACTGGAGGAAATGCTACAGCTTGGGAAGTAATCGCCGTGCCTTGTGGTTCGCCACGACCTACTGCAGCTACTGCAGGATGGGTTCCGGCACCAACGAATCCTTTTACTTTAACAGGTTTAAATGGTTCAACATGTTATGATTTTTATGTAAGAGGTGTTTGTACACCAACAGATTCGAGTTCTGTTACAGGACCTGTGTCAGCAACTACGCTTATGACACCACCGCAATGTGGAGGTGTTTTTACCGATGCAGGTGGATCTAACGCAGATTATGCAAACAGTTCAGATCTAACTTGGACAATTTATCCGACAACTCCAGGGGATGTTGTTACGGTAACGTTTACATCTTTTGATACAGAAGCTAACTGGGATGGATTGTATGTTTACAATGGAAATTCAACAGCAGCTCCTCAGATTCCGAGTACGAATGGTGCCGGAAGCGGACCACTTACTTTACCAGGAGCTTTTTGGGGGACTACAATCCCAGGCCCTTTCAGGTCTTCTGCCGCAGATGGATCTTTAACGTTCCGTTTCCGTTCTGACTCTGGTGGAACTAGACCGGGGTGGGTTGCCAACGTAACATGTGCACCAACTCCAACTTGTATAGAACCTGTAAGTATTACTCAGTCAGGAATTACAAATAATTCTGTGAATTTAGCCTGGACTGGCGGGAATGCTACAGCTTGGGAAGTAATAGCGCTTCCATGTGGTTCGCCAAGACCTACTGCAGCTACAGCAGGTTGGGTTCCGGCACCAACGAATCCTTTTACTTTAACCGGTTTAATTGGTTCAACATGTTATGATTTTTATGTAAGAGGAATTTGTTCTTCAGCCGACGCAAGTGAGGTGAGAGGTCCGGTGACAGCAACTACACAGATAACGCCACCAGTTTGTGGCGGAACTTTCACAGATGGAGGTGGCCCTTCATCGGATTATGCAAACAGTTCGAATCTAACTTGGACAATTTGTCCAACAACTCCAGGGGATGTTGTTACGGTTACATTCACTTCTTTTGATACAGAAGCTAATTGGGATGCTCTTTATGTTTTTGACGGAAACTCAATTAATGCGCCGCAAATTGCCAGTACAAACGGTGCTGGAAATGTACCGGGAGGATTGTCTGGAGGTTATTGGGGAACAACGGGCCCAGGGCAAATTACGTCTACTAGCCCTGATGGTTGTTTGACATTCAAATTCAGATCAGACGGTTTTGGAACAGAACCGGGATGGACAGCAAATGTAACGTGTGCACCACGACCAGCTTGTTCTAGACCGTCTCTTCCAACAGCAACACAAATCAGTTCTACATCCGCATTATTGGGTTGGGCTGAAAATGGAACAGCAACACAATGGCAGGTTTTAGTGCTTCCATTAGGTTCGCCGGCACCAACTCCGGGAACTTCTGGAACAATTGTAAACTCAAACCCGGCCTTGATTACTGGATTAAATTCAAGTACTCAGTATACTTTTTATGTAAGTGCTATATGTTCGCCAACTGAAATCAGTATCTGGTCTGTTGGTCATAATTTCACAACAGCGCCTGCAAATGATGAATGTGCTACTGCAACATTTGTTCCGGTAAACGGTGGTGGAGTTTGTGATCAAACCGTTATGGGTACGCTTTCATTGGCAACAGGATCAGCTGGAACACCAATTGCTCCGTGCGTTGGTACGCCTGATGACGATGTTTGGTACCAGTTTATTGCGACAAATTCTTATTTGAATGTTTCACTGCAAAATGTAGCAGGCTCAACGGACAACTTAAATTTTGCTGTATATTCAGGAACATGTAATGGTTTAACACAGATGTTCTGTAGTGCTGCTGATGAACTTACAGGCACACTTAATGGATTGACTGTGGGTCAGACGTATTACGTACGTGTATATTCTAATGAGGCTACACCTCAGACTACAACATTTAACTTATGTATTTCAACACCTTCAACTTGTAGTAATGCTTCAACAGCATGTGCTTCGAATAACTATGGAAGTACTACAGGAGTAACTGATTTAGGTGCGATCGGATGTTTATCTACATCTCCAAACCCTAGATATTTTGTTATTCAGGTTGGAACTTCAGGTCCAATTAATTTCTTATTGACACAATCTTCTCCAGGAAGCCCAACACCAGATCTTGATGTTGATTATGCAGCTTGGGGACCATTTACAAGCAGTACTGCAGGATGCGCAGCTGGTATTCCATTTATAGCGCCAGTAAACACGAATCCATCTGCTAATAATCCGCAAGATCATGGGTGTAGTTATAGTGCTGAGTCAACTGAGCAATTCAATATTCCGAATGCACAGGCAGGTGAATTCTATGTTATCTTGATTACCAACTATGCAGATGAAACTGGTATTATCAATTTCAATCAAATAAATGCTGGTACTCCGGGTGCGGGGTCAACATTCTGTTGTCAGGATGCGAATTTCAGCTATTCACCGACAACTTACTGTAAAGGCAGCAGTGCTAACCCGGTTGCAACGATTGCACAAGGTTCAGTGGCAGGAACATTCTCAAGCCCTAACAATGCTGTTGTTTTTGCTAATACGGCAACAGGGGAAATTGATTTAGCAGCAACACCAGCGGGTAATTATGTTATTAATAATACACTTGCGCCGACTGCATCATGTGGTGTGAAAACTTATTCTTTTGTAATCAGTATCGTGGCGCCACCGACTGCAACGATTAGTTATGCTGCTCCGACTTTCTGTAAAAGTTTAGCAGGAACGCAAGATATTACAGTTACGGGAACACCTGGAGGTAATTTTACAGTTGAACCGGTAGGATTGAATATCAATGCAATGACCGGAGCTATTACTCCTTCAGGAAGTGTTCCGGGTACATATACGGTATGGTACTATTTCCCTGCATCTACAGGTTGTAGTGGTACAAGATTCTCGACTACAGTAACAATAAATGCATTGCCTGCTGCTGCGCCTACTGTGGTACAGCCTACTTGTACAACACCAACGGGAACAATTACGGTCTTACCAACAGGTGCTTCGTATGAATATAGTATTGATGGAGGTTTAACGTATCTTCCAACAAATGTATTTAGTGATTTGGCGCCGAACAGCTATAACGTTGTAATACGTGATACTGCTTCAGGATGTACTTCGACTGCTATTGTTGCTACTGTCAATTCGACACCAACTGCACCAACTGCACCGACTGCAACAGCTACTTCGCCAACGACTTGTGCTGTACCTACAGGAAGTGTAACAGTTTCCGATCCGGTTGGTGCAAATTATGAATATAGCATTGACGGAACTACCTTCCAATCAGGTGTTACATTCTTGAATTTATTGCCAGGATCATATAATGTTGTCGTGCGTGATGTCACTAGCGGATGTGTTTCTACTGTTACGCCAGTAACTGTGAATCCGGCTCCGGGTGCTCCTGCAGCCCCAACGGCCAGCGTTACTGTACAACCGTCTTGTGTCACTACAACCGGTACAATCGTTGTAACAGCTCCTACAGGTGCAACACTGGAATATTCTTTAGATGGAACTACGTATCAGTCAGCGACTACTTTCGCCGGACTTACGCCAGGTAATTATAATGTGTCTGTTCGTGATACTGCTTCAGGATGTATTTCTAGCGCAATATCCCTTGTTGTGAATCCAATTCCTGCTAGTCCTGCAGTACCAACTGCTACGGCTACAGTTCAACCGACTTGTGCTGTGTCAACGGGTACAATCGAGGTGTCAGCTCCTCAGGGGTCTAATTACGAGTATAGCGTAAATGGAACAACTTATCAGCCTGGAGCTACGTTTAACGGATTAGTATCCGGAAGTTACAATGTTACAGTACGTGACATTACTACTGGTTGTGTATCTTCTGCGACGGTTGTAGTAATTGATCCTGCTCCGGCAATGCCTTCTGCTCCGTCAATAAATATTACGGTTCAGCCAACTTGTGATGTTCCTACGGCATCTATTGAAATTATTGCTCCTTTAGGCGCAGGTTATGAATATAGTGTTGATGCTTCGGCTTTCCAAAGTGGAACTGTTTTCACCGGATTAGCCATAGGAATGCATACTGTTTTTGTTCGTGATATAGCGGCTGGATGTACTTCACAGTCTCCGATAGAAATTATTGCTGCTGATATACCAAATACGCCTGAGTTAGCTGTAGTTAGTCAACCAGTTTGTTTTGATGGTAAAGGTAGTATTAAAGTGGATTCTCCGCTTGGTGCTGATTATGAGTATTCATTAAACGGAGGTGCATATCAGTCTAATCCTGTTTTCGCAGGCTTAAATGAAGCAATCTATACGATTACTGTTAAAGATGTGTTGACTGGATGTATTTCTTCGGCTGAATCAATAGATTTACAGGATTCAGGTTGTGAGATTCCAAAAGGTATTTCTCCAAATAATGATGGTGCTAATGATGAATTCGATTTATCTAGTTTAAATATCGCCAAACTGTCTATCTTCAACCGTTACGGAGTTGCAGCCTATACTTACGGAGCCGGTTATACCAAACAATGGCACGGTCAGTCTGACGCGGGTCAGGAGTTGCCGGACGGAACGTATTATTATGTAATTGATACGACTAATGGTCAGACTCGTACAGGATGGGTATATATCAACAGAGAGCAATAAAAGAGATGAACAAGATCACTGCTCCCTTAACCGGGGGCAGTGTTTTCTAAAAGGTAAACAATAGAATATGAAGAAAATTTATTTGACCGTTTTAGTAGCCTTAGCAGGCTTATTAGAAGTTCAGGCCCAGCAGGATCCTCACTACACTCAGTATATGTACAATCTGAGCGTTGTGAACCCGGCCTATGCGGGATCCAAGGATGCGCTATCGATGGGATTATTATATAGAAAACAATGGGTAGACATTGAGGATGCGCCAACTACGGGAACATTTTTCGGTCACAGCCCCGTTGGCAAGAACGTTGGTTTGGGTTTGTCTGTAATCAACGATAAGATCGGCCCTGTTGAGGAGACCAACTTTTACGGGGATTTCTCGTACACGCTTAATTTGGGCGAGGTACACAAATTGGCCTTCGGTATGAAAACGGGTGCTACTATGCATAAGGTTGGCTTGTACGATGATATCGGAAACGGCCACGTTCCTGATGATAGTGACCCTGCGTTTGCGGAGAATACGAACAATACGTTTTTCAACATCGGTGCGGGATTGTTTTTCTACACGGATAAATACTACATCGGTGCTTCGGTTCCGAACATGCTTAAATCGAAACACCTTGACTTTGACGGCAGGGAGTTCGGGTCGG
>NZ_AVCS01000004.1 GCF_000498495.1 Flavobacterium enshiense DK69 | reverse complement strand
TCAAGTGCTGTCCATGTTCTGGTAACGGAATAAGAACCTGCACATTGTCCAGGGGTTGTCACATCGTTGAATGTTAGCGTGAAAGCAGAACCGCAATTGTCAGTTGCCGTAGCTTGTGCAAATTGAGGTGTTGCCGGACAGTTAATGGTTGATACCGATGGTAAAGCTGCAATCACCGGAGCAGTTACATCCTGAACATTTATGGTTTGTGTTTTAGTAGATGAATTCCCGCAGGCATCAGTGGCTGTCCATGTTCTTGTAACAGAGTATGCTCCTGCACATTGTCCAGGAGTAGTAACATCGTTAAAGGTTAGTGTAAATGCAGATCCGCAAGCGTCAGTAGCTGTAGCTTCCGCAAATTGAGGTGTTGCCGGACAGTTAATGGTCGATGTAGCCGGAAGTGCGGCAATCACCGGAGCTGTTGCATCCTGAACATTAATAATTTGTGTTGCTGTAGATACATTTCCACAAGTATCAGTAGCTGTCCATGTTCTTGTAACAGAGTATGCCCCAGCACATTGTCCAGGTGTAGTCACATCGTTATGAGTAAGAGTAAAACCAGAACCACAATTGTCAGTAGCCGTAGCTTGTTCAAATTGAGGAGCTGCAGGACAATTTATAGTTGAAACTGCTGGTAATGTCGCAATTACCGGTGGAGTGGTATCGTCAATAGTAATAATTTGTGTATCTGAGCCTGGATTTCCACATACATCAGATAGTCTAAATGTTCTGGTAACTATAGTTGGGCAACTTCCTGAAGCAACATCTTGATAAGTTATTGTGCTTATTGATGATGCATCAATATAACTTCCTGTAGCTGCAGTAAATTGAGCCAAAGTTATTGTTGCAGGTGTTGTTGAATAAGGTAAAAGGCCCTGTGTTGCTATCGAACCTGTACCACATCCTTCGATTGATAAATCATTTGGAGCTGTTATCACCGGATTTGATGTATCACCATTTCCAATTATAAATGATTGACTTTTGGTACATCCAAAAGCATCAGTTACGGTAAGGGTATATGTTCCGGGAGCTAATCCTGAAATATCTTGTGTGGTTTGCCCATTGCTCCATGAATAGGTATAAGGAGGAGTTCCTCCTGAGACTGTAGCGTCAATGGCGCCATTATTCTGATTTGCACAACTTGAAGAAGTTACTTGACCTGTAATGGTTATCGGAGCAGGAGGAGTAATGACTTGCGTATAGGTACTAACGAGATGGATTGGAAGATTTGAATCCGTTACCGTTAAGGTGACAGTATAAGGACCTCCAGGATATGGAAAATTATGGGTTGGATTTTGTTGTGTTGATATTGGAGAACCATCACCAAAATTCCATGAATAAGTATAAGGAGTAATACCTCCTGAAGTTAAGTCTTGGAATACTACAGCTGATTGATTTCCGTTCGTACATAACGTGTATGAGTATTCTACTGCTAATGGTGCAGCAACAATCATACAGTCGCCAAATTCACATTGTGATTTACTGTAAGTATTACAATTGTATGAGCTGAATTCCGGGGCGCTATCACTACCACTCGTTTGCCAAACGGCTAAAATTCGACATAATTTCAACTCTTGTCCGCATGTCCATGTAAAGGGGCCATAAATTTGACGTTGTCCGGAACCAGGTATCACTGTTCCAAGATAGGCGTTAATAGGAATTATAGTTCCATCAATAGACAAGTCAGCAAAAATTCTGGTTTGCGAAATGTTGCTGCTTGAGTTAGAGGTGTAATTCAGCATAACATACATTTGCTGAGTACTTCCAGGTGTACACGTTGTATTTGATAACGGCGCTCCATTAACGTTTGTAAGGCTTAGAAAAACCTGATTTAACGTATAATTATTTGAATTACAACCAAAGTAGCCTTGATAATAATTCGGGGGCGTACCGCATAAACGTAAGTCTGGTTTTTGAGGCGTAAACTGAGAAAAAGCAATATTAATTCCCATCAGGAAAAATAACAGTAATGTGGTATTTTTTGGTTTCATGGACACTTGTTTTCTAATTAAATCCAGTAAATCGGTAATATAAAAACACACTAATTTTGGAAGTCAGAAGGGGAATTCGCGACGCAAATGAGCATACGAATGCTTCTGACGTCCAAAATTTACACATCAATAGAAATTTGCTGGAAAAGTGAAGGCACGAATATGCTCCTATTCTTTCGATAAGAACAGTATACAAGTTGAGTGAAGGGTATTATAAATCTCGGTGTGGTATTAAGATTTACAACGACCCATTAATTTCAAACAAAATGTAATTCGATAATTTGTCAAGGCTAAAGTATTTAATAAAAATCTTGATTCAATATTATCAGGATGCATTTTCGACTAAAGTGGGTGTTTTATCCGTGAATTAACATTTATTTGATAATCAAAAACTTGTTTTTTTTTGATTCTCACAAAGTATGATATATTGATACAATATTTTCAGACGGAATTATTTCGGTAGAATATTTCCTAAAATGAAAAAGCATTCACCGAAGTGAATGCTTTTTTAATTAAACGAATTGTAAAAAAGAATGAAATTAATCTAAACTAATGACGATGAACTCACTTCGTCTGTTTTTCTGATGTTCTTCTTCAGAGCATTTTACGCCGTTAGAACAACCATTTATTAATTGAGTTTCTCCGTATCCTTTTGCAGTTAATCTGCTTCGATCGATACCATTTTTAACCATATATTCTAAGGTTGATTTTGCTCTTCTGTCTGATAGTTTCTCATTGTATTTATGCGATTGACGACTGTCAGTGTGAGAACGGATATCCACTTTCATATTTGGATATTTTTCCATTACAGCTATAACTTTTTGTAAATCGGCAGCGGCATCTTCGCGGATATCCGATTTGTCCAAATCAAAATAAATAATACTCACATCCAGGATTTTGCCAAGGTCAACTCCGGGAACCAATGGAACCATTTTTTTCTCAAGCGAAATATCTGCTTTCGTTTCTCCGGAAGCCAATGGAACCGTAACCGGAATTTCTTTAGTTTCATAATCCTGATGTTCACCCCTTATATAGTATTTTTTATCACATTCGATATTTTTATCAAAGACAAAATCTCCCTTTTCATTTGCATCAACGGTTTCAATCAACGTCATATTGGCATCAAAGAGAGACATTTTTGCGCCCGGTATATGTACCAGTGACAGCATATCGGAAACAGATCCTTTTAGTATCTGCACGCAAACATTTTCCTTGAATTTGTAAATATCATCAGAACCCTTGCCGCCTTCTCTGTTTGAAGTAAAGTAACCAACATGGGTTTTGGTGTTTACAATATAGCTGAAATCGTCTTTAGGACTGTTTACTGGCGCTCCGACATTTTTAATCGATGTGAATGATCCGTCTTTATTCATTTTTGCTTCAAATACATCAAGACCTCCAATTCCTATATGATCATCGGATGAAAAATACAATACGTTTTGATCTGTAATGTAAGGGAATGTTTCTCGTAAAGGAGAATTAATGGTAGTTCCTAAATTTTCAGGGGCTCCAAAAGATCCGTCTTCATTGATGGCTACCCTGAAAATGTCTGAATCACCGATACTTCCAGGCATATCTGACGAAAAGTACAATGTTTTTCCGTCCGGACTCAAAGCAGGGTGGGCCACACTGTAACTATCGTTGTTAAACGGAAGTTCTTTTACATCCTGCCACTTTCCGTCTTTTAAAGTGGCTTTAAAGATTTTAAGCTTCGTTACTTTGTCGCTGCTTTTACCTTTTTTACCATCAAAATAATTGTTTCTGGTAAAATAAACGGTATTGCCGTCTTTTGAAAAAACTGGAGTCGCTTCGTGGAATTTTGAGTCTAAATCTTTTGAAAATTCCTGAGGGTCACTTAATTTTCCGTCTTCTGCAGCTTTTGCTGTGAAAAGGCGTGTGAAGTATTGTCCGGTCCAACTGTGTTTTTTCTGAAACACATCCTTGCTTTTTCGTGCTGAAGTAAAAATAATGTCGGTTCCTTTAAATACTGAGCCGTAATCAGAATATTCACTATTGATATCGCCCGCATTTTCAACTTTATATCTGTCAGAATCTTTTCGTAGCTGAGCAAGATAATCCTTGTTTTTCAGTAATTCCTCTCCCGAAGGATTATTGGTTTTCTGATAAAACATAGTTAGATATTGGTCTGCTTTTTCATAATTTCCGACAGATTTCAGTGATTGTGCATATCTGAAATAATATTCTGGAGCAACATTAGCGGCTTCAGGCATTGCAAACAATTGGGAATACCATTTTTCGGCTTTATCATATTCACCGTTGAAGTAATAGGCATTCCCGAGTTTCTCAAATAAATTTACGGATTTATGCCCCTTTTCGGCGACTTTTTCATATACTTCAATTGCATCTACATAGGCGTAATTGTTGTATCTCTTGTCGGCTTTTGCTTCTTTCCCGAATTGAGAATATATATTATTACCAATACTGAAAATGGCAATTATAAGTAATGTTTTGATTTTCATAACTGTTCAATTTAGAAGAAACGAGGAGTTAACATTTTAGAATTATTGAACAATTCCCATCTCAGGAAGATCTCGTGGGACCCGTCATTATAATTCTTTAAATCAGTAGTTTCCATATCATACGCATATCCTATGAAGAGAGAGTTTGATATTTGAAATCCGGCCATTGCACTCCAGGCAGAATCCCATCGGTAGGCAGCTCCCAGAGTTAGTTTGTCATAGATCAAAAAGTTTAAAGAAGCATCGCCTTGCAGCGGAGCTCCTTCCGCTGCTTTCATAAGTACTGAAGGTTTGATTTTCAAGTTGCTTCCAACATCAAAAACATAACCTGTTATGAAATAGTAGTGCATTTTTTCCTTTGTAATCGAAACTGAGTTGTCTTTGTAATGATTGGTTTCGAAAAAGTTAGGAACTGATAAACCAGCATAGAATTTGTCTGAGTACAGATATACTCCTGCACCGACATTCGGGCTGAAATCGTTGTCCAGGTTTTGAAATCTGGGATCATCCGGATTTTGGATAGTCAGCTTATTTACATCCAGATTGAAAAGATTTGCTGTTCCTTTTAATCCGAATGCCAGTTTGTAATTCTCAGACATTTGGATAAAGTATGACAAGTCTGCAGATATATTAGTTTCAGTTGCAGGTCCGATTTTATCATTAACAACGGACAATCCAATCCCAAAACTTGAGTCACTAATGGGTGAATTTACAGAGAACGCAGCAGTTGTAGGCGCCCCGTCCAAACCAACCCATTGGGCTCTGTATAAGCCAAAGATGCTTAGAACCTCTCGCGAACCGGCATATGCAGGATTTATGGTAATAGTATTATACATGTATTGTGTATACTGTGAGTCTTGTTGAGCGTACCCCATCATACCTATTAATCCCAAAACGAGTGTTATTAATTTTGTCTTCATGTTCACTAATTTAAATTAATTTGGTAAATAATTAATAGAAGTATGAGAATTATCTGCTTAAATATAAATATCCAGATTTATCGTTCCATTGCCCGGACTCATTGTCTTTGTATTTCATGATGTAAAAATAGGTCCCGCCAGGTAGTAACTCACCTTTGTTAAGGGTAGCTCTTCCTTCAGATTTTCCGTCAAAAACAGCTGTTGTATTGTTATAACCGCTTTTTTCGAATACCAGAATTCCCCATCTGTTGTATATCTGAAGATTGTTTTCAGGGTAACATTCTAATCCGTCGATAATTAGGTAATCGTTTTCACCATCATTATTTGGAGAGAATCCATTGTTCACGGTAATAGTACACGCAGCCAATACTCCGCAATCATCAACCACATGAACGTAAAATTCTAATTTTCTAGGACATGGTGATTGTGCTGTTGTAAGGATGTATTGGAGTGTATAATAACCGGTTTGCAGCTGAGTTACATCAATTGTGTTATTGGCATGGTTAATAAGAGCATCAAGTATATTTACACCAACCCATTGACCTCCAGATTCGGTTCCTAGCGGAAGAAGTGACATCAAATTGAATGTGGCATATGCACTGTCATTGTTACACAAATCCGGATTATCAGCACTAAAAGTGTCGCCAACAGTAACATGTACAGTTTGTGAAACCACAGTTTGATTACCACAAATATCGGTCACAGTCCAAGTTCTGATTATGTCATAACTACCTTCAATCTCTGAATTAGGATCCACGTGTTCTTCAAATACAACTGTAACTTCTCCTCCGCAGCTATCTGAAAATTCAAGTTCAGGAGCAGCTGGAATGCTAGAACATGGTGCTGTTACCACTTCACTAAGATTGGTCACTAGTGCCGGTGGAGTTTCATCAAAAACAGTTATTATTTGAGACATAGTAGATGTGTTTTGGCACACATCGGTAAATGTCCATGTTCTGGTAACTACAAATGAATTAGGGCAGCCTCCCGGAACTGTAGTATCTACACTATTTACAGTTATATTACCAGTGCAATTGTCTACAGCTGTCAATGAAAGTGGTGCCGGAACTTCAGATAAGCAGGATACGGTTAAGTCGGCCGGTACTTCCGGTAAAGCAGGAGGAGTTTGGTCTGATACAGTAATTGTTTGCGATAATGACGCTGAATTTCCACAAGGATCCGCAAATGTCCACGTACGAGTAATGATGTACGAGTTCGGACAACTTCCTGGTGCAGTCGTGTCAACTCCCTCTACTGAAATTTGCCCTGCGCAAGTATCACTAGCGGTTAATGAAATCATTGGGGGAACTTCTCCTGCACATGAAACGGTAATGCTTGCCGGTGCAGTTGGTAAAACAGGATTAGATGAGTCTCTTACATTAATGGTCTGATTTACGGATGAAGTATTTCCACAAGCATCAACAAAAGTCCATGTTCTGGTTACGGTAAAACTGCTTGTGCAGCTTCCTGCTGTAATGGCATCAGTCCCAACCATGGTTATCGGTCCGGTACAGGCATCGTTGGCAGTTAATGAAATCATAGGCGGAATATCGCCGCTGCAGGAAACTGTTACATCAGCAGGTGCCTGTGGAACGGCAGGAGGTGCTACATCCTGAACATTTATCGTTTGTGAAGCAGTAGATGAATTTCCGCAAGCATCAGCAGCTGTCCATGTTCTGATCACTGAGTAAGAACCTGCACATTGCCCTGGAGTAGTTACATCGCTGAATGTCAGTGTGAAAGCAGAACCGCAATTGTCAGTTGCTGTAGCCTGTGCAAATTGGGGAACAGCTGAACAGTTAATAGTTGTTGGAGCTGGTAAAGCCGCAATTACCGGTGCAGTTATATCCTGAACAGTGATTGTTTGCGATATTGAAGCTGAATTTCCGCAAGGATCAACAAATGTCCATCTACGAGTGATAATGTAGGAGCTCGGACAACTTCCAGGTGCAGTCATATCAACTCCCGTTACTGTAATTTGTCCTGCGCAAGTATCACTTGCTGTTAATGAAATCATAGGAGGTACTTCTCCCGCACAGGAAACGGTAATGTTTGCAGGTGGAGTTGGTAAAACAGGATTAGATGTGTCTCTTACATTAATGGTCTGATTTACGGATGAAGTGTTTCCACAAGCATCAACAAATGTCCATGTTCTGGTTACGGTAAAACTGCTTGAGCAGCTTCCCGCTGTAACGGCATCAGTCCCAGCCACGGTTATCGGTCCGCTGCAGGCATCATTGGCGGTTAATGATATCATTGGCGGAATATCACCACTACAAGAAACAGTCACGTTTGCAGGGGCTTGCGGAACAACCGGTGCAGTTATGTCCCGAACAGTGATTGTTTGCGATATTGACGATGAATTTCCGCAAGGATCCGCAAATGTCCATCTACGAGTAATGACATAGGAATTCGGACAATTTCCTGGTGCAGTCGTATCAACTCCTGTAGCTGTAATTTGTCCTGCACATGTGTCACTCGCAGTTAATGAAATCATAGGAGGCACTTCTGCTCCGCATGAAACGGTAATGTTTGCAGGTGGAGTTGGTAAAACAGGATTAGATGTGTCTCTTACATTAATGGTCTGATTTACGGATGAAGTGTTTCCGCAAGCATCAACAAAAGTCCATGTTCTGGTTACGGTAAAGTTACTTGAGCAACTTCCCGCTGAAACGGAATCAATCCCCGTAACGGTTATCGGTCCACTGCAGGCATCATTGGCGGTTAATGATATCATTGGTGGAATATCACCACTACAAGAAACAGTAACGTTTGCAGGAGCTTGAGGCACAACTGGCGCAGTTACGTCCCGAACATTAATGGTTTGTGATCTTGTGGATGAACGTCCACAGGCATCTGTAGCTGTCCATGTTCTGGTAACTGAATAAGATCCTGCACATTGTCCCGGAGTTGTCACATCATTAAATGTCAGTGTAAATGCAGATCCACAAGCATCGTTAGCGGTAGCTGTTGCAAATTGAGGAACTGCAGGACAGTTAATGGTAGATGTGGCTGGAAGCGCTGCAATTACCGGCGCGGTCACATCCTGAACATTTATGGTCTGTGATTTTGTAGATGAGTTTCCGCAGGCATCTGTAGCGATCCATGTTCTGGTTACAGAATAAGAGCCGGCACATTGTCCCTGCGTAGTCGCATCACTATGAGTAAGCGTAAAACCAGGACCACAATTGTCTGTAACCGAGGCTTGCGCAAATTGCGGAACTGCAGGACAATTTATGGTTGAAGGTGTCGGTAAAGTTGCGATTACTGGTGCTGTCGTGTCGTTGATGGTAAAAATCTGTGTATCGGAACCCACATTGCCACAAGAATCAGTTAATCGAAATGTTCTTGTAACTATAGTTGGGCAGCTTCCCGAAACAACATCCTGATAACTAATTGTAGCTATAGGTGATTGATCAGTATAAGTTCCCCCTGCTGCGGTAAACTGGGCAAGGGTTATTGTAAGAGGTGTTCCTGAAAAATCTAATCGGCCTTGTGATCCGATAGAAGATGGACCGCATCCTTCAATAGATAAATCATTTGGAGCTGTTATCACTGGGTTTAATGCATCCCCATTTCCAATCGTAAATGATCGGGTCTTAGTACATCCAAAAGCATCTGTTACCGTAACTGAATAGGTTCCAGAAGACAAACCGGAAATGTCCTGTGTTGTTTGTCCGCCGTTCCATGAATAGGAATAGGGTGGTGTACCTCCACTAACAGAGACATCAATAGATCCATTGTTCTGATTCGCACAACTCACGGCAGTTGCAATCCCAGATATTGTACACGGTCCCGGGATAGTAACGATCTGTGTTTGCGAGCCGACTAAATTGGTTGGTAGATTAGAGTCGGTGACCGTTAATGTAACAGTATAAGGTCCTCCCGGATAAGCAAAAGCATGAGTTGGATTTTCCTGCGTGGAAGTAGTACCGTCGCCAAAATTCCATAAATAGCTATAAGGAGCAATACCACCGCTGGTTTCATTGTTAAATGGTACAGTTACAGTGGATTGATTTCCCGGATTACAAACGGTGTAGTTGTATTCAACCGCCAAAGGTGCCGCCACAAGCATACAGTTTGAAAATTCACATTGTGATCTGCTATAGGTACCACAACTGTAGGAACTGAATTCAGGATCATTAACAGCACCATTTGTTTGCCAAACTACTAAAATGCGGCATAATCTCAATTCCTGTCCACAAGTCCAGGTGAAGGGGCCGTAAATTTGACGTTGTCCTGAACCAGGTGTCACTGTTCCAAGATAGGCGTTAATAGGAATCACAGTTCCATCTATAGATAAGTCAGCAAAAATTCTGGTTTGCGAAATGTTACTGCTTGAGTTAGAGGTGTAATTCAACATAACATACATCTGCTGGCTGGTCCCCGGTGTACAGGTTGTGTTCGATAATGGAACTCCATTAAGATTGGTAAGACTCACAAAAACTTGATCCAACGTATAATTATTAGAAGTACAATTAAAGTAATCTTCATAGTAATTGGGAGCAGAGCCACATAAACGTAAGTCTGGTTTTTGAGGCGTAAACTGTGAGAAAACGTTATTAATTCCCATCAGGAAGAATAACACTAATAAGGTAATTTTTGGTTTCATGGACATTACTTTATAGATTAAAATCCAATAAATCGTTAACATAAAAAACATACTAATTTTAGAGGCAGAGATTTTATTTGCATTACAAAAAAGTATGCAAACAGAATTCTGCACCAAAATTTACACGACAATAAAAATTTGTTGGAAAAGTGAAGACACAAGTACGTTCCTATTGTGTAATAAGAATCGCATACAAGATGCGTGAAGGGTTATTTTAAATCTTGATGTGGTATAAAGATTTACAACGACCTGATGATTTGAAACATAATGTAATTCGATAACTTGCTGAGACTAAATTATTTAATAAAAATCTTGGTTCAATAACAATCGATTGCATTTTCGATGAAAGTAGGATTTTTATCCGTGAATTAACATTAATTTGACAATTCTTCTCTGGCTTTTTTGGTTTTTTTTGACTTACTTTATAATACTATAAATATCTAGTTATGAAAAACTTAATTCTTATTCGTCATGCAAAATCCAGTTGGAAAGCTCCTTTGAAAGATTTGGACAGACCTTTGTCTAAAAGAGGTATTGGTGATGCACATTTAACTTCTCATGCAGTAGATCGATTTCTGCCAAAAACATTCATAGTTTGGAGCAGTCCGGCAAGAAGAGCAAAAGAAACCGCCATGATTTATGCGCAAAATCTTGCCATTCCGTTGGAGACTATAATGTATAAAGAGGATTTATATACATTTGACGAAAGCAGCTTGGAAAACACCATAAAAAATTGCGAAAATAAATATGACAACTTAATTCTTTTCGGACATAATGAGGCAATCACGAATTTTGTTAATAAATTTGGGGATCACTATATAGACAATGTCCCAACATCGGGATTTGTCTCCTTAAAGTTTGAAGAAGAAGATTGGAAAAATATACAAAGAGGAAAAATAGTCAAGACAGTTTTTCCGAGTCAGTTAAAATCATGAGCATTACGCAGGAAAACAGATATATAGACAGAGAAAAAAGTTGGTTAGCCTTTAACGCAAGAGTACTTCAGGAAGCTGCAGACGAAACGGTTCCATTATTGGACAGATTGCGTTTTTTGGGTATCTTTTCTAATAATTTAGATGAATTTTTCCGTGTCCGTTATGCTGCAATCCGAAGATTAAACTCAGAAGGTATTTCCGGGGAAAAAATCCTGGGGGGAATTTCTGCTGAACAATTGCTTAAAGAAATTACCGAAATCGTTATCGAACAGCAATCAGAAAGCTTACGTATTCTGAGCGTTATAGAAAAAATGCTGGAGAAAGAGAACATCTTCATCATCAACGAAAACGAAATCAATAAAGAACAGCAAAACTTTATTAAGGACTTTTTTATTCAAAAGGTGAGTCCTGAGCTGATTACTATTATCCTCAATGATTTGGACGAATTTCCTTTGCTGAAAGATACTTCCGGATATTTGGCAGTTAAACTAGTAATGAAGCCAAAATCACAAAACACGATTCTTTCCAAAATAGTTCAAAAGAAAGAAACGCGTTATGCAGTTATTGAAATCCCGAAAACCATCAATCGTTTTGTTGTACTTCCGTCAAGTACCGACAAGCAGTACATCATTCTCCTTGATGATGTTATCCGATATAATCTGCACAACATTTTCAATATTTTCGATTACGAAAGTATTTCGGCTCACATGATCAAAATTACCCGTGATGCCGAATTGGATATTGATGCCGATTTAAATAAAAGTTTCATGGAAAAAATTTCGTCGAGTGTGAAAGACCGACGAATAGGAGAGCCGGTACGATTTGTTTATGATCAGTCCATTGAAAAAGATACACTGGCTTTTTTCCTTACACGTATGGGAATCGATGCAACCGACAGTTTAATTCCCGGCGGGCGTTACCACAATCGTCGTGATTATATGGATTTCCCAAATCTGGGCCGATATGATTTACTGAAAAAGCAGAATCCTCCGTTGCCAGTGGTCGGGCTGAATCTTGAAGGGAGTATCCTTGAAAAAATCAAACATAAAGACTATCTGGTAAATGCACCTTATCAATCATTTTCTTATGTGATTAAGTTCCTTCGTGAAGCGGCTTTAGACCCGAAAGTGGTTTCAATCAAGATAACGCTTTATCGTTTGGCCAAAAATTCGCAAATCGTGAGTTCGCTTATCAATGCAGCCAAAAACGGGAAAAAAGTGGTTGTTCAGATTGAATTACAGGCCCGTTTTGATGAAGCAAGCAATATTTCCTATGCCGAGATGATGCAAACGGAAGGAATTGAATTGATCTTTGGAGTGAAAGGCCTGAAAGTTCATAGCAAGATTTGTGTCATCGAACGTATGGAAGAAGGCAAAATCAAGCGCTACGGATTAATATCTACAGGGAATTTCAATGAAAGTACTGCCAAAGTTTATACCGATGTTACCATATTCACAAGTCATGTGCAGATAATGCGCGATATTTCAAAAATTTTCGAATTCTTCGATGTGAACTATCGTGTATATCGTTACAAACACTTATTGGTTTCTCCGCATTATACCCGTTCCAAGTTCTATAAACTAATCGATCTGGAAATTTTAAATGCATTGGCCGGAAGGGAAGCTTACATCAAATTGAAAATGAACAGTTTATCTGATCTAAAAATGATCGATAAATTGTATGAAGCTAGCAGGGCCGGTGTAAAAATACAACTAATCATAAGAGGAATCTGTTCACTGATTCCGGGTATTCCGGGCATGAGCGAGAATATTGAAGCTATCAGTATTGTAGATAATTATCTGGAACATTCCCGATTGTATATTTTCGGAAATGACGGCAACCCGCTTATATATATTTCTTCCGCCGATTTTATGACCCGAAATCTCGATGCCAGGGTTGAAGTTACCTGTCCGATTTACGACGAAGATGTTAAACAGGAATTGTTGGATACTTTCGAAATAGGATGGAGAGCTAATGTTAAAGCCCGTTTGCATTCTGAAAAATTAGATAATAAATACAGAAAACAGCCGAATCAGAAAATGTTCCGTGCCCAAGAGGAAATGTATAAGTATTATTGTGATAAGATAGAAGTTGTAACTGAAAACATATAATTGCTTTACCAACTTTTAATTTCTGATTAACGAATAACCGATCGACAAAGATGATTTCAATTAAAAAATATGCAGCTATTGATATTGGTTCCAATGCCATGCGATTGCTGATAATGAATATTGTTGAACAAGCCGGAAAAGAAACGCAGTTTAATAAAAGTGCTCTAATCCGTGTACCAATCCGTTTAGGTCAGGATGCTTTTACGGTCGGAGAAATTTCGGAAGAGAATATCGACCGAATGATTGATGCCATGAAAGCGTTTAAATTACTGATGAAGGTATATAAAGTAGAACGTTATATGGCGTGCGCTACTTCTGCTATGCGTGAAGCATATAACGGAAAAGAAGTTACTGAAATCGTAAAGAAAAAAGCCGATATTAAAATTGAAATCATCGATGGTAAAAAAGAAGCGGCTATCATTGCTTCTTCCGATTTACATCACTTTATAAAAACTGACCAAACCTATTTATATGTAGATGTTGGTGGTGGCAGTACCGAGTTTTCATTATTCTCAGAAGGAAAAATGGTTGCTTCAAAATCCTTTAAAAACGGAACGGTGCGTTTGTTGAACAATATGGTAAACGATGTAGTTTGGCAGGAGATTGAGAAATGGATTAAATCCAAAACGGAAGCTTACGAAGATATCACACTTATCGGTTCCGGCGGTAACATCAACAAGATTTTTAAATTATCCGGTAAAGCACAGGAGAAACCGCTTTCCTATATTTATCTGAATGCCGAATACCAAAAACTGAATGCTTTAAGCTACGAAGAACGCATTGCTGAATTAGGATTGAATACTGACCGTGCCGACGTTATCATTCATGCACTTCGCATTTATTTGAAAGCTATGAAGTGGAGTGGTTCAAGAAATATCTACGTGCCTAAGATCGGACTTTCCGATGGTGTTGTGAAAGCGATGTACAACGGAAAGATTTAGATTTCCCTGAGTGATAAAGTTCCAAGAACTGAAATGAGGAAATAGGCAAATAATGTTGAATTACGAGGCCATAAGTTTTGAGTAACAAAATGATGCAATAAAAAAGAAAAATTTAATGCATGACAACTAACCTAAAATTCTATTTTTCAAAGCCAAAAATGGTGAAGATGTCAATAATGTCTATCGGGATATTGTTGATTGGACATTATTGTTTTAAAGCGGATATCCAGGCTGTTAGGATGATTGGAGTATTAGAACTTATTTTAGGTATGGTGATTTTGTTTGTCGGATTAAAAAGTTTTATGGATAAAAATCCGCAGATTGTAATGAATGAAAACGGAATCATGGACAAAAGGATTTTAAAAAAGATAATTCCCTGGAATCAGCTAGAGAAAATTGAACTGACGATGCAGAATAATCAGAAAGTTTTAAAACTAAATGTATCGGATAAATTCAGTAATGACAATTTTAAATGGTTGTATGTAAAAACAGCTGCGATCAAACTAAATCAAAATCCAAAAACAGTGATGCTTAATCTGGATCAGTTAAAATTTGATAGTGATTTGTTAATCAGCTATCTGAATTCGAAAAATGTTGATTTCGTTAATGAAGATATATTCAGAAATTTGACCGGATGGAATAAGATTTTGAACAAAATGCTTTATTAATTGAATTGCAACAAAAAGTTCTTCAGTGGTTTTTTGTAGAAAAACATATGTTAGCGGTGATTTTAAAACAACTTCGATGTTACAAGCAAATAAGATTTCTTTTAAACCAACACTCCTCTTTTTTTCGGCAAACGCCTTGTCATATCCTTTGCACGAAATGTTTCATGCACTAATGGCTTATTTTCTCAATGTAAATTCTACTCTTTACCATTTCTATGTGAATATTGACCATACTAATACGTCGGTTTATGACAAAATACTAATTGCTGCTGCAGGACCTGTTCTAAGCTTAGCTTTTGGTCTTGTATTTTGGGTGGCATACAAAAAGAGCAAAAATTCAAGCTATAAATTGTTCATGTTTTATGCTGCCATTACAGGAATCAGTATTTTTTCTGGCAATGTCTTTTCAACTGTATTTGGAGGAGACTTTCATACAGCAGCTACATTATTGCAATTCCCTTACTGGCTTCAGCTATTTGCTACTTTAACAGGATTGATTTTTCTGTCAGTATTCATGTATAGAATAGGAAAAGAGGTTTTATTTCTTTCTTTCATTAATGCAACCACTTTTAAGGTAGTGATTTTAAGTTTTTTGGTTATTCCCTGGATTTTAGGAACGCTGCTTTTAGTCCTTTCCTTTTTACCGCTCCCAAGCTTCCTTATTACAGGAATGATTTCGAGTTCTATTTTCTGGATCATACCAATAGTTTCTGCTGTTCTCAATAGGAGAAAAGTTAAAACTCTTGAGTATATATCGCCAACTCTCAATTATGTTGATATTATTTTAGTTCTATTTTCATTTCTTATTGTAAGAGCTTTAATTTTCGGGGTTAGCTTTGTACACTAAAAACCACCGCTAAAAGCGGTTTTGTGAAAATGGGGTTTTAGGCAAAATTTAAAGGTAATTTTATATATTTGACTTCATTCCTAATGGAATGGTTTGGGAGCAAAAATCCCCAACTCCCCAAAGCCGGCGGGACGTTATAATTAATTAGCAAAGTTAAAAAGCACAGAATCTTCGTTTCAAAGTAGCACAGTAACTTTTTCTCTAAATATCCAAATCGAAAGTTTTACGCAACAACTCCATTGCCGGATTGATGCTTTTCAATTTTTCATATTTTTCAAGTGGCGTGAAGGCGTATTTGGTTTCAGTAACTTCGTTTACATGAACATCAATAACAATATCATGGTTGTGAAGTTTACCGCGTAAGTAACCCAATAATTCATTTTTATTAGCATCAAAATCTACTTTCGAACCCTCGTTAGGCAATTCAAGTTTTATTGTAAAACCATCTAAAGTAGGATCGTTGATGAGCATGTAAGTCGCCATGATCTTTTGACCTTTGTCACTAAGTTTTTGTGCAAAATTGTTCCATTGCAAGAGCATTTCTGTTACTGTAAAAGGCTCTTTAGGAAGTTCATCAAAATGTTTTACATTGGCTTTCTGAGAAGCTTCCATCTCTCGTTTTGCCTTAATACTCGCTAATGAAAAAGCAGAAACTTTAGGCTGGGCATTCATTGAAGCTGGTGAGATCATCTCGCTCTTTTCAACCGGCTTTGCTATTTGAGTGCTGCTTGTGGTTTCAATTCTATTTTCAACTTGAACTCCGTGTGCTGTTTCAACATTATTATTGCTGTTACCGTTCATTGCGACCGCTGAAGTTGTCTCTGCAGTTGCGATAGTTTCAGTCTGAATAGCAGCAACAGTGATTGTTTCCGACTTAGGTTTAACCTCGGTAATTGAGTAAGCGGAATTTCGGTAATAAGTAGGAGGGATTATAAAGGACTTAGCTTTTTTTTTTCTCCATCAAATGTGATAGAGGCAAGCTGCATAAGGCAAAGTTCAACCAAAAGACGTTGGTTTTGCGATGCTTTGTATTTTAAATCACAATCATTTGCTAATTCAATTCCCTGCAAAAGAAATTCCTGTGATGTTTTTTGCGACTGTTCGCGGTATAAATTCTGAGCATGTTCACCAGCTTCCAATAAAATCAGAGTTGCAGGATTTTTACAAACCCATAAATCCCTGAAGTGAGAAGCTAAACCGGCTACGAAATGATGTCCGTCAAAACCTTTAGCCAAGATGTCGTTGTAAGCCAATAGTAATTCCGGGATTTTATTCTCTAAAATTAAATCGGTTACTCTTATATAGTATTCGAAATCAAGTACGTTTAGATTTTCGGTTACTGCCTGACGGGTAAGATTGCTTCCGCAGAAAGAAACCACACGGTCAAATATAGACAAGGCATCACGCATTGCTCCATCAGCTTTTTGTGCAATAATGTGTAAAGCATCGTCTTCAAAAGTAATACTCTGACTTGCCGCTACTTCTGCCAAATGTTCTTTAGCGTCTTTAACGGTAATTCGTTTGAAATCAAATATCTGACAACGGGACAAAATCGTAGGAATGATTTTGTGTTTTTCGGTTGTAGCCAAAATAAATATGGCGTGACGCGGCGGTTCTTCCAAGGTTTTAAGAAACGCATTGAAAGCAGCCTGAGACAACATATGCACCTCGTCAATGATATATACTTTGTATTTTCCGGTTTGCGGCGGGATACGAACCTGATCAATCAGATTTCGGATATCATCAACCGAGTTGTTCGAAGCGGCATCCAATTCAAATACGTTGAAAGCAAAATCTTCATACGGATCGTCATAGCCCTCCTGGTTTATTTTTCGGGCGAGGATACGTGCACAAGTCGTTTTTCCAACTCCGCGGGGCCCTGTAAAAAGCAGTGCCTGAGCCAGGTGATTGTTTTCTATGGCATTAAGCAAAGTATTCGTAATTGCCTGTTGCCCAACTACGTCCTTAAACGTTTGGGGTCTGTATTTACGGGCTGATACAATGAATTGTTCCATAGAATTTTAATCGGACACAAATATAGAAGTTTTGTTGCTTTTTGTATCCGACAATTCGATTATTTGGAGAAAAGTTATTCACAAATTCAGTGTCGCCCTTTTATGACCAAATCTAAGAGGACTCTGGCTGCATCGTTATCTGAATTAGCAGAAAAACCAGCCACAAAAACACCTTTTTTACCGTTTTTCAAAGATTTAATTCCATAAACAGTTGCTTCGTCATCGGGATCGGAATCGCCTTCATAACGATATACATAAACAATCTGAAAATTTTCAGGATGTTCAACAATATCATCTCCATGGATGTTAAAATCATAAGTGAAGCCATTTTCATGTAATTCGTCTAAAGCTTCGGAAACGGTCGCGTATTGATATTGGTGAGCCATAATTAAGAGTTTTTTTTGGTTATACGTCAGTATAAAAATAGTTACACTAAATAATATTCTTTGATTAATGTAAATTGTGGACTTGAAATTTACCTCTGCTTACTTTTCTAACTCACAGTCCTTTCCGTGATTTGATTGAAAGCCCAATTAAATAACGGGCGGAATCCGATTCGGAATTGGCTGCAAAACCTGATACAAAAACCCCTTTTTTATTTGCTTCGGATTTCGATCTTATACCATACACCGTTGCTTCGTCATCAGGATTAGAATCACCTTCGTACCTGTATATGTGCACAATTTCAAAATCATGCGGGTTTTTTATGAATTCGCTGTCGTTAATATTGTAATCAATGACAAAACCTAACTCTTTAAGTTCCCGCAAGGCTTGTGAAGCGCTGGCATAATTATAAGTATGTGCCATGATAATTGTAATAATTAGCGTTAATTTAAGAAAATTAAATATACGATTTTTATGAGCAATTTTTTCAGAAACTAATGTTAAAGTGTTTTTTTAAAACTTGACATCAGCCAATTATTTGTCGTAAGTTTGCACCGCAGACCGCCTTATCGTCGTTCCGATGAATAATCGGGAGGGAGGAAAGTCCGGACACCATAGAGCAGCATAGCGGGTAACGCCCGTCCGTTTCGTCTTTTGGGACGAGATGAGGACAAGTGCAACAGAAAGTATGTACAGGTAATGCTGTAGTGAAACCAGGTAAACTCTATGCGGTGAAATGCCAAGTATATCAGCAGCTTCCGGTTCGCCGGAATAAGGGCGGCTCGTCCGATGCTGAAGGGTAGGCAGATTGATCTTGTTGGCAACAACTAGACTAGATAAATGATAAGGGTCAACTTCGGTTGATACAGAATCCGGCTTACAGGTCTGCTTTTTTTTTAGATCTTTAGAATATTAGATTATTGGATCTTTAGATTTTTTAGTTTGAAAGATTAATTTAGTTATAGTTATAAAACTCAAAAAAATTAAATTTGGCTAACTACTAAGTATCAAACTCGTCATCATCGCCATCTTCATCTATTTCTTCTTCATCTACGTTTTGTTCCAATTCAAAGAAAGAAAACACGGAACCGCCATAGTTTCGGCTAAAAGAGAAGTTTTCCATGTGTTCGAGTTTGGTGTGTTTTGAATGTTCGATCACCATCATGCCGTCTTCTTCCAAAAGTTCGTTATCGAAAATCAACAAGATGATTTTTTCAAACTCTTTTTGTTCTAATCCATAAGGCGGATCAGCAAAAATTATGTCGTAACTCGCTTTGCATTTTTCCAGAAATTTGAAAACGTCACTTTTTATAGGAGTTATGTCGAAATCAAATTCCTTCGTGGTTTTTTTTATGAAGTTCACACAGCCCATATCGCCATCAACACTTGTGATGGGTTCGCAGCCGCGGGAAGCAAATTCATAACTGATGTTTCCGGTACCGGCAAACAAATCCAATACTTTTAATTCACTGAAATTGAAGTTATTGCCTAAGATGTTAAACAAGGCTTCTTTTGACATATCCGTAGTAGGACGAACAGGCAGGTTTTTTGGCGGACTGATACGTCTTCCTTTATATTTTCCGGAAATTATTCTCATGAATTAAGTAAGATATAATATTGTAATGCTTCTGCTTGCGAAAGCGAATAATTAGTTGCTAAAGCTGAAACATCCAATAATGAAATATTGCGGATGTAGCGGTAAGCGATTTCAAAACAAGGATCATTTTCCGAAATTTTACCCAGCATAAATACCGAAACGGTTTCTGGATTCAGTTGTAGCTGTTCTAAAGTAAAAAGCAGGTAGTACACGAAATCTTCCGGGGTTTTGTATTCGAAAGAATTATATAATAATAACTTTAGGTTATGCGCGATAACAATTTCAAAATGGGTTTCCTGCAAATGTATGTAAACTTGTTTTTCTTCTTTGTTTTTGGATAATTCTAATAATCTCGAAACCAAAACCGTATTTACATTTTTGTAGTCGAAAGTACCAAACTGATCGATTAGAAAGTTGTTTACATTGACAAACGGAACATGGACATTATTCATGTCGTAAGTGCTCATTTCGTCGTAAGCAAAGAAATCGGATTCAAAAACCTTGGTATTGTATTGCAGGTAGCTGCCAAGATAATGTTCGTCGAAAAGTGGTTTCGGCACAAACGTACTGAAGTTGTTATCATGTAAAACCACAACTTCATCATAAAATTTAGTTAGCCAGGAAAAATCAACAAAGGTGCGCCAAAGCTGATCTTCCAACGATTGCGTGTAATTGAATTTCACTTCCTGAATGTCCAGTACATTTCCGTTCAAAGTATCGAAAACACAAAAGGAAAGCCCGTTTAAGGCAACCTGAAGCGATAGTTTTTTATAATTTTTTGAAGCGATTGTAGCTGTACTCATACGTTTAATCCGATTATGGCAAATTTACATTTTTTTTCATGCGGAAACTAAGATTGTGTTTAAATTCATTGTTATCTTTGGCTCATCACATTATATAGGTGTGAAAATTTAAAAGGAGCCGATATTTTTTCCTTAGCCCTGTCCTGATAGATATCAGAAGCGACAGAAAGCAGGAAATCGAAGATTCAGCGAAGCTAAAAAGGTTTAATTTATACCTGAAGTTGTGCTCCAAAAAATCAAAAAATTAATGAGTTCAGCTAAGTTTTATTCCCTACTAAAACAAAATTTCCCTTTTCAGGCAACGGCTAAGCAGGATATTTTTTTTCAGCAGATTGCCGATTTCGCTACCAATGAAAATCAGGACGAGATTTTTGTTTTGAGAGGATATGCCGGTACGGGAAAAACGACAGTGATTTCCACGATTGTAAACCAGCTGAAAGAAATAAATAAAAAGTATGTTTTGCTGGCGCCGACCGGTCGTGCAGCAAAAGTGATAGCCAATTATTCCGATAAACCGGCACATACGATTCACAAGCGCATTTATTTCCCAAAAAAGAGTGGAGGCGGAGTGACCTTTACCATGCAGCCCAATAAATTTAAGAATACCATTTTCATTGTCGATGAAGCCTCGATGATTTCGGATTCTCCCACAGAATCAAGTATGTATGAGAACGGTTCGTTATTGGACGATTTGATAATGTATATTTATTCGGGCCACAATTGTAAGATGATTTTGGTTGGGGATACGGCTCAGTTGCCTCCGGTGGGGATGGATGTGAGTCCGGCTTTGGACATAAATAAACTGGCCATAAATTACAATATGGAAGTACCTCATATTGAGCTGGATGAAGTTATGCGTCAGGCTGAAAAATCGGGAATCCTGCACAATGCCACTGAATTACGAGAAGTACTGAAATCCCATTTTATAGATACGTTTCAGTTTCAGTTACGTGGATTTAAAGATATTATCCGAT
Source organism: Flavobacterium enshiense DK69 (assembly GCF_000498495.1). Lineage (GTDB taxonomy): Bacteria > Bacteroidota > Bacteroidia > Flavobacteriales > Flavobacteriaceae > Flavobacterium > Flavobacterium enshiense. The sequence continues at coordinate 276,680 of NZ_AVCS01000004.1, read as the reverse complement.
TGGAAGACGGTTACGATATTCAGGATGCTATTCACAGTGCTTATTCGAATTACAGTATAGAAGACACTTGTTTTATTGTGCGTTCGAATAAACGTGCAAATCAGTACAATCAGCAAATACGACTTAAAATTCTTGATAAGGAAAGCGAGCTTTCGGCTGGTGACTTCCTAATGGTGGTAAAAAACAATTACTTCTGGCTGAAAGACAATGAAACAGTAGATTTTATTGCCAATGGTGATATCATTGAAGTATTGGAAATCTTCAGGTTTGTAGAATTATACGGATTTAGATTTGCCAAGGTAAAAATCAGAATGGTTGATTACCCGGACCAGATTCCGCTCGAAACGGTTTTGATTTTGGACACTTTGACCAGCGAATCTCCGTCTCTGACTTATGAAGAATCCAACAGGCTGTATCAGGAAGTGGCGATGGATTATGAAGACGAGACCAGTAAATACAGAATGTTGCAAAAAATAAAAAACAACGAGTATTTCAATGCGCTTCAGGTGAAGTTTTCTTATGCGATAACCTGCCACAAATCGCAGGGAGGGCAGTGGAACACCGTATTTATTGAGCAACCTTACTTGCCGGAAGGTATAGATAGGGATTATATTCGTTGGTTGTATACTGCGGTTACCCGTGCGAAAGACAAGTTGTATCTGATTGGGTTTAAGGATGATTGTTTTGAGGATTAGGATGTGCCAGTTTTTCTGACATTTCAACCTAATTGGCTTTTTTAAAGCAATAATTAAAAATTGGTTCAAAAAGACCAATTATCACTTTCATATTACTTTATTTTTAATAACGGTAAAATACAAAATTGGTCAAAAAAAGGCAATTATTACAAAGTGGCTTTTTTTGACCAATTTTATTTATATTTGTAGAAACAGCGAAAAATAATGATAGCAGTAATTACAGGTGATATAGTAGATTCAAGAAAAGTAAACTCTGAAATTTGGCTCCCAAAACTTAAAGAATATTTTTCAAAAATCACATCAGATTCTGATAAATGGGAAATATACAGAGGAGATAGTTTCCAGATAGAAGTTGAGCCGGAAATAGCTTTAGAAGTCGTATTATGTATAAAAGCATTAATAAAGTCTAACAATAAAATCGATGTAAGAATGGGAATAGGTATTGGAGAGGTCGATTTTAAAGGAAAAAAAATTACTGAATCCTATGGAACTGCTTTTATAAATTCAGGAGAAAGTTTTGAAAAGATGAAAAACAATACATTAATCTTAAGAAGCACGTTCAATGAATTTGACGATTATTTCAATCCTATATTAAAATTATTAAGTTTCATCAGTAGTAACTGGAAGCCGGTAACTTCAGAAACCATATTTTATGCTTTAACACACAGGGAAATGATGCAGAAAGAGATGGCTGAACAATTATCAAAAGATAAGACTACTATAAATAAAGCATTAAAAAGAGGCGGTTACGACGAAATAATAGAAATTATAAATCTATATTCTAAAAAAATACAGCAATGTTTGAACTAATATTGAAAATTACTTTAGCCCATTTACTAGGCGATTTTGTATTTCAAACCAGTAGTATGGTTAATGACATTGAAAATAAAAAATTCAAATCAAAATATTTATACCTGCATGGGTTCATTCATTTACTGCTACTCATAACTGTTATACAGTTTGAAAAACAGTATATACTCCCTGTCATTATATTATCTATTTCACATTTAGCAATAGATGTAATAACAAAAATACTAATCAAAAATAAAATCAGTACTATTGGTAATTTACTGCTTGATCAAACATTACATTCAATAACTATAGCACTATTTATTAAACATTTCTATAATTATAAAATAGATTTTAATTTACTGTTCACTTCTCAAAATTATTTATTCCTCATTGCATTAGTTTGCATTACCTATGTTTCGGCAATTTTAATGAAAAAAATAATGGAGTTATTCAACTATCCTTTGCCAAATTCGGGAATAAAAGATGCTGGAAAATACATAGGAATGTTAGAGCGTTTGTTTATTTTTATTTTTGTAATCACGAATTTTTGGGAAGGAATAGGGTTTTTATTGGCTGCCAAATCAATTTTCAGATTCGGAGACTTAAAAGAAAATAAAGAAATTAAATTAACAGAATATATATTGATTGGAACTTTGCTGAGTTTTGGTATAGCCATATTTATAGGAAAACTGTATTTAATATTGAAAAATGTCATATAAAAGAGGTTTTAATCCTAATCCACTTTTTCAAAAAAACTCAGTAACTTAGCCACTTTAGAACTCAGCTACTAAAAAATATGAAAATAATAGCCGTAATCCCAGCCCGATATGCTTCCACACGTTTTCCTGCAAAACTTATGCAGGACCTTGGAGGTAAAACCGTAATTTTAAGAACCTATGAAGCGGCGGTGGAAACCAAACTATTTGACGACGTATTTGTGGTAACCGATTCCGATTTGATTTACAATGAAATTGTGAGCAACGGCGGAAAAGCAATCATGAGTATCAAAGAACATGAAAGTGGTAGCGACCGAATTGCGGAAGCAGTTGAAAACATGGATGTTGATGTGGTAATCAATGTTCAAGGGGATGAGCCTTTCATCAATAAAAAACCTTTGGAACAGGTTATTGAAATCTTCAGAAAAGATACTGAGAAGAAAGTCGATTTAGCTTCGCTGATGTTCGAAATCAAAAACAAATCCGAAATTGAAAATCCAAACAATGTAAAGGTAATCGTTGATCAACAAGGGTTTGCGTTATATTTTTCACGTTCTGTAATTCCGTATCCTAGAGAAGAGAATGTAGGTGTTCGCTATATGAAACACATCGGGATTTATGCTTTCCGAAAAGAAGCACTGATGGATTTTTACCGATTGCCGATGTTGGCTTTGGAAGCTTCTGAAAAATTGGAGCAACTTCGTTATTTAGAGTATGGAAAACGAATCCGAATGGTAGAAACGGACCACGGAAGTATCGGTATTGATACGCTTGAAGATTTGGAAAAAGCGAGAAAACTAGTTTAGTTGTTAAAACGGTTACTTCAGTCTTTTAATAGTAAACAATTCGTTGTGATCCTCAACTTTAGGATACATCCTGATTGAATAATCATCGTTGAATCTTGAGCGGTAAGCCACATTTCGTTCCTTATCCTTTTTGTTTAATGTCATCGTATTGAATAAGATAAAACCATTTACTTTCAGCAGTAAATTGATTCTATCTATAAAGAAACTTTCAAATAAAAAGTTAGGCATTTTGGTGTCTTGAAAAATATCAATGATGATCAAATCGTATTTTTCTTTGGCTTTTAATACAAATTCAAATGCGTCTTCATTTACGATTTTGAGGTTAGGAATCTGGTTCAGCCCAAAATAAGTGTTAGCAATTTCAAGTACGTTTGGATCAAGTTCCACACCGGTAATGTTTCCTTTAAATTTGATTTCATCAACCAAAGTTTTAATCACACTTCCTCCGGCAACGCCAAGAACGAGGATGTTTTCGAATTTACGTACGCGCTCAAAACCTATATAATGCAACCCTTTTCTGAGAATGCGCTGCAGACTGCCATAAGAATAATTAGTGTTTTCAGAATCGAGTACTAATTGGCCGTTTGTCCAGGTTACTTCAAGCCTTTTATTGATTTCGGATTTTTTTTGGTATATATTTATAGGTAAAAAATAACTCAGAATTTTTTTAATCATCTTGCTTCGCATTTCTATTCGTAAATATAATGTTATTTTTGAACCAAATTATTTACGATGAAGCAAATTCTTTACAAGTTTATATTCTTAAGGCTTATGGGATGGAAAATTATTGGCACCATTCCTCCTGAAGTAAAAAAATGTGTACTGATAGTTGTTCCGCATACAAGCTGGCATGACTTCTACATAGGACTTTTCACAAGAGGGATTTTGCAGATGGATATTAACTTTGTGGCTAAAAAAGAATTGTTTCGATTTCCGTTTGGCGCTTATTTCAGATGGATGGGCGGTGAGCCTTTAGACAGACAGAAAAATGAGAATAAAGTTGATGCCATTGCTAAAGTGTTTCAGAATAATGAAATTTTCAGATTAGCAATTGCTCCGGAAGGCACAAGAAAGAAAGTTACCGAATGGAAAACCGGTTTTTATTATATAGCCTTAAAAGCCAATGTGCCGATCTTGCCAGTTGCCTTTGACTGGGGTAAAAAAGAAGTTCGGATTTTAGAACCATTCCAACCTACAGGGGATAAAGAAGCAGATTTCAAAATTCTGCAGCATAATTACAAAGGAGTATTGGGTAAAGTTCCTGAAAATAGTTTTGATCCTGAAGTTTAATTATTCAGGTGAGTAACTCTTGAAAGTACCATTTTTATAAAAAACTACAATTCGATCAATTTCCTGGTTGTTTTGCACCTCTTCAAAATTTCGCGTATTTGAAAAAAAATCTTTTTGATTTTCAAATATGCGATTTTTTTCGACACTCGGTTCAGTCGAAAATAAGTCGGGTTGTATCTCATTTTTTGTCTCTGATTTTTTTTCTGTGCCGATATCAGAAAATAGGGAAGCGGGAGCGGCTGGTTTTTCTATCAAAACACTTTCCTCAGAAAAATCACTTTTAGGAAAATTTCCTTTTCCGTTTAAAATCCAATACAAATCCACTTCAGGAAATTCCTGAATTATTTTCATGATAAAATCCAAACTGGGTTTGTTTCTGCCGGAGAGTAGGTGAGACAAACTGGAACGCTGAACTCCAATTTTATCCGCAAATCCTGAAGCAGATAATCCGTAATAATCCAGTATGGTTTCTAGTCTTTTTACAAAATCATCAATGTTTACCATTGTAAATTATGTTTAGTTAATTAAATAATTACAAATGTAAACAATTTAGTTTAATCTATCAATATTACAATTGTAAAGAGTGAAAATAGATTAATTTAAAACTTTATTTAAATATATCTAACTAATTGATTAATAAATATTAACGCAAAACAATTAACAATTATATTGCTTAATAACCTTTATGAAACACTTAGGTGTGATTTAGTTATAATTCATGTTTATAAATGTAAATTTAAATCAATTTTCTTTTGTTTACAGATGTAAAAAATAAGATGTTTACTTTTGTAAATAGAAAAATAAACCATGGATTTTACTATTTTATTCGACAAATATAAAGAGGAGAGACTCTTCGGCAGATATGTTACCAATGAACATATTGAACCTTTATTACAAAACTTAAAAGCCGATTTCGACGTTTCTGTTGCAGGTAAATCTGTAAAGGAAAAATCGATTTACACTGTTAAAGCCGGAACCGGAAAAATAAAAGTTTACATGTGGTCGCAAATGCACGGAAATGAATCGACTACAACAAAGGCGCTGTTTGATTTCTTTAATGTGCTTAATTCTGATTCAGATTTAGCTGCAGATTTGAAAAAAACATTTACCTTTTTATGTATTCCGATATTAAACCCAGACGGAGCAGAAGCTTATACCCGAGTAAATGCTAATGAAGTGGATTTAAATCGCGATTCTAAAGACTTATCGCAACCAGAAAGTCAATTGCTGAGACAACTTTTTGAGGATTTTCAACCGGATTTTTGCTTTAATCTTCATGATCAACGCACAATATTTGCAGCAGGAAACTCTAATAATCCGGCAACGGTTTCTTTTTTATCTCCATCATACAATGAGCAGCGGGAAGTTAATGAGGTAAGACAGAAAGCAATAAACATCATTGCGGAAATGGACGCGGAATTGCAAAAGTATATCCCTAATCAGGTGGGGCGTTTCGATGATTCTTTTAATATTAATTGTATAGGGGATATGTTCCAGTCGCTTGGGGTGCCTACAATTCTATTTGAAGCAGGCCATTTCCAAGATGATTACCAACGCGAGACGACTCGAAAAATGATTTTTATTTCCTATTTATCTGCTTTGCGGGCTATTTCTGAAAATCGAATTCTTGATAACAAAACAATAGAATATTTTAAAATTCCTCAAAATAAATCTATTTTTTATGACTTTATTTATAAAAATGTCAAAGTAGTACTTGATAATTTTGAAAAAAGCATTACTTTTGCAGCCCATTACAACGAAATCCTTTTAGATAAAACGATTGTTTTTAAAGCGACAATCCGACAAATAGGGGGATTAGAAGATAATTTCGGACATTACACTTACGATTTTCAAAATCAATTATTTGAAAATCAGGAAAATGTTTCACCGGAAATTGATTCTGAAGCAAATTTTACAGTTGGAAATCATGGTGAAATTGTTAATGGATTGCTAAAAAAATAAAAAATTAAAAGTTTTATTGATAAAAAATTAATTTTTTATTCTTAATTTTGACTTTTTAAAACAAATAGATAAATCTTATTATGAGCAAGTTTCGTTTAGATGAAGTAGATCATCAGATATTAGATATGTTGATTGATAACACGAGAGTGCCTTTTACAGATATCGCAAAAAAATTGTTGATTTCTGCAGGTACAGTGCACGTACGTGTTAAAAAAATGGAGGACGCAGGAATTATTCAGGGATCTTCATTGACATTAGACTACGAAAAACTAGGCTATTCCTTTATTGCTTACGTTGGTGTTTTTCTTCATAATACATCGCAAACTAAATTTGTATTAGAAAGAATTAATGAAATTCCGTTTGTTACTGTAGCTCACGTTACTACAGGTAAATTTAATATTTTCTGTAAAATCAGAGCCAGAGATACTAAACATGCTAAAGAGGTAATTTACATGATCGATGATATTGATGGTGTTTACAGAACAGAAACAATGATTTCTCTTGAAGAAAGCATTAATGACAAGAAACGCTTAATGCATACAATCTTTAAAGATTTGTAAACATTAAAAAAATGAAAACCCGAAGTTAACGCTTCGGGTTTTTTATTTTAAATTTACCATTCAACCTAATTTGTATTTTATGAGCCCGAAACAACTTACCCCAGATGAATTTGCACCTTATTACAAAACGTACATTGATGCGATGGAAGATAATGTGAATTTATTGGATGAATTGGAAATTAGTCTGTACAAAACCATTAAGTTTGTTCAGGATATTCCGATGGATAAATTTGATTATCGCTATGCAGAAGGAAAATGGACAATTAAGGAGATTCTTCAGCATATAATCGATGCAGAACGTGTGTTTGCTTATCGTGCGTTACGTTTTTCCAGAAGTGATGAAACTCCTTTATCCAGTTTTGATGAAAATAAGTATGCTGACGTGGTAAATCCGGTAGCAAACAAACGTCATTTAAAAGATTTACTGACTGAGCTTACAGCTGTGCGTCATGCTACAATTACACTTTTTAAAAGTTTTACGGAAGAAGATTTAGTAAAGAAGGGTGTAGCTTCAAATAATCCGATGTCTGTCCGGGCTTTAGGGTTTGTCATTATTGGTCATCAAAATCATCACATGAACGTTTTTAAAGAAAGATATTTGTTATAATAAAAAAAAGGAACTCAAAATTGAGTTCCTTTTTTTTATTTAGTCTTCATCGTTGTCTTCGTCTTCATCAGAAGGTTCATCTTTTTGTTCCTCTTCTTCATCGTCATCGGCATTATCTTCGATGTCTAATTCTTTCAATGCGTCTAATGAATCTTCTCCAGTGTCAATATCATCATCTTCATCATCAAAGTTTTCGATTCTATCCGCTAATTTCATACTTACTTTTACTAAGTAGATAGTATCTTCTGTACGTACTTCTACTGCTTCAATAGTCTCATTTTTAGCGTTTTTGAAACGGACAATATCAGAATCATCATATCCGTCAGGAAACTTCTCAACCAAAAGGGTTAAGATCTCATTCGTTAGCTTAGCGTAATCTACAATTACTCTTTTCATTCGTTGCGTTTTAATCTTTGTATCTGCTCAAATGTAATAACCTAAATTCTATTTTTCAAATAAAAAATTCCTTTTTTTTCAAAAAATTACCATCCCAAAACGTAAGCAAACATCAGTGGTGCTACGATGGTAGCGTCTGATTCCACAATGAATTTAGGCGTAGTTATGTCTAATTTACCCCAAGTAATTTTCTCATTTGGAACTGCTCCTGAATAAGAACCGTAACTTGTTGTAGAATCGGAAATCTGACAGAAATAACTCCAGAACGGAACATCGTGCATTTCCATATCCTGATACAACATCGGAACCACACAAATAGGGAAGTCACCGGCAATACCTCCACCGATCTGGAAGAAACCAATTCCTTTTCCTTCACAGTTTTTAGTGTACCAATCTGCTAACCACATCATGTATTCCACACCACTTTTCATAGTTGTAGCTTTAAATTCACCTTTGATGCAGTATGATGCGAAAATGTTACCCATTGTACTGTCTTCCCATCCAGGAACTACGATTGGTAAATTTTTCTCAGCAGCAGCCACCATCCATGAATCTTTCGGATCGATTTCATAATATTGTTCCAATACACCTGAATTGATCATTTGGTACATGAATTCATGTGGGAAATAACGTTCTCCTTTAGAATCGGCATTATTCCAGATATTAAATAAATGCGATTGTAAACGACGGAAAGCCTCTTCTTCAGGAATACAAGTATCAGTTACACGATTGTAATGGTTCTCCAATAAATCCCATTCTTCCTGCGGACTCAAGTCACGGTAGTTTGGAACTCTTTTGTATGAATTATGAGCAACAAGGTTCATAATGTCTTCTTCAAGATTTGCACCGGTACATGAAATAATGTGTACTTTATCCTGACGAATCATTTCGGCTAACGATTTTCCAAGTTCTGCAGTACTCATCGCACCTGCAAGTGTAATCATCATTTTTCCGTTGTCTAATAAGTGCTCTTCATATCCTTTTGCAGCATCTACAAGAGCAGCAGCATTAAAATGAAGGTAATGTTTTTCAATAAACTGACTAATAGGTCCTTTGCTCATTTTCGTTTCTATTATGAAATTATTTTTTCTTGTTGTATCCTAAAATCTCTAAAACTTCTTCTACTTTTTGCTGCTCTGAAAAAACTTCTGTAGCAAAAATTCCGTTTTTATCCTTATCAATAAGGATGTGTTTTGGTTGTGGTAAAATGCAATGGCTTAAACCTCCAAATCCACCAATAGTTTCCTGATAAGCTCCAGTATTAAAGAAACCGATATATAATGGTTTTTCTTTATTGTATTTAGGAAGATAAACGGCGTTCATGTGTTGTTCGGAGTTGTAATAATCATCACCATCACAGGTTAAACCGCCTAAAAGAACTCGTTCGTAAGTATCGTTCCAACGGTTAACGGCCAACATTACAAATCGTTTGTTGATTGCCCAAGTATCAGGTAATGTAGTAATAAAAGAAGAATCAATCATGTTCCAATTTTCACGGTCATTTTGTTTTTTCTGATATAAAACCTGGTATAATGCTCCTCCTGATTCACCAACGGTAAATGATCCGAATTCAGTAAAAATGTGCGGAACCGGAACTTCGGCTTCATCACAGGCAATTTTAATCTGATTCAAAATCTCATCTACCATATATTGGTAGTCATATTCAAATGCTAATGAACTTTTGATAGGGAATCCACCACCGATATTCAAACTGTCAAGGCTAGGGCATTCTTTTTTCAGGGCAATGTAAACTTTCATACATTTTAAAAGCTCATTCCAATAGTAGGCAGTGTCGCGAATACCTGCGTTGATAAAAAAGTGAAGCATTTTCAATTCAACTTTTTTATTGTCCTGGATTTGCTTACGGTAAAACGGAACAATATCTTTATATCCGATTCCTAAACGCGAAGTATAGAATTCGAATTTAGGCTCTTCTTCAGCAGCAATACGAATACCGATTTTGAATTTGCCTTCAATTTGTTCCTGTAACAAATCCAATTCTTCAAAATTATCGATTACAGGAATTGTATTTCTGTGTCCGTTGTTGATTAAACGGGCAATATTGGTAACATATTGATCGCGTTTAAATCCGTTACAAACAACATATGTATTCTTGTTTATTTTTCCTTCTGCCATCAATCGTTCTACGATATCGATATCAAATGCAGAAGAAGTTTCAATGTGTATGTTATTTTTTAAAGCTTCATTTAAAATAAATTCAAAATGAGAACTTTTGGTACAGTAACAGTAAAAATATTTTGCCTCATAATGGTGTTTCTCCATCGCATTTCTAAACCACATTTTGGCTTTGTTGATGTTTTGGGAAATCTTAGGTAAATAAGTAAATTTTAAGGGCGTACCGTATTGTTCTACCAATTTCATAAGGTCAATGCCATGAAACTGAAGATTGTCTTTATTTAAAGTGAATTCCTCCTGAGGGAAGTAAAATGTTTGGTTGATTAAGTCAAAGTATTTAGTATTCATTTGAATAATAAGTTGTTAGATTATAAAATTACTATTTTTTATTTAAAACAACTTGCTTTTCAAACTCTAATATTTTCATATACTATCTGAAGTTCATCATGTAGTGGGTTGGTGAACTCAAAAACGTCAAAATTCTGAATACTCTTCACAGAAAACACTATTCGTTGCAATCGCAACAGTAGTCTGTTTTGTCTGTTATTCCTTTCGGAACGAAATGTAGTATTCTGCGTTTTTTTCATTGGCACAAATCTAAAAAAATATTAAAGTGTATAAAAGAAGAATTTTGTGAAAAAATGTTAGTTTTTGTAATCTTCAAAAGCTTTATAAATCAGGTCGTTTGCTGCAAATTGATTGATTTTTATATCTCCGATTCCCTTTAACAGCGCAAATTGTATTTTTCCGAACTCATTTTTTTTATCGTGAATGAGAAGGGAAATGATTTGTTCTATGTCGTTTTGTGTAAATTCGACAAGTCCGAAAATATCACGGATAACAAATTTGATTTCGTTGTATTCTGCTTTTGAAATTAAAGATTTTTCCATCGAAATATAGCCTTCCAGAATCATACCTACAGCGATGGCTTCTCCATGAAGAAGGGCTGTTTTTTCTTCGTTTTCCAGAAAATAACTCTCAATTGCATGGCCTAAAGTATGACCAAAATTTAACGCTTTTCGGATGCCGTTTTCTGTCGGATCCTGCGTAACCACATTGTTTTTTATTTCAACAGATTCATGAATTAAAACATCTAAATCATCTGTACTTAAACTGTTTAAGTTTTTAAATTTATCCCAATACGATTTATTCTGAATCAAACCATGTTTCAACATTTCTGCAAGGCCTGAGCGCATTTCATTTTGTGGCAAAGTTGACAGGAAATTTGTGTCGATCAACACGGCTTTTGGAGTGGTTATGGTTCCGATTTGGTTTTTCAGGTTTCCTAAATCAACACCGTTTTTGCCGCCAATTGAAGCATCAACCATTGCTAAAAGAGTAGTTGGCACATTGATATATTCGATTCCTCTTTTAAATGTGGAAGCGACAAAACCTCCTAAATCGGTAACAACACCGCCGCCAAGATTGATTACGATGCTTTTACGGTCTGCGCCAAGTTCGGTTAAGGCAGACCAGATTTCAAAACAGGTTTCTATGTTTTTAAATTGTTCGCCGGACTCAAATTCGATGATTTCCAGCGGAACTTCAGTAGCCAGATTGGCAACGAAACCAGGCAGACAATATTCGCTGGTTTTACTGTCAACAACTATAAATGCTTTTGAATAAACGTCAGGTTGAAGTGCCGAACTTAAATAGGTGTAAATTGAATCATTAAAATAAACCGAATATCCGTTGGCTTTTATTGTCTGCATTTTTTTAAGTATTGATAATAGTTGAGCAAAATAAGGTATTTTTTATCAATTATTTTCAAACCATGCGTATATTTGTATGCCTATTAATAAAATTACAATGGAAAAAATATTCAACAATACAGAGGTTGCCTTTGCTTTAAAAAGCAACAACGAATTAACCAGAGCACATTTTCTTTTTAAATTAATTGGAAATCCTTCATTGGTAAAAATTGGAACGTCGCTTACAAATTTTGCTTTAAATTTTCATCTTCCTGTAGAAGGATTGATCCGCACGACTGTTTTTGACCATTTTTGCGGGGGGATTAGTGAAAACGACTGTCTTAAGGTTGTCGATAAAATGTACACTAAAAAGGTTTCTTCAGTTTTAGATTATTCTGTGGAAGGGAAAGAAGAAGAAGCACAATTTGATGCTGCTTTGCAGATGACTTTAAAAACAATTGAGTTCGCTAAAGCCAAAGAAGCAATTCCTTTTGCAGTGTTTAAACCAACTGGAGTTGGACGCATTGATTTGTATGAAAAAATAGGGGAGAAGAAAGCACTGACAGAGGCAGAAAAAGCAGAATGGAATAAAGTGGTTGCGCGTTTTGAAACCATTTGTAAAACAGCTTTTGATAAAAATGTGATGTTGTTGATTGATGCTGAAGAAAGCTGGATGCAGGATGCTGCCGATGATTTGGTTACGGATATGATGCGCAAGTACAATAAAGAAAAAGCGTTGATTTTCAATACCCTGCAAATGTATCGCTGGGACCGTTTGGATTATCTGAAAAAACTTCACGAAATAGCGAAGGCAGAAGGCTTTCATATCGGAATGAAAGTGGTGCGCGGGGCTTATATGGAAAAAGAAGCAGACAAGGCTAAAGAAAATGGATATGAAAATCCTATCTGCCCATCAAAACAGGCTACGGATGATAATTACGATGCCTGTATTGATTATATGATGGAAAACATTGATAAAATGGCCATTTTTGCAGGAACCCATAACGAATTAAGCTCGTATAAGTTGATGGATTTGATGGAGAAGAAAGGAATTACTAAAAACGACAACCGAATTTGGTTCGGTCAATTGTATGGTATGAGCGATAATATTAGTTATAACCTTGCAGAAAACGGTTATAATGTTGCTAAATACCTTCCGTTCGGGCCGGTTCGCGACGTTATGCCGTATTTGATCCGCCGAGCTCAGGAGAATACTTCTGTGGCAGGACAGACGGGAAGGGAATTAATGCTTTTGGAATCGGAAAAGAAAAGAAGAAAGTTATAAAAAAAAGGGTTGTCTCAAAAATGACAACCCTTTTTTTATACTTATCCATTTTTTGGATAGTGTTTTTAGGTCATACAAACAGTAAGCGAATACAATCATTTTTAAAACATTATTCCTTAATGAACTTCATGCTTGTTTTGGTTTTATTGCCTATGCTCAAAATATAAACCCCTTTTGACAGATTTCCGGTTTTTATAACTGAATTTACTTCATTCAGTTTTCCTTTAATAACAGACCTTCCTGATTGATCATAAATAATGTACGGCAAATCAAGGGTATTTCCTTTGATATTTACGTGCAGCTCATTGTCTGTAGGGTTTGGATAAACGCTAAACAAATTTCCTATTGTTTGTTCGTCCGTACTTAATGCATTGCTTAGTTTAACTATCCAACCATCATAATCACCATGATTTCCGGTTACATCAAAATCATTTGAAGCCGTTCTGCCTGCAATTATATAGCCTCCATCGGTAGTTTGCTGTGCTGACATCGCCTCGTCCTGCTCTGAGCCACCTAAAGATTTCTGCCATTGCATACTTCCAGTACTGGTCAGTTTAACTATCCAATAATTATAATCAGTAAGATATCCGGTAACATCTCCATCATGGGAATCAGAGTACCCCGCAATTATATAGCCTCCATCAGTAGTTTGTTGTATTGAAGAGGCCCCATCCGCCTCGGAACCACCTAAAGATCTCTTCCATTGGATACTTCCCGTATTCGTCAGTTTAACTATCCAACAATCAGAACCACCATGATTTCCGGTGACATCTCCATTATTTGAGCCAGAGGATCCTGCAATTATATAGCCTCCATCGGCAGTTTGTACTATTGAATTTGCTCCCTCACTATCGGTACCCCCTAAAGATTTCTGCCATTGGATACTTCCTGTATTGGAGAGTTTCACTATCCAATAATCAAAATTACCATGATTTCCGGTAACATCACCGTCAATTGAACCAGTGAATCCTGCACAAATATATCCTCCATCGGTAGTTTGCTTTATTGAATTTGCTATGTCATCATTACTGCCACCTAAAGATTTCTGCCATTGGATACTTCCCGTATTGGTCAGTTTTACTATCCAACAATCAGAACCGCCATGATTTCCGGTAACATCACCATTATTTGAATTAGAGTATCCTGCAACAATGTAACCCCCATCGGTAGTTTGTTGTATTGAACACGCAAGCTCAAATTCTGTACCGCCTAAAGATTTCTGCCATTCGATACTTCCTGTATTGGTCAGTTTAACTATCCAATAATCGCGTTTACCATGATTTCCGGTAACATCCCCATCATTTGAATTAGAAGTTGCTGCAATTATATAGCCCCCATCGGTAGTTTGCTGTATTGAAGTTGGATGATCATAATCCGTACCGCCTAAAGACTTCTGCCATTGGATACTTCCTGCATTGGCCAATTTAACTATCCATATATCATCATAACCATCATTTCCGGTTACATCACCATTATTTGAAGCAGTTCTGCCTGCAATTATATAGCCTCCATCGGTTGTTTGTTGAATTGAATACATTTCATCAGCACTGCTACCACCTAAAGATTTCTGCCAGCTAATTGACGGCTGTGAATAGCAATAAATAACCTTTAAGAATATTACTACTAAGAGTAAAGATTTTCTCATGACTTTAAAACTTTACGTTAAGCAATATAAAGTTACTATTTTTTTGAATAAAATTAACTTAAAATACTGATTGTTAATTAATTGTATTTGTGAATATTCATTATTGTTTTGTTGGCTTGATGGAGGTAGAGGAGTCTAGTATGTGTGAGCAAAACAATCTTTTTCAACCTTTTACAATTCCCAGGATAAGCACTTATGAAATAAAAAAAAGGCACTCCATTGAGGTTCGCCTTTCCTGTTTTTTAAAGTATGCTACTCCTTTATAATCTTTATGTTTGTTTTGTTTCCAATACTCAAAATATAAACCCCTTTTGACAGATTTCCGGTTTTTATAACGTTTTTGTAATCACTTAGTTTTCCTGTTATAATGGATCTTCCTGATTGATCATAGATGATGTATGGCAAATCGAGAGTATTTCCATTGATATTTACATGCAGTTCATTATTCATAGGGTTTGGATAAACACTAAACAAATTTTCAAAGGTCGATTCGTCAGTGCTTAAGGTACTGCTTAGTTTAACTATCCAATAATCATAGTCACCGTGATTTCCGGAAACATCATTATTATTTGAATTAGAGTATCCTGCAATTGCATATCCTCCATCTGTGGTTTGTTTAATTAATGTTATTTTATCAATACCACTGCCTCCTAAGGATTTCTGCCATTGGATAATTCCGGTATTGGTCAGTTTAACTACCCAATAATCAAAATTTCCGTGATTTCCGGTAACGTCAAAATCATTTGAATTGGAGAATCCTCCAACTATATATCCTCCATCGGAAGTTTGCTGAATAGAATATGCATGATCAACATGAGTTCCTCCTAAAGATTTCTTCCAATCGATGCTTCCTGTATTGGTCAGTTTAACTATCCAATAATCAAAATCACCAAGACTTCCGGTAATGTCTCCATCATTTGAATTAGAGTATCCTGCAATTATATATCCTCCATCTGTTGTTTGCAGAATTGAATATGTCACATCTGAATTGGATCCCCCTAAAGATCGTTGCCATGCAATAGTTCCTGTACTGGTCAGTTTAACTGCCCATATATCATAATGACCGTGATGTCCGGTAACGTCGAGATTATTTGAATTAGAATCGCCTGCAATTATATATCCTCCATCTGTTGTTTGTTGTATTGAGCATGCATAGTCATTAAGAGTTCCCCCAAAAGATTTTTGCCATTCGATAACTCCTATACTGTTTAGTTTAACTACCCAATAATCAAAACCACCTTTATTTACAGTAACATTACCATTATTTGAATTAGACTGACCAACAAATATATATCCCCCGTCTGCAGTTTGCACTATTGAGCTTGCTTCGTCTCTTAGTGTACCACCAAAAGATTTCTGCCATTGGATAGTTCCGATATTGGTTAATTTCACTATCCAACAATCAGAACCACCGTGGTTACCGGAAACATCACCATTATTTGAAAAAGAGGTTCCAGCAATTATATAGCCTCCATCATTGGTTTGCACTATTGAATCCGCTATTTCTTCACCAGTGCCTCCAAAAGATTTCTTCCAATCGATGTTTCCTGTATTTGTCAATTTAACTACCCAATAATCTGTACCGCCGTGATTTCCGGCAACGTCACCATTATTTGAATTAGAGTATCCTGCAATTATATAACCTCCATCGGAAGTTTGTTGTATTGAATTCATTATATCAATCCCAGTGCCTCCTAAAGATTTCTGCCAACTAATTGAGGGCTGTGAGTAAACAGAAGCAAACAGTAGGCAAACTGTAAAGAAAAAAATAAATTGTTTCATGATTTTTTTAGTTTTAGAATTGAGCCTTGCAAATCACTAATGTTCAATTAGCTTTGTATTAAAATGACAGTATCCAAACCAATTTATCAGATGTTTGTTTTCAGTTGACTAATTAGCATTGAGTTGGCTGGTTTGTATAAGAAAGGCTAGAGGTAGGCATGTCTTGTCATAACATTCATTTCCTGTATTGTGCGATCCTTAAAACTAACTCATAATTATTAAAACTGGCAACTATTTTGAGGTATCCGCCTTATTTGTAAAATAATCCTAATCCTTAATGATCTTTCTGTTGATTTCATTATTATCCCCTATACTCAATATATAAATCCCTTTAGAAAGACTGCCGATAGTAATGGTTGTTTGATTTTCATTGAGTTTACCCTTCAATACCGCTTTGCCAGATTGGTCATAGACCGTGTAGGGAAGATCCCGTATCTTTTCTATTGTATTTACTTGTATTTCGTTGCTTGAGGGATTGGGATAAATAATGATCGAATTATCCGAGATGGATTTTTTAGAAAATAATTTCGTTGTGCTTAATCTGCCTTCTATTGCGCCTAATTTAAGTATCCAACCATCGACGTGTCCGTGAGTTCCGTTTCCGTTTTCATAAGACGAATTAGAGAACCCAGCAATAATATAACCTCCATCTGCAGTAACTTCCATAGAAAATGGATAATCAGAACCATCTGGGGTACCATATGTTTGCTCTTGCTGTACAATTCCGGATTTAGATAGTTTTACCATCAATAAATCAAAAAGAGGATCACCTTCATCATTCAATCTGGGCACAGTATAGCCGGCGACTAAATAGTCGTCATCGGCAGTTTGTCGAATTACAAGTCCAGTTTCATGATTAGAGCTGCCTAAACATTTCTCCCATTGTATATTTCCTGAATTGGTTATTTTAACAATCCACATATCATTACCTCCATTATTTCCGTTAACATCGCCATCATTAGAACCAGATACTCCGGTTATGATATATCCTCCGCGAGTGGTTTGTTGGATTGAAAATGCGTAGTCGCTACCAGAACCTCCCAATGATTTCTTCCATTGGATTTTTCCTCGCTTATTCAACTTAACTATCCAATAATCTCCGCCGCCGCCGTGATTCCCGATAACGTCACCATCATTAGAATTACTACCCCCTGCGACTATATAGCCGCCATCTTTAGTTTGTATGATTGAACGTGCTATTTCATAACCCGTCCCACCCAAAGATTTCTGCCA
This sequence comes from Flavobacterium enshiense DK69, assembly GCF_000498495.1. Taxonomy (GTDB): domain Bacteria; phylum Bacteroidota; class Bacteroidia; order Flavobacteriales; family Flavobacteriaceae; genus Flavobacterium; species Flavobacterium enshiense. The sequence continues at coordinate 259,084 of NZ_AVCS01000004.1, read as the reverse complement.
TTGGATATTTCCTGTATCGGAGAGTTTAACTATCCAATAATCACCACCTCCGTGATTTCCTGTAACATCACCGTCATTAGAGTCAGATATTCCTGCCATTATGTATCCCCCGTAACTAGTCTGTTGTATAGAAAAGGCCCATTCCTCGCCCGAACCACCTAATGATTTCTGCCATTGAATATTTCCGATGTTATCCAGTTTAGCGATGTAAAAATCGCTACCACCATGATTTCCTGTCATATCTGCCGCTGTACCTCCAACAACATAGCCGCCATCGCTAGTTTGTTTGATTGAATAAACTGTACTAATTGTTTCTAAACATTTCTGCCACTGGATGTTCCCTGCCTGGCTCAGTTTAACTATCCAAGTTTTTCCATTTTCATCAGCATTGCATTCAGTACCGCTAAGGTCGCCATTTTTGGAAGCTGATTGTCCGGCACATATATAACCACCATCACTAGTCTGTTCAATAGAAGTCATCGAATCAGGACCTGAACCACCTAAAAATTTCTCAAAATTCTGTGAATAACTAGAAGTAAACAATAGGTAAACTATAAAGAAAAGTATATTTTTTTTCATGATATTTATAATTTACGTTAAGCGCAATAAAGTTACGATTTTTTGCTAAAAAAACAATCAACATGCTGATTTTGAGCGCATTGCGTTTTTCTTTCATATAGAGAGATTTTTGTGATTACTCGAATTGTCACTGATGCCATATTTATGGAAGTAGGGGTTTCCGGTTACGCATATCTGAATGGCCGAACTCAGGAAAAACACTTCCTTGGCCGGTTAGAAAAATAGGGAGGGTAATGTTGTTGAAAACGGAAAAGGAAAGAAGAAAGTTATAAGAAAAATGAAACCCCATTAATTTGGGTTTTATTTCATATGCAGCGCATAAAAATCAGAAAACCCGGAAAAACAATCAGATTTATTATTGTTTGATACAGACGGCTGACTTTGATTTTTTCAAGCAATGAATTTAGTAGTAAAAGCATCCCGAACAGAACAAAAAAATAGACTACAAATACCATCCAGTTCCCAATGTCCTTCATCCATCGGAAATTGTAGTAGCCTTCATCTATGAAGAAAAGAAACTGAGCTACTATAAAACTATTTAAAGCCGAAAAAAGTGGCAGGTTAAGTTTCATAATGCTTTTTTAGTAATAACGAAATTTTTGAAGGTATAGTATAAAAAAAACTCCTCAAAATGATTGAGGAGTTCTTTGTGGGCGATGAGGGGTTCGAACCCCCGACCCCCTCGGTGTAAACGAGGTGCTCTGAACCAGCTGAGCTAATCGCCCCATTTATTGCTTTCAAGTATTCCCTGATTGCTGTGCAAATATACAGCAGGATTTTGATTATGCAAGACTTTTGACGGATTTTTTACTGTTTTTTTATGTCTTTCAATACAACTCTTTCAGTGTAATTGATCATTTCTACAGTAATTGGCTCATTTTTAGTGTTTTTCCCTTCAATTATATATAGCTTCCCGTTTTCGTAAGGTTTGTTGCTATTGTCAAAATCAACATCGCCATACTGCATGCAATTTTTGATATCCTCCACAGTAACCCATTTTTCATTGAATTTTGCTTGTGCTTCTTTGGAGTAGGAAATAGGTTTGCTTCTCAAATCTTTTAAAACACGGCAATTTGGCATGTAGCAAAATTCTGTTTTCTTCTGTTGAAAGAAGAATACTAAAAACATTCCGCCCAAAAGCAGTCCAAAAAGATAATACGCTAAACGGTGAACAAATTTCATGGTAATTAATTTGCGGCAAAAGTAAGCAAACAATCGGCTATCACCAACTAAAATACGATCAGGTTTATATCGCGATAAGAAATATTAAACCAATCGGCAATAGATTTATTGGTTAAAATGCCGTGGTAAAAATAAACTCCGTTTTTTAATCCTCTATCACAACGGATAGCGCTTTCAAGTCCGCCATCATCGGCAATTTTCAACAAAGAGGGTGTTATTATATTGCTTATCGTCATAGAGGCCGTTTTGGAATAACGTGACGGGATATTAGGAACGCAATAATGAATTACATTGTTCTTGATAAAAGTAGGTTTTTCGTGTGTTGTGATTTCCGAAGTTTCAAAGCAGCCTCCGGTATCTATACTTACGTCCACAATCACGGCTCCTTTTTTCATGTGTTCTACCATAGTTTCTGTTACTACGACCGGTGTCCGGTTTTTTCCGCGCATGGCTCCGATGGCTACATCACAACGGCGCAAGGCTTTTAACAACGATTTTTCCTGAATAGTGGAAGTAAAGACACGTTGGTTTAGCATATTTTGCAATCGACGTAATTTTGTAATGGAATTGTCAAATATTTTTACGGTAGCTCCCAATCCAATTGCGGTTCTCGCGGCGTATTCAGCAACAGTTCCTGCACCTAGAATGACAACTTCTGTTGGGCGAATTCCTGTGATGTTTCCCATCAGCAATCCTTTTCCGACCGATTGATTAATCATCAACTCAGCAGCTATAAGCACAGAGGCTGTACCAGCAATTTCGCTGAGAGATTTTACAGCAGGGTAGGAGCCGTCTTCATCTTTGATGAATTCAAAAGCCAGTGCAGTTATCCTTTTAGCGGCCAGGGCTTCAAAATAAGCTTTCTTTTGTGTTTTTAACTGAATTGCCGAAATAAGAAAGGTTTGCGGATTCATCAGCTCGATTTCATCAAGTGTAGGTGGTTCTACCTTAAGAATCATCGGGCAGCTGAAAACCTTTTTGGTATCACTTGTGATTTTCGCACCGGCATCACTATATTCTTTATCGGAAAAACTTGAATTTGCTCCGGCACCAGATTCAATCAACACCCTGTGCCCGTGTGAGGTTAAAGAATTTACAGCATCAGGAGTAAGGCAGATACGTCTTTCCTGATACGATGTTTCTTTAGGTATTCCTATAAAAAGGGCACTTTTGTGCTTTTCTATTTCTAACTTCTCTTCCTGGGGAAGCAGTTGTTGTTTGGAAAAAGGTGTTATTGACATGCTTTAACTGTATGAATGGTTCACAAATTACGAAATTTTAGCAAAATACCATAATCATTTAACGGTCAAATGTCGTTTTCCGTTAGGTAAAAGTTTTATGTGGATTGCGGAATGATCAAGTGGAATCAAATTTGGCGTTTTTTCAGGCCATTCTATAAAACACCAGTTCCCGGAATAAAAATATTCATCAAGGCCCATATCGTATGCTTCTTCTTCAGAATTTAACCGATACAGATCAAAATGATAAATAATGTCGCCATTTGCGGCTTTGTATTCATTTACTAACGAAAATGTCGGGCTGGAGGCCATATGCTTGACTCCAAGATAACTTACCAGCTCTTTTATTAATGTGGTTTTTCCCACGCCCATATCGGCGTGGAAAGTAACCACTTTTTTTATACTGTTGGCAAAAATCTGTTTTACAACGTCCTGAATTTCTTCAAGAGTGAACGTGATTTCCATAAATGTTACGACTTTATTTGACTGTAAGAAATTTACAAATCAAATATACCTATTTTGGATTGAAAACCAAGAAAGGAACAATCATTTCTTCTAAAGAAATTCCGCCATGCTGATAGGTATTTCGGTAATAACTTACATAATGATTGAAATTATTAACATAAGCGAGGAATAAATCGTTCTTTGCAAATATGAAGGAACTACTCATGTTTATTGCCGGTAAGCCTATTTTTTTTGGGTCTTTTACAGCATACACGTCTTTATCTTCATAGGTAAGGCTTCGTCCGGTTTTATAGCGTAAATTTAAACTTGTTTGTTTGTCGCCGATTACTTTAGAAGGGTTCTTACAGTTGATGGTTCCGTGATCTGTTGTTAGAATCAGTTTGAATCCTAATTGCTGTGCTTGCTGAATAATTTCCAGAAGCGGTGAATTCTTAAACCAGCTCAATGTTAACGAACGATATGCTTTATCATTGGAAGCTAATTCTTTTACAACTTCCATTTCTGTTTTTGCGTGCGAAAGCATATCCACGAAGTTATAAACAACAGTAGTTAAATCATTGCTTTTTAATGCTTTAAAGTTGTCAACCAGTTTTTTTCCGTCTTTAAAATTGGTTATTTTATAGTATTCCTGTTTAATATCAATGCGAAGACGTTTTAACTGTTCGGTTAAAAATTCTGCTTCATATAGGTTTTTTCCGCCTTCATCGACATCATTTTTCCAGTATTGTGGAAAGTTTTTCTCCATTTCCAAAGGTGTCAAACCCGAGAAAATAGCATTACGCGCATATTGGGTAGCCGTAGGAAGAATGGCAAAATAACTGGTTTCTTTTTCCAGTTTATAATGATTGTTAACCACGCTTTCAAAAGCTTTCCACTGGTCATAGCGCAGGTTGTCAATCACAACAAATAATATTGGTTTGTCTTTTTTACGTATTTCAGGAACCACGAGTTTTCTGAAAATTTCATGGGATAGGTACGGACGGCCTTCTTCGGCGGCAAACCATTTTTCATAGTTTTTCTCAATGAATTTCCCGAATTGAGAATTAGCTTCCACTTTCTGGCTTTCTAATATTTCGACCATACTTTGGTCTTCAATATTTTCCAGTTCAATCTCCCAGAACAATAACTTTTTATATAATTCTACCCAATCTTCATAAGAGTTGACCATTGCCATATCCATTGCAATCTTTCTGAACTCTTTTTGATAATCCAAAGTCGTTTTCTCAGAAACCAGGCGAGAATGATCCAGGTTCTTTTTCAGGCTCAGCAAAATCTGATTCGGATTTACAGGTTTAATAAGATAATCAGCTATTTTAGAACCGATAGCTTCCTCCATGATGTATTCTTCTTCACTTTTGGTAATCATAATTACCGGTGTAGCCGATTTTTTTTCTTTGATTTCAGCAAGGGTTTCCAAGCCGCTTAAACCGGGCATGTTTTCATCCAAAAAGACGATATCAAAATTTTGATCATCGAAAATATCAATGGCATCTTGTCCGTTATTACAGGTGGTTACGTTGTATCCTTTCTTTTCAAGAAACAAAATATGGGGTTTCAACAAATCAATTTCATCGTCAACCCAAAGTATTTTTATATCGCTCATGATGTTTCGTTATATAATTTATACTGCAATATATAGATTTAACAACGGAATCAGGTTAAAATTATTGTAAAAATAAACGTGTTATTTTATGATATTTTTCTGTAAATTTATAACTGATTGTTTAGAAAAAATAGTATTTTGTATTATAGTAAATCGTAATATATTTAGAATGCAGAAATAAACTTTAGCATAATGACCAATCAGAAATATACAATAAGAAATGCCAAACCAGAAGAATTTGCAGAAATCGGGAATATGATGGTACAGGTGTATTCGCAGCTTGAGGGTTTTCCGAAAGAATCCGAACAACCAAACTATTATAAAATGCTTGCCAACATTGGTGATTTGACCAATAATCCCGGAACGGAACTTTTAGTAGCTGTTTCTTCGGATAATGAAATTACAGGCGGTGTTGTTTTTTTCAGTGAGATGAAATACTATGGTTCTGGAGGGACTGCGACCAAAGAGGTAAATTCTGCCGGTTTCAGATTATTAGCTGTAAGTCCAAAAGCACGCGGAAATGGTGTTGGAAAATTACTGACAGTCGAATGCATTGAAAAAGCCAAGAATAAAAAACTAAATCAAATAATCATTCATTCGACCAAGTCCATGGACATTGCCTGGAAAATGTATGAAAACATTGGCTTTAAAAGATCCGAAGATTTGGATTTTATGCAGGGAGATTTGCCTGTTTTCGGCTTTAGGCTGAAACTTTAGCAAAATAAAATCACAGTGTACAAAAAAGATGAACATCAGAAATGTTCATCTTTTTTATTTCGCAATATGTATTTCTTTCGTCATTTTTTTGGTTTAGCCTCTTTATAAGGATGCTCTTTTAATTCCACAATTAAAAATTTAATGGTTGTAGTTCCAACATTTTCAGCATAATGAGGGCGCTCGGGATCTCCAAAACCGGAAGCACCAGCTTTTAACTCCATCGTTTCCTCTTTTCCGTCTTTATAATGAACCATGAGCTTTCCATCAGATAGTGCATAATAGAAATGTGCCGGATGGGTATGCATGTCAGTCTTCTGCCCCGGTTCAAGAGTTACTTCCGCCGCAAGAACCATTTTGTTGTCTACCAAATTATTTACCATCTTATTGGATCCTATAGTATTGGTTTCCATTTTTTTGTCCTGAGCCATGACGCTCATTGTAAATAGCAAAAGAACAAACATTCCTTTGACTAAAGTTTTTTCAAAGTTTTTCATAAGGATTTTTTTTAAGAATTATACTGTAAAAACAATTGTAAAATGAACAATAAAATTACAGATTTTAACACGATTATACAATCAAAAGTTAATTTAAATAGCTGGTTTGCAATGGATTATGATTTTGTTGAAATAGTTTAAATTTGAACTGTTTTAAGTAGATTTGTAAAGGATGTAAGAAAAATATACCTTTGAAAAAACTAATCTAATCCACTAAATTTTAAACTATTATGAAATTTAAACATTTTGCACTTCTTGCTGCAGGAACATCCTTAGCATTAACAAGTTGTAAAAACAAGGAAACCTCCGAGTTAATCCAACCTGATCCCTTGGCAATAAACAGGGATACTACTTTAAATCCTGGAGAAAACTTTTTCCATTATGCTAACGGAGGCTGGTTCAAAAAAAATCCTATTCCTGAAACGGAAAGCAGTAACGGAATTTTCAGAACCATCGGAGATACCATCAATGCTCAAATAAAGGCAATTTGTATTAAATCTTCTGAAGATAAAGAGGCAGCCAAAGGGAGCAACAAACAGAAAATAGGGGATTTTTATGCTTCAGGAATGGATACTTTAGCCATCGAAAAAGCAGGAATCAATCCGCTTAAAGTAGAGATGGCTAGAATTGACGCCATTAAAGATGTTAACTCTTTATCAGAAACTATCGCCTATATGCATACCATCGGAACTGGTCCGGCATTTAATTTTTATCTGGGGCAGGACGATAAAAACAGCACGAAATATGCTTTGTTTTTCTCTCAGGGAGGATTAGGGTTAGGAGATCGTGATTATTATTTCAATACCGATGAGGAAACTGTAACCATTAGAAAAGAATATGTAAAACACCTTCAGTCTATGATGCAGCTCATTGGTCAGGACAAAACATCGGCCTCCAAAAATGCGGCTACAATCATGAAAATGGAAACCGATTTAGCTAAAGTTTCACGTAAATTAGAAGCTCTCCGAGATCCGATAAAGAATTACAATAAAATGTCTGTTGCCCAATTTAAATCATTGGCTCCTAATTTAAGTGTTGATAAAATGCTGGCAAACTTAAAAGTGGCTAAAGCCGATTCTGTTATTGTAGGTCAACCTGAATTTTACAAAGGATTGAATGAATTAACTAAAACGTATGCCATTGAAGACTGGAAAGTGTATTTAAAATGGAATTTGGTAGACAGTTATGCATCTTATTTAAATAATGCTATCGAAGTACAGAATTTCAAATTCTATTCTACAGTAATGAATGGGGTAAGCAAACAAAAACCGAGATGGAAAAGGGTAGTGAGTACTACAGATGCTTCCCTTGGAGAATTGATTGGTCAGGTGTATGTTGATGAATATTTACCAAAAGGAACAAAAGAAAAACTTCTGGAAATAGGGAACAACATTAGGGACGTTTATGCTGAGCGCATCAAAAAATTAGATTGGATGAGTCCTGCCACTAAGCAAAAAGCATTGGTAAAACTGAGCAAAATTGTCATGAAAGTCGGATATCCTGATAAATGGAAAGACATGGGCAGTGTTTCCATCGACAGGAAATCATATTGCGCAAACGTAATGAATACCAATAAATGGGAATACGATTATATGATTGCTAAATATGGGAAAACGGTAGACAGAACAGAGTGGGGCATGTATCCGCAAACTTACAACGCCTACTACAACCCGAGCAATAATGAAATTTGCGTTCCAGGCTGTAATATCATCGTTCCTGGATTTGAAGGAAGAATGCCTGATGATGCTGTTTTATACGGAATCATAGGCGGATCGACATTCGGGCATGAAATCACTCATGGTTTCGACGACCAGGGAAGTCAATATGATGAAAAAGGTAACTTAAACAATTGGTGGACGGCAGAAGACCTGAAAAAATTCAAAGCCAAAACCAAACTTATAGTTGATCAGTTTAGTAAATACGAGGCATTGAAGGGTAAATTCGTAAATGGAGATGCTACACAAGGGGAAAACATTGCCGATTTAGGTGGTGTTGTTATGGGATATGAGGCATTTAAGAAGACAAAGCAGTTCCAAAACAATCACAAAATTGCAGGTTTAAATCCGAATGAGCGCTTCTTTTTATCTTATGCTTATGCGTGGATGGTGAACGTTAAAAATGAAGCCTTAGCGCAGCAAATTATGACGGATGTTCACGCACCAGCACAATTCAGAATTAACGGTCCGTTAAGCAATATGCCTGAATTCTATGCGACATTTAAGATTAAGGAAGGTGATAAAATGCATCGTCCGGAAAGCGCCAGGGTATTTATTTGGTAAGTTACAGATAATTTACATTAAGCCATCCTTTCGGATGGCTTTTTTTATTTCTGACACATTTGCCACAAAACCATTATGCAGTAAAACTCAGAATATTTATTTTGTAATAAAAAACTTGTTTATAAAAATATTTTTACGAAATTTCGCATGTTATATCAATAGAAATTTAACTAAAAAAAATTAATCAATAAAAAAACTAGAATTTATTACAAATGAGAAAAAAATTATTTTTATTTTTTGCAATGCATCTTTGCTTCATGGTTTCCGCCCAGGATGGAGCCATCGATAGCTCCTTTAATCCTTCAGATTTAGGTTTTGGTAATGGTGATGGTGGTACATCTTCGTCTGCTAAAGATGGTGTTGTGTCAACTACATTACAACCTGATGGTAAAATAATTATAGGCGGAGGTTTTCTTAAATACAATGGAACTTCAAAAAAAGGTCTTGCACGTATAAATGCAGATGGTACGTTAGACACTTCATTTGGTTCATCCACAATTATCAAACTTATTGTCAACGGAACTGAATATGTCGGACCTGTAATTCAAGCGAGTGCAATTCAACCCGATGGTAAGATCATAATTGGAGGTATGTTTACACAAATTAACGGAACTTCATTTAATGGAATTGCCCGTTTAAATTCGAATGGAACATTAGATACAAGTTTTAATATTGGAACTGGTTTAACAGACGCTTACAACGGATCGAGTTCGCTAGCTTCAGTAAGATCTATAGTTATTCAAAATGATGGAAAAATTGTAGTAGGCGGAAGTTTTACTCATTTCAACGGAGAAAGCAAAAGAGGGGTTTTACGTTTAAATACAAACGGAAGTCTGGATTCTGGTTTTGCCATTACAGGAACTGGAAATGGACACAATACTGTATACAAAGTTGTAATCCAACCAGATGGAAAAATAATTTTGGGAGGTGATTTTACTACTTACGACGGAGAAAATGCTTATGGGATTTGCCGTCTGAATGCTAATGGTACTTTAGATTTGGCATTTAACCCTTCATTAGAAGTGTATTGTAAAATTAGAACAGTTTCTTTACAAAGTGATGGTAAAATAATTATTGGGGGTAATAGTGTACTATATGAAGGATTCAGAAATGTTCTTATTCGTTTAAACAGCTCGGGATCTGTTGATACTACTTTCACTACTTACCCAATTGCTGTAACAAATACAATGGTTGTTAATACTTCTTTAATACAAGCTGATGGAAAAATACTTATAGGTGGAAATTTTCAAACTTATGGTGGAACTATTGTTAACCGAATTACGCGTTTGAATAGCAACGGTACAATTGATACAAGTTTTTCATCTGGAACTGGTGTAGATAAAAAGATTGATTTCGATACCGATGCAGATACCGACGTATATGCAATGGCTATGCAACCAAATGGTCAGATTATTCTAGGTGGTGAGTTTGAAAGCGTTAACGAAACGGAAAGAAATGATATTGCCAGAATTAATTCTAATCGAAGTATAGATATGACTTTTAATACTGGAAGTGGCTCAAATTTTTCTATTCGTACTACATTGATCCAACCTGATAAAAAGGTCATAATTGGAGGTGGATTCGGACTTTATAATGGAGTAGTGGCCAATAGAGTTGCCCGAATTAATACTGACGGCACATTAGATACTAATTTTAATGCTGGTGGAAGCGGTATTCAGACAACATCTGCAAATTTAAAAGCGGATGTATTCGCATCTGCAATTCAAACAGACGGTAAAATACTTTTAGGAGGGTATTTTGGAAAATATAACGGTACATTAATTAATAATCTAGTACGTTTAAATTCTGATGGCTCATTAGATACTAGCTTTGTTACCGGAGTTGGACCAAATTTTACAGTTATGTCTATTTTGGTTCAGCCTGATGGGAAAATAGTAATCGGAGGTTCGTTCACTACCTATAACGGGAGCTCTATTAATAGAATTGCCAGATTGAACTCAAATGGAACTTTAGACACCACATTTACTCCAGGTTCGGGTGCAGATAATGAAGTTAAAGCTTTGGCATTACAATCCGATGGGAAAATAGTAATCGGAGGAAGATTTGATAGTTATAATGGTTCTTCAAGAAAAGGTCTTGTGCGTTTAAATACTAATGGTACTTTAGATACTTCCTTTAGTTCATTAACTTATCAATCTTTTTTCTCTATTGAAGTCATAAAAGTTCAATCTAATGGGAAAATTGTTATTGGTGGAAGTTTCAGAGACTTAAATAATGTTATCGAGGCAGACGGTATTGTTCGTTTAAATGCAAATGGTACTCTTGAAACGACTATGAACACGGGGTTTGCTAATCCATCAATTTTAACAATTGCAATTCAGCCTGACGGAAAAATAATCGCAGGTGGACATTTTGGATTCGAAACAGTAAATTTACATTTAACACGTTTTAATGCTATTGGGACACTCGATACAAGTTTCAATTCTGGTAACACAGCTTCAAATAGTACTGTGTATTCCTGTGCACTTCAAACAGATGGAAAACTGGTAATCGCAGGAGCTTTTACAAATTATAATAATACTGGTAGAAACCGTATTGCAAGAATTAATGCGACTACATTATCATTAGATGAAAATGCCTTTAATAACGAAAACATAATTATTTATGAAAAGAATTCTGTTTTGCATATTAAAAGTGAGGGTAAAATAATGCGTTCTGTTAAGTTATTTGACATAACCGGAAAGCTTATTTTTGAAAATAAAAATGTTAACGCTTCAGAAACAACTATAAATAACTTAACTGTTAGAAAACAGATTGTTATCATTAAAATTACTGATGAGGATAACTCAGAAGCAAATAAAAAAATAATATTTTAATATTTAGCGAAATAATTTTTACGAAAGAGGCTGTCATTTTAGGGCAGCCTCTTTTTTATTAAAGATGTTGCATTATTTTTCTCTTATTTAACATCAAATCTAATTTCACTATATTTGTTTAAATATTATACTTGCGTGAATCAGATTAACAAGCTCAAAATCCTAAACGACCCCATATATGGTTTTATAACCATTCCGAATACCTTAATTTACGACTTAATTCAACATCCTTATTTTCAGCGGTTACGACGTATTTCTCAAATGGGAATGTCCTATCTTGTCTATCCCGGTGCGCATCATACGCGTTTTCACCACGCTTTAGGTTGTATGCACATTATGCAGAAAGCGGTTCAGACGTTACGCTTTAAAGAGGTTGAAATTTCGGAGGATGAGGAAAATGCGCTCTATATAGCAATATTGTTGCATGATATCGGACACGGACCTTTTTCACACGCCATGGAACATAGTATTGTGGAATCAGTTCACCATGAAGAGATTTCATTGTTTTTTATGAATGAACTCAATCGTGAATTTGATGGAAAGCTGTCATTGGCTATTCAGATTTTCAAAGGTGAATACCACAGAAGATTCATGCTGCAACTAATTTCCAGTCAGTTGGATATGGATCGAATGGATTACCTTAAGCGTGATAGTTTTTACACAGGTGTAGCCGAAGGAAATATCAATTCGGAGCGATTGATTCAGATGATGCACGTTGTGGATGACGTTTTGGTTATTGAAGAAAAAGGGATTTATTCGGTAGAGCAGTTTTTAGTAGCAAGACGATTGATGTATTGGCAGGCCTACCTGCATAAAACCAGTCTTGTGGCTGAATTAACGCTGACAAAAATTCTGAAACGCGCTAAAGAACTCACTCAAATGGGAACGATGCTTCCTTGCAGCGAACCATTACAGTTTTTTATGCAGAATAAAATTGACTCCAGCGGTTTCGACAACCCTAATCTGAAAAAGTTCGCATTATTGGATGATTTTGATATAGTCAGCGCCATAAAATCATGGCAGTTTCATGATGATTTTGTGCTTTCTTCTTTAAGCAAAATGATTATCAATAGGGATTTGCTTAAAATCAAAATGGTTACGGAGAAAGTAAGCAAAGAGCATATGACCGATTTAAAATCGAAAATGATGAACCTTCACAACTTATCCGAAAAGGAAGTGGATTATTTTATTTTCAAGGGTAAAATCAAGAATCAGGCCTATAACAAAACCGGTGAACCAATCCACATTTACAAGAAAGATAAAACAATTGAAGATGTGGTTGAAGCTTCTGACCAGCTGAATTTAAAAGCTTTATCCAAACCGGTGACAAAATATTTTATCTGTTTCCCAAAAGTATTGTTGGGAAGTTAAGATTCGATTAAATTTTATATTTTTGCACAGATAAAACGAGCTATGCTGAAAACAGACATGCAACAAACAAAAACGCGAGTTTTATCTTATACCTAAGGTAAATAAAAATGATATAAGATGAAATTTACTGCAGAACAAATAGCTGGTATTTTAGAAGGCGAAGTTGTTGGGAACCCATCAGCAGAAGTCTACAAATTATCTAAAATTGAAGAAGGAACAGAAGGTTCCCTTACTTTTTTGGCTAATCCGAAATACCTAAACTACATATATACTACAAAAGCGACTATTACCATAGTAAATTCGACTTTTGAACCAGATCAGCCGATCACAACCACTTTAATCAAAGTGGAAGATGCTTATAAATCGTTTTCAAAACTTCTGGAATACTACAATCAGGTAAAACTGATGAAATCAGGTATAGAACAGCCTTCCGTTATTTCCGAAAATGTTGAATATGGCGAAAACCTCTATTTGGGGAGTTTCTGTTACGTTGGGAAAAATGTAAAGATCGGTAATAACGTAAAAATTTACCCAAACAGTTTTGTGGGGGATAACGTTGTTATTGGGGACAATACAGTTTTGTTTGCAGGTGTTCGCATTTATTCAGAAACAGAGGTAGGCATGAATTGTACTATACATTCCGGTTCTATTATTGGGTCGGACGGATTTGGGTTTGCTCCTCAGGAAGACGGCACCTATTCAAAAGTACCGCAAATAGGGAATGTAATCATCGAAGATAATGTTGATATAGGTTCTTGTACAACTATTGACAGAGCCACTCTGGGTTCAACAATTATCCGAAAAGGCGTAAAACTTGACAACCAGATTCAAATCGCGCATAATGTTGAAATAGGAGAGAATACAGTTATTGCTTCTCAAACAGGAGTGGCAGGTTCAACCAAAATTGGCAAAAACTGTATGATTGGCGGACAGGTCGGTATTGCAGGTCATTTAACCATCGGAAACGGCGTAAGAATTCAGGCGCAATCCGGAGTTGGAAGAAACATCAAGGATGGCGAAGCGATCCAAGGAAGCCCGTCTTTCAATTATGCTGATTTCAGCAAATCATACGTTCATTTTAAAAACCTGCCGAAAATCGTGGACGATCTGCATAAACTAAAAAAACAGAAAAACTAACTAAACTAAACAAATAAACCATGGTTAAGCAAACAACCATCAAAAACGAAGTTTCATTAAAAGGAGTAGGGTTACACACCGGTCAGGAAGTAACAATGACATTTAAACCGGCACCAGTTAACAACGGATTCACATTTGTTCGTGTTGATTTGGAAGGCGAGCCAATTATCGAAGCCGATGCAAATTATGTTGTAAATACTCAAAGAGGTACAAATCTTGAAAAATTAGGCGTTAAAATCCAGACTTCAGAGCACGTATTGGCTGCTTTTGTCGGATGTGATGTTGATAACGTTATCATTGAGTTAAATGCTTCTGAGCCTCCAATTATGGACGGTTCATCAAAATATTTCGTAGAAGCTATTGAAAAGGCAGGTGTAGTAGAGCAGGATGCTGAGCGAAATGTTTATGTGGTTAAAGAAGTTATTTCATACACAGACGAAGCTACCGGAAGTGAAATTACAGTAATTCCTTCTGATGAGTATTGCGTAACTGCTATGGTTGATTTTGGCACGAAAGTTTTAGGTACTCAAAATGCCAATATGAAATCCATTGGCGAATTCAAATCAGAAATTGCCGATTGCCGTACTTTCAGTTTTCTTCATGAATTAGAAGGTTTGCTTCAAAATGGATTGATCAAAGGCGGTGACTTAAATAACGCTATCGTTTATGTGGATAAGGAGATATCCGACGAAACAATGGAACGTTTGAAAGTGGCTTTCGGAAAAGACACTATTTCAGTTAAACCAAACGGGGTTTTAGATAACCTTACATTACATTATCCAAACGAAGCTGCACGTCATAAATTACTTGATGTAGTAGGGGATTTGGCTTTGATCGGAACAAAAATCAAAGGAAAAGTAATTGCTAATAAACCCGGACATTATGTAAACACCATGTTTGCAAAAAAAATGTCTAAGATTATTAAAAACGAACAGAAAAATCAGGTTCCTGTTTTCGATTTAAACAAAGAGCCTTTGATGGACGTAACTAAAATCATGTCGATGTTGCCACACAGAAATCCGTTCTTGTTGGTTGACAAAATTTTAGAGATGTCTGACAGTCATGTGGTCGGATTGAAAAATGTTACAATGAATGAAGAATTCTTTATTGGACATTTTCCGGGAGCGCCAGTTATGCCAGGGGTTTTAATTATCGAAGCTATGGCGCAAACAGGAGGTATCTTAATTTTAAGTACAGTTCCTGATCCTGAAAATTACCTGACTTATTTCATGAAAATTGACAATGTGAAATTCAAACACAAGGTTTTACCTGGGGATACTTTAATCTTTAAATTAACGTTATTATCGCCAATCCGTCGCGGAATCTGTCATATGCAAGCCAGCGCTTATGCAAATGGTAAATTAGTTACAGAAGCCGAATTAATGGCGCAAATTGTAAAAAAGAACTAAAAAAGAAAATATGAATCAACCTTTAGCCTATGTTCATCCTGGAGCAAAAATTGCCAAAAATGTGGTAATTGAGCCCTTCACAACCATTCACAATAATGTTGAAATTGGTGAAGGAACCTGGATTGGTTCAAATGTAACCATAATGGAAGGCGCACGTATTGGTAAGAATTGCAATATTTTTCCCGGTGCTGTAATTGCTGCAGTGCCCCAGGATTTAAAATTTGGAGGTGAAGATTCACTTGCAATAATAGGCGATAACACTACTATTAGAGAGTGTGTTACGGTCAACAGAGGTACAATCGCTTCAGGACAGACTAAGATTGGGAAAAACTGCTTGGTTATGGCAACCGCACACATTGCTCACGATTGTCATATCGGTGATAATGCCATCATTGTAAACGGAGTGGCCTTGGCCGGACACGTTACTGTTGGTGATTATGCGGTTATTGGAGGATTGGCTGCGATACATCAATTTGTTTCCATTGGGGATCATGCTATGATTTCCGGTGGTTCATTGGTTCGTAAAGATGTTCCTCCCTACACAAAAGCTGCCAAGGAACCGTTATCATACGTTGGAATTAATTCCGTTGGACTTAGAAGAAGGGGCTTTTCAACTGAAAAAATACGCGAAATTCAGGATATTTACAGAATTCTGTTCCAAAAAACCTACAATACCACTCAGGCATTAGGTATCATTGAAGCAGAAATGGAAGCAACTCCGGAACGCGACGAAATTATCCTTTTTGTCCGAAATTCACCTCGCGGAGTTATGAAAGGTTATACAGGAAGCGTTTAATAAAAAATAAAACAACTAAATAAATCAAAATGGCAAGTACAGCTGATATCAGAAACGGATTATGTATCAAATACAACAATGATATTTACAAAATTATTGAATTCCTTCACGTTAAACCGGGTAAAGGTCCTGCTTTCGTAAGAACCAAACTTAAAAGTTTAACAAATGGTAAGGTATTGGATAATACATTTTCTGCAGGTCATAAAATTGAAGTTGTTCGTGTAGAAACACATACTTTTCAATTCTTATATGCTGAAGGACAAGAGTTTCATT
Source organism: Flavobacterium enshiense DK69 (assembly GCF_000498495.1). Classification (GTDB taxonomy): domain Bacteria; phylum Bacteroidota; class Bacteroidia; order Flavobacteriales; family Flavobacteriaceae; genus Flavobacterium; species Flavobacterium enshiense. The sequence continues at coordinate 242,704 of NZ_AVCS01000004.1, read as the reverse complement.
TCATGAACAATGAAACTTTCGAACAGATTTCTTTGAACAGAGATATTCTTGATGCTCCGGATTTATTAAAAGAAGGGACTAACGTAATGGTTCAGATCAATACTGAAACAGACGCACCGCTTTCTGTTGATATGCCTGCTTCAGTAATTCTTGAGGTAACTTATGCAGAGCCGGGAGTAAAAGGAAATACTGCTACCAATGCTACAAAACCTGCAACTGTTGAAACTGGCGCTACAATCAACGTGCCTTTATTTATCAATGAAGGTGATAAAATCAAAATCGATACTGCTTCAGGTTCTTACATGGAGCGCGTAAAAGAATAATTTGAAGTTTCCGGCAATCAGTGCTTGTTCATGAAAAACAGATACTGATTGCCAACAACTTTTACTGATACTAATTATTATTATGAAATTTCCAAAGACACATACTCTGAAAGAGATAGCCGACATTATTCAATGCGAGTATGTGGGTGATGATCGTTTTCCGGTTCACGGAATGAATGAAATTCACGTCGTAACACGAGGTGATATTGTTTTTGTTGATCATCCTAAATATTACGATAAAGCGCTGCAATCGGCTGCTACTATTGTTTTAATAAACAAAAAGGTAGATTGTCCTGATGGCAAAGCTTTGCTGATTTCTGACGATCCGTTTCGTGATTTCAATAAACTAACACGACATTTTCGACCATTCCTGTCTTCTAATTCAGCAATTTCAGGAACTGCCGTAATTGGTGAAGATACTGTAATTCAGCCCAATTGTTTTATTGGAAACAATGTAATTATCGGTAAAAACTGTCTTATTCATTCTAATGTTTCCATTTACGATAACACGGTGATAGGTGATAATGTTATCATTCATGCCGGAAGTATTTTAGGGGCGGATGCATTCTATTATAAAAAGCGTCCGGAAGGTTTTGATCAATTATTATCGGGTGGGCGTGTAGTTATTGAAGATAATGTTGGAATAGGGGCATTGTGTACCATTGATAGAGGAGTTACCGGAGACACTACAATTGGCGAAGGGACTAAGATTGATAATCAGGTGCATGTTGGCCACGATACAGTTATCGGTAAAAAATGTCTGATTGCCTCGCAAACCGGAATTGCCGGATGTGTGGTTATAGAAGACGAAGTAACCCTTTGGGGGCAGGTAGGTACCACCAGCGGAATTACAATCGGTGAAAAAGCGGTTGTTTTAGGTCAGACCGGCGTTACTAAATCGGTAGAAGGCGGAAAAACATATTTTGGAACCCCAATAGAGGAGTCTCGTGAGAAACTGAAGCAATTGGCTAACGTTAAAAAGATTCCGGAAATACTTAATAAGTTGAACAAAAATGACGGCTAAAGCAATAGTTACAGAATTCTATCATTCCGGATCGCTAAGAAGCAAAGAAATTCTTCAACGATTTCTTCATGATGAATTGCAGTTTCATTGGCACAGTTCCAAAGGATTTCTGCAATTAAATAAAAGTGATTTGATTGAATTATCTTGTGAAATGGAACGTTCATATACTTCATCACGTATAGACATAAGTCATGTTTTGCAGGATGACAATATGGTTACTGTCCGATTCACTTATTATGTAACACCCATTGAAACGCCTTCGGAAGAAACAATTTTGGCACATTTTGTTACTATTTGGGAAGTTAAAGAGGATAAGCTATTCCGTGGTTACCAAATGAGCCAGCTAGGTTAAATCAGGATAAAATCTTTGAAAGTTTATAGCAAAATTCTTTATATATTTCTTTCAAAAGTCTATTTTTGCAATACATTTTTAAAAACAACATAAAAAAATATATCATGAGTGTTTTAGTAAATAAAAATTCTAAAATAATTGTTCAGGGATTCACAGGAAGTGAAGGTACTTTCCACGCTTCTCAAATGATTGAATACGGAACAAACGTTGTAGGTGGTGTAACTCCTGGAAAAGGTGGTTCTCAACACTTAGACCGTCCGGTTTTTAATACAGTAAAAGATGCAGTAGTTCAAGCTGGTGCTGATACTTCAATCATTTTCGTTCCGCCTGCTTTCGCTGCTGATGCGATTATGGAAGCTGCAGACGCAGGTATCAAAGTAATTATTTGTATCACAGAAGGTATTCCAGTTGCTGATATGATTAAAGCTTATGATTATATTAAAGGTAAAAACTGTCGTTTAGTAGGTCCTAACTGTCCGGGTGTAATCACGCCGGGTGAAGCTAAAGTTGGTATCATGCCAGGTTTCGTTTTCAAACAAGGTTCAGTAGGTATCGTTTCTAAATCTGGAACTTTAACGTATGAAGCTGCTGATCAGGTTGCAAAACAAGGATTAGGAGTTACTACAGCTATCGGTATCGGTGGAGATCCAATCATTGGAACTACTACAAGAGAAGCTGTTGAATTATTAATGAATGATCCTGAAACTGAAATCATCATCATGATCGGTGAAATTGGTGGTCAGTTAGAGGCTGATGCTGCTCGTTGGATTAAAGCTGATGGAAACAGAAAACCAGTTGTAGGTTTCATCGCTGGAGAAACTGCTCCAAAAGGACGTACAATGGGTCACGCAGGTGCTATCGTTGGTGGCGCTGATGATACAGCAGAAGCTAAAAAACGCATCATGAGAGAAAACGGAATCCACGTTGTTGACTCTCCTGCTGAAATCGGTAAAAAAGTTGCTGAAGTTTTAGCTGTATTGAAATAAGACATAAAAAGCTTACTATATGAAAGCCCTGCAATTTGCAGGGCTTTTTTATTTTTCTATTTGAACAAAATGCATGAATATTAAATCTAATGCTGAGTTTAGGGATAGTTTAGGTCCTTTTTTTCCACATCCATATTAAACTAAGAAGGATTAACTTTAAGAAACAAATAATAATGCATTGAAAATCAACATTTTAATTATTTGTAACTTTGTTTATTAAACCAAAAAGTCAAAGTCATGAAGAAGATTTACGCTTTAGTATTTGCTTTGGGTTTTTCTATTATTCTCAAAGCACAAATTATCAACATTCCTGATGTAAATTTCAGAGCAAAACTATTAGCTGCCAGCAGTACAACTTTTATTGCTCAGGATGCAATGAATAATAACATCAAAATAGATGTTGATGGAGACGGTAAAATAGAAGTAAGTGAAGCCTTAGCGGTTTCGAAATTATATCTAAGCTTTTCCGAAATTCAAAATTTAACCGGAATTGAAAAATTCACAAATCTTACAAGTTTATTCTGTGAGTATAATTCTATTGCCGAGTTGAATATTGGCGGATTAACAAATTTAAATTCACTATACTGTACAGGAAATCAACTTACGAATCTGAATATTCTCAATCTGCCTAATTTAAGGCATTTACATTGTAGTAGCAACTTGTTAACTTCACTCGATTTAAGTCCTTCCCATAACCTTTATGAGTTATATTGTGGTGGAAATCAACTAACATCATTAAATCTAACCGGACTGACAAATCTTAACCAGTTATCTTGTGATGGTAATAAGTATACTTCTCTAAATGTTTCCCCTTTAATAAATTTAAATTATTTGTCTTGTAATTCCAGTCTGCTAACTTCTTTAAATATTAACGGGTTAACAAACCTTAACTATCTTGATTTTAGTAATTCGAAGATTACTTCATTAAATCTTAGCAATTTACCTAATCTAATGCATTTGAGATGTTCCAATATTCCGCTTAACACCTTAAATGTTGGCAATCTGCCAAATTTAGTCTCAATATTCTGTAATGATAATAACTTTACGTCTTTAAATCTAAGCGGCTTATCACATCTTGAAGTTTTAGATTGTCGAAATAGTAAACTGACTTCCTTAAATGTAAATGGTACTACAAGCCTTATTCAATTGGATTGTAAAGACAATCTATTGACTTCTTTGAATATCGGGACTTGTCAAAACCTATCCAATCTATTTTGCGAAAACAATCAGTTGGCTGCACTAAATTTAAATGGCTTATCCAATATGGACCAGTTAACCTGTCAAAACAATAAGTTGACATCATTAAATTTAAATGGTTTGTCCAAACTTAGTGCTTTAAGCTGTTCCAATAATCTTCTCACGACTTTAGAAGTGAGCAGTTCTCCGAATTTAAATTATTTATATTGTGATAACAACAGACTCACTTCATTAAATATGGGAACTTTACCCAATTTGTTAACTTTAGGATGTGAAAACAATCAATTATCTTCTTTAAATGTGAGTGGATTTACGAGTATGTCGACATTAGGATGTACGGGAAACAAAATCACTTCTCTTAATGTTAACGGATTAACCAATCTTAGAAGTTTATACTGCTCTGACAACCTGTTAGCGGCACTGGATGTTAGTAGTTTGTCAAATCTTACAGAGTTAATCTGTAATAATAATTTTATCGCAAGCTTGAATGTTAACGGATTGCTTAACCTTCAGCAATTAGGGTGTTCCAACAATAAAATTACTTCATTAAATGTTAGTAATTTAAGCAATTTGATAGGTTTAGGATGTATTGGTAATCAACTTAGCGCATTGAATGTAAACAATTTGAGCAATCTTCAATTCTTTTATTTTTCAGATAATACTCCGCTGGCGACTATTTATATGAAGACAGGTAATTTCATACGATTTATAGGGTCTTTTAATGGGCTTCCAAATTTGCATTATGTGTGTGCCAATGAAAGTCAGGTAAGTGCTATTCAAAATGAGGTTAATTCGTTAGGGTATAATTGTACTGTAGATTCCTCATGTTCGTTAAGCGCCAACGATTTCACGCTTTCAAACAACTTGATATTGTATCCAAATCCTGTAAAAGATATGTTGAATATAGAATCTGGGAATAATGTGGAAATCGAATCAATGAGTGTTTATAACATCTTAGGACAATTGAAACAAGTTGTTCCAGCTCGCAAATCGATGAAGACTATTAACGTTTCCGATTTACCTTCCGGTAGTTACCTTATCAAAATAGACACGGATAAGGGCTCTTTAAATGCTAAATTTATAAAGGATTAGAAGTAAACAAAGACTGTATGTTATCGGATGTGGTTATTTTAATTAACCCTGTGTTGCTTTTTTCTCTTTGTTTTTCTTGATCTTTTTGATCATATCGTCAATTATTAATGTGTATTTGGTTTCAAGTACAAAACGGTCTGTTTTTTTAGGATTGTATTTATCATCATAAAAAACGGATATTCCTAATTTGTTTCCGTATTTGAATTTGTAAGCGCTTCCGATAGTATAACGGGTTCTGTTGTATTTAATCGGATCATCATCAGCTAACTTTAAAAATATCTCAACAGAAGTATTGAAAGATAATTTTGATTTGGGAACATTATAGTCGACGCCGATTTTTTCACGAACCATCTGTACAGGCTCTTTAAAATCATTCATATAACGCTCGTTAAAACTTCCTGTTGAAAATTGGTATTTCATTGCTCCAAACAAGGTAAAATCACCTAGTTCTTTATCGTATTTTAAAGCACCAAACAAACGATGAGAGTCAGCGGTATATGAACTTGTAAATCGATATCCTGTTTCAATACTGAATTCTTTATTGAAATTATATTGCACGGTAAATTCTGCTCCGCTTGATCTGAATTCCTGAAAATCTTTTTGAGCAGTATAGCGATATTCTCCGGAAACTTTCCAATGATCATTAAATCTGTAACTTACTCCAGGAATCAATCGGTATTGCCAGTCAGTATAGTTCTGACAAAAACCATCCATAGTGATCAGCAGCAAGAAGAATAAAAGCAGGTTCTTTTTTTTAATCATCATTGTCGGATTTTGGTAATACAAATTCGCTTTCTTTTGCAAAATAATAGGCTTTCAATAATGCTGTATCTTTTAAATAATCAATCGAGACAATTTCTACTCTATGAATATTTAATCCGGTACGGTTATTTAAATCTGCAAGCAACTGTTCTTTGTATTCCGGTTTAATGAACTCAACTTTGTCATAAACGATTTCTTTCGCATTTTCGTTTTTAAGAAAATCAAGACGTTCCATTATGAATGTGAGGAACAGAACTATGCCGTTGCAAATGATTAACAATACGAAACCATCATTAATGGTTGCAAGCGAATTTAACATTCCCAACGCCACACATACGAAGAAATACCCCATGTCCTTTATTGAAATCGCGATAGTTCGGTATCGGATAATGGAAAACATGGCAAAAAGCCCAAATGCGAATCCTATTTTAATTTTTGCTGCACCAAGCAAACAACATATCATAAAATTTACGACATTAAACAAAATGAATGTGAAAATGAAGTCTTTGTTTTTATGTTTAGGATAGTATATAAGAGCAACGAGTACAACCACAGCAACAAAATCTATGATTGAACGAATAATAAAATCATTCAGGCTTAAAATACCTATTAAATTATCGTCTGTTTCAATTGTTTCCATCATCGCTGAAGTTTATTTATTTTTTTTAGTATCGGCATGAAATTGTTTTTTTTCACTGAGGGAATTAATGTAATTACACCATAGATATATTTGCTGATGCTTTGCTCCCGAATGTTATTGTATTTCAGGAAAGTGGTTAACGGAGATGAATGTGTACTTTTTGATTGCTTGATTTCAATGATTGCAATTTTTTTAAATTTGATATCATGTTCATCATCAATAAAATGAAGGTTCATATCTATCGTAACCCTTTCCGTAAACTGATTGTTGACCAATGTGATGCGGTTAAAATTATTTTTTAAGATAAGAGTCACTTCTTCAATTGCTTTACGGGAATACTCCTGTATGAGATTCTTTCTTATTTCGTCAATATCAGAAATCATATAAGGTATAGGCTCTCTGTGTTTGTTAGTGCGATCGACTTTTTCTTTCTTTTTAATTTCAAAAAAACACATGTCCGATTCTACATACCTTCTGCTTCTCACTTTGATTCTGTTGACATATCCATTGTGATGATCCTTGAAAAACTGCAAATCCGGTGTATCAAAATAATTATTTTCATATGAAAAAATCCTAGTTCCGTTAATTTCCAAAACATTATAATGTTCGACCAGACAGGGTACTATTTTCAGCAAATCTTCACTTCTCAGCGTATACTTACTGTCCGTTCTGTTTAACAATGAAACAGCTTCCAGTTCCGCAAGGGAAACCGGATTAAGCAAGGAAAGCTGATTTGTAAATTTTTTAAACATGACTTTAGATTTTAATTACAAAATCGTCAAGAACAACATTAGCTTTTTTTGAGGTTACTTCAACTTCTTTTTTTTCAACTTGTTGATCCCAAGGGCAATAATCACAATCTCCATAAACCCAAACATCATAACTGCCTTCCTGTAAAAAGTCGAATTTGAACGAGCCGTCATGAGAAGTTCTTACATCATCGTAAAAATCGGTGCTGCCACGCGAACTGATATATACTCTGACATCTCCAATATAATCTTCACTTAAAACTTGTTGGTCCTGATTATAATTTATGGCAAATACTTTACCTGATATAGACGCAAGTCCACCATAGCCTTCATCTTTGGAACAAGCGATAAATACAACCGCTAGTAATAGAAATAGATATTTTTTCATGATTTTTTACTTATTTATCGTGTACATTTTTTAAGAAAAATGAAACGTATTTTGATTATTTTAAAGAAGTATAATTGATGAAATTTTCATAAGAAAAAAGAAGGAGTAAATCTTACAATTTTTCTCATAGTAAAGTTAGCTATAACATTGATATTTATCAATTTAACCTTTCAAATTGATAAAAAAAACGTTAAATGACATTTTATCAAAAAAAAGAGGCAACAGATTTCGCTTTCAATTTTTAAAACCTGAGTATAACAAGGATTTTAATCAAATGACTGATAGCGGTTTATAATTCAAAAGTATTTTGTGTAAGAAAAATTATGTTTGCAGTCTTGTTTCAGTATTAAATTAATGCACCCTAAATGTGAATTTTGAATAAACTTCAATTTAAACTGATTGGCCTCTAATAGATTTTTCTTCATAATTTTTCAAAGTAATTATTCTCAATATGAAGGATTTACTACACAGATTTGAATTCTAAATTTACGATTAAAATACTTGTTAATAGTTTAAAAGTGCAATGATTTTTTTTTAATTCAAAATAGAATATCTTTGGAGACTGTAATTTAAAAACAAACTAATCTTATATTATGAAATTACTGGAAGGAAAAACCGCTATCATTACGGGCGCTAGTAGAGGAATCGGAAGAGGAATTGCCGAAGTTTTTGCTAAAAACGGAGCTAATGTAGCTTTCACATACAGTTCGTCTGCAGCTGCTGCACAGGAATTAGAAAACGAATTAGCTGCTTTGGGAGTTAAGGCTAAAGGATACCAGTCAAATGCTGCCGATTTTAATGAAGCTCAAAAATTAGTTGATGATGTTATTGCTGAATTTGGAAACGTTGATATTTTAATCAATAATGCAGGAATTACAAAGGATAACCTTTTAATGAGAATCACTGAAGAAGATTTTGATACCGTTATAGATGTAAACTTAAAATCGGTTTTCAATATGACTAAAGCAGTTCAAAAAATCATGCTGAAAAACAGAGCCGGTTCTATCATCAATATGAGTTCTGTTGTTGGAGTGAAAGGAAATGCCGGACAGACAAACTATGCGGCTTCTAAAGCAGGAGTTATCGGTTTTTCAAAATCTGTGGCATTGGAATTAGGTTCCCGTAATATCCGTTGTAATGTAATCGCTCCAGGTTTCATCGAAACAGAAATGACTGCAAAATTAAATGAGGACGTGGTTAAAGGATGGAGAGAAAGCATTCCTTTGAAACGCGGAGGTTCTCCGGAAGATGTTGCTAATGTGTGTGTGTTCCTATCATGCGATATGAGTGCTTATGTTACCGGACAGGTTCTTAATGTTGATGGGGGAATGTTAACCTAACAAACAGTATACAGTGGTCAGTTAGCAGTAACTGAATACTGAACACCTTTAACTGAACACTTACAATTATGACAACAAGCACAATTTTACTTTTATTATTATCAGTACTGATTGCTGCCGGATTGTCGTTTTATCAATACCTATACAAAGCCAATTACAGATCAAAACTATATCTGTTTTTGGCTTTTTTACGTTTTTTCTCGTTGTTTCTGATTTTTGTGTTGCTCATCAATCCGATTATTTCCAGAAAAACGTTTGAAACCACCAAAACACCTCTGCCAATCGTTGTTGATAATTCGCAATCGATTGCATTATTAAATAAAGATGTCGATGTTCCGCAACTGATTCAGTCATTGACACAAAACAAAATGATTAAAGCTAAATATGATGTTCAGTTATTTAGTTTTGATGACGATTTTTACAGTAACACAGCTATTGATTTCAAAGGGAAGCAAACCCATATTGATATGGCTGCCCAAAATTTGAAACAGTTTTACCGAAGCCAGAATTACCCGATGGTTTTGTTAACTGACGGAAATCAGACGATTGGAAATGATTATGTTTACAGTTTTCAGCAAAATACCACTGTTTATCCTTTGGTTTTGGGCGACACTACGACTTTTTTCGATTTAAAAATCAATCAGCTGAACGTTAACAAGTATGCGTTTCTGAAAAATAAATTCCCTGCCGAAGTTTTTCTGCAATACAACGGAACAAAACCGGTTAACGCAACATTCAGTATCCAACAGGGAAAATCAACTGTTCATAAGCAAAACATTAGTTTTTCCCCATCTAAAAAAGCACAGGTCGTATCAGTTTTATTGAATGCTGATAGAGTGGGTGTACAGACCTATAAAGCCGTAATTTCATCACCATTACAAGAAAAAAACAATTATAACAATACGAAGAATTTCGCTGTAGAAGTAATTGACCAACGTTCGGAAATTGCACTGGTTTCAGCAACAAACCATCCTGATCTGGGTGCTTTGAAACGTGCCATCGAATCTAATCAACAACGTAAGGTAACAATAGTAAAACCTAGTGAAATCAAATCATTACAAGATTATAATGTTTTGATTTTGTATCAGCCTAATTTCGAATTCAAATCGATTTTGGAGCAGAATAAAAAACTGCAACTGAATACTTGGGTAATTACCGGAACCAATACCGATTTCACTCTTTTAAACCAATATCAGGATCAGGTTCAGTTTAAGGCTTCAAGTCAAATCGAAGACTATTCGGCAGACTATAATCCACAATTTACTGCTTTCTCAACCGAAAATATCGGATTTGAACAATTCCCGCCGTTACAGCATCCGTTCGGAACCATTACGGTTAAGGAAAACGCAAATACGCTTTTAAAATCACGAATCCGAAACATCGGCACTGAAAGTCCGCTACTTACATTTTCAGAAAACGGATTAAAACGAAATGCTTTCCTTTTTGGAGAAAATATCTGGAAATGGCGTATGGAGAATCATGTAAAAACGAAGTCATTCGAGCAATTTGATATTCTTACAGATAAAATAATTCAGTATTTGGCCTCTAATGCAGCTAAGAAATCACTTGTGGTAACACACGAGAGTTTTTATAATTCTGGAGAAACCATTGAAATAGCTGCTCAGTTTTTTAATAAGAATTACGAATTTGACGACAATGCCAATCTGACCATCTCTCTGCAAAACAAACAGACAGGTAAAACTAAAAAATACGATTTTCTTAAAGGAAATGCCGAGTATAAAGTTAACTTAGACGGTTTAGAACACGGAAATTATAGTTTTACAGTTTCTGAAAACAGATCGAAAAACAAATATTCAGGAAGTTTTGAAGTACTTGATTTTGAAATCGAAAAACAATTTGTAAATCCCGATGTAAATCGTTTGAAACAATTGGCTAACAATACCAATGGAAAAGTATATTATCCAAATCAGGTTAACGACTTAATTAAAAACCTACTCGATAACGAAAACTACATTCCAACCGAAAAAGCGATCATTAAAAAAACACCTCTTATTGATTGGATTTGGTGTTTGGTTATGTTAGCGTTAAGCCTTTCGGCAGAATGGTTTATCCGTAAATACAACGGATTACTATAAAAAGCAGATTCTATGAATCTGCTTTTTTTATGATACTTTCTGATATTTTCTATTCTTAAGCATGTCTGATGCGGTTTTATAATAGGAAACAGCTTCATTGACCAATTCTGTATCGATTACTTTTTTAGGTTTTTCTTCAAAATGAATTTGAAATTCTCCCGATAATTTTTTCTCCGGTTTACAGATCAAATCAAATTGTTTTACTTTTTTTACAGGCGAAATGATTGTCAGCTTATCATTTTTAATTAATCCTAAATCCTGATAGGTTGCAATAAAGGCCCGAGGTTCATAGCTTGCTTTCATAATATCTTCACCGTAAAACTTGCTTTGATAATCAAAATGAAGCAATCCGAAAAGCGTTGGCATTAAATCGATTTGCGACATTAAAGTATGATTTCTTTCAGGCTTGATGAAACCAGGTGCATAAATCATTGCCGGAATTCGATACTTTTCCATCGGTAATTCCGTTTTTCCGGAACTGGAAGCACAATGATCGGCAACAATTACAAACACCGTATTTTTAAACCAAGCTTGCTTTTCGGCCATTTTAAAAAACTGTTGTAACGCATAATCGGTATATTTTACGCCACCTTCACGTGATTTGGAATTGGCAGGAATATCAATTTTGTTTTCAGGATACGTAAATGGTCTGTGATTACTTACCGTCATCCAATGATTAAAAAAGGGTTTGCCTTTTTTAATCTCTTCATTCATGACCTTAATTGCTTTTTTAGCCATGTCTTCATCACAAACACCCCAAATGTTTTCAAAGGAAATCTCATTAGGGTGAAGCGCTTTTTTATCTACGATTTCATAACCGTTGCCTCCGAAGAAACTTGCCATATTGTCAAAATAAGCATCGCCTCCGTAAAGATATTTTACATCATATCCTTTTTGTTTAAAAACGCTTCCAGTAGAAAATTTATTCTTGTTGTCTTCACGTTTTACCACACTTTCCCCAGCAGTGGGAGGGATGCACAATGTTACAGCTTCCAATCCGCGCACGGTTCTGTTTCCTGTCGCATAAAGGTTTGTGAAGAGCAAACTTTCATTCGCCAATGAATCCAGGAAAGGAGTAATGCTTTGTTCATTACCATAGGCTTTCATGAAATCGGCACTAAGACTTTCCACTGTAATCAGCATAACATTTTTATGAATTTCTTTACCGCTGTCCTGAATAGTTCTTAAAGTTGTTGTCGTCGTTAATGAAGGAATATTTTGTTTTAAAATGGAATAGGCTTCTTTTTCCGGCATGGTTTTATAGAACTTCTCATAATCCAATTCACTGTTCATAAAAGCCAGATAGAATTTATAAACGCCATTGGCCTGAAGCTCGTTTACAAAAACATTTTGTGAATTCTCAAATTTCGTCATGAATGGAACTGCAAACAGCGAAACGACAAAGAGGAAAATATAAGCACCAGATAACTGAATTTTTTCTTTAAATGATGGAAGGTTGTCTAAAAACATCCTTGTCTTTTTTACAATAATATAGGTTGAAGCCAACGCAACAATTCCAATTCCGATAAACAAAGGAACTACCGGATAAGATTCCATGATATTACCTATAACAGTATTAGTATATACCAGATAATCAACTGCAATGAAGTTGTATTTTACGCCAAATTCATTCCAGAAAAAGAATTCACTCACCGCATTTTGAATAATGATCAAAACAAAAATGAAAATCGTAATGCAATAAAGTGCCAATCGTATGTTTTTACGATATTTGGGTAGAAAAAGAAGTAAACCAAACAAAACTGTTTTCAGTCCTAATAAAGCCATAACAATAGTAGGTACCACACCTCCGTATTCATTTAAAATGGTATTGAAAAAGGAAATATAAAGTAATAAACCCGATAATAGTCCGAAAATAACATATCCCCAAGGTTTATTGTATTTTGAATCGGAAATGAATAACAGGTATAGCCATAAAAATATACTTGCGATCGTGAATACGAAAAAGTCGGACACTATACCTAAAAAAAACATTTTTATGATTGATCCAAATTCGAAAGTTGATTGTGTAATCGGATGAAAAATTAGAATTATTCTTAAGATCAGATTTACAGTTAAATAAAAAATGCCTAATTTTAGAGATGGGGCAATGTTTTTTGCGGATTTCATTATAGATAATTTACAATGCAAACTTATAAAGTCTTCATTTTTAATTGCTTAAGACTGGCTTAAGGTTCGCTTAAGATAGTTTTACGGCAGTCCGGATGTTTTCATAAATAGTTAATTTCGTTTCAAATATTTACAAGCTTTATTATGAAGATTTTAATTGTAGAAGACGAGGAAGGCATCTCCAACTTTTTAAAACAAGGTTTGGAAGAAGAGGATCACACTGTCCTTATTGCGACAGATGGGTTAAAAGCATTAGAAATAGCCAAAAATGAATCACCTGATTTAATACTTTTGGATTGGATGCTTCCTAAATTATCCGGATTGGAAGTTTGTAAAACAATTCGAAAGAAAGACGAAAAAACGCCCATTCTATTCCTCACTGCAAAAGATACTGTTCATGAAACCATTGAAGGCTTGCGCTCGGGAGCGAACGACTACATAAAGAAACCTTTCAGTTTTGATGAATTACTTGAACGAATTAAAATACACTTTCGGGATAAAGACAGGCAAAATGTTTTAAATTTGGGCAAAATAAGCATTAAAACATTGAGCCATCAGGTTTTTGTTGATGATCAGGAAGTTATATTTACACAAAGAGAGTATGAATTGCTGAAATACCTGATTGAGCGTAAAGGAACTGTCTGCACCCGCAATAACATAATTGAAGATGTCTGGAACATTCATTTTGAATATGACACTGGTGTAATCGATGTATTCATAAATGCCATCCGAAAAAAGCTCAATTTGTACAAGGATGTCGAATTGATTAAAACAATCAGGGGTGTTGGTTATATCGCTAATGAGAATTAAGTATGTCAAAAACCGAAACAGCAATTAAAGCAACCTATTTCAGTATCATCAGCAATACACTGTTGGCATTAATTAAAGGAATTGCCGGCTATTTTGGTAATTCTTATGCCATGATAGCCGATGCCATTGAATCTACTGCCGATATTTTTGCTTCCTTTTTGGTGCTTTTCGGAATCAAATATTCCAATAAACCTGCCGATGAGAACCATCCGTACGGACATGGCAGGGCCGAACCGTTAATCACCTTCCTCGTCGTTGGTTTTTTGATTACATCGGCTACCATTATCGCCTATGAAAGCATTCATAACATCAACACACCTCATAATTTACCCAAACCCTTTACACTTTTTATTTTGGGAGCCATTATTTTATGGAAAGAATACTCATTCCAAACGGTGATGAAAAAAAGTAAGGAAACCAACAGCAGTGCTTTAAAAGCTGATGCTTGGCACCACAGAAGCGATGCGATTACTTCCGTTGCTGCATTTATTGGAATTTCGATAGCGCTTTATTTCGGAAAAGGGTATGAAGAGGCTGATGATTGGGCAGCGTTATTGGCGTCCGGTTTTATTTTTTACAATTGCTATAAGATTTTCCGACCGGCTCTTGGTGAAATCATGGACGAACATGTGTATCATGAATTGGAAGCAGAAATTAAAAGAATCGCTGCTACTGTTCCCAATGTTATCGTAATTGAAAAATGTTTTATCCGAAAAGCAGGGATGAAATACCATGTCGATCTACATCTCATGGTCGACGGAAACAAAACTGTAAAAGAAGGCCACGATATCGCCCATGTCCTTAAAGATACACTTCGCGCCGAATTATCCGAATTGGGTCATGTATTAATTCATGTGGAACCAGATTTCGAATCGATACACCGCTAGATTATGCTGAATTTTTCTTTTAAAAACAGGATTGCGTTTAATTATATCTTATCGACAGCATTGTTGGTCTTTATGGTTTTTTTTGTTATTTTTTCAATAGTTAAATTAAGTATTTACAGTCATATTAACAGCGAAATAGAAGAAGAGATTAAATTGCATCTGGAAGAAATGACGTTTTCATCTCAAAAAGCAGAGTGGATTGATAAAACGGAATGGAAAGAAAGAGAGCATAAAACCATAGCGGTTAATCCAATTTTTGTAGAAATAACAGATGTCAAAGGCAAAACAATCGAAAAATCGCCAAATCTTAAACAGGAAAATCTGCTTTTTATTTCGAATCTGGAGAAAAAACACTTTTATGACACCAAATTAAAAGATCAGAATATCAGACTTTCACAAACTCCGATAATTTATAATAATGTAAAAAAGGGGTTTTTATTAATCGGGATGTCTTTGGAAGACAGTACAATGGTACTTAATAATCTGAAAGAAACCTTATTCATTCTTTATCCGTTAATTATGATCATCCTTTTTATTATGGCCAGAATTATTGCGGGAAAAAGCATAAAACCTGTTAGTACAATTATTGAAACAACAGAGAGGATTACAAAAGACAATTTATCGCATCGTATTGAATTACCTTCAAATAAAGATGAATTGTACACACTTTCAAATAATATCAATAATCTTTTAGACCGGATTGAAAATTCTGTAGCACGTGAAAAACAGTTTACTTCTGATGCTTCTCATGAATTAAGAACTCCTTTGGCAGTAATCAAAGGAACTTTAGAAGTTCTTATTCGCAAACCAAGGGCAAAAGAAGAATACGAAACCAAAATCCAATATTGCATTTCTGAAGTTAACCGATTGAACAATTTAGTTGATGAGCTTCTTTTACTGGCCCGTTTCGAAAATCAAAAACAACTTGCCAGAAATGAAGATGTTCTGTTAAATTCCGTTTTCCTTGATGTAATTACACGATTTTCACCGGAATCCCAAAGCAAAAACATTTCAGTTACTACAGATTTTTCACAGGAATACTATGTCAAAACGGATAGTTATTTGTTATCTATCGTAATAAGTAATTTAATTTCTAATGCCTTAAAATACACCCATGAAAACGGGAATATAGCCATAAGCATATCGAAAAACAATGATAAAACCCTTTGTATAATAACAGACAACGGCATAGGGATAAAAGAAGATGACCTTCCTAAAATTTTTGAGCAATTTTATCGCTCTGATGCGTCTGCTTACCACAAAACTAAAGGAACAGGCCTTGGTTTGTCAATTGTAAAAAAATTATGTCTTCTGTTAAATATTCAAATCGAAATCAAAAGTAAAATAAATGAAGGCACTGAAGTACTTTTAATATTTGAATAAGAAGTTTCCGAATCAAAAAATGCCATATATTTGGGCTTTCCAAATCCGGTCATACGATTTTTAGCATAAGTTTCTGTTGTGACTTTATTTGGAAAAGGAGATAATATCCTGGAAAACCAACGTGTTAAAATAAGATTTTCCTTTAAAATATTAAGTAACCTATTAAAATCAAAAAAAATATGAACGACGCTCATTTACACATGTTAGTAAACCATTTCCCAATAATCGGGACAATTTTCGGGGTAGGGATTTTAATCGCCGGAGCTATTTTTAAAAATAATTCTGTTAAAAACACCGCTTACATTTTATTTGTTATCACTTCTTTTTTTGGTTTTGCAAGTATGAGTACAGGAGAAGGAGCAGAGGAAATAGCAGAAAAACTTCCATCAGTATCCCACAAGATAATTCATGAACATGAGGAAATAGCCGAAAAATTAGCTTTATTTCTATATGTTTTAGGAACCATTTCATTAATCGGCTTATACCTGAACATTAAAAAACATGCTAAAGCCAATTTTGTGACATATATAGCCATCGGCTTTGGTTTTAGTGTAATCTATTTAGCTCAAAAAACCGGTACTACAGGTGGTGAAATCCGTCACACCGAGATTCGTGAAAATGCTACCGGAAATGTTGATTCGGCTCAGGAAATTGGCGAAGAACACCACGAAGAAAATCACTAAAAAGCACATTTTTTTTAAATTTATTTGTTTTTCTAAAAATAATGTCTTTAAATTTGCAGCATCAAAACAAAAGAAAATGTTTTTAAACCAACTACATCATCATCATTATTTCTCCGCTCAAGCGAAGTGATAATGGTATGTGTATAAATCATATATTTTTTAAAACCCGTTTGAGTATATCAAACGGGTTTTTTTTATTGTAACTCTTTTGCTGTACTCAAACATAATTTCCAACCGAAAAACAATGAGTACATTAAAAATTGCAATTCAAAAATCGGGGCGTCTTAATGAAGACAGCCTAAAAATTCTTAAAGACTGCGGCATATCCGTCGAAAACGGTAACGATCAGCTCAAAGCAGCCGCATCAAACTTTCCTCTTGAAATTTTATTCCTTCGCAATTCGGATATTCCACAATATCTGATGGATGGTGTGGCGGATATCGCTATCGTAGGAGATAATTTACTGGTGGAAAAAGGCGCTGATATTGAAATAGCAGAACGACTTGGTTTTTCAAAATGCCGCGTATCCGTTGCGGTTCCGGAATCATTCGAATTCAATGAAATTTCCGATTTGGATGGTTTGCGCATTGCGACTTCTTATCCCAACACGGTTTTAAATTACTTCAATTCCAAAAACATAGCGGTAGAATTACACGAAATATCGGGTTCAGTTGAAATTGCTCCTAATATCGGACTGTCGGATGCTATTGTTGACATTGTTTCTACCGGGAGTACTCTTTTCAAAAACAATCTAAAAGAAGTGGCGGTTATTCTTAAAAGTGAAGCTGTAATCGCTGTTTCACCTAGACTACCACCTGAAAAAAAATTGATTTTGGACAAATTCCTTTTTAGAATTCAATCGGTTTTAAAATCCCGAAAATCAAAATACATCCTAATGAATGTTCCCAATGAAAAGATTGATTTGATCAGTTCAATACTGCCAGTTTTAAAAAGCGCAACGGTATTGCCTTTAGCTGAAAAAGGGTGGAGCAGCTTGCATTCTGTCATCAATGAAGAACAGTTTTGGGAGGTAATCGATCAACTGAAAGAGGCTGGAGCCGAAGGGATTCTGGTTTGTCCAATAGAAAAAGTGGTGCTTTAAAAGAAAGTAAATAAAAGATAAAAGAAATAAGATAATAGAAAAAAATGAATAAAATAATAAATCCTGACGCGTCCGAATGGACTACGATTTCACAAAGACCGACTCAAAGTTTTGTATCTATAGAAGATACCGTAATGAAAATTTTTAAAGAGGTAAGGCAAAAAGGAGATGCCGCAATAATCAAATACACTTCTTTTTTTGACGGAATTTCAATTAATGAATTAAAAGTTTCTGAGACTGAAATTCTGGAAGCCATTGCAAAAGTCCCACAAGATTTAAAAACAGCTATACAAACTGCAAAGTCAAATATCGAAGCTTTTCACAGAGCTCAAAAAAATGGAAAAGTTGAAATTGAGACAATGGAAGGCGTTTTGTGCTGGCAGGAAAAAAGACCGATTCAAAAAATCGGACTCTATATTCCTGGAGGTTCGGCACCTCTGTTTTCGACGGTATTAATGCTTGCGGTACCAGCAAAAATTGCGGGATGTAAAGAAATTGTTCTTTGCACGCCTCCTGATAAAAACGGAAAAATCAATCCGGCCATTTTGTTTGCAGCTTTTTTATGCGGAATTACTCAAATTAGAAAGGTTGGAGGGATACAAGCCATTGGCGGAATGACATTTGGTACAAAATCAATCCCGAAAGTTTATAAAATCTTTGGTCCGGGAAATCAATTTGTAACGGTGGCAAAGCAAGTGGCAACAAAATTCGGTGTGGCTATCGATATGCCTGCGGGCCCTTCAGAGTTGTTAGTGGTTGCCGATGACACAGCCAATGCCCAATTCGTAGCGTCCGATTTGTTAAGTCAGGCGGAACACGGAACCGATAGCCAAGTTGTATTGGTTTCAACTTCAGTAAAATTGATTGCTGAAGTTGCCAAAGAAGTCGAAAAACAACTGGAACAGCTTCCTAGAAAGGAAATAGCAGCAAAAGCTATCCAAAATTCAAAGTTAATTTATCTGAATAGTGATGAACTGGCGTTAGATTTCATTAATCAATATGCTCCGGAACATTTTATTATAGCAGCCGAAAATGAGCAATTTTATATTGATGGAATTGAAAATGCCGGCTCAGTGTTCGTCGGTAATTATACTCCTGAAAGTGCCGGTGATTATGCGTCTGGAACAAATCATACACTGCCTACAAACAGTTATGCAAAAAACTACAGCGGAGTAAATCTGGATAGTTTCTTAAAATCGATGACGTTTCAAAAGATTACAGAAAAAGGAATTCAAAATATAGGAAAAACAATAGAAGTCATGGCAGAAGCTGAAGGTTTACAGGCACACAAAAATGCAGTAACGCTTCGTCTTAACAACTTAAAGAAAAATAAAAATGGAATTAGAGAAATTAGTACGAAGCAATATTAAGGCAATGAAACCTTATTCTTCGGCAAGGGATGAATTTAAGGATTTCAAGCAGCAAATGATTTTTCTGGATGCTAACGAAAATCCGTTTGAAAATGGAGTAAATCGTTATCCCGATCCGCAACAACGGTCAGTTAAGGCGATTTTGGCTAAGCAAAAAAAGATCAATTCAAATCAGATTGTCTTAGGAAATGGAAGTGATGAAGTATTGGATCTGTTATTCCGTGCTTTTTGCGAACCGAATCGTGATAATGTAATTACGCTTCCGCCGACTTACGGAATGTATGGTGTTTTGGCAGACTTAAATGCGGTGGGAAATCGGGAAGTGCTTTTATCGACCGAATTTCAGCCTCAAATCGATCTCATTTTAGAAAGTGTAGACGCGAATACAAAAATGATTTTTCTGTGTTCTCCAAACAACCCAACCGGGAATTCCTTTTCCGATGAAAGTGTCGTAACTTTATTAAAGAATTTCAATGGTTTAGTGGTTTTGGATGAAGCGTATATCGATTTTTCCGAAAAAGAAAGTTGGTTGACCGATTTGAACAATTATCCGAATTTAATCATCACACAAACGCTTTCCAAAGCTTATGGTTTGGCCGGAATACGCATGGGAATTTTATATGCTTCTGCAGAAATAACATCGGTTTTGAACAAAATAAAACCTCCGTACAATCTGAACAGTTTGTCTCAGGAAAAAGCATTGAAAAAGATTAGAGAAATAGATAATTTAGAATTAGAATTATTTTTAATAAAAGGAGAAAAGAGAATATTACTTAAACAATTACTTGAAGTAAATTTCATTCAAAAAGTCTATCCTTCGGATGCTAATTTTATTTTGATTAAAGTCGACGATGCCGAAAAAAGATACAGTCAGTTACTCGAAAAAGGAATTGTAATCCGTAACCGAAGCAGTCAGCCTCTTTGTGAAAATTGCCTGCGTATTTCGGTGGGCACAGCTGAAGAGAACCAACAACTCATCAACACGTTAAAAACATTGTAATGGCCAAAAAAGTTTTATTTATAGACAGAGACGGAACGATAGTTTTGGAACCAAATGATTATCAGATTGACAGTTTGTCTAAGCTTGAATTTTATCCTGAAGTATTTCAATATCTTTCAAAAATAGCCAAGGAACTGGATTTTGAAATCGTTATGGTGACAAATCAGGACGGGCTGGGAACTGAAAGTTATCCTGAAGAAAGTTTTTGGCCCGTACAGGATTTCATTTTAAAATCTTTTGAAAATGAAGGTGTTATTTTTGATGAAATATTCATTGACCGAAGTTTTCCGAAAGATAATTTACCGACCAGAAAACCAAAAACAGGAATGCTGACGAAATATCTGGATAATCCCGAATATGATTTAGAAAAATCGTTTGTTATCGGCGACAGGATTACAGATGTCGAATTGGCTAAAAACCTCGGATCCAAAGCAATTTTTATTAAAAATGAGGAAAATTTGGGCGGAAATGAAATCGAATCTTCCACTGAAGAATTGGCTTCGGTTATTGCTTTAACAACTACTTCATGGAAAACGATTTATGAGCTCCTGAAATTAAAAGAACGTTCGGCAACTGTCACCAGAAAAACCAATGAAACAGACATATCGATTACGATAAATTTGGACGGAACCGGAAAAAGCAACATAAACACTGGATTGCCTTTTTTCGACCATATGTTAGATCAAATTGCGCGTCACGGTCAAATCGATATGGATATTGAAGTAAATGGTGATCTGATAATAGACGAACACCATACTATTGAGGATACAGCCATCGTATTGGGTGAAGTGTTTGCAAAAGCACTTGGAGATAAATTAGGCATCGAACGTTATGGTTTTTATTTGCCGATGGACGATTGCCTGGCCCAAGTAGGTATTGATTTCGGAGGAAGAAACTGGTTGGTTTGGCAGGCCGATTTTAAACGCGAAAAGATTGGACAAATGCCAACGGAAATGTTCTTTCACTTCTTCAAATCGTTCACAGACGGAGCAAAAGCCAATCTGAATATCAAAGCAGAAGGAACCAATGAACACCATAAAATCGAAGCTATTTTTAAAGCATTTGCCAAAGCCATAAAAGCAGCTGTGAAAAGAGACGTCGAAAAAATGATTTTACCATCAACAAAAGGAACACTATGAAAATAGCCATCATCGATTATGGTGCCGGAAACGTGCAAAGTGTTCTGTTTGCTCTTGAACGGATAGGCTTTCAGGGAAGCCTTACCAACGATTGGAACGAAATGAAATCAGCAGATAAAGTAATTTTTCCCGGTGTGGGAGAGGCAAGTTCGGCAATGAAAAAATTAAAAGACTGTGGATTAGATATTTTGATCCCAACCTTAAAACAACCTGTTTTAGGCATCTGTTTGGGTATGCAGTTAATGTGTAACAGCTCACAAGAAGGCAATACTAAAGGACTCGGAATTTTTGATGTTGATGTTATACGGTTTTCAAATTCGGTAAAAGTACCCCAAATGGGATGGAATACCATTTATGATTTGCAGTCGGCTTTATTTGAAGGGATAAAAGAAAATGAGTTCATGTATTTGGTGCACAGTTTTTATGCTCCGAAGTGTAAAAATGCCATTGCAACGACGGATTACGAAAGCGAATATGCCACTGCCTTACAGAAAGACAATTTCTATGGTGTTCAGTTTCACCCTGAAAAAAGCGGAGCAGCAGGGGAGCAGATTTTAAAAAACTTCCTGCTTCTTAACTCTAAATCTTGAATTAAACATGAGAATTATACCGGCTATTGACATTATCGACGGAAAATGCGTCCGCCTTTCAAAAGGTGATTATGATACTAAAAAAATCTATAACGAAAATCCACTTGAAGTAGCAAAATCGTTTGAAGCACACGGAATAAGGTATTTACACCTGGTTGATTTGGATGGTGCCAAATCGAGTAGGATTGTCAATTATAAAGTGTTGGAGCAGATTGCATTAAAAACAGGTTTGAAAATAGATTTTGGCGGTGGAATAAAATCAGATGAGGATTTGAAAATTGCTTTTGAATCGGGTGCAAATCAAATTACTGGAGGAAGCATTGCCGTAAAACAACCCGTAATTTTCAAAAATTGGATTGAAAAATACGGAGTTGAGAAAATTATTTTGGGTGCCGATACCAATAAGGAAAAAATAGCCATTTCAGGCTGGCTGGAAGAATCTGACGAGGATCTAATGCCATTTATTCAAAACTATCAGCAACAAGGAATTAAGTATGTTATTTGCACCGATATCACCAAAGACGGAATGTTGCAAGGACCATCCTTCGGTTTGTACCAGAAGATTTTAGAGCAGACGAATGGGATAAAACTGATTGCTTCCGGAGGTATTTCAACTTTTGATGAATTACCCCGATTAGCCGATATTGGTTGTGAAGGAACCATCATTGGAAAAGCGATTTATGAAGGGCGAATCAAACTGAAACAACTGGAAAATTACATTTTAAATTACTAAAAATGCTTACGAAAAGAATAATTCCCTGTTTGGATATCAAAAATGGAAGAACGGTAAAAGGCGTGAATTTTGTTGATTTAAAAGATGCCGGAGATCCGGTGGAATTGGCTAAAAAATATGCCGAAACTGGTGCTGATGAATTAGTTTTTCTGGATATATCAGCTACCGAGGAACGCCGGGCCACATTAATCGATTTGGTTAGGAAAGTAGCTGCTTCAACCAATATTCCTTTTACTGTTGGAGGTGGCATTTCATCTGTTGATGATGTAGCTGCCTTATTGAAAAACGGAGCGGATAAGGTTTCCATAAATTCTGCGGCAGTAAAAAATCCGGATTTGATTAATGAATTGGCCGGTAAATTCGGAAGTCAGTGTGTCGTTGTTGCGATTGATGCAAAAAAAATCGATAACCGTTGGTTGGTTCATTTGGTGGGCGGGAAAGTTGCCACAGAACTTGATTTATTTAACTGGGCTAAAGAAGTGGAACAGCGAGGAGCCGGAGAAATTTTGTTTACTTCCATGGATAATGACGGAACCAAAAACGGCTTTGCCAATGAAGCGCTGACAAAACTATCCCAGATTGTAAACATTCCGATAATTGCTTCAGGAGGAGCTGGAACAATGAATCATTTTACCGATGTATTTACCGATGGAAAAGCGGATGCTGCCTTAGCAGCCAGTGTTTTTCACTTTCAGGAAATCGGTATTCCGGAATTGAAAAGGTTTTTGAAAGACAAAAATATAGATGTCAGAATTTAGAATAAACACAATGAAAATAGATTTCAATAAAAATGCAAACGGATTAGTTCCAGCCATTGTTCAGGATAATGAAACTAAAAATGTATTAATGCTGGGCTACATGAATCAGGAAGCATTAGATACAACTTTAGTAACCCGCAAAGTAACATTTTTCAGCAGGACGAAGAACCGGTTATGGACAAAAGGCGAGGAGAGTCGTAACTTTTTAGAGTTAATTTCTGTTACGGAAGATTGCGATAACGACGCGCTTTTGGTTAAAGTAAAACCCGTCGGACCTACTTGTCATACTGGTTTAGATACGTGCTGGCAAGAAACTAACAATCAGGAATTTGGTTTTTTATCAAAATTAGAAAAAACAATAAAAGACCGTAAAGAAAAAGCTGAATCTGAAAAAAGTTATGTGGCTTCCTTATTCGAAAAAGGGATAAACAAAATTGCGCAAAAAGTCGGTGAAGAAGCTGTTGAAGTTGTTATTGAATCGAAAGATTCGAACGATGATTTATTCTTAAACGAAAGCGCTGATTTGTTATTTCACTATCTGATTTTATTGCAGGCAAAAGGTTTTCAGTTGAACGATGTGGTAAAAGTACTGCAATCGAGAGAAAAATAATTTTTCTGTTAGTTTTAAATGACGTATTTTTAAAATAAAAAAATGATTACAAAAGCCGAACTGGATTTTCTCTCCGAACTAAAGCTCAACAACAACAGAGAGTGGTTTACTGATAATAAAAAGCGATTCGAAAAACATAATAACAAAGCAAAGTTGTTTTTCAATGAAATTGCTGGACTATTAGGAAAACAAGACAGTATTGATCAAGTTCAGATTTTCAGAATTTACCGAGATGTAAGATTCTCCAAAGATAAGGCTCCGTATAAACATCATTTCAGCGTTCATTTTTCACGTACCAAACCAATGCTGCGAGGCGGCTATTATCTGCATATCCAACCCGGAGAAAGTTTTGTGGGTGGAGGCTTCTGGGATCCGAATCCTGAAGATTTACTCCGCATCCGCAAAGAATTTGAAATGGACGATGAAGAAATCCGCTCAATCACGGCCGACAGTACTTTTAAAAAGTATTTCGGAGCATTGAAAGGGGATGAATTAAAAACGGCTCCAAAAGGCTTCGATAAAACGCATCCGGCGATTGATTTAATCAGAAAAAAGCAATACCTGGTTACCCGACCGTTTTCTGATAAAGAGGTTTTATCTCCTAATTTCAAACAGGAAGTATTAGACACTTTCCAGGCTATGCGCCCATTTTTTGATTATATGAGCGAGGTGCTTGGTACCAATCTGAATGGAGAAAGTCTTTACTAAAAAACTAAAATCCATAAAAAAAAGCTATCAATCAAGATAGCTTTTTTCGTTTGTGGTATTGGTGTAATAAGGGTTAAATTTACTCTTCAATTAAAATCATTACTTGGTTTTTCAGTCGTTCAATCAGCATGTTCATCATTCGTTTATTGATATTTGAGGAATTTTTAATGTACTCTTTATATTCCTCAACAGTAAAAAGTCCAATGACAATCCCTTTGAGCGAATTCCTGAATTTGATGTCACGCTGAATCACATTTTCAATGTACATCATCTTTTTCTCCGGTGATAATGAAAAGAATACGTTTTTTTGTTTTACAACATAATTCAGAAATACTTCGATAAAAAGTTCGTTCTGTATAACCAGTATAGGTCGTAAAGTCCTGTTCTGAAAAACTTCTTCAGAAGTTGACTGAGCCGAAATCGTTCCAAGAGGTTCACCTCTCAAATCAAGAAGAAAAGTGTCGCGATTTTCCATGGTTTTTATACTTTATTTAAAGTTACGAAGAATGAAATTTCGATATATGCCATGATTTAAAAAGTTATTAGTAGTTTCGTGTTGAAAACTTTGAACTATGTATACTTCTAAAATATTTGTCACCGTTGATGCGGTTATCCTTCGAAAAAATGAAGATTACGAATTGCTTCTGATCAAACGAAAAAATGAACCTTATAAAGACCATTGGGCTTTACCGGGTGGATTTGTCGATGAAAATGAAGATCTGAAAGCAGCTGCTATCAGGGAATTGGAAGAAGAAACTCAAATTAAAGTTTCTGATTTAGAACAGATAGGCGCTTTTGGAAAACCATTTCGCGATCCGAGAGGCCATATGATTTCCGTAGCTTATTTTGGAACCGTTTCTTCGGAAACCGTTGCCAAGGCCGCTGATGACGCTAAAGAAGTAGCATGGTTTTCAATAAAAAAATTACCAGAGTTGGCATTTGATCATTTAGATATTGTAACTTTGACCTTACAAAAATTTGAATTATGAATTACCAAACCAGAAAATGGGTCAGACCGGAAGATTTAAATGCAAACGGAACCCTATTTGGAGGAAAATTATTGTCCTGGATTGACGACGAAGCTGCGTTATATTCCATCATGATCTTAAAAAACAACCGCATTGTTACCAAATTCATGTCGGAAATCAATTTTACAAGTTCCGCCCGTCAAGGGGATATCATTGAAATCGGCTTAGACATTGTAAAATTTGGAAAAACATCTTTAACGATGCGTTGTGAAGTTAGAAACGTCATGACCAAAGCTGTAATCATTACTGTAGATGCGATTACGATGGTAAATCTGGACAGTTTCGGACAACCTGCCAATCACGGAAAAACAAGTGTAGAAGAATAGGTTAGTATTCTATTTTAATAGCGCCGGTTTCGTTGATTTCCATTTCAAAATAACGTACAGAAGCTAAAATATGGTCGAATATGTCGGCCATTATAGCTTCGTATTCCACCAGGCTTTTATCTCTTACGAAAGCATAAATCTCCAGAGGCATACCGTTTTGCGTCGGCTGCAATTGTCGGCACATAAACAACATATCCTTGTTGATTCCCGGATGGTTGGCAATATACAAATCGATATATTTACGGAAAACACCAAAATTGGTTAGGTTGCGACCGTTTATCAAGACCGACTTGTCAATATATTTACTTTTATTGAATGTATCGATATCCATTTGACGCTCGTTCAAATATGATGAAATCAATTGAATTTTCTTTAAGTTTTCAATTTCTTCTTCATTTAAAAAGCGGATACTACTAGATTTCAAAAGAATCGAGCGTTTTAAACGACGCCCGTCCGAATCAAGCATACCGCGCCAGTTCTTAAACGAGTCGGAGATAAGAAAATAGGTTGGAATTGTGGTAATGGTATTATCAAAGTTCTGCACCTTCACCGTGACCAAATTAATTTCGATTACATCCCCATCAGCACCATATTTTTCCATGGTAATCCAATCCCCGATACGGACCATATCGTTCACCGTAACCTGTATACTGGCAATAAATCCGAGAATCGTATCCCGGAACATCAAGATAATTAATGCAGAAACAGCTCCTAATCCAGTTAAAAGCTTTATAAATTCTATGTTAAGTAGCGTTAAAATAAAGTATGTAATTCCATACACCCACAAGCAAATCATTACAACTTGAATGTAACTGTCAATAGGCTTATCTTTATACTTCGGCTTATCTTTTAAGTAATCTTTCAGGGAATGAAAAATACTTCGGATGATCCAAAGCGACAATATAATGATGTAAAATTTAACCCCTTTCGTGAAAAAGCCTTCCCAGTATACAAATTCTTTCAGAATAATGGGAACGGTTTTATAAACGAACGAAAGCGTAAAAAGGTGCGCAACATATTTGGCTGTCTTGTTGGCAACTAAAAAATCATCAAAAGTTGATTTTGTTCTTTCGGCCACGATAGCCATCAGAATAATCAAAATCTTTTTAAAAATATAATCTATAATATAAGCAACAACAATAAGGACCACAATATTAACGGCCAGGTTGATATAGTCAGCAATCGTATCGCTAAAATCCCAGGATTTTAGAAGTTTATGTGCCCAATTAAAGATTTTCATGCTTTAAAATTACAGTATTTTTTTCTCAACGTAAAAAGTTCCGAACGGAATTACTGACGCTACGCAAACCTGGAAATATTTCTTCCACGTCCAGTTGTCTTCCATTTTAAACATTGTCGCTAAGACAATATAACCTACGAATAACAATCCGTGTGTCATTCCGATAGGGAAGAGCAGGGTTTTATACAAATCAAAATTTGTCGGTTTCAGGAAAATCATATTACTGAATAATACTAAAAGAGAAAGTCCTTCCAGCAAAGCAACAATTTTAAAAATACGTGTCATATAAATAAAAGTTTGAAAATTAAACATTTAGAACATATACCTATGTCTAAACTTTGAGTTTTTGTCATAAAACACATCAAATGTAACGCGGAAATTAAAGAAAAATTCCATTTTTAACTAAAACTTATAAAAAAACTACGCTTAATGCGTAGTTCTTATATTGTAAAAAAGATAGTTCTTTAAAATTAATACGCCATAAAAGATTTGTTGTATTCTCTTAAGTCAGCTATGTTGTTTTTGTTCTTTAAATCAGAGAAAAGAGAGATCAAATATTCTAAACTCTCGATATTTGTCGTTTCCTCAGTTACATTGGTCGAAGTACCATCAAATCCTTCAATAGGTTCGTCATCCGGAATGGCAATGAAAAAACCATTATTGTTTTCAATATGCTCATAGGTTAAACGAATAGCTTTAACTAACACAGGATTTTGTTCTTCAAGAGCATATTCTCTTAATTTTTTTAAATCTGTGATTAATATTTCAGCATTAAATCCATTCTTGAATAAATCTAGTTGGATTTTATTGATTAATTTTTGTGCAGTTGGATTTTCCACGGTATTTTGTTGATTAGTTAAGAACTTGAAAATTGGACTGCAAAAATAAACTTTATTCTCTTTTTTAAAATAAAAAACACGCATTTATTTTTCACAATCTTTCATCCCAAGTAAACTGACTAAACATTGCGCCCATTATTGAACTGCAGCTGCATTTCATCGGTATTTTTTTTTATTTAACTGATTTAACACTGCATACCTAAGGCAAGATGTAATTTTAATCTAAATTTGTGTTATTCAATGCATTAACTCGTTTAATGGCAGTTAACCACAAGCTGTACTTTATTTCAAAAACATCCCTGAAGATTTACTAACTCATTTTTTTTGAAGTGGTATTTTTTTTTACCTCTGATAAAAACAAATTGTTTTTGAGATGAATAATAAGTACGATGTCCTTTTGATTCTTGAAGGAACTTATCCTTATAATGGAGGCGGCGTTTCCACATGGTCGCACATGCTCTGTAATGAAATCAAAAACGCCAATTTCATTTTATATTCTATTAATGCACAATATGAAAGCAGTCCGCGTTACGTTTTAAGCGACAATGTGAAACAAATTGTTCAGGTTCCTTTGTGGGCACCACTGGAGCCACAGGAAATGATCAACTACGGAAAACATTTTTATACGATTGTTGATGAAAAAGAGGATCTGAACGAAAAAATAGTCAAAGAAGAATTCATTCCCATTTTCAGGAGAATGATTACCAATATTTATTCTGATACCCGAAAAGCTGAAGATTTTGACGATATTATCTTTAAAATGTGGCAGTTTTTCCAGTTGCATGATTATAAAAAAACCATGCAGAGTATGGCCGTATGGAGATGCTTTTGCGATTTGGTAATCGAATTGAGCCAAAACACCAAAGAAGAAGCCTCATTAAATGACTTGACTTTTGGAATGCGTTGGATTTACCGATTCCTGATTCCGCTTTCCATTGATGTTCCTAAAGTTGACATTTCCCATTTGACCATTTCCGGTTTTCCGGTAATTCCTGCTTTGGTATTGAAATACAGATACAATACCCCCATGATTGCTACAGAACACGGCGTATTCATCCGTGAAAGATTATTAGCCATCAATTCATCTGAGTATTCGTATTTCCTCAAAAAAATGCTTGTCAAATTTTCAGAAAGCATTACTGAGTTGGTTTACTATAAGGCTGATATGATACTTTCCGTTAATAAATTCAACATTATATGGGAAAAATTATATGGCGCTAATCCGGATATTATCGATGTGATATACAATGGAATAGATCACAATCTTTTTGTTCCTGCTCCCAAACCCGAGGCATTGAAAGGCATTCCGACGGTGGTGGCGGCAGCGCGTATTTTCGACTTGAAAGACATCATTACAATGATAAAATCCTGCCACGTCGTCAAACAACAAATTCCAAATGTACAGTATTTGGTTTATGGAGATAATAACGCTGTTCCGGAATATACGAAAGAGTGCGAAGATCTTATTAAGGAATTGAAATTACAGGACAATTTTAAACTGGCCGGTTATCACAGTAAACCGCACCAACTTTTCTGTGAAGGTGACATTTCAATCCTTACTTCAATTTCTGAAGGATTCCCGTATACCGTTTTGGAATCCATGAGTTGCGGAATTCCGGTGGTGGCGACCGATGTAGGTGGTGTGACGGAAGCTTTGGATGAAAACTGCGGATTTATTTGTAAACCCAAAGACTATGAAGAAATAGGGAATTGTGTTATCAAACTTCTGCAAAATGACGAATTACGAAAACAGATGGGGATAAATGCACGCCAAAAAGTGACCGAGAATTTCACTATCGGGAAATTTATCAAAGAATATGAAGAAGCCTATGATAAAATCATGAAGAATTCATCTCAAAAATCTGAAAATCAAACTGAAAATCAATCGATTTATATTCAGTTGGCACAGAACAAGACTATGGAGGCTTCATAAAAAGTATGTACAATGAACAATCATCTTAAAAATATAGAAAACCTAAAAAATGCCATCAAGGACAAGATTGGCAAACCCGTTAGCAATCGCGTGGTTGCTGCCACAATTGAGTCATTGGGAATCAGGGACAAAGACACTATGAATGATTTTGGCTTGGTTTCCATACGCGCTTTGGCAGATTTGGTTTTCAATCAGTTGGTGACTGCTCCCGATTATATAGCCTTAAAAAACAAAAAAGAAAAAGAGCTCGAAAAAAGTGAGGAAACCAAAACATTTCAGGTTTCAGATTACATGATGATAAAGGTGAAAATTTTTGGCAAATATTATCCTTTGGGAATCCTGCATTTATTGCCTGTTTTCATCCAGATCATAGCTATCATTTTTTTCGGATATTCATTGTGGACCTACGTTGGTTTTAATCATATGCAGTCTACAGCAGTAGTAATGGGCGTTATTGTAGGACTGATTTCAACCGGTGGTTTTGTGCAGGTAATTGGGAGACAGGCCTCATTTTACTGGAATTACGAAGATTATACCATGACCCGTAAAACGATAGATTTTTTGGTCTTATTAGGAGCCAAATCAATCGCCATGTTCATGCTTTTTATTTTCTGCATTAATTTCATTTTTCATGTTTATCCGGCTAAGTTGCTTTTTGTTTTGTTTATGTATGCCTTTTTGGTAGGAATGCTTCTTTTGATAATCGCTCCTTTGCACACCATAAAACAGCGTTGGATAGTTTCTTTTGCGATATTTTTAGCTACAATAATTGCTGTTATCCTGAAACAGTATACAACCATTTCTATTTATGCCTCACACTGGATTGGAATTTCGATAGCTGTGATTTCGGCGCGGGTTTATTTGTATTATTTTTTTAAAAATAAAATCGACAAACGCCAGGTAGACTCTAACATGGAATTAAAAAAACCTGTTATGCTCTACCAAAATTATCACTATTTTTTTTATGGATTACTCATCTACATATTCATTTTCATAGATCGGATTCTAGCTTGGTCTGCCGATGTCAGCGGTACTGTTCCGTACATGATTTATTTTGAAAAGAAATATGAACTGGGAATGGATGTAGCTATTTTGTTCTTTTTGCTTCTTTCCGGAGTATCGGAATATAGCTTGGCAGCATTTTCAAAATTTATCGATATCGGCCAAAAAAATACGTCTTACAGTTTTGCTGAAAAATACAACGGCGGACTCTACAAAATGTATTGGCAGCATATTGGTATCCTTTGCATTTCCGGAGCGGTAATTTCAACACTGATTTATTTCATAATAACGTCATCCTGGGGTTACCAGGCACAGTTTAATGAAGTTTTTGCAGAAGTGAGTTTCAGGGTAGCTATAATTGGTGGAATCAGCTATTTTTTTCTTGCTTGGGCAATGCTTAATACGCTTCACCTGTTTACTTTGGGTCAACCCATAAAACCATTAAGAGCCATCGTTGTTGCATGCATTGTCAATGCTGTTACAGGCTTTATTGCGAGCAGATTTATTTCATATGAATATAGTGTTATCGGACTTTTTCTGGGTTCCTTGGTTTTCATGCTCCTAACATTAAAAGCTAATGTTGAGTTTTTTAAAAATTTAGATTATTACTATTATGCAGCATATTAAATTATTCTTCTGTTTACTTCCTTCATTGTTAGGATTTAAGGTTTGGTCATATACAGATCAGAAACCCAATGTTTTTTTTTGCTACGGGAAATTTAATCCGACTGAAATTAAAGGTTACGAATATGTGATTCTCGAATCGAAAAATTTCAATGCATCAGACATTAAAAAAGTAAAAAGCCTAAACGGGAAAGTTTTAGCATACATTAGTTTAGGTGAAGTAAACAGCCAATCAAAACATTTTAACAAACTAAAAGACATCACTTTAGGAAAAAACGAAAATTGGGACAGTTATTATTTGGATTTAAAATCCGATTCAACTTCTCAGGTTCTTTTTTCCGAGATAGACCGAATGCTATCAGAAGGTTACGACGGTTTGTTTCTGGACAACATCGACAATTTTACAACATTCGGCCCTCAAAAAGATCAAAAAGCAGAAATTGTGGCTTTCATCGGAAATCTAAAAAGAAAGTATCCACAGCATTTTATTCTTCAAAACGCGGGAATTGAGCTCTTGGAGGACACTCATAATTTTGTGAATGGCATAGTTGTGGAATCAGTTGCGAGCAACTATACGTTTGCCGACAACAACTATAAACTTAGAGAAAAAAATGAATATGAAGAGTATATCAAAAAACTGAACTTAATACGAAAAAAATACAGAATCCCCATAATTCTGGTGGAGTATGCAGACACACAATCACTATATAACGATATACAAAAACGGATTTTAAAAACTAACTTTTTATATTTTATCGGTACCATCGATCTTCAAGGAGTTCCAAATTTTACTAACTAAACGGCTATGATTATTCCAAGTGCCATAATTGCAGGTTTTGCAAGACTTTGTTTTATGATATTATTTCTGTTTTATTTAAACAGGAAATTTATATCGTATGGCAAATCTGTGAATTATTTTGACTTTATAGCAAAGCAATGGTTTAAATACGGGAGCCTTATCATGTTACTTGTTTTTGTATTGGTGCAGCTCGGGATATATAATCTTCTGAATGTAATACTCTTATTGCTGGCAGTAATTTATGTGGATTATTTTGGGATCAGACAAATTCCTCAATCCGTCAACATCATTTCGCAAAAAATAAAACGAAATATTTTCGAGCTCATTGAGAATATCGAGCTTAAAAAACCGATTGGTTTCTTTGTTTTAACACGCTCTGACCCGCAAGAACGCAAAAACAGGCTTTGGTATCTTTTTTTGCTATCAACTATTGGGATAGTCGCTTTTTACAGCAGGTATATCTTTTATCAGTTTGACATGTTTTCCTTATCAGGTTCATGGATTTCCGATCTGGAAAGCGTTATCGATTTCGATTCTCAACGATGGTTCACCAACGGTATTCAGAACTTCGGCGAGCTTGCCATGATTAATTTTTACGGAAAATTCACAAGTGTCAGTTCGGAAGTTGCGCTGCAGTCAATGGGGATTTTAGAGGCTGTATTAATCAGTGTCCTTCTGTTTTGGGTGATTAATAAAATAACCTATTCCAAAATAATTGCTCCGATGATTGTGGCACTTTGTTACAGTGTGAGCTATACCATCATGCCACTAAACATTACATATATATTACAGCACCAAGCCTTGTTTTTGGCTATAAGTTTTGCACTTCCGGCGATGGTTATTTACCTTAAACCGGGAATTATGCACAGTAATAATGTCAATTGTTTCATCAATTATATCCTGGCTTTTACGGCAATTGGTTTAATCGATATTTTTACTTTGGTGGTCCTGGTGTTTCCGTTTTTGATTATCGGGATATTAACTTCTTCTATCAAACATAAGGTTACAAACCTGATAGCTATTGGGGCTTACCTCATTTCACTGATGGTACTTTTTATAATATACGGTACGGCCTGTTATCATTTTGGAGACGATTTTATTCTATTTGTACATTCCAGCTTAATGTCTGTTGGTGCTTATACTTATTTTTCACATCTGATTGTTTCCTATGAAAAATTGATGGTTTACTATGAGTATTTAAGCTATTTCTGTATGATATGCTGTCTGCTTTTGATTTTTTTAAAAAATGAAAAATGGAACGCTGCAATGTGTTTTTTGGTTTATTTTAATTTTTTGGTAGCACTTTCTGAAATCGATAGCAGTTGGATTGATACCGACTTGGTAAAATTGTCCTTAGGAGTGTTTATACCTATTTTATTTGGGATCGCAATAGCTTTAATTATCAGGTTCTCTTACTTCATCTATACTAAGATTGAAGTTATTAAACCGGTTTTTGCCTTGTTGATAATTGGGGGCGTACTATATTCTGCTGTGCATTATCAGACTAAAGAATATAAAAAACTGCGTAAAACTGATGACATACCCAGGGATATTATCAATGTGTATGAAAAAATCACATCAAGTTTTTATCCGTATTCTTATGCGGTTGTAAATGATTATACTACCCAATCAATAGGAATTAATAAACATTTTTTTATTCATTATACCGACTTTACCAAAAATTACCTGAAGAGGGATTCCGTCTATTTTAAAAATAAAAAAAACAAAAAATTTCTTCAAAAAAATCCAGAGTATGTACTACCGAAAAGTGTTCTTGTTTTCGTCTATAAAAAAGGTGATGATAAAACAAACCGTATTATCGTTAACTGTGAAATCACACCTCTGCTATTGTCAAAACTGGAAAAACTCAAAAAAAGGGGTCGAAAAGTTTCAGTGTTTTACGAAAGTAACCTGATCAAAATTTTTGAAATAGAGAATGATCCCGGCGAGAGTAAAACGGATGATTTAATTTTCTAGATTATGAAGTGTGACAAACTAAATATATCGCTGAGATGTCGTGTCTTTTTTGCATTGCTCTTAATAGTAATTGCTGCCGGTTGCGCACAAATTGAGGAGTTAACCGGACTTGATGCTAACAAAAGGAATGGGGAATTGACGCTGCGAAGATATTCAGGCATGCCTTTAAACCTTCCTCCATTAGTGCAGTGCATTACTGATAAAGGAGAGGTTGAAAGTTTGTCGCTAAACAGAAATATGAGGAAGGTTTGTGATTACATGAAAATTCCGTTTCGAAGTGTCACTCTTGAAGAATGGAACAAAGATCATAAAATAGAAAGCAGTGTTAGGGTTTTAAGCGTTCTCGACACAAAAAAACTGAACAATAAAAGCATTGATGTGCTTATGGATTTTGTTGCCAGGGGAGGAACATTGTTTATGCCTTTCGGAAGTGAAGACAAACGCTTTTCTTTTCTGGTTGGAATGAAACCGGAAAATGACTATATGACGGACGCGGAGGCATCGGGCTTTTTATTTAAAACGAATATTTTTCCAGGTTTTAAAGACCATAGCTATTTAAAAAATGTGAAACATTTCGGATTAAAAAAAATAGTTTTTTCCGATAAGATAAAAATCGACGCTACGGCCCTCAGTGATGAAAAATACCCTTTAATCACTGAAAACAGCATCGGTAAAGGAAAAGTAATTTACTATAATTCAACCTATTTCTTTATTAAGGAAGACCGTGGTATGTTGGTATCCGGAATTCTGAGAGGATTGGAAGGGGTTCCATATCCGATAATTAATACAGGGGTTATCTTTTTAGATGATTTTCCTTCTCCATTGTATGATATCAAAGAGGAACCGGTTAAATCAGAAATGGACCTGACCATAACGGATTATGTACATAATGTCTGGTGGCCAGATTTAAGAAAATTGGCTAAAAAACACGATATTAAGTATGCCGCCATGACCACATTTGATTACAATGTAAATATCAAACCTCCATTTTTATTCAGGGAGTGGGACTCAAAAAAAATTAAAATTGACGGAAAAGAAACAGGTTTAAGTACCTGGCTGGTAAATGATGTCGCCAAACACGGTCATGAATTGGCTTTTCACGGATATAATCACGTTTCCTTACTTGTGTCGGACTGGAAAAACCCGGATTTCATGGCAACTTCCTTAAAGGCTGCCGAAAAGAAATGGGAGGTGAATGATTTCGGACCTTTACCTGTAACATATGTACCTCCTTCAAATTATATAGATAGGGTAGGACTGAAACAACTAAAAAAGGGGATGCCTTCTTTAACATTCATGTGTAGCCTTTTTGTCGGACATAAAAAAGATGGAGGGGATAGAGAATTTGATTTCGATCCATATGAACCAGAACTTTTTGATTTGCCAAGGATTTCAAGCGGATTTTATGTAGATCCTGATCTAAAATTTACGATGTACTCCTTATATATGTACACCGGAATTTGGACACATTTTCTACATCCTGACGATATTTACCAGATTCCGGCAACCAAAATAAGTCATGGGCAATATGACTTACGAAATTATGATGGTTTAGGCTGGTACAAAACCCCAAATAGCGACAGGGCAATGTATCCTGAATTTGACAAACTGTTACAAACAATACGAACCGATTTTCCAAATATCCGCTATCTCGATGCTCGTGAAAGTGGCTTAATGACAAATGATTGGAGAGCTTCCTATTTTAATCACAAATCCGTTCACGGAATGTATACTGTTGAAAAAATGAAACCTGAAGAATCTGAATTTTCAGAACAGGATTGGTTTGTTTATAGCGCTATGGATAAAGTGTCAAGAATTGAAGAACAACTGAAAAGACAAGGTGCCAATTTCAAAAAAGTAGCTTATCTGGACGGATATTTGTATTCGGTGCGAACCAATAAATCAAGAATAACGCTCCCTGATTTCAGAGCAGATCTACAATCGAGTAATCTTGATTTAGTGGCTGCTAATGTTAGAAACGAATACAAAAAATTCAATGAAGAAGTAGCAAGACTGGCAAAAGAAGCTCTTTGGGTTGATGATTCTGATGAAAAATTAGCTCTGGAAATCGAAGCTTTGCGACAAAGAATGATTACCGAGCCAAAAATCGACCCGAAAGTCTGGAACCAATATACCGAATACCTTTCATGGGACGAAAGGGCCGAGGAGGTGTGGGCTATGCTTGATGAGCATTGCATTAAATATCCGTTGCCTGAAAACATCTTGTATTCCCAGGAATTAAGCAAACTGGTATATTATCCTAATGATGTTATTCAGGAAAAATGGATGAGTGCCCAAATGAAGGTGACCCCAAATGATGTAGAATTGCTGAACAACTATATTACCTATTTTAATTCTCCGGAAAATCAGGAAAAAATAAAGATGGCACTACTTTACTTACAAAAAGCAGATCCTTCTCGAGATAACTATTTGAAGTATATAGATTATCTGGTAAATTATGAACCGGAAAATGCTATTCCGGAACTTGACAAATTAAAGCCCTCTGAAGAATATAAAGATTTGGCAACAGTCATAAGTTGGATTTATGGCGACAACAATGATTTTCAAAAAGCATATGATTGGTCGGCATTCAGTACTGAAATCGATTTTTACAGTAAAATGCAGTGGCTGATTGAATTGAAAGATTATCAAAAATTAATCAACGAATATAACGCCTATATCGCTAAAAACCCCGATGACTACAGAGTTAAGGCTCAAATGAGCATTGCTTATCACGATATGGGAAAATTCAAAGAATCCTGGATTTTGGCAAGCGAGCTTCCGGAGGAATCCCTAGATAAAGAAACCATTCAAAAAATGCTGAACACCGATGTGGTTTACGAAGAAAACGAACTTCAAAATTATCTGGTGGAAAACTATCAGAGGTTATTTTATAAAGATGTACTCCAAAATGTGATTAAAACAAATCGCAGGGAATACGGGAATTTCATTAATTATGATACCGAAATGCAAACGAATAAGGATAAACTTTCTGCATTTGAAAATGTGTTATCCTATAACGTTCATGATAAAAAGAAGAATTTGCATGGCTTTGGATTTACCTACAGTTCAATGTACCGGGTTGAATATGAAGTTCCTGATTACGATGATAATAAAACGCATGATGTATTCGGTTTTCAATATCAGTTTAATAATCCTAAGGCCTTTGAAAAACTGCAGTACTGGTCAAATATCCGCTATGAATACAGCCTACTTGAAAAATCTTTTTTTCAGTTTGGTGCCGGTGCCAATTATTCAAAAAACAATAGCTATTCTTCGGCCGAACTCAATATAGCGCCAGCTGAAAATGGACCATCATACAGTAAAAGTATTTACCGTTTTCAGTTGAATCTTTACCAGGATTATCGCTTTTTCAAATATTTCAATACGAGTTTATCGCTTGAAGGTAATTACTACACTAAAAGCGAAAAACTTAATGAAGATTTTTATGTCGATGAATCTTATGAAGGAAGTATAACCGGAAAAGTAATCTTTGACCGTTGGATGCAAAAAAAACACAGATTCCAGCCTTTTGTGGAATCTACGAGAACACAGGCTTCTTTAGGAGAATCAACTATTCCGCTATCTACTGGTTATCCGTATTGGATGATAGATGAACGTTTTTTTATTGGTGGGGGACTGGGCTATTCCATCGGAAATTCGGATAACGACTTTAACATGAAGGTAGAAGGAGGTTGGTTTTATGATGATTATGCCGATGAATTCACTCGTTTTATTGGTAATCTCAACTATCAGATTTTTGATTATACAGTGATTTCAGCAATATTTGAATTTTATCTTCAGGATAAATTTTATTCAAATGCATTGCAGTTGGGTGTGAAGTACAATTTGAAACAAAAGCAAAAAAAATAGGGACCGTTTTTCAACAATCCCCATTTCTCAATCAACTAATAAAAAAATATGAAAGGTTTAGTGTTTTACTACCACACGTCTGGTATCATTTTTTTGACTATTATTTGAAATTTTGATGTAGTATACACCATCGCTCAAACTTTCAGTATCAACAGTTAATTTATTTGCTGCCACTGTAGTGTTTACATTTACTTTTTGTCCTAATGAATTGTACATCCCAATTGCATACTGATCTACACTTTCCAATTCAACAAATATTTCGTTGTTTGCAGGAATTGGGTAAACTGTTGCGTTAACTGTTGTAGTTGTATCGCCAGATCCAAGTGTTGTTCCAACATTCACGGTAGCATTAAGATTGTTATATCCTGTAGATGCTTCCCATGTATTAGCATTTGCCATTCTGATTGCGTATTCTGGACGAGAACTTAATCCCGATGCTGCATCTGGCATATGTAAGTACAATTTATAAGTACCTTGAACAATGTTTGTAGGCAATGTAATTGTTTCATTAATAGTTGTTTCTGCCTGACTTGTCCATAATCTTGGATCTGTAGCCAACGCTTTTGTGAAAACATCACCAGTCACTGTATTTTTGAAAACGATATACGCTGTTCTTTGGTTGTATGGTGTTGCGAAACCTGAGTTTTTAACTTTGAAATTCACAACCATAGATCCACCAACATTCGCTGCCTGAGGGAAAGCACCATTAACCAATTCAAAACGGTATCCCAATTTATTTTTAATTTCAGGTAAACATCCTTCAGATGAAAAACCACTAATTACTGATTGATTATAATCTGTATTCAAATATGACCAGTGGAATTTCTGCATTTCCTGCATACCTGTACCACAACCTGAACGAGGCAAGTTCACCGAACAAGTTTCTCCACCCATAGCTGTAAATTTAGTTTCTTGCTCCAAATAAGGATATTCAGTAGATGTATTGCTATATGTTCCGTAATCCGTAGAGCTTGATAAGAAACAGTCATTGTGGTGTCCTATTCTGGAAAGAGTCGAACCGTTAAAAGCCTGGTTTTGCGTCAATGCTGCAGTGGTTAAATATGTCTTTTGTTTCAATTTAGGGGTTCTGATCTGTACCATTCTTGAAGATGGCAATGCGTTTAAGATAGCGTCAACAACCTCTTTTCTGTTAGCATAATCAGTAGAAGTAGGCGACATCCCGAAATGATCGGTGTAGTACCATTCTCCCCAAGACCCGATAAATCCGGCCTGCATAACAGCTATAACATCGGCGTTATTCTGTAAAATAGGTTTAACCTGTTCGATATGAGCTAATATCTGCGCTTTAGAAGCATCTCTTTGTCCTGGTGCTTCGTCATCTGAATAAGCAAAACGTACGATAGCTTTCATACCTGCATTTCTGATGGCATTAAAATCTGCCTGCATCTTAGTCAGATAATCCTGTGAGATAGGACCGTTTCTGAAATTCTCCAAATAGAATAGTCTAAGAATCAGGGTAATCTTTTCGTTATTTCTGTAGTTTGTCAATGTAGACTGACTTAAACTGGAATAACCTGTAGAGTGAGTTCCTGTGTGGTGATAAAAACCACGCTCAGGATTAGCGAAGTTTTCAGATGATCCTGTGTAGGTTACGTTAGTTGTAGTTTGGGCAAAACTTAAAACTGATAAAAGTAAAGTCAAGGTTAAAATTGTCTTCTTCATAAATCTTTCTTTTAGTTGTTTTGTTAATTACTTCTGAGTGACATTTAAATTGTAACTCGTTGCAAATCTATCAGTTAGCTTTCGAATAAAAAAATTATTTTATCGTTAAAATGCACTTTTTATCGCCAAAATGCATAATTTAACTTTATTAGTAAGATTAACTCCATAGAATTGGAATTTTACTATAAGAAAAGACTTAGAAATAGTAATTTTAATTTTTTAAAAAAAATCACAACTAATTAATTTACAATTATTTAAGTAGGAATAATAGCAAGATTAGAACTTAATTTTGTCAAATATCGATAAAGTGATTTTTTTCATCGATGAAATGCATGTTTTTTTGACCAATTTTCTCTGCTTTTTTTAATATCAACCATTTGAACTACAATTAGTTAC
This sequence comes from Flavobacterium enshiense DK69, assembly GCF_000498495.1. GTDB lineage: Bacteria > Bacteroidota > Bacteroidia > Flavobacteriales > Flavobacteriaceae > Flavobacterium > Flavobacterium enshiense. The sequence continues at coordinate 202,135 of NZ_AVCS01000004.1, read as the reverse complement.
ATGTCTGTATTCATATATAAATATTTATTACTACCAGAGGCAAAAGGAAATATTAAATCGGAATCTAGGGCGGATTCGATTATTGGGATTATATTTAACTAAGTTCGGCAAACAAATGAGCGTCGTGATAATATTATAAATAGTGATTATTTACATCTTTTTTTTTATTGTGAAATTAATGGCCTATTGGGAATAATTTTTTTTAATCATTTTTCAAATTCTTATTTTTAGATATTAAACCAAATAGAAATTATGAAAAAAATTACTTTATTATGCGTTTTGTTGTTCCCGCTGTTATCATTTTCGCAAGATGGTAAAGCTGTAGATATTAACATTAAGTTGTTTGAGTCACTGGAAAACATGCGTAAGTTTTATCCTGATATTCAAAAATCGTATAAGGTAAAGGAATTAGTGGATGAAAAAACTAAGCAAGGATACGCGGAATTTTTGCCTGCTCAAAGTAATGATGAATATACTTATTACAGTTTTACATTTAAGGAGGGGAAATTTTATTTGTCATATTCAATTGGAAATGCTTTGTCTTTAGATGCAGTTATTGAGGTTTTTGCAAATCATTTTATTAGAACTGATAAAATTATAAGTAAAGAAAATAAAACCTTAGTTTATTACGATGGTTCAAAAAAAGTTTATGAAGAAACATATAAGATCCCGCAATAAGCCGGGATTTTTTATTTTTAAGCATATTTACTAATTCCTAATTGGATTTAAAAAAATACATATTTGATAAAGAAAAAAGGTACGCATTGGAATACTTATTATTGACAGACAGGGAAAAAGCTATAATATTGAAAAATTTTGTTTTTGAAAATTAGGACGTTTTACATTTGAACTATAATATACATTATGTAAAATAGAAAATTATACAATCTATATATATGTGCAATTATCAAATCTTTCTAACTTTGCCCTTATAACAACTTCCCCCATCATATGTTATACATACTCTTAAGTGTTTGTTGCAGTATTTCTGTTGCTATACTCCTGAAAATAGCCAGACGTTACGAAATCAATATTCAACAAAGTATTAACTGGAATTATTTAGCAGCATTATCTCTTTGCTATCTGACATTTTCTCCTGACTTCAAAATTTTGAATAATTCGGTGCCATGGAAATTTTATTTTCCTTTATCCATATTACTGCCGGTAATATTTCTTTTTTTGGCCGAATCCGTCAAAAATATCGGAATTGTAAAAACTGAGATCGCTCAGCGTTTGTCATTATTTATTCCAATATTGGCATCGTATTTCATTTTTGGCGAAAATATCAGCTTATTTAAATTTTTCGGACTTACAATCGGTTTTATGGCAATATTTTTAACGCTAAACCGTAAATCTGAATCAACAAACGAAAATAACAGCTGGATTTATCCGTTGTTTGTTTTATTCGGTTTCGGAATAATTGATGTCCTTTTCAAGCAAATAGCACTTTACAGTGAAATCCCGTTTACCACGTCTTTATTTATCATCTTTTGCGGAGCATTTTGCATTGCCTCTTTAATAACGCTTTATTATCTGATCTTCAATAAACGAAATTTAACCTGGCAGAGTTTTTTATTCGGGATTGTATTAGGAATTTTTAATTTCGGGAATATCCTTTTTTATTTGAAAGCACATAAAGCACTGGCAAACAACCCTTCAACTGTTTTCGCAGCAATGAATTTTGGAGTAATCAGTATCGGAACTTTAATCGGTGTCACCGTCTTTAACGAAAAAATCACTCGGATAAATTACTTAGGAATCGCTTGTGCAGTGATGGCTGTTATCATAATAACGATTTCACAATTATATGCTTATTAAAGTTTAACTTTCCCTCCTTTTGAAGTCTACTATTTTTTAGTATATTTAGAGAATTATTATCCATTATACTATGGCCAATTTCTTACATGTTATTTAGTTAGAAATGAGTCATTAAATATTATAATTTGATATGAGAAACCCAATTGCAGAACGAATTGCCGACTTTTTAAAACATTATCCGCCGTTTACAAGCCTGACGTATCATGAACTTGTAGCAATTTCCGAACAGGTAAAAGTGCTGTATCTGGAAAAAAATCAGATTTTGTTTAAAATCGGGGATCCAACGCACGACTCCTTTTATGTAGTAGCTTCCGGAGCAATTGGCCTTTCTGTAATCTCTGATGCTGAAGAAACCCTGATTGACAAATGTGATGAAGGCGACATATTAGGATTACGTCCTTTTTTCGCTAAAAACAATTACTTGATGACAGCAAAATCAAGGGAGGACTCTATCATTTATGCAATTCCTATTGAAGTTTTCAAACCTTATGTAACTGGAAACAGCAGCGTATTAAGCTTTCTTTTGGAGAGTTTTGCATCCAACACCCGAAATCCGTATGATAAAGATCATAGAGGAAAATTGATTTCTGAAAATGTTATTTTTAACGAGCAAACTGCCACAGATATTCAATATTTTCAGCCTATTAAGTATACTAAGAAACCAATTACTGCCAGTCCTAATGATATAGTAAAACATGTTGCCCAAACTATGGCAAGCAGACAAATTGGAAGCGTGATTATCCAGGAAAACCAAATGCCCATCGGAATTGTAACCGATAACGATTTAAGTTCAAAAATAGCAACAGGTCTATTTCCGATTAATGTGACCGTGGATAAAATAATGACGGTACCAGTTGTAACTGTTCCTGAAGATATTTCTATTGCCGAAGCTCAAATGATGATGCTTAAACATAATGTTCCCTATTTGTGTGTTACCCGCGACGGAACTGAAAAAAGTACAATTTCAGGGATTATTTCCGAACATCATGTTGTTGCTGCTCAGGCAAACAATCCGGGAGTTCTTTTAAAACAGATAAAACGCGCTGAACGATCCAAAGACCTAAAGATTGTACGCGATAAGCTAACCGACCTTATCCAGAACTCAATTGACAGGAACATCCCAATTTCTCATATCACCAATGTGGCATCCGAGATTACCATCGCGATAACCAAAAGAGCCATTACCCTGGCTATTGAAAAAGAGGGCACCCCTCCTCCTGTTCGTTTTGCATGGTTTAACCTAGGCAGTCAGGGAAGAAAAGAGCAGCTTTTATTAACTGATGTAAATAATTCATTGATTTTTGAAGATGTCCCTGCCGAACAATACGATCAGGTAAAAAAATACTTTCTGAGATTGGCAGAACGTGTTTTGGAAACATTCGAAAAAATAGGTTACGAAAAAAGCGAACAAGGTCTGAATGCCAATAATGAATTGTGGTGTAAATCATTGACAGACTGGATAAAACAATATAACACCTGGATAAATACTCCAGGTGAAAAAGGGATTCACAGAAGTTCTATTTTCTTTGATTATAGCTTTATCTATGGCGATCCATTTTTAGAAAAAGCATTAACGGAGGATATTTTTTCCAAAGCAGCAAACAATCAGTTGTTTTATGCATTTCTAGCTACTGATGCAATCAAAAAGCCTGCTCCGCTTGGATTTTTCCGTCAATTTTTGGTTGAACAGGACGAAGAGCATAAAGATACTTTTGATATTAAGAACAGAGCAATCACTCCTTTAGTAGATGCTGCCCGCGTTCTAGCTATCAGTAAAGGCATTAAAGGAATCACCAATACATATCAGCGTTTTAAAAAGTTAGCCGATTTAGAACCTCAAAATGCCGATTTGTATCTTGAATGTGCCGAAGCTTTTCATATATTGCACTGGTTCAGAACGGAAGACGGACTAAAAACGGATTCCAACGGAAGTTATCTTAACATAGAAGAACTGACCAAAGTTGACAAAGTAAAACTAAAAAACTGTTTTCAGCCTATCAACGATATTCAGGATTTAATTAAAAACCGTTTTCAATTAACTTATTTTACATAAAACTATGCTGGATTGGTTAAAAGGCAAAGGAGATCCAACATTTTGGAAAGTGTATTTGGATAATTTCGAAAAAGAAATTACCAATACTCCAACACGTTATGTTATTTTCGATTGTGAACGAACGGGTCTGGACTGGAAAAAGGACACTATTTTATCTATCGGCTGTATCGGAATTACAAATGATCAGATAGAAATAAACGACTTCTTTGAGATTTTTATCGAAAATAAAAATGATAAACGCCAAAATGAAGCCGTAGAAAAACTCTTTAAGTCGCATTCGAATGAAGCAGTTTCCGAAACTGAAGCGATGATCCAATTCTTAGGACACATTAAAAACGCAACACTTGTAGGCCATAGTACAAATTTGGATATTGAGATGATTAATCAGGCGTTAAAGCGAATGAATCTCGGAAAAATAAAAAACAACATACTGGATATCAACGTAATGTACCAGCGTTTCAAAAATCTTCCAGAAGACGAGCATCATACATTAGAAGAATTATGCGATTTGTTTAAAATCAGAAAAAGTCATCGTCACACTGCTTCAAACGATGCTTATATAACAGCGCTTCTGTTTTTAAAACTTAAAAAGAAATTGAAAATGAAGTAATAAAAAAGCCCTGAATTTCAGGGCTTTTATCGTTTTAAATTTTGTTATCTTTAATTTCATCTACAATTTCAGGATTCAGCAATGTTGATGTATCTCCAAAATTACTAAAATCACCTTCGGCAATCTTGCGCAAAATTCGTCTCATTATTTTTCCTGAACGGGTTTTTGGCAAACCACTTACAAACTGAATCTTATCCAGTTTCGCTATTGGTCCGATGTGGCTTGAAACGTGCTCATTTATTTCTTTCGTTAAATTATCGCGGTCACGATATTCTCCTATTTCTTTCAGTATGATAAATCCGTAAAGTGCGTTTCCTTTAATATCGTGAGGGAAACCAACTATCGCAGACTCTGCTACCGCCGGATGCTCATTGATGGCATCTTCAATTGGAGCAGTTCCTAAATTATGTCCGGAAACAATTACGACATCATCTACCCTTCCCGTTATTCTGTAATAACCTACTTCATCACGAAGCGCGCCGTCTCCAGTAAAATATTTCCCAGGAAAAGCTGAGAAATACGTGTCCTTATAGCGCTGATGGTCTCCCCAAATAGTTCTTGCCATAGACGGCCATGGAAATTTGATGCACAAACTCCCCACTACCTGATTTCCTTCAATTTCATTGCGTAATTCATCCATTAAAACCGGCTGGATTCCCGGTAACGGTAAAGTGGCATATGTTGGTTTTGTTGGTGTTACAAACGGAACCGGCGAAATCATGATACTTCCGGTTTCGGTTTGCCACCAGGTATCCACAATCGGGCATTTTTTCTTTCCGACATGATCATTATACCAGTGCCATGCTTCTTCGTTAATAGGTTCTCCCACTGAACCAATTACTTTTAACGAAGTCAAATCGTATTTGTCAACCCATTCATCACTTTCTTTTGCCAAAGAACGAATTGCTGTTGGAGCAGTATAAAATTGCGTAACCTGATGTTTATCAATCACTTCCCAAAAACGTCCAAAATCAGGATATGACGGGATGCCTTCAAATAAGACCGTGGTAGCTCCGTTCAGTAACGGACCATATAAAATATAAGAATGTCCGGTAATCCAACCGATATCTGCTGTACACCAAAAAACATCATTATCTTCATGATTGAATATATTCTTAAAAGTATAAGCTGTCTGTACCATATAGCCTGCGGTGGTGTGCAACATTCCTTTCGGTTTTCCGGTAGAACCGGATGTATAAAGGATAAACAGCGGGTCTTCGGCATCCATTATTTCAGCAACATTATTCGGAATAGCATCATACAAAAGAGGCTGTAACCAATAATCCCTCCCCTCTTTCATACTTACGGCGGTATGAGTTCTTTTCACGACCAGTACTTTTTCCACCGTTGGACATTTCTCCAATGCTTCATCAATAATTCCTTTTAAATCAACGGTTTTGTTTCCACGGAAACCACCATCGGAGGTGATTACCATTTTACATTCGCAATCATTAATTCTGGAAGTTACTGCAGAAGCAGAAAATCCGGCAAAAATCACAGAATGAATTGCTCCGATTCGGGCACAGGCTAATATAGCGACCGCTAATTCTGGTATCATCGGCAAATAAATACAAACCCTGTCCCCTTTTTTAATTCCCTGCTCGCGAAGAACATTGGCCATCTTTGCAACACGGCTATACAAATCATTATAGGAAATATGAAGCGTTTCCTCGTTAGGATCATTCGGCTCGAAAATAATGGCTGTTTTTTCACCTCGTTTGGCCAAGTGTCTATCTATACAATTTTTGGTAATATTTACTTTAGCGTTAACGAACCATTTTACATCGGCTTCTCCCATATTGAAATCCACCACTTTGTCCCACGCCTGATACCATACAAAGTTTTCTTCGGCTATTTTACCCCAAAATTTACGAGGCTCGCGAATGGATTTATTATAATGCTTAAAGTATTGCTCAAGGTTGTTTATCTTGTAGTAGCTCATAAAAATTACATTTTGTTTTTGTCGTATTCACCGTTTAATGCAAAGTAACCGAAAATTGCCAAACCTGAAACTATTAAAGGTGTTAATATAAATAAAATTATTATCCCGAAAACCAAATCATCCTGCTTGCCCGAATTAAATTTAGGCAATCCGAAATGCATTATACAGAAATAAGCCGCTGCTACTGACAGTAATATGCAGATCAAACCTAGTAAACGTTTTATAAAATTCATGTTTTCGTGCATTAATTCCTTTTTTTGTGATCCAAGTAAATCATTCCGATTACCATACTTAAAGAAGCCACTATAATAGGATACCACAATCCTTCAAGATAAAATTCAGGATCCCCGTTTTCTTTCGCATTTGTTACCAGATAAGTCGAAATCGCAGGCAGTAATCCTCCAAAAATCCCGTTACCAACATGGTATGGCAATGACATCGACGTATAGCGGATTCTAGTAGGAAACAATTCCACTAAGAAAGCAGCAATCGGACCATAAACCATAGTTACAAAAAGAACCTGTACCCAAACCAGAAAAACCAAAAGCCATTTATCATTTGGAGAAAGCGTAATTATGGTTGATTTAGTTTCGGGAGCAAAGGGCATTTTATTTAAATCTGTTGAAATTATTTTTGTCGCTTTAGAACCGTCGGTGAAACTGTAATGAAAAGTAGCAGTTGAAATATTCTTTTCTCTGTCTAAATCTGCGGAACTTTCTGTTTTTGCAACAGTTTTACTGCTTACATCAGCAGTTTCATACATCGTTTTGTATATCGGACGATACAGCAACACCGCCAAAAACATTCCGGCTATCATGATTTTTTTCCTTCCTATTTTATCACTCAGCCATCCGAAGAAAACAAAGAAAGGTGTTCCCATAACCAAAGCAATACCGAGTAATGTATCAACTTGAGAAGTCTCTAAATTCATGACCGTTTTCATAAAACTCATGGCGTAAAATTGTCCGGTATACCAAACAACTCCTTGTCCCATTGTTGCACCAAACAGTGCCAAAAGCACAAATTTTAGATTGTATTTGTGTCCGAAACTTTCCTTTAACGGATTTTTACTCGTTTTTCCATCTGCTTTTGCCTTTGCAAATTCAGGTGATTCACTCATTCTCTTTCGAATGAGATAAGAAACATAAACCATTATGATAGAAATCCAGAAAGGAACGCGCCATCCCCAAGTATCAAAAGCTTCTTCTGAGAGCAGGGAACGAGTTATGAGAATTACCATAAGGGAAACAAAAAGACCGGCAGTGGCGGTGGTTTGAATCCATGAAGTCCAATATCCTCTCTGATGTTCCGGAGCATGCTCAGCCACATAAGTTGCAGCGCCTCCATACTCTCCCCCAAGTGCCAAACCCTGTAAAAGTCTTAGAACAAGTACCAACAACGGTGCGACAAAACCAATCGTTTCATAACTGGGAATACAGCCAATTAAAAATGTAGCGCCACCCATAAGCAAGAGGGTTGCCATGAAAGTATATTTCCGGCCAATCAAATCTCCAAGCCGGCCAAAAAACAAAGCTCCGAAAGGCCTCACGACAAAACCTGCGGCAAATGTGGCCAACGTCGACAAAAAAGCCGCTGTGGGATTACCTGAAGGGAAAAATTTCGTTGAGATAACAACAGCCAGACTTCCGAAAATGTAAAAATCATACCATTCGATCAATGTGCCCATCGATGAAGCCGAAATAACCTTCCAAATTCCTTTAGTATCTGTCTTTACCATACGTAAGATTTGTAACTAAAATACAAAATTTCTTTAATTATTTAATCAAAGCCAATGCATTGTAATTACAAATAATTTATTTTATTTGTACAAACATCACAAAATGCACTTTGACCCTGAAATAATTGACCAGAAGGCCACCTATAAGTTATTGACCGGAGCTGTGATTCCGAGGCCAATAGGTTGGATTTCAAGCATTAGTGAAGACGGTATTTTGAATTTAGCCCCGTTTTCCTTCTTCAACGCTGTAGGCGAAGATCCGCCACATGTGATATTTTCAACGGTCCGTCCCAACAATTCCAACAAAGATACTTTGAATAATATTTTGGCTACAAAACAGTTTGTAGTAAATATGGTTGTGGAAGAAATCGTGGAGCAGATGAATATCACTTCACAGTCGGTAGAGTCACATGTTAACGAATTTGAACTGGCTGGTCTTACTCCTGCTCCATCGCTAAAAGTAAAAGCACCAAGAGTAAAAGAAAGTCCGATAAACATGGAATGTGAATTGGTTCATCATTACACTTTAGAGGATAACAGACATGGTGGCGCCACAATAATTGTAGGACGTGTTGTAATGTTTCACATAGATGAAAGTGTTTTATTGGACGATTTCAAAATCAACATGGAAACTTATAAGCCTGTCGCACGTTTGGCAGGTTCTAATTATAGTAAATTAGGAGAGATTTTTTCAATCAAAAGAACATAAGCTGATGACACCAGAAAAATTAGAAATCAACGTTGCCATGCAAATCGGAAAACCGGTTAATGAGGTTTTTGAAGCCATCGTAAATCCCGAAAAAATGACTAATTATTTCATCTCCGAAAGTACCGGAATGATGGAAGAAGGCAAAAAACTGATCTGGAAATTTCCCGAGTTTGATTTCGAATGCCCGGTTCGTGTCGGTAAAGTTGAAAAAGACAAGTACGTTTCATACTACTGGGAAAGCAGCGGAGCCGAATTATTAGTCGAAATGACTTTAACTGAAAGGGAGAACAACACAACATTGGTTTCCATTTCTGAAAAAAGCATGAACAATGATGAAACCGGCCTGCAATGGTTATCCGGAAATTCATTTGGCTGGTCAAATTTCCTGGCTTGTTTAAAAGCTTATCTGGAATACGGAATCAATCTGAGAAAAGGAGCATTCGATTTCATGAAAAAATAAATTTGATATTTACACCATTCATTTTAAAGAATACATAATAAATAAACCGTGGTCTGATCATCTTGCCACGTTAAATTAAAATATGAAAATAACAGTTATAGGTGGTGGTCCTGGCGGACTTTACTTTTCTATCCTTACAAAAAAAGCAATGCCTCATTGCGAAATTAATGTTTACGAGCGTAATAAAGCCGATGATAGTTTTGGTTTCGGAGTTGTTTTTTCCGATGAAACTTTAGGTGAATTTTTAACACGTGATACAAAATCTTATGAATTAATCCGAAGTAAATTTGCTTATTGGGATGACATTATAGTAGCAAGAAACGGAGAAACCGTTAACGCTTCAGGAAACGGATTTTGCGGTTGTTCCCGCAAGACATTGCTTCAATTATTACAGCAACGTTGTCTTGAAGAAGGTGTAAATCTTCACTTCGAACAAAATATAGATGATCTTTCACAATTCAAAGACAGCGACATAATTTTGGCAGCCGACGGAATCGGTAGTGCTATCCGTACTCAATATGCAGACGAATTCGGAACTAAGGTAGAATTACAGAAAAACCGTTTCGTTTGGCTGGGTTCTACAAAACCGTTAGACGCATTTACCTACTTCTTCAGAACGACTCCTTACGGAACAATCGCGGCACACACCTACCAATATGAGACAGGAATGAGTACGTGGATTTTCGAATGTTCTGATGAAACATGGAAAAAAGCAGGGTTTGAAGTGGAAAATGAAGCCGATACAGTTGCAAAACTGACCGAGTTATTCAAAGAAGAACTTGATGGACACCCACTAATTACAAATAAATCACATTGGCGCCAATTCCCGCATGTAACCAACGAAAAATGGCACCATAACAATATAGTTTTACTGGGAGATTCTAAAGCTACAGCCCACTACTCTATCGGTTCAGGAACAAAACTGGCTATGGAATGTGCTATTGCTCTTTCCGACGCGGTTGTTACAAATCCAAATGATATTCAGACTGCCTTTTCCTATTATGAAAAAGCAAGAAGAAACCGTGTTGAGATGATTCAATACGCTGCAAAAGTTTCGTTGGATTGGTTTGAACATATGGACAGACACATGCAGCACCCTTTTTATCAGTTTGCTTTTGGTGTAATGACTCGCGCTAAAAAAGTGACTTATGAAAACCTTCAGCTGCGTGACGCTTCTTTTACTGAAAAGGTTTTAAACGAATTTAATACAATCAACAAAACCGAAAATAAAAAGACTCCTGCTGCCTTTACTCCTTTTACACTCCGTAAAATGACGTTGCAAAACAGAATCGTAATGTCGCCAATGGGACAGTATTCTGCCGAAAACGGCTTGGTTAACGACTGGCATTTTTCACACTACACCACACGTGCATTGGGCGGACTTGGATTGATTTTCACTGAAAAAACAGCAGTTTCAGAAACCGGAAGAATTACTTTAGGATGCACCGGCATTTACACTAAAGAACAAGTGGTTAACTGGAAAAGGATAACTGATTTTATTCACAAAAACACACTAACAAAAATCGGTATTCAGTTAGGACATTCCGGAAGAAAAGGTGCAATGACAAAACCTTGGGAAGGCGGAAAACCTTTAGACCCGCAATGGGAATTACTTTCAGCATCACCAATTCCATTCAAAGAAGGAATGGCCACTCCGAGAGAAATGACTTTAGCAGACATGGACAATATTGTTTCTCAATTTGTTCAGGCAACTAAAAATGCTGATGAGGCCGGATTTGATATAATTGAATTACAAGCACATCACGGATTCTTGTTAGCTTCATTCCTTTCTCCGTTAACAAACCTTCGAACTGATGAGTTTGGTGGTACTATCGAAAACAGATTGAAGTTCCCTATTCGTGTTTTCACCGAAATGAGAAACGTGTTTTCACAAGATAAACCGATGTCGGTGAGAATTTCTGCTACGGATTGGGTAGAGAACGGAATTTCAGAAGAAGATGTCATCACAATTGCCGAAGCATTCAAAAATGCCGGAGCGGATATCATCAGTGTTTCCACAGGAAATACAGTAGCCGAACAACAACCGCAAACAGGCAGAATGTGGCAGACGCCTTTCTCCGATATGGTTCGAAACAGCGCTCACGTCCCAACGATGACCGCAGGCTATATTCAGGATATCGACCAAATTAATACAATTATATTAAACGGTAGAGCTGATTTAGTTTCTTTAGGCCGACCTTTACTACTGGATCCTTTTTTCGTAAGAAACGTTCAGGCCTATGAAAATTTCCAACCGACTGACATCCCAAAACAATATATGGCAGGTACTTCACACTTGTACCCTTTAAAAGCTTCGGAACGAAAAACAGCCGAAGGCATGAAAAAAGCATTAAAACCTGAAAGTCACAAGAAAAACTAAATGAAAAAGATATTTTACATATTTCTTTTTTTAATTCATTTTTCTGTTTTCTCTCAGAAAAGCGAGAATGTTATTACCAGCGGATATTCAAAGTTACATTACAAGACTTTTGGATCAGGAAAACCTATTTTAATCATCAATGGCGGACCAGGCATGAATTGCGAAGGTTTTGGATATGTTGCCGATGAAATTTCAAAAATTGGTTTCCAAACCATAATTTACGATCAGAGAGGCACAGGAAAATCGACTGTTGATAAAATAGACAACGAAACGATTTCCATGGATTTAATGGCTGACGATATGGAAAACCTGAGAAAACATCTCAAAATAGAGAAATGGACAATTTTAGGACATTCATTCGGAGGCATGTTAGCAGCCTATTATGCGACTAAGCATCCACATAATATTGATAAATTGATTTTTTCTTCATCAGGCGGAATAAATATGAATTTTACAAGATATGCTCAGGACCGCATCAATGCCAATTTGACGAAAACCCAAAAAGACAGTGTAGATTACTATCAAAACAAAATGGATAAAGGCGATAATTCGTTGGAAACCAAAAAACTGAGAGCAAAATATTTAGCCAATGCTTATGTTTATAATAAAAAGAATTCCGCTATAATTTCCGAAAGACTTATTCAGGTGAATTTTGATGTCAACAATATTGTTTTTCAAAGTCTGATTAACAACAATTTCGATTGTTCTGGAAAATTCAAAAATTTTCAAAATCCGGTTTTGATACTTCAGGGAGAAAATGACATTATCAGCATTGATACCGCTAAGGAAATAGCAGCATCGTTTCCTAATTCAAAATTGGTCACTTTGCCAAATTGCGGCCATTATGGGTGGTTAGATTCCAAAGAAGCCTACTTTAATGCCTTAAAACAGTTTTTAAAAAATTAAAACCAACACAACTAAATAGATTAACTACTAAGTTTCAGTACGATAAATAAAAATGAAGCATTACGAAGACAATTTCGCTCACGAAAGCTTACCAACTCCGGATCTACAACCGGAATATAATTTTTTAGATTTACCCCAATTCCAACATCCGGAAATGCTAAACTGCGTTGACCGTTTATTGGATTCCCATATTAAGAATGGTAATGGAGACGCTGTTTGTATCCAGACTTTTGAAGAAAAATGGACATACAACGACCTATTTGAAAAAGCAAATCAGATTGCACATGTTTTAGTTGAAGATTTAGGTTTAAAATCCGGAAACCGTGTTCTGATCCGTTCTGCCAACAACCCTATGATGGTAGCCTGCTGGTTTGCCATCCTTAAAGCTGGTGGGATCGTTGTGGCAACAATGCCTTTATTGCGTTCTAAAGAATTAACGACAATTATTGATTGCGCTGAAATCTCACATGCTTTTTGTGACAGTTCACTGGCAGAAGAAATGCAATTGGTTAAGTCTCCTTTCATAAAAAAAGTAAGCTATTACAACAATTCTGATTTGGAAACCCTTATGCAGGGCAAACCAAAAACTTTCGATAATTACCACTCGAAATCAGACAGTATTGCGCTGATCGGTTTTACTTCAGGGACAACCGGTTTACCTAAAATGACTGCGCATTATCATAAAGACATTTTGAATATCTGCGAAGCATTCCCGGCCTTTTCCCTTCAACCGAATAAGGATGATGTTTTTACGGGAAGTCCTCCATTAGGATTTACCTTCGGTTTAGGAGGATTAGTGCTGTTCCCAATGTATTACGGTGCTTCAACGTTCTTAATCGAAAAGCCAACTCCGGATTTGCTTTTAGAAGCTATACAGAAACACAAAGTTTCCATCTGCTTTACTGCTCCGACAGCTTGGCGCGTAATCACTACAAAAGTTAACGATTATGATATCTCCAGCCTTCGTAAGTGTGTATCGGCGGGAGAAACATTGCCCTTAAAAGTGTGGGAAGACTGGTACCATGAAACCGGACTAAAAATCATTGACGGCATCGGTGCCACTGAAATGCTGCATATTTTCATTTCTTCCAACGAAGAAAACATGGTGCCCGGAGCAACAGGAATTCCGGTAAGCGGATATGAAGCAAAAATCGTTGATTTAAAAGGAAACGAACTTCCTAAAAACGAACCTGGTCGCTTAGCTGTTCGCGGCATTACAGGCTGCAAATACCTGAATCGTGAAGAAAAACAACGTGACTATGTTGAAAATGGCTGGAATATTACCGGTGATATTTTTCGTGAGGACGAAAACGGCTATTTCTGGTTTGTAGCACGAGGAGATGACATGATTATTTCTTCCGGTTATAACATTGCTGCTATTGAGGTGGAAAGCGTACTTTTGACACACGAAGAAATTCTTGAATGTGCCGTTGTCGGTTTGCCTGATGAAGAGCGCGGAATGTTGGTTTGCGCCAATATCGTTCTTAAGGAAAAAGATAAAGCAACAGATCAATTGGCTAAAGATATTCAGCAGTGGTTCAAGGAAGTAGCTGCTCCATACAAATATCCAAGAGTGATTAACTTCCTGGATGTATTGCCTAAAACAGAAACCGGTAAAATACAACGTTTTAAACTAAAATCATAAATTACAATTCATCACTTTTGTGACACAGTTGTTCAAATATAAATCATGAATCAACCTTTTATAAAACAAGAAAAAGTCCGCTTCCAGCATATCGATTATGCGGGAATTGTATTCTATCCAAGATTTCTGGAAATGCTTAACGGCATCGTGGAAGACTGGTTTGAAGAAGAACTGGACCGACCATTTTCCAAAATGCACGAGACAAACGGCATTCCGACCGTCGATTTAAAAGTACAGTTCAAAAAAGCTGCCCGTTTAGGCGAAACTTTGACCAAAAAACTATGGGTTAAAAGAATGGGGGATTCTTCCCTCCTATGCGGTTTTAAATTTGAAGATGAAAACGGAAAAACCTGTCTGGAAGGCGAAGTGACTTTAGTTAACGTAAAAATCGCAGAAGACCGCCATACTATTTCTGCTGAGACTTTCTCTGAAGAAATGAAGCAAAAAATATCTAAATTCGTAATTGATTTAGAACAGTTTAAAACTCATAATTTATAACTTATAACTCATAATTGAGAATGGATTTTTCAAAATTCAAAGCCGCAACCGTTCAGACGTCGCCCGTTTTTCTAAATGTAGAAAAAACAGTCGAAAAAGCGATTTCTTTCATTAAAGAAGCAAGCAGCAACGGAGCGCAGTTAATAGCATTTCCCGAAGTATTCATTGCCGGTTATCCATACTGGAACTGGATTATGACTCCGGTTCAGGGCAGCAAATGGTATGAAGAATTATATAAAAATTCGGTTGCTGTTGAAGATGATGCCATGCAGCCATTATATCAGGCCGCTAAAGACAATAACATCCATATTGTAATCGGGATTAACGAGCGAGGTAAAAGTTTTGGTGAGATTTACAACACCAACTTAATCATCGACAACAACGGAAAGCTTATCGGAAGACACCGAAAGTTAGTTCCAACATGGGCTGAGAAACTAACCTGGACATCGGGAGACGGTTCATCTTTGAAAGTTTATGACACTGAAATTGGTCCGATCGGAACGTTGGCGTGTGGTGAGAACACCAATACGTTAGCACGTTTTACGCTTTTATCGCAAGGCGAATTGATTCACATAGCGAATTACATTTCCTTACCGGTTGCGCCACCAGACTACAATATGGCTGAAGCAATTAAGATCCGTGCAGCTGCACATTCTTTCGAAGGAAAATTATTCACCATTGTTTCGTGTTCTACGATTTCTCAGGAAATCATGGATGCATTGCGTGATGATGTTCCGAATGTGGATGAATTGCTGACACGCAAAAACTCAGCTTTCTCAGGATTTGTGGGCCCGAACGGAGCAGTTATTGGAGAGCCGTTAATTGACGAGGAAGGAATCGCTTATGCTGAAATTGATTTGGCAAAATGTATTCAACCAAAGCAAATGCACGATATTCTTGGACATTACAACCGATTTGACATTTTCGATTTACGTGTGAATGTATCACCGACGAGAAAGATTACTTTTATTGACGATCAGGAGGAATTTTACAAAAGATAAAGTGTACAGAAGGGATGGACAGCAAAAATGCCCAAGCCATTCGCTTCAAAAAGTAAAAAAAATATGGAAGATAAATTTTCAGATGACGTAATAGGCCGTGCACGAGTTCAGGACTCTCCGGAACTAATAGCTTATTATAAAGAATTGGAAGACCTTGGTGCCGGAGCACTATGGACTGTTGCCAATGATATAGAACCTTGGGAACCCCGTTCCTCTTCTGTTCCTATGCTTTGGAAATATGAAGATTTGCGTTCACTGGTTTTAAAATCATCCGAATTGGTTACACCGGAACAGGCAGGCCGTCGTGTGGTTTATTTGGTAAACGACAAACGCAAAGACGTGAGTGCTGCCGTGGGATGGTTGTATACAGGAATTCAGGTTACACGTCCGGGCGAAAGCACATCGGCACACCGTCACAAAGCCTCTGCCCTACGTTTTATCATGGAAGGAAGTAAAGGCTATACTGTAGTGGATGGTAATAAAATCATGCTGGAAGTCAACGATTTCGTGATTACGCCAAATTCGACCTGGCATGAGCACGGTGTAGAAGCAGACGGGGAAACATGCATTTGGCAGGACGGTTTGGACATTCCGTTGGTAAATGCGCTGGAAGCTAATGATTATGCGGTTTTTGACGGAAAACAACCTTTGGTCTCGCCTATCAACCACTCTCCGATGACCTATGGCGGAACAGGATTGATTCCTGCTGATAAAGAATGGAACAAAGCCTATTCGCCATTATTCAAATATTCATGGAAAAACGTGTATCCGGCTTTATTGGAAGTTGCCAAAGTAAATGAAGGCTCTCCTTTTGACGGGATTATCATGCAGTATTCCAACCCATTAACGGGTGGACATGTAATGCAGACCATGGGAGCATCGATGCAGTTATTACCGGCTGGTTTTAAAGGAAAAGCTCACAAACATACGGGTTCGTTCGTATACCAATGTGCGAAAGGCCACGGTTACACCATCATTAACGGTAAGCGTTTTGACTGGAAAGAAAGAGATATTTTCTGTGTACCGTCATGGGCTTGGCACGAACACGTGAATTTATCAGAAACGGATGATGCTTGTTTATTCTCATTCAATGATTTACCGGTGATTGAATCATTGGGATTGTATCAGGACAGAGAATATACCGAAAACAATGGGCACCAGGAATTAATTTAGAAGAAAGAAAATAGAACATAGATAATAGATTAAAACTTTGTAACTCAGTTACTCAGAAACTTAAAAGAAAATGAAACTACTTACATACAAAACAAAAGAGTCTGAATCAAGATTAGGTTTTATACACAATAACCGCGTGGTGGATATGGAAGATTTTGGAGGAATTCATAACTTCCCGCTTCCTGACGACATGTTGGACTTAATTGACATGGGATTTGAAGTTATTGCGGAAATCAATGAAATGATTGGAAATACAAGAGAAATTGATTTTGAAATGATTTCTTTCCCAATGCATGACGTAACGATTTTGGCGCCTATCGAAAAACCGAGAAAAAACATCATTGGAATCGGATTGAATTATACAGAACACGTAGCGGAAAGTGCACGTACTTTGGATACTTCAAACGAATTGCCACAACAACCCGTAATTTTCTCCAAACCACCAACAACGGTTACGGCTACCAATACGGAGATTTTACACAATCCAAGACTAACCCAACAATTAGACTGGGAAGTTGAATTAGCAGTAGTTATCGGGAAAGAAGGAAAATATGTTCCGAAAGAAAATGCTATGGATTATGTTTTTGGTTATACCGTGATTAACGATATTTCTGCGAGAGATTGCCGCCGTTCTGGACAGTGGATCGTTTCCAAAGGTCAGGATACTTTCGCTCCGATGGGACCGGTTTTGGTAACTAAAGACGAAATCCAAGATCCGCACAACCTGAATTTATCGTTAAAACTAAACGGAGTTGAAAAACAAAATTCCAATACAAAATTCATGTTATTCAACATCAACGATTTAATTAATGACTTAAGTACTGTTTTCACTTTAGAACCAGGTGACATCATTGCTACGGGAACTCCAGCCGGTGTTGGTGCAGGAAGAAATCCTCAGGAATGGATGTGGAACGGCGACGTGGTGGAAGCTACTGTGGAAGGCATCGGAACAATTGTAAATACGATTAAAGAAATATAATTATCAGATAATAGAGTAAAGAACAAAGAGCAATTTTAAAAAGCTTTTTTAGAATTGCTTTTTACCCTGGTTCAAAAAAATAAGAAATGAAAAAGTTTAGAATAGGACAAATTGTACCGTCGTCAAATGTAACGATGGAAACCGAAATCCCTGCCATTTTCCGTTCCCGTGAGACCATTTTACCGGAGCGTTTTACTTTCCATTCAAGTAGAATGAGAATGAAAAAAGTAACCAAAGAAGAATTGGAAGCAATGGATGCCATGAGTTTAAAATGTGCTCAGGAGTTATCCGATGCGCATGTAGACGTAATGGGTTATGCATGTTTGGTGGCTATTATGAGCATGGGACGTGGTTATCACTGTGTTTCTGAAGTAAACTTACACCAGGAAACCATCGCCAACGACTTCCCTACTCCAATCGTAACCAGTGCCGGTGCATTGATAAACGGATTGAAAGTATTAGGTGCGAAAAAGGTATCTGTTATTACTCCATACATGCGTCCGCTTACCGACTTGGTTGTGGATTATATCGAGCACCAAGGTTTTGAAGTAGTTGATTCGATTGCATTGGAAATCCCTGATAATTTGGAAGTGGCTGCTCAGAATCCATTGAATTTATTGGAAATCTACAAACGATTGGATTTAACTGGAGTTGATGTTTTGGTAGCATCCGCTTGTGTACAGATGCCATCTTTGGAAGCAATAGACCAAATTCAGAAAGAAGTGGGAATTCCGGTAATTTCTGCTGCGGTTTGTACCACATATGAAATGATGAAGAAATTGGGTATTGAAGCTAAAGCCCCTATAGGAGGAGAATTGTTAAGCGGAAAATATTAATACAAAAAAAGAGTTTCGATTGAAACTCTTTTTTTTTGTTTTTAATTTTTTACAAACCTAGATGTGAAAATAGAATCATCGGTTTTGACTTTAAGCAGATACACCCCACTTGAAAAATCGCTCACATCGATCACATCTTTACTTGGCATATTGAAATCAATTTTTTTCATGGTAATATCATAGATTTCAAGTTCGCTTATATCAGCACCGTTCAAATTATCTGAAAGTTGTATATGCAGGTTATCAGCAACCGGATTCGGATAAACCCTCATCGCTGTACTGTTAAATTCGGAATTTGAAAGACGTGTGGAGTTAAGGCGTATAATATGGTTCACCGGAACCTCATTATATACCGTGAAATACCCACTAATTAATATTTTACCATCGGGTTGAATCGCAACACACTCCACATGACCATTTAACCCTCTTCTTGGATCAAATGTTTCATCAATTGACCCATCAATATTAAGCCTTGCAATTCCGCGAAAATTATAACCGTTATAATAGGTACAAGTAGATCCAGCCATAATTATTTTACCATCTTCCTGTAAACCGACTGGATGAGGAAGACATAAAGCACCATCTGATAGAGGTTGAAACACGGTAATCACATTTCCGTTCGAATCCAATCGCACAAAATTATATCCTATTTCATCACCTGAATTTGAAAGAACCCTGAAAGGCCATGCAATTAAAATATTACCGTTTTTTTCGAGTGCCAAAAATTTAGGTCTCCATAAATCTCCGTATGTCCAATCGATATTTGAAGGCTCTTGAAAATCGTTATTCAATTCCCCATTTGAATTTAAACTAAAAATCCTTCTCTCATGTCCTCCCTCTATAGTTACATAACCAATCGCTAAAATTTTATTATCAGGCCTTAAAACAATGTTTGAAATTGACGTACCATAGTCCAGGTTATCATCAAGAGAAGAATTAAAGGAAGGATCTAATCCTCCAAGTGGATTAATTCGTGCAATCCATTTTGGAAAATATCCACCGACAAGAATTTTACCATCAGGCTGAACTGCAATAGACTCAACAAAATCTATACCTGGAGCGAAAGGAATAAAATCTAAGGAACCATTTGAACTTATTCCGGCCAGATAAATATTACTTGTTTCCTCTGCATTTCTACGAAAACGTCCACCAATTAGAATCCTACCATTAGATTGAATAACTACTGCCCTTACCTCTCCAATAAGATTTATACCTGTACCGGTAGCAAAGCTCATATCAACAGAACCATTTGAATTTAATCGACTTATTTTGGAAGCCTCGACAAAATCTCCGCCATTATAAAATCTTTCCACAACTATGATCTTTCCATCAGATTGAAGTTTTATAATTGCGTCAGGACTGATACTTCCCTGAACTTTAAAACTCGTATCCAAACTCCCATCTTGAGCTAAGCCAATTATTGAGGCTAGAAAACTGATTAAAAAAATAATTTTTCTCATAATGCTAATCTTTAAAATTAAACAATCAGGAAAAATTTGAGGCACATAAAGTTACTTCCCAAAACCTTTTTCTCCTACATCTAATCAAGGAAGTCACTTTTTCAATGTCATTATAATCAAACATTTACAACTAAACAACAATTATCTTTTCTACTCAAAACATAAGGTTATAAAGTATCCTAAACCGTTGGTTATTAATTTACTGAATCATGAAGAAATTAGGTATTGAAGCGAAATCTGCTATTGGAGGAGAATTATTAAGCGGAAAATATTAGTCGATTAAATCTCATTATTTTATGTCATGCCAACAAAAGGAACTGAATACTCATAACCTACTCTGAATCCCGATTCGCCGGCATGACAGATATAATTTTGATCCATGATTGAAACCGATAAATAATGTTAAAAAATAATTAAGCATTATACGTTACAATAAAAAATGAGTTTCAATTGAAACTCATTTTTTATTTTTTAATGTTTTACAAACTTAGATGTATAGACGGAATAATCTGTTTTTATTTTAATCACATAAACTCCAGCTGAAAAATCGCTAACATCGATTACGTCATTATTTAGTCCGTCGAAATCGATTTTTTTCATCGTTACATCATAAATTTCAAGTTCATCTATATCTACATCACTCATACCTTCGGGATATTGGAGATACAGAAAATCCGCGACCGGATTCGGGTAAATACTTAAACCTAAACTGTCAAATTCACTAGCTGAGAGTCTTTCGGTAGTAAGACGGATAATGTTTGGAACTGCGACTCCATCGAATTCGTTAAAATAACCGACGATTATTATTTTTCCATCAGGCTGAATGGCAACATTAGATATTGGCCCATTTGTACCATTTCCTGAATTGAAAATATCATCATTCGAACCATCGTTGTTTAACCGTGAAATTCCGTGAAATTCGGTTCCATAGTAATCTATACATTCATTACCGGTCATTATTATTTTCCCATCATCCTGTAAGGCAGCCGGAAAAATACCCAAAACACATTCGTTTGTATAAGGTACAGGGTGAAACAAAGTCACTAGATTTCCATCTGGCGATAATCTAATGAAATTATATCCGGTGGTTTCATTCGATTCTGAGAAAACTCTAAATGTTCCTCCAATCAAAACATTATCGTTTTTTTCATGGGCAAAAAATTGTGGTCTCGCTGAATTTTCGTCACCCCAATCAATATTTAGAGGTTCATTAAAAGTAGTGTCTAATTTACCATCTGAGTTTAAATAAAATACCCTTCTTTCAATTCCATTAACAAAAACATTACCAGTTACCAAAATTCTATTATCTGGTGAAATTATAGCAATATTTGATACCGATTCATCTCTCGTCTTAACATTAATAGGTGAATTAAAAAACGGATCTAAGAATCCATTGGAATACAACCTTGCAACACCTTTAGTGAAATTTCCACCGATCAGGATTTTGTCGTCAGGCAAAACTGCTATGGTTTCGATGCCGGTAAGATCAACTTTTGCAAAACTTTCATCGAGAGTACCATCTTGGTTTAGACGAGTTAAATTTTGAAAACTGTCAATATTATCTTTCGTAGTGTCGCCTATTTTAAAAAAGATCCCTTTACCTGCGATTAAAATCTTACCGTCTGATTGCATTGCAAAAGTGGTAACCTCTGGTAAAATAGTTATTCCAATTCCCATAGCAAAAGTCATATCATAAGATCCATCTGAATTTAAACGACTTATTCTAGTGGATTCAATCAAACCATCTCTACCGATGAATCTTTCCACTAACAATATTTTACCGTCTGGCTGTACTTTAAGAATCGTTTCCGGACTAATTGTCCCCGGAAAATTAAAACTCATATCCAAAGAACCGTCCTGAGCAAAACCAATTAATGAGGCAAGAAAACTGATAAAAAAAATAATTTTTCTCATAACGTTAATCTTTTAAGAATTAAACAATCAGGAAAAATTTGAGGTATGTAAAGATACGATTTAATCTGCCTTTTTATCGAGAAAATCAACACTTTTAACTAGTTAATTAACTAATAATCAATTAATTACGCAATGAATTAAAAATAAAATCGCAAATATGTGTTGAAAGACATTCAATAGAATAAAGTAATATCATCCTAATTTTTACTAGCCATTATTTATCTTTAAAAATCAACTTCAAAAACTGTGGCTGGAATTTTTTCATCTTCAATCAAATGGCCAATGAAATTAAACCACTGGGAACAATTTCTGATGATAAAAGCGTCTGATGAAACTGTGATTTTCTGTAGGTCGATGATGGACTGATCCGCATTGTTCTCCAAAATAACACACCAATTTAGATTTTCTTTGACCGCTAATTCCTCAATCATTTTTTTTATCCTTCCACTGTTTGACACTGGCTTATCAAATATCCATATAATATTTCCGATTTCGTGCTTTTTATAAAACCCGGCAACACAATCCAAAGCTTGAGAAGTCTGACTAACCTTTTTATAAGTTCCGTGTACACTTGACAAATCACGATAGCAACCATCCAACCCCTTGAACAAATACGCGTTGGAAAACAAACTTTCCAGTAAAATAAGTACATTGAACCCATCCAATACTAAATCTTTCCCTTTCAAATTTTCAATACTGACTGCCTTACTTTTCACAACAGTCAACTGCTCCTCCGATGCAGCCATGCTTTGAATCGCCCGAATCTGTCTTTGGGTCAATTTGTACCGTGTTCCAACTGTCTGCAAGGCATTCTTTTCGGAATAATTTCTGGAGAGCAGATAATGTAAATCCCATAAAGCTTCTTTAAAAATCAGTCGCGCCTGACTTCCAAACAATACATCGTCTTTTGCTTCTTTCCCCCTATTGGATTGCTTTCCCATAAACTCAAATGAATTTTATTTATAATTCCGATGCATCAATCATCGGATGCATCAATCATTTATACTTAATTTATATTGCTTTAACTCCTTTTCCAGTTCCTTCTGATACTTTTGAAGCGCATTTAATTTAAGCTCCAATTTTTTCTGTACAGAAAGCCCGTTTTTTTCCATTCCTCTCAAAGCTTTAGTACGTATCATGTTGATAAACTCTTTTCCGGGTTTTTCACTTTCCTCAAGCTGAGTTTCAAAATACTCAACAAGCTGTAAAGTTGAAAGACTTTTTTGGTGATTTGATTGCAAACGCGATAGTTCTCGCTCAATCAATGCCTGTTTATATTTATTTTTGACGAGTTCTACTTCCAACAGTTGGACAATTTTAGCGTTTTCATATTCCTTGTCTATATGCAGCACCTTTTCCTGCTCCTTGTTTTGCAGATAATTATGCATGGTTGCCAGTTTCTGCATTGCTTTGGAAGGCAAATCGCGCTGCCCAATTTCAAACATAGCCAAATGGCTTTTGGCAACCCTTAACAACATGGCAGTTTCTTCCTGAGTTAATCCCAATGCCTCTCTTAGGTTTTTTGATTTAACCATAGTTATATGATTTGATATTGTGATTATTTTGTATTTATATTTTATTTAACCACTAAAATGTGATTATATTTTATTAGATTTTTATTTGATCACAATTTAGTGATTCTTTTCAAGAATAAATACTTTCAATCACAAGACTATTTGCGATTTGTTATTTTTTAGATGTATTTTATTACATTTGTTATAAATAACTCAAAAACAGATTTACGTAAATCAATCAAAAAATCAATCTCAAAACGAAGATGAAATCAAAATTTGCAATTACCCTTTCTTTGGTAATCCACTTTTTATGTCAAAATATTTCAGGTCAGAGCCAAACCAATTCTGCAAAAGACATCAAAGCTTCCATTGATAGTTTTTTGGAAAAGAAAATTGCTGAAACCGGTATTGTGGGAATAGGTGCCGCTATAATCATCGATAAAAACTTAGTTTGGGAAAAAGGATACGGCTATGCCGACAGGGAAAATAAAATCCCGTTTACTCCCTCGACCATCATGAATATTGCTTCTATTAGCAAGACTTTTACCGGAGCATGCATTATGAAAGCTGTTGAAGACGGTAAGCTTTCACTTGATGAAGACATTAATAACTATTTGCCATTCAGAGTGGTTAACCCTAATTTTCCAAATGAAAAAATTACATTAAGACAACTGGCAACACACACCTCCGGATTGGCTGACCGCTACCCTTTTTATACGGATAGCACTTACTTTCATGGCGGAAATAAACCAGAACCCTTAGGAGAATTTTTAAAAAACTATTTTACTCCGGAAGGTAAATATTATTCAAAAAACAATTTTTTAAAATCAAAACCCGGAACTTATCGTGATTACTCCAATATTGGCGCCGGTTTGGCCGGTTACATTGTTGAACTGAGAACTGGGAAAAAACTAAACGAATACGCAAAAAAACATATTTTCAAACCTCTGAATATGGTTGATACCGGTTGGTCTTTAAGCGAAATCAATATCAATAAACACGCTAAACTTTACAAAAAGCACGGTGATGTCATTGAACCAATCCAACTATATGAACAAACAACGTATCCCGATGGAGGCATTCGTACTTCTGTAAATGATTTGTCTAAGTTTTTTATCTGCTTATTGAATGATGGAAAATATGGTAATACGAGTATTTTAAAAAAGAAAACAATTGATGAAATGCTCCGGTTCCAATTCAATGAATCAAACAAGCCTGAAAATGTAAAATTAGACAAACTAAATTCAGGGATTTTTTGGGCTACAAAGATGGGCGCTACACGAATTGGCCATAACGGTTCCGATCCAGGGGTAAGAACTTTTATGCTTTCCGATACTAATAAAGAAATTGGTATACTGCTTTTTTTCAATACATCTTTCAGTGAAAAGGAAGAGGGTATTTTCTTCGAAATTTATGACGGGCTCTACAAATATGCATCCGATTTAAAAAAAGAAAAAGTAACAAGCCGATAACGTTAAGCATTGAAAAAACAGATGTATTTTATTACATTTGAAGATTACAACTAATTATCTGTATGTATTTTACATTTTTTATTTAGCAAGAATTAATTCTTCTATAACCATGAACAGAATCATAATGCTTATTCTTATCGCACTTTTCGGTGCAAAAGCAATTTCTCAGGAGAAAAAAGTAATCTTTACTTCAGACATTGATAATTTTTGGATTGCTTATGACAGCATTAAAACAGCTAAAAACTATTCCCAAAAAATCCAGCTAATTAATGCTTTGTATATATCAAAAGGGACCAAAGGTTTAAAAGCCTTTATGGAAGTCCGAGAGTATAACGATACCCTTTGGGTTGATTTAATAGAAAAACTCCCGAAATTCTGGAATTCAGTACGTCACAATACTCTGGAAGTAAAAAATAAACTTCCTCAATTTGAACAAGCTATTGAACGGCTGAAACAAATTTATCCGGAACTGAAAGATGCCGAAATCTACTTTGCGATAGGCGGAGTAAACACTGGAGGAACAGTAAAGGACAATGCCGTTTTAATTGGGAGTGAAATTGCAACAGGTGATTCAAAAACCGATGTTTCAGAGTTTAAAAATGACTGGTTAAAAAATGTGTTCCAGAAACAATCCATGGACCACATTGTCACTTTAAACATTCACGAATACATCCATACACAACAAAGAGGTGAAAAAAATCAAGTCTTGAGTCAGAGCATAAGAGAAGGCTCCTGCGATTTCATAACAGAACTGGTCATGGAACAACCCTTAAGCACACAATATCTTACTTATGGAAGAAACAATGCCGAGTCGGTTAAGAGCTTGTTTAAAAAGGAAATGTTTACCGATAATTTTACCAACTGGTTATACAATGGCAGCCAAAAAGGAGAAAGTGCCGATTTAGGGTATTATATCGGTTATGAAATTTGCAAAGCTTACTATAATCAGGCAACAGATAAGGCAAAGGCAATCAAAACCATTATCGAATTAAATTACGATGATGATAAAGCCGTTGAAGCGTTTTTGATGCAATCTAAATTTTATCCTGAAAAAATAAACAAGGAAAAACTAATTAAGGAATACGATAAAAATTGTCCGCATATAGTAAAAATAGGCCCTTTTAAAAACGGTGCAACAGATGTGAGTACCGATATAAAAGAGTTAAGCATAACCTTCTCAAAAGAAATGAAACCTAACAGTTATTCCATTAATTTTTCAGCTAAAGGAAAAGATTATTTCCCTTTAACAGGAGTTAAAGGACTTGAAGACAACGGAAAGACCCTTGTACTGAAGGCCGAGTTAAAACCGAACAAAGAATACGAATTTGTGATTACCAATCGCGGATTTCAATCTGCTGATGGGTACAAACTAAAGGAGAATGAATATCTGGTAAAATTCAAAACGAAATAGTTAACACCACGCTGCAAACTACCCTAAAACCTAAAAGAAGATTTTGACAAGTAAAACAAATATTATATTTTTGTACTAATATTCTTAACTTATTAAGCATTTTTATGACACTAACAATTATAAACAAAACCATAATGAAAAGACTATTTGCCCTATCGCTTCTATTACTGCTTAACACTACTTTACAAGCCCAAGAAGAGAAAAAATCAAAAGTAGGCCTACTCATATTTGGAGGAATCGGATACGGTAAAATCATGAATGAATCAGAACCTAACTACAATTTAAACAGCAACACTGGAGAAATATTAGTTAATTACAGGTTTTCAAAAATTGTCGGAATTGCTTCAGGCATCAATTATACTGTATTAAATGGGAATGGATTTAATTCAAATGGAAATTTTTATCACGAAAGAGGCATGATTAAATTCCCTCTTTTAGCTACCTTTTCTGTTCCGATGGCTGAACATATGAAAATGTTTCTAAGCATAGGGCCTTATGCAAGTAAAATAACCAGTGATGAATACCAATTCCTTTATGGTACAGAAAAAGATGTTTTTGACAGTTGGAATTTTGGAAGTCAAATGAACGTGGGATTCTCATACCAATTAAATAAAGAATGGGGCATTGGAATGAACTTCTCAGGGCAATCGGATTTTGCTGAAATTGAATCAAACAACAATGCCGTTGTCAACGGAAAACAAAAAACCAAAAGCCTAACCAATTTAGGATTGTTCTTTACTGTCGACTTTTAAAAAGCCTTCTTTGCGAAATAGCCTCATCAAATTATTTCATTCAATATAAAACACTATGAATATGAAAAAAAATATATTTCAAAATCCAAGCAAAAAAGCGTTAATCCTATTTGCTATTTTGTCATTTACAGGGATATCGTTAATGATTTTAGCCATGTCTGATTTGTTTACTGAATCAGTTTTTCAAAAAAGATATTTGATGTTTTGGTTTTTAATTATAACAAACCTAATGTTTTTGATTAGGCTATTCGTCAATTATTCAAAGAACAAGAAAATATAAAAGTGGCTTTATCATCCACTATGTTAACTGTAACCAAATTCAACATTCTTTAAATCAAAATTTATGGCATTTAACGAAAGTACTGCCCAAAGAATTCGGGAATTCTTTCAGCAAAAAAATGTTGACTTTTACGAAAAGAAAATGTTCAGTGGCGTGTGCTTTATGGTTGATGATAAAATGTGTTGCGGAACTCATATCGATAAAAAAACAAATGAAGATTTTTTGCTTTGCTGAATCGGTGAAGAGGCTTACGCAAAACCAATCGAAATGGATAATGTCATTCCAATGGAATTCACTGGAAAACCAATGGACGGTTTTATATTTGTTACTGAAAGCGGACATAAAAGTGCAAAAGAGTTAGCCTATTGGTTACAGCTTTGTTTAAACTTTAATCCGCTTGCTAAAGCGAGTAAAAAAAGAAAATAGTTGTGTCCAATTCTATTAAAAAATGTAATTAAATAAAAATCAACATTTTATCAATATTTTTCTTAATTTTATAGGAACGAAAGTAAGCATGTTTTTTCTTTCGGAGGCCCCTTTTTAATGTATTCATGTCATTGGAAAACACAACTTTCCAATAACAATCAACAGATTGAATAAATATTCGGACTTTGACTATCAAATACAGTGGCCTTCGCCTTCTTGCTTATGAAAAAGTTCTCCTTAACATTGGCTATAAGCCTAATTTCACTTAACCTTGCAGCTCAGCAGGATAATGAAACTGTTATTACTATTGTAGGACAGGTAATGACCGACACGGGTTACAACTTTAACCAAATCAATCCCGACTACTTTGATGTGCTGCGTCCAACACAGCTTCCGGCCTATAAAAATCAATATGGCACGGATGGAAATGTTTTTTTCGGCGTACGACAATCCATGCTAGGATTTAGCAGCTTAACACCAACCCGCTACGGCCCGTTAACGACACGTTTTTCCTTCGACATGTTTGGAGTTGGTGCCGACGCGGGACAAACTACATTTCACATGCTTTATGCCTATGTGGAATTAGGAAAACTTGGCTTCGGCCATAACTGGGGTCTGTTTTGCGATTTTGACGGTTTTCCGAATGCCATTGAATATTGGGGGCCTTCAGGTATGTCCCTTTGTAAAAATGTCCAAATACGTTATATCCCATTTAATGGCAAAAACAGACTGGCAATAGCGCTCGAGCGTCCCGGTGCAAGTGCCGACCAAGGCGTCTACCGTAACAGGATTGACCTTAGTGATGTTAAGCCAAAATTTGACATGCCTGACCTGACAGCTGAATTTCGTGCTACCCGCGACTGGGGTTATGCCGAATTAGCTGGGGTTGTACGTAAAATTGAATGGGTAGACGAAGGCCTAGAGCCATTTGATTATAGCGGCAAAGCTTTTGGATGGGGCTTTAACCTGAGCAGCAATCTAAAAATAGGTAAAAAAGACGTGTTTATTGGACAAACGGTAATAGGAAAAGGAATTCAGAATTTAATGAATGATGCCCCAACCGATATCGGTATCCAGAATGATTTCGGAAATCCAAAAGCTCCAGTTAAAGGGGTAGCCTTACCGCTTTTTGGGTACACAGCCTACCTTAATCATCAATGGAATGAAAAATTCAGCAGCATAATTGGTTTTTCAGAACTAAAAACAGACAATTCCAACGGACAAACAGCGGATGCTTTCCGTCATGGCCGTTATGCCAGTACGAATCTTTTGTATAAGCCCCTACCTAATTTTACATCAGGGATCGAACTCCAATGGATTGACCGCGAAAATTATAAAGATGGCTGGACATCATCTGCTACCAAAATTCAGATTAGCATCAGGTATTTCTTTAGTCAGGAATTTAAAAAATAAACTTTTATTTAATGTGCCTCTTGTCTGACAAGACAACAAAAAACACTTAGTACACAAATGGCAGCAGACCGAAAAGTAATTTTATATATCGCTACAAGTTTAGACGGTTACATCGCAAAACCTAATGATGACTTGAGTTTTTTATCAATAGTTGAACAGGAAGGAGAAGATTACGGCTATGCAAATTTTATAAAGTCGGTCGACACTATACTACTCGGAAGAAGAACTTACGATTGGATAATGGCACATGTGCCGGAGTTCGTCCATGCCGACAAAAATACATTTGTAATAACAAGAACTGAAAGATCAAGTATCGGTAAAACAAACTTTTACAATGGCTCACTTAAAGCTCTAATTACAAAAATGAAAACCGAATCCGGCAAAAATATTTTTATTGATGGGGGTGCCGAAATTGTAAACGAGCTTTTAAAAGACAAATTAATTGACGAGTTTATTATCTCCATTATTCCGATTTTGGTTGGAGATGGAACAAAACTTTTCAAAGACGGCCGGCCTGAACAAATCCTCGAACTTGTTTCCGTTAAGTATTTTGATAAAGGACTGACTCAACTCCATTACAAATGCAAAGTTTAATTAAAAGTGCAACTCAAAACTTATTTTGAGAATAATCCGACGTAATTAATTGAAAATCATTAAATTTATAGACTTGCTAGAACAGCGCCTACTTAAAAAGTCAAACAAACAGGAATTTTTAATCAATCAATATTATGGCAACAAACAGCGTTTCATTACACAGAGTTATCAAAGCATCTCCTGAAAAAGTCTATCGTGCATTTACCGACGCCAATGCACTTGCATCATGGATTCCTCCCTATGGTTTCCTTTGTACTGTACATGAAATGACAGTGGCAGTTGGAGGTACCTACAGAATGTCATTCCACAATTTTTCAACCGGTAACAGCCACTCTTTCGGAGGAAAATATATCGAGATCAAACCTAATGAATTCCTGAAATATACCGATCAGTTTGATGATCCTAACCTTCCTGGGGAGATGATTACTACGGTTTGGATAAATAAAGTTTCTTGTGGTACCGAAATAAAAATCATACAGGAAGGAATTCCTTCTATTATACCGGCTGAAATGTGCTACTTAGGTTGGCAGGAATCTTTAGAAAAGCTAATTAAATTGGTTGAACCCGAAATTCCGGACGCTTAAGAAATTTAAAGAACTACTGTTTTCAAAAACAGTGTAATAAAACAAGGGGGAAAGTTTAGCTTCCCCCTTTCTTATATTAAAAACAAAAACATGTTTTGCTGAATTTTCTTATTTTTACAAATTGTAACGTGTTAGAAGTTTTATGATGAGGTCATTTTGAATCAGCAGAATTGACATCAAAACATGCTAGCATCAAACAACTAACAAACACCAAAATATGAAATCGTTCTCAACTCTTTTTTTATCATTAATTACAATTTTAACAGCATCTGCCCAAGATATAACCGGACAATGGAATGGCGTTTTGAAAGTCCAGGGCACGCAGTTAAGGCTGGTTTTCCATATTACCAAATCCGGCAACGGTTTTAGTTCCACAATGGACAGTCCGGATCAAGGAGCTGCAGGAATCCCAACAACAAGTACTTCTTTTGAAAATTCTAAACTTAAAATAGAAGTTGCCAACGCCCAAATAGAATACTCAGGCGAATTTAAGGACGACGAAATAATCGGAACATTCAAACAATCGGGTTATGAGTTTCCAATGAACCTGTCAAGAAAACCCATTGAAAAGGAAACCATTAAAAGACCACAAGAGCCTGTAACCCCTTACCCTTACCATACTGAAGACGTGACCTTTAATAATCCAAAGGCAAATATTACATTGGCAGGAACTTTATCACTCCCTAAAAAAGAAGGTAATTTTCCGGCCGTTATTTTAATCACAGGCAGCGGGCCTCAAAACAGAGATGAAGAACTTTTAGGACACAAACCGTTTTTAGTTATCTCAGACTATTTAACCAAGAATGGTATTGCAGTTTTAAGATACGACGACAGAGGCATAGGACAATCAAAAGGGGATTTTAAATCAGCAAATTCAGCTGATTTTGCAACCGATGTAGAAAGTGCGATCGCTTATTTAAAGACAAGAAAGGAAATCAACAAAAAGAAAATCGGTTTAATAGGCCATAGCGAAGGAGGCCTCATCGCTCCAATGGTCGCTTCAAAATCAAAAGACGTTGATTTTATTGTATTACTTGCAGGAACCGGGATTCAGGGAGATCAATTATTATTACTTCAGCAGGAATTAATCGGAAAAGCTGCTGGTGCTTCCGAAACCGACATCCAAAAAACGTATCAAAATAACAAAAAGATATTTGAAATGGTGGGTAAATCGACAGATGACGAAAAACTAAAAGCAGACTTAAAACTAACCATCAAAGAAATGCTTAAAAACGATCCGACTGCCGAAATTCCAAGTGGAATGAGTGAAGATGAATTCATTTCCGTTCAGGTTGAACAGATTACAAGTCCATGGATGTTATATTTCTTAAGGTTTAATCCTTCATCAACTTTAGAAAAAGTAAAATGCCCTGTTTTAGCCATTAATGGTGAAAAAGATTTACAGGTTCCGGCAAAAGTAAATTTATCAGCAATTGAGAACTCCCTAAAAAAAGGCGGTAACAAAAAAATAACCATAAAAGAATTTCCAAACCTGAATCATTTATTTCAGGAATGTAAAACCGGCTCACCAAGCGAATACGCCGAAATCGAACAGACCTTCTCCCCTGCCGCCTTAGACGAAATCACGAAATGGATACTAAATCAGACCAAGTAAAGATTTATGTTGACATAACTTTCTTATGTCTTGGAACTAAAGACAAAACTCAAACTTTTCGTAAATTTGATATATACGGTCAATAGGGAACAAAAACAGTGACCCATAAAAATTCAGGGAATGGAAACTGAAAACGATAAATACACCTCCGGACTACAACCGACTCAAGTAGCGTGGGTGGTAAAAGATATAGGGAAATCAAAGATTTTCTTTCAGCAAATGCTTGGCATTTCAAATTTCAGTCCGACTTTCACTGTTAGCGTAAAAAATTATGATGCAACCTATTATGGCCAACCGTCCGATGCCGTGAGCTTTCTCGCAATGGCTTATACAGGCGGAACATTTATTGAAATCATTCAGCCAATTTCAGGGAAAAGTATTTTTAAGGACTACATTGACCATAACCCAAGCGGTGGAGTGCAGCACATTACTTTCAGCACACCCGTTGCCAACCTAAACAATGTAATTTCGGAGTATGAGAGTAAAGGCTACTCTATAGTAAGCAGCTTTGATACACCAATTGCTAAAATTGTGTTTTTCGACACCCGTGAAGAGATTGGCGTGTTTACCGAAATAATGGGCATTACAAAAGAAGGTGAAAAAGCTGTTGAAGAAATGAAAATTGCGTTAGGGCAGCAATAAGTAAACTATAACCAAATCCAGAGATTATGCGTTTTACTTCTACCCTATTTTTTCTGCTTTCCTTTTTCGTATCTTTTGGTCAGAACTCAAAAACAGAAGTTTTCAAAAAAGACAGTCTGATTATTGTCAATAAAAAACCTAAAAAAGGATTTCAAAATGAATACATTTTATTTATTCCAAAAGGAACTCCACTAAACAAAAAAACATTTTTGCTTGTAGAACCCAACAATACAGGCAGAACATCAGACAGTATTGAAATTCATAAAAAATATGCCATTGATTTGGCCTCGGTAAGCTCAGTGGGCAACAATGTTTCGACTGAACTTAAAATTCCATTACTTGTTCCCATTTTTCCTAGACCTTCATCACAACCTTTGGTTTATACCCACGCTTTAGATAGGGATGTCATAATTGATAAGTCATCCGAACTAAAACGACTTGATTTGCAGTTATTGGAAATGATAAAAGATGCCAAACGTATTTTGAATACTGCAAATATTGAAGTCGACACCAAAGTTTTCATGAATGGATTTTCAGCTTCTGCCACATTCACAAATCGTTTTTCCTTTATCCATCCCGAAATTATTAAAGCCATGGCCATTGGTGGATTTAACGGAAACTTAATGCTTCCTGAAAAGAAACTAAATACAGTAAAACTTAATTATCCGATTGGTCTGAATGATTTCACTCAACTATTCGATAAAAACTTTGATTCTGATCAATTTAAAACCATCCCACAATTCGTATACATGGGAAAACTGGACAATAATGATGCTGTTCAATATGATGATGCCTATAGTGACAAAGAGCGTAAACTAATCAACGATAACTTGGGAAGAAATACACAGGATCGTTACGCAAAGTGTCAGGAAATTTACAGGAATCACAACGTTAATGCAATTTTTAAAACGTATGAAAATGTTGGGCATTGGACTACTTCAGACGTAAATCTTGAGGTCATAAAATTTTTTCTTAAACAAATGCAGACGAAATAGAACAACTTCAGCTAATGAAGAGTTTAGGCAGTTCCGTGGTTGTATTAATCGTAGGATATGTACTGGTTTTTTGGTTTTAAAAACGAAAACTTTTCTTTCATTTTTTTTTTTATATTTGCCAACATAAGCAGCAAATCAACCACCGCTAAACAAAGCCTCGGAGGGATGTGTGCCATTATAAACCAAGTGACTTGAAAAAATCGAAAGTCCACAAAAAATGAAAACCAAACTTAAACTAACCTCTCTATTCGTTTTATTGATCTCAACAACTAATTTGTTGATTGCCCAAAACAAAATCAAACCATATCAGGAAGGAGATTTACGATTAGATATTAAACTACCGCATTTTAATTATTTAGCATTCAATCCTAACAAAGAATTTCGAGATTCCGAATTTGGATTTAACGGGTACGGACTTGGGTTTGAGTATAATTATAAAGACAAAAAATTTATAGAAGCCAACGCATCGACTGTTTTGACATTTGAGCTGCCTTTCCCCGCCCCGATTGATGCCGAATACAATAAAATATTATCCTCTTATTATTTCAGCATAACCGATAATTTCATAAAAGACAGGTTCACATTTGGTTACGGATTAAGTTATTCAACAAACATTTGGAAAGAATGGACAGAACATTTTAATGAAGAAGAATCGGCTAATGACTACACTAAATTATATACTAATCGCAATTTGGCATTAACCTTTAATTCGTATTACAGACTTGGCAAAACAATCCATTTCGGACTGATTTACCAGCCTTCATTATTGAATTTAAACAATAAACCCGAATTCATATACGAACAACAAATCAGTTTGGAAATAAATTGGAGAATTAAACTTGGTAATCTGCGAAAAAACAAATAGCTGGCACCAACAAACGTTTTGTGCAAATACGATTTCAAAACAAAACTTGGACTTTTCGTCTATTTAGAAGTTGGCAGCAAGCCGTGAGAAACTAAATATCAAAATCTAAACACCATTTATGAAACTTAATATTTTATTTATTTTACTCTTCATTTCATCTCTTTCCTATTCTCAAAATCCTGAAATCAATTTGGAATTCAGTGGTCAGATTTTAGTTACTAACAAAAATACAGAGTTAGGTGTTTTTGAATTTTGCTTAAGAATCAGAAATTCAAAAAACGGAGATGAAGACTATTATACATTTCTTGCTAATACTAATGGAAATAGTTCATTTGAAGATAATGGTGTAGAAATTCCCGCAATAAAATATATTACTGTTGAAGATCTAAAAAGTAAAACCCCTTGTGAACTACACGATTATTTAAGCAAACAAGGAATAAGCTTTGTGAAAATTATAAATGGTAAGTATAAAAGATGGTTTGTTATGTATACTGGAACGTATCGGAATATACAAATCACCAAACTAAAAGGAAAAATATAAATTAATATTCGGCCAGCTTCCAACAACGGTTTTGTGCAAGTGGGGTTTAGTGTATCTGGAAGAGTTTGTGTCTGTGTTTGTGTTGGTGCTTGTACTTCTATCCTATTTAATGCAATCTTCTTTCAAACTTTTCGGTATACTTGTAAACATCAGTAACAAAAATCCCTAAACTTCGCAAAGCGGCGGGACGTTAACGGCAACCGGCGTGACGCGACGGTAAACAGCAGACCCAAGACAAATTATATCTCTAAAAAAAGTTCTTCACTGCCCGGATAAAAATCCTTACTGCAAAGTTGGAATTCCTTACTGCTGAGTTGGAACTCCTTACTGCAGAGTCGGAACTCCTTACTGCAGAGTTGGAACTTCTTACTGCAGAGTTGGAACTCTTTACTGCAAAGTTGAAACTCCTTACTGCAAAGTTGGAACTCTTTACTGCAAAGTTGGAACTCTTTACTGCAAAGTTGAAACTCCTTACTGCAGAATTTAAATTCCTGTCCTGTCTTTCGTTTTTAAAGCTTTCCATTCAAATTTTCGGTAAATTTGTTAGGAACTCCCCTGAACAATTAAGATCATAACAATGTAATTCCAATACATCCATAATATGAAAGCAATAAAATCATATTGCATACATGCACTTCTTATGATGGTATGTATATTCCTCTCGGCTTCATGCTCAGCCGCAGAAAGTTCACCGGAAATTGTTTTAATCGGCAGCACACCGGGAGATGCGTTAATCAAATCCCTGCTCACTATCCCTTCTGATACGAAAGTGGATTTTATCAGATGGGATTTAAAGCTGAACAATGAAAGCGCTAATCCAAATTCCTTTGTCCTGAACATTGCTTTTGGTGAAGGGCAGCCCAATACATCATGGTTTAAAAAAGGCGAGGAAAAGCGCATTTTTGAAGGTACATTCACTGTTTCAAAAAATGAGAATGTAAAAATGGGAAGCACGGTTTACCATCTGAAAAGCAGCAGTTGGCCAAACAGAATTTCAATGGTGAAAATCAGTGAAAACCTATTTCATCTGTTAACACCACAAAATCACTTAATGCTTGGAAACGGAGGCTGGAGTTATTCCTTAAACAGAAAAGACACTGTCGATTCAGGCGAAATTTTAATCGCTTCCGTAATGTCGGAAGACAAATCCCTACAGCTTACTTTCGACGGAAGAACCCCTTGTCGTGACATTGCCGCCGAACATCCCGAAATGAATGCAAACAAATCCTGCTTTAAACTGAAATGGCGGCTAATTCTCAACCGGGATACCGTAAACCATCTTCCCACAACATACATCATCCGTAAAATTGTAAACAACGAACCTCGAGACGTTTCAGGAAAATGGACAATCATCAAAGGCACCCCTTCAAATCCAAATACAATAATTTATAAAATCGATCCCGACAAACCGGCTGAATCCTTATCTTTTCTCGTTGGTGATGACAATGTCCTGTTCTTTCTAAACAAAAAGAATGAACCTCATATCGGAAACGAAGATTTTAGCTTTACACTGAATAAAAAAATTTCCAAGTAGAGAACGCAATCAAGAACACTGAAGCCCGTCGAATGAAAAGCATCTTCTCCAAAATAATCGTCCTAGCCTTTTGCATCACTTTGCTATTATCAACCCGTTTCTACGGACAAAATCCGGAGCATAAAATAGATTCCGTGATAACAGCTCAATTCAATGAAGGCAAGTTTAACGGCAATATTGAAGTGATTAAAAACAATGCTGTCATATACCGAAATTCCCTTGGTTATTCTGATTTTACATCTGCTAAAAAACTCAATAAAAACTCGGTTTTCTATCTGGGCTCCCTCTCAAAACAGTTTACCGCAATGTGCATAATGATTTTGAAATCTAAAGGAAAATTACAGTATGACGACCCTGTGATTAAATACCTCCCGGACTTCCCTTTCAAAACAGTAACTATCCGGCATTTGCTCACCCATTCTTCTGGCATGAATGACTACATAACCCTTAATGAAGAACAGTGGAAGAAATACCCCAACGCGACAGATAAAGACGTTGTGCGTATGCTAAAAGAGGATTTCGACACATTACGCTTCCAGCCGGGAGAATCCTTTTTTTACAGCAATACCAATTATTCAATCTTAGTAAATATCATAGAAAAGGTTTCCAAAAAAAGTTATCCCGAGTTTATACATAGTTCTGTTTTCAAACGCTTGGGAATGGGCCACAGTTTTATTAAGACCGAAAAAAACGCGTATAAAAAGGGCGTAAAAGGCTATATCAAAAATGATTCTCAAAACCGATATGAATTACCCGATTCATTAAACGGTCTTTTCGATAGTCCGACTGCCAAAATTATTGGAGGTGGCGGCGTATTCAGCACGCTGGACGATCTTTATAAATGGGATAAAGCTTTATACTCAAACAAATTACTTCCAAAAACAATTCTTGAGGAAGCGTTTATGCCTTATACATTCAGCAATGGCACCAAAGGAAGATATGGTTTTGGATGGAATGTTTATCATCGTGACAATGGTGATATTGTCGTTCGTCACGCCGGGCAATTTACAGGCTATTTATCAGTCATAACCCGGAATATAACCCGGAAAGAAACCATAATAATCCTCACCAACGTAACAGGAAATAATGATACCAGTAATTTTATCACCTTAATGACCAATATCGAAACCATTTTAGAAACAAGTGAAAAACTGAAGTCTTAAGCACAGTACAAAACTTGAAAACCACAAAATAGAAATCCCTGATGTGAGTTAGGGCTTTTTTACCCGCTCTTCTATATCACTAAACAAAGCTGTAAACTATTATTTAGACAACAAAGTTTGGGATATTTTCTTATAATTTTTAACTTTACCATCTATAAAAATACAGTACCCAACTTTAATTCGTTAAGATTACAGTCTAATATAATTTAGAGTTGTGCGAGATTTTTAACAAACTTGAACGATGAAAACACTGCAAATTTCTTTTTTCCTAATACTTTTTACTTTAACTAGTAATGGCCAAAATGGCAAAGAAATACCGCAAGCATTAATCCATAATTACAAAATAAAACCTGGAGACAAAGCAAATCTAAACATCGATAAATGGGTTTTGAATGCTCCAAAGGACAAAACTCTAAAAAACAAATTCATACTTCTAACCTATTGGGGCGGAGGAACTGTCAGCGAAGCTGCTTTAAGTCACTTGGAAAGAGTTTACAATGCTTTTAACGACCGTTCTGATTTTCTTCTTTTGACTTACGCCAACAAAGATTCCATAAGTGTTTTGAATGATTTTAAAAAAACAAATCTAAAAACTAATTCTATTGTCGTGTGTAATACCAGGAGGGTTGACAAACTTTGGAGCACTGGTGTGGATTCCATAACATATCCACTTGCACTACTAATAGACGATGAAGGTTATATCATTTGGGTTACGATACCAACAGCTATCACAGAGGAGATTATTGAGAAATTTTTAGACAAAAAACTCGAATTGGGAACATCGTGGAGATAATTAAAACCTCGCATAACAAGGGTTTTAAGAAATTGGGGTTTTAGTGTTTAATGGGATCATCTGGAATCAAAAGTCCTTGCTCCATTTTAAGTTTTTTCTTTCAAACTTTTCGATATATTTGTAAACGTCAGTAACAAAAATCCACAACTTCTTAAAAGCCGGCGGGACGTTGTGCACTATTTTGCCTTAAAAAACGAAAATGAAAAACATATTAATTTTTGCTTTATTTTTTAATCTTTTGTCTTGCAAAGCACAAGAATTTGAAAAAATTTTACTTTCAAAAACTGATACTTTTGAATTGTATGTAAATGACGAAGATTCAACAGAATTATTCTATTATAAATATCTTCCAAAAAAAGACATAAAAGGTGTTTTAGTTATACTACCATCTGGTGGAGAAATAATTGAAAACACATTAAAGCAAATAACACTGCACAAAATAGCAGTAGAAAAAGGAATTATGGTAATTGTTCCATCAATAAATTGGGGAACTGATAATCGAGAAGCAGAATTCAAATTGTTAGATAAAATTTTCTACGAAATTGTTCTAAAGCATAAAATATCAAAAGACAAATTTATAATCGGTGGCCTTTCAGGTGGCGCAATGATTTCTTTAACATATGCTGAAAAATCAGTCAAAAATCCTGAGAAATTTTTTCTAATTCCAAAAGGTGTTTTTGCTTTAGACGCTCCTCTTGACCAAGCTAGATTTTATAAATATTGTGAAAGAGAAATCGAAAGGAATATTTATAAGCCAGCTGTAGATGAAGCTAAATGGATTAAAAATAATTGCGATAGTATTTATGGTGGTTCACCAGAAAAGTTCCCTGAAAAATATGTAGAAAATTCAATATACTCTTTCGGGGCAAAAGATGGTGGAAATGCAAAATATTTAAAAGAAATGCCTCTTTTAATGTTTACTGATTTGGATACTGATTGGCTAATAAATCAAAGACACCGAGATTTAAATGATTGGAATGGCATTGACATAATTTCAATGATAAACCAATTAAGAATAATGGGAAATAATAAGGCAAAAGTAATAGTCAGCCAAGGAAAAGGAATTAGATTAGACGGTAAGAAAAACCCACACTCCTGGTCAATTATGGATTCCGAAGTATGCTTAAATTGGATTATGGAAACAATTGATAAATAAAAAACATAGCACAACAACGGTTTTATGCAATGCCGGTGGCTTGGGATTTTTTGTATTGGTCAGTGTTTGCATTTCTTCTTTAAAAAGAGGTTTTTTCTTTCAAATTTTAGATATATTTGTAAACATCAGTAATAAAAATTCCGCTACTTCATAAAGCCGGTGGGACGTTATCGAAAATTTTGCATGACAGAAATATGAAAAAAATATTTTACTTAATACCGTTAATCGTTTTTGGTAGTTGTAATAATGATGACGACAACAGTTTTCACGAACCAATCAATGAAAATGATTTCAAAATAGAAAGCTATCATGCTTTTTATGGAGTATATCCCACAACTTTATCTCTAAACACGGATTCAAACAATTTAGTCAAATTTAAATACGATAACCAGGGAAGATTGATTAAAAGAATTGGAGACATTAAGTATTTTAGCCCTAATTCAGGAAGTGGTCCGGTTATTTCTGACTCTTTATTTACTGATTTAGTTTATTATGAAAACAAGGTAAAACTCACAAAAGGAATATCATATTTAGGTTATTCAACTTTAGAAAATGAATCTATAATAACTTTTGATTCACAAAATAGAATTCAAAAAAAAACCAACAGATATGATACTGGTTCCGGTATTAAACTGGATACAATTAATTTCATTTATAACAATGATAAACTTGTAAAATATGTAAAAACTTCAAATGATCACTTCCCAGACGTTAATTTTGATACCAGACACTTTCAAGAATCCACACTTTATTATGATAGTAATGATAATTTAGATAGCATTGTTACTGTAAATTCCTTGAAATATAGTGACACTCCTTATATAGTCATTCATGGTACAAAAACTTTAGTTTTTGAGAATTATGACGCTTCTTTTAATCCTTTTAAAAAATTAAGGATATTTGACGAAACATTTTACAGATCCTTATCAAGGAATAATTATAGAAGATGCATAGTAAAATCTTGTCCATACTTCTATCCTGATTATGATTACTATTTTCAACCAATAGTAGGACCTACGACTATTCTCCAAACCATTAATTGGAATTTGACTTATAATGCTAATGGAAATTGGATGTATAATCGATATTAAAAACTTTCACTGACAACGGTTTTATAAAATTAAGGCTTAGTGTGTAATTTTGAATATAAGCTAACCTAGTGTGATGCTGTGGCAAAAAACGTAAAGAAGAAAACACATGAGCTCTGATTTTATAGAAATTCTGCACTTCCCTTTTTGCTAATAAACAAAAAAGCCGTAACTCACATTACGGCTTTTTTTATTTCAGTATCCATACTTTCATCCGATGATCAAATACGACTGGAAAGTTACGTTTATACCATCCTTATTGTTTTATGATTTTTACAGCAGATACTTTTCCTTCAGAAGTAACCTGAGCAAAATAAATTCCGGCAGTCAAACCGGAGACATCCAATTGATGCAATATAGTTTTTGGTGCTGCACTAATAACTTTACTGCCATTAAGTGAAAATACCTCAATTAAGTCAATTGTTTGTTCACAAGAAAACGTTAGCACAGATGACACCGGATTCGGATAACATAAAAGTGATTTTCGTTCAAACTCCGAATTGGAAAGTAGCTGGTCGTTATTCAAACGTGCTATACGATTTTTGCCCGTACCATTATATCCTGTAAACGAACCTCCGATAAGCACTTTATTATCCGATTGTAAAGTAGCTGCATACACTATTTTATTCGCTCCGCTACCTTGATTAAAATCGGAATAAATCGAACCGTCAGCATTTAAACTTGCAACATAATTTCTTGCCGTCCCATTAAAATTAGTGAACTGCCCACCAATAATCATTTTTCCATCGGCTTGCAATCCTATTGTCCAAACTATATTATTTGCCCCGGTTCCTGAAGTGTTGAAAGCAGTATCTACACTTCCACTTGTATTTAAGCGTGTTATTCTGTTTAAAACTGCTCCATTAAACTGAGTAAAAGCACCCCCAATTACTATTTTCTCATCTGTTTGCAATCTTATTGTGTTGATAGTGTTATTAGCACCTGTTCCCACATTAAAACCGGTATCTGCAGAACCATCAGTATTCAAACGGGCAATTCGGCTTATAGCAGTTCCTTTATAATTGGTAAAACTCCCCCCTATTACGATTTTGCCATCTGACTGTAATGCAATCGACTGAACTGCATTGTTAGCACCTGTTCCGATAACAAAACCTGTATCCGTAGAACCATTACTGTTTAAACGTACAATTCTGTTTTTGGACACTCCATTATAGTTGGTGAATGTTCCACCTGCCATGATTTTTCCATCATTTTGCACTACTAATGCATTTACGGAATTGTTAAACCCTGTTCCGGCAACAAAACTGCTGTCAAAAGTGCCATCGCTGTTTAAACGCGCTATGCGGTTTGCAGTATTCCCGTTATAACTGATAAAACTTCCGCCAATCATTATTTTACCATCAGATTGAGATGCTATCGCAAATATAGTAGCACCGCTATTTATCCCTACACCCGGGTTAAAAGCTGTATCCAATGTTCCATCAGAATTCAAACGGGCAATTCCGTTTCTGCTTACACCATTAACCATCGTAAAAGTACCTGCAATCAGTATCTTACCATCCGCTAAGGTTTGAATTACCCTAACATTATTATTAGCTCCCTTTTCAACTACAAAAGAAGGATCTAAGGTTCCGTCACTATTCAAACGGGCAATTCTGTTTCTGGCAGTCCCGCTATAAACGCTAAAATTACCTGCTATAAAAAGTTTTCCGTCCGTTTGTTGTGATAACGTATAAACACCTCCATTTGCTCCTGTACCAATGGTATGAGCCGTATCTAAAGAACCATTCGAATTTAAACGTACCACTCTGTTTTTAGACGTTCCGTTGAAACTCGTAAAGTCGCCTCCAGCAACAACCTTCCCATCAGGCTCTAACACTATGGAACGCACAATGTTATTAGCTCCGCTGCCGATAGTAAAACCGGTATCTAACGTTCCATCATTATTCAACCGTGCAATCTTGGAAGAAGCCTGACTATTATAATTTGTGAAACTACCCCCAAAAAGAATTTTAGAATCGGGCTGTATAACTATTTTCAATACAGTATTATCGAATCCGGTTCCTATAGTAAAACCTGAATCTAATGTTCCATTACTGTTCAAACGAGCTAATCTGTTTACCGTGGTACCATTAAAAGTTAGAAATGCACCTCCTATTAAAATTTTTCCGTCCGCCAGCAATGCCAAAGCATAAACCGAAGCATTAGCCCCTGTCCCCACTGTAAAACCAGTATCCAACGAACCATTAGCGTTCAAGCGGGCTATGCGGATTTTTCCAGTTGAACCGTTATAAGCTGAGAAATTCCCTCCTATTATAATTTTGCCGTCGGGTTGCACTGCTATCGAAGACACTGTGTTATTTGTTCCGGTACCCATTACAAAACCGGCATCTAAAGAACCATCGGTGTTTAAACGGGCAATCCGGTTTTTTGTCGAGCCATTATAAGTGGTAAAACTTCCTCCAATAATAATCTTCCCATCGGGTTGAATTGCTATGGCCGAAACAGTGTTATTAGTCCCGGAACCAATGTTAAACCCACTATCGATAGAGCCATCATTATTCAAGCGAATAATCCTGTTACAACTTACACCATTATAGGATGTAAAATTTCCGCCTATAATTAACTTACCATCGGGCTGCAAAACACTAACGGTTATTAAGTTGTTTGCACCGGCAGTAAAACCAACGTCTGAAGGGTTAAAGCTCAAATCAATGGTACCAGGTTGAGCAATTCCTGCTATTGATAAAAGAAGAATAAAAAGAAACGTAATTTTTTTCATAAAAGAAATTAAAGAATAGTTACTTCAATAAAAAGTGTCCAAGTAATAAGTACCAAAA
The DNA here is from genome assembly GCF_000498495.1 of Flavobacterium enshiense DK69. Classification (GTDB taxonomy): domain Bacteria; phylum Bacteroidota; class Bacteroidia; order Flavobacteriales; family Flavobacteriaceae; genus Flavobacterium; species Flavobacterium enshiense. Next base: position 158,374 of record NZ_AVCS01000004.1, on the reverse strand, counting down.
ATAACTAAAAAAAAAGCGTTTATTTTAAAAACAAACTTTTTCTAAGAAAAATGTTATATAATTCATGATCTGCAAATCACTATCAACAAATCGTTTTAGAGCAAAAATGAGAGCCATTTTTGTATATTTGATAAAAGGGTAAAACAAAAAAATTCCACTTATAGAAAGCTAACAGAACCTTAACCGCAACCTATGAAACTAAAACACAGAAAATCGTATTACTTATTTATTTTATTGGTTTTACTTGGGTTACTAATTTCAGGAATTAATCCGCACGATTACTTCACATGGTTTTTAGAAGTTTTCCCCGCAATTATTGCCGTTATAATCATAGCGTTTTCAGACAGATCTTTTCCTCTCAGCAATTTGTTACTGGCTTTAATTGCCATTCATTGTTACATCTTATTTATCGGGGGACATTATACCTATGCTCAGGTTCCCTTATTTGACTTAATTAAAGACGTCTTACATCATTCAAGAAATAATTATGACAAGATCGGCCATTTCATCCAGGGTTTTGTTCCTGCAATCGTGGCAAGAGAAATTTTAATCAGAAAACAGGTGATACTACAAACGAGCTGGATATCTTTTATTTGCATATCTATTTGCTTAGCGATCAGCGCGTTTTATGAATTAATAGAAGCGTTTGTTGCCATTATGACAGGTGAATCAGCAGAGGCATTTCTTGGAACTCAGGGTTATGTTTGGGATACCCAGACCGATATGTTGCTGGCATTAATAGGTTCCATTACTGCGTTGACTTTATTACCAAAACTACATAATGCCTCAATTGAAAAGCTAAATGCTTAAACACTGCACAAAACTAAAAACGACAAAATAGAATCCCTGACGTTAGTTAGGGATTTTTTTCTGCTACATCACTAAATAATTTGATCACAAAGTGTTAACAAAATTACCACTGATTTGTCAATAACTTTATTTAGGAAGTTTTCCTATAATTATTTACTTAGCTTCTAAATTATATTCTTACAATTATTACAACCCTTTTAACTTATACATTATACTAAAACACTAAAAATGAAAAAAATATCGATCTTGCTTATTACTATTTTCTTTATCTCATGCAATAAAAAAATAACGACGGAACTCTCCGATAAAATGATAGAATTAGAATCTGAAAATGGAATTCCAAATGACTTTAAAAAATTAGATAAATACATTGATAATAAAGAAATCATACTTCTTGGTGAAGCGGCTCATGGTGAAGGAAAAACTTTTGAAGTAAAGACACAAATTCTTAAATATTTAGTTGAAGAAAAAGGGTTTAATACCATCGCTTTGGAAGGCATGGATTTCCTTCAGATGGAATACATAAATGGGCGTAGTTCTTTAAAAGATAATTTAGCAGACAACTTTGAAAGCGATTGGTATAACTATTGGGGTCCTTGGAGTCACGCAAAGGAATTGATACCGTTAGAGAACTTTATTAAAAACAAAAAGATTTCTTTAGTTGGTTTAGAGTCATATCAAAAAATTACTGCATTTATAAATATCGATTTTATTAAAAATGAATTACAAAAAAGTAATTGGTCAACTTCAAACAAAGATATATGGCTTAAATTATCTCCAATTTTTGACAAAATTAAAAATAATGAAAAGTCTCTTACAATAGAGGAACATGATTTTCTCATTTTGCAATTACAGAAAATAATAGAAACCAACGAAACTGTTTTTTTCAATGACAATTTTTTTACGCAAATGATAGAAAACCTGATTACGTATGTAAATTTGAACTTAAGTCCCAAAACGTTTGCAAATGAAGACGAAGAAGAAGCTTACCGAGTAAAAACAAGAGATTATCAAATGGCGAGGAATTTAATCTATTTTAAAGAGAGAAATCCAAACGCTAAAATCATAGTATGGCTCGCCAATTTTCATGGTGCCACAAATTTAAAAGAAGTGACTTCTGCGGTAGGTGATCCAGAAATGTATTCTAAATTTACTGTTTTTGGTGAACATGTTAAGAATAAGTATGCTGACAAAGTGTATAGCATAGCAACAACCTCTTCTAAAGGTGCTTCAAAAATGCCCTTTGAGAAAGGCGTTGAAGAGACTAAAATTATCGCCGCAAAAGAATCCCTGGAGTTCACATTGGAGAAGCGAAATCTGAGTTTCGGTTTCATTGATTTCAATGAAATTTACAAAAACAATCCTGAAAAGCGCAATGAAACCTTTAACAGTATAATGCTGGGACATATAAGTCAAAAAGGAAAGTGGTTACAGGTTTTTGATGGCTTACTTTATATCAAAGAAAACGATATAGCAATACCGAAAGGTTAAAAGTACAGCATACAACAGTAGTTTTGAGTGAGTGAGGTTAGGTTTATTATGGAATGATCTTTTATGTATGTGCCTTAGCGGTAAAACAAACGGAGAATTAAATAACTTAAAGCAACTAAATAATTGATTTTCAACAAAAGAAACAGATAATAAATTATGGATGAAGTCAATAATTTACACGAGAAGTGGACTGCCAGATGGGACGACAGATACAGTAAAGATGAGTTTGCATATGGCGAAGGTCCAAACAATTACTTAAAAGAGAAATTGACAGAACTAACCGTTGGGTCAATTCTTTTTCCTGCAGAAGGCGAAGGGCGAAATGCCGTCTTTGCCGCTAAACTTGGTTGGAGTGTTTCTGCGTTTGACATAAGCAACGAAGGTAAAAGAAAAGCTATTAGACTTGCCGAAAAAAACAATGTAACAATTGAATATAAGATTGGTGAATTGCAAACTTTAAATTTTGAAAACCGTCAATTTGATGCTGTTGCTTTAATTTACGCACACTTTCCGGCAGATATTAAATCTGTCTATCACAAGACATTGGACAACTATTTGAAAATTGATGGGATAATTATCTTTGAAGCGTTTAGTAAAAAACATATTGATTATGTGACTGCAAACGAAAAAGTTGGTGGGCCAAAAGACATCGAAAGTTTATTTTCAATAGACGAAATTAAATCTGATTTTCCAAATTATGAAATATTAGAATTGGTTGAAAAAGAGATTGAATTAAACGAAGGACTTTTTCATAATGGTAAAGGTTCTGTAATTCGATTTGTTGGGCGAAAAAAACAATGAACCACAAACAACTGTTTTAAACACGAGAGAGTTTAAGGCTTATCTCAATCTTCTTTTTTGTATATTTAACTTAGTCATAAAACTGGTGGGACACTAGCAGTAATTAGAAAAGCAAAACAACAAAAATGGACAATACGAGAGTTTTTAAGATGTCATTTGCCGGCGTCTACCCGCATTATATAGCAAAAGCGGAGAAAAAAGGCCGTACAAAAGAAGAAGTACACGAAATTATCTTTTGGCTGACCGGCTATAATGAGCAAACCCTGCTGCAACATCTGGAGAGCAAAACCAATTTTGAAGATTTCTTTGCTCAAGCGCCGCAAATCAACCCAAATGCTTCAAAGATTACAGGGGTAATTTGTGGATATCGCGTGGAAGATATGGAAGACAAACTCATGCAGCAAATCCGTTATTTGGATAAGTTGATTGACGAATTGGCAAAAGGTAAAGCTATGGAGAAGATTTTGAGGCAGTAAACAATCACCACATTTCTAATAACTCTAACTTCTGTAAGGACTTTGTAAAAAAAACTATTCTGATAATTTACATAAATCTTCAAAAAATCCCCAACTATCTTGGGGATTTTTATATTTAGTACCTCAATAATTCCAGTAAATCTTTTTCAAAGCGTTCTTTAGGCAAATACTGATCTTCGAACGATTTCATAAACGGAATGGTGGTACAAACACAAATTTGACCACTTGCATTTCTATTACACATAAGCTGGTTTTATTTCCTTTTTTGTAATTTAGTAGTTAGAAAATGGCTTATACTATGGTAGTGTAAATTTTGAAATTTAGTATTTTCCTAAAGCGATTTACACAGAACTGCACTCAAAATCTTATCGTTTCGTTTTTCCTCAGGAAAGTTCTTAGGTCCCTTCTTTGATAAAGTTATTGGTAAATGTTCTAAATAATTATTTAAGATGAAAAGTTCCTTTACAATTTTACTTTTATTTTTCACTTTCTTTTGTTACTCACAAAAAGTATTTTCCGCCAAATATACTAATCAGGCTGATGTTAAAGTATTTGTGGTTAAATATGAAAGTCAAGCCGACTTAAATATTTATAAAGTAAAATACCAAAACCAAGCCGGCAAAAATGATGGGAAGTGGTTTTTTGTAGAATATGAAAATCAAGCCGATAAAAAAATATATTTTGTAGATTACGAAAGTCAGGCCGACTTAAAAATATATTTTGTGGAATATGAAAATCAGGCTGGTTGGAGAAACAAAGAAAAAATACATTTGATGTATTAATGTCCTGAAAACGCGCGTATCATCCTGAAATAAGTTGACTAAAAAATCAACACTTTTAGCAATATATGGAAACTCCAGGAAAACAAAAGAAATGACAGACATAGAGCAAATCCTCGCCAACGAAGTTGAAAATGACAAAACGCCTTCTGTCCAGTACTTCCTGTTTAATCAGGACAGCATTTTAAAATCGGTTCAATTGGGTTTTGCCAACATTTCGAAACAGAAACCAATCAGCACGAACACGACTTATAATGCCTTTTCCGTAACAAAAACTTTTACAGCATTAGCAATTTTACAGCTGGCCGAACAAGGAAAAATTGACATAAACAAGCCTGTAGTTCAGTACTTACCAGAGTTTCGATACGGAACGGAAATCACAGTAAAACACTTATTGAACCACACTGCGGGAATACCAAATCCCATTCCGCTCGCGTGGATACACCTAGACTTCGAAGAGAGCGTTTTTGACCGAAATAAGTTCTTTCAACCGATTTTTGAAAAGAACAATAAGGTAAAATCAAAACCAAATGAAAAATTTACATACTCAAATCTTGGCTATGTTATTTTAGGTCAGCTCATTGAAAAAGTGGCGAATACGACTTATGAAGAATATATTTCCCAAAACATCATCCGAAAATTACCCATTAACCCCAATGATTTAGCTTTTACTATTGCCAATAAGGAAACACACGCAACAGGCTACCACAAAAAACTGTCGTTTTCCAATCTTCTATTGGGGTTTTTCATTGACAAAACCAAATTTATGGAAGGAGCTGAAGGGAAATGGCGACCGTTCAAAAAATTCTATGCAAATGGCACATCTTACGGTGGGTTGATTGGTACGCCTCTCGCATTTATCGCTTACATTCAAGAACTTATGAAAGACAATAGCGCTTTGATTTCCGATAAATACAAACAAATGCTTTTTGAGGAAAACAAAAACTGCAATGGTAAAAACACAGCCATGTGCCTATCGTGGTTTGTCGGGGAACTTAACGGCAGAAAATATTTTGCTCACGCAGGTGGTGGAGGCGGCTACTATTGCGAAATCAGAATTTATCCTGATATAAAAACAGGAAGTGTAATCTTCTTCAATCGTACAGGAATAACAGACGAAAGGTATTTAGACAAATTGGATAACTTTTACATTAACGCAAACAGGTAATAATATGCTTTCAAGTTGACTATTAAAAAATAAAAAATACTCAACTCATGGCGGGGATTTTCTATTTAGTATTTCAATAATTCCGATAACTCCTTTTCAAAGCGTTCTTTTGGTAAATACTGATCTTTAAGTGATTTTAAAACGGTATTTTCTTACATTATAACGATTTAATTTGAAAGATTATCTTACAATTACGAAATTAGTTTTAAGATATCAGGTTGTTCATCAATCTTTATCAAGGTACTATCATAACCAAATTATGGAAAACATTATGGAAAAAGAAGTTTTCAATTCCCTTGCAAAGCGTACTCTCTTCTTTTCAAAAGTCATTTTTACCTTTCTCATAATCAGTCTGCTCATTTTTATTAACTTTTTAGATCTGAAAGAAAAGACACGTGACAGCAGATATTTAATTTTTTTGAAAAACGTTTATGATAAAGGCGATGAAAACCTTGGCTTTGAAAATTTTGAATTGGAAAGAGTAACGTATCTCGAGAATAAAAACCGTGAGTTAAGCCTTCTTCACATTAATTCAAGAAATAAATTGGTGCGCATATTAAACGGGTATGGCGCTCCGGTAGATAGAACAACAAAAGGTGGAGGCGAAGCCATGAATAAGTTCATTTTGATGGCTAATCAATCACTTCTGAAAAAAAATAAAGAATCTATAGAAAAGCTCCGTAATACAGCTATTGAAATGGGGTTTGATAGATCTGGCTATAGAAATACCGACCAATTAGCTACTGTTGATTCAGCAATAACTATGTTTAAAAAATATTCGGCTTCAGAAAAGGCATATTTTGTAAAAGGAATAGACACAACCCTATTAATTCAAAAACTTGATAGTGCAGAGCAAAGTTTCACTAAAGAAAAAAGTCTCGACCAACCTACTGATTTAAATCAACTTAACAATCAACCTAACCCATATACAGAAGTTGAGGATGATGGTCCGGCAGAGTTAGGAGTCAGAAAGAGTTTATTTAGCTATAAGTTAGAGTTTAAAAGTGTGTGCTTTTATGAAAATACTCTCGTGGTTTCCTATAGTGAACGTCAAGGTCCAAGTCAAGGCCGACTACAAGAATATTTTATAAAGGTACCTATTAAGGTTGATTCTTTGACATTTCCTTCAATTTTGCACTTTGCAGGATTTGACAAAATCATTTTAAATGAACTTACAAACCATAAGAATAGGCTAAATCAACTAAAAAGCACATACGGCTATTATCAGTTGAAAATGGTAGATTCTATGGCTTCCCAGGAACTCATTAAGAACAATGATACCGTTTCCATTTTGGGATTTGATATATCGAGGAGATGGTTTCCATTGGCTATGTTTTTGGTACTTACAATTATATACTGTTTATTATATGAGACATTAAATAGAGCAAAGCAATTACAATACAAAATTATTTCCGAGTACACTTCCGACGAAACTTTGGAATTTATGGTAGATAAGAAAGTAATTAGATTTTCAATTTGGGTAATAACACCACTATTATTATTGATCTTAGCTCTTTATTCGTCCTTGGTTCATTATAGTTTTTTCGTGTATGGTGTATTGTTACTTTGCATGTTGATTTGCTCAATTTTAGGATTTGTTTCTTATAAAACCTCTTTGCGGCTATAATAAATATAGGAATTGTAATCCTCATGGTGCGAAAGCACAAACCCACAACATCGATTTCATTAAATTGGAGGTTTGTCTAAATTTAAACTCAATTTTACCTATTTGACTTCCGTCTTAAGGAAGGGTTTGAAAACAAAAAATCCCTAACTCATGCTAGGGATTTTTTTATTTTTAGTATTTCAACAATTCCTGTAATTCCTTTTCAAATCTTTCTTTTGGTAAATACTGATCTTCCAATGATTTCATAAACGGAATAGCTGATTCCAAACTTGCTACGCGTCTAACCGGAGCATCAAGGTATTCAAAGCAATTCTCCATAATCATCGAAGAAATATCACTTGCAATTCCACCAAACAAAGTATCTTCCTGAAGAATAATCACGCGGCCGGTTTTCTTAACCGAAGTATATATTGCCTCCCAATCCAATGGCTGTAAACTTCTCAAATCTAATAAGTCTGCTGAAATTTCCGGATTCTTAGTCAAAGTTTCCAATGCCCAGTGTACTCCAGCTCCAAACGAAATGATGGTTACATCCTTACCTTCTTTCAGCAACGACGCTTTTCCTAACGGCAAAGTATAATAATCTTTCGGCACATCCTGATAAACACTTCTGTATAATAATTTATGTTCGAAGAACATTACAGGATTCGGATCATTAATTGCTGTAGCTAATAATCCTTTAGCATCATAAGGGAACGCTGGGTAAACGACTTTCAATCCCGGAGTTTTGGTAAACCATGCTTCATTGGTTTGTGAATGGAAAGGTCCTGCCTGTGTCCCGCCTCCGCAAGGCATACGCACCACCACATCGGATTTCTCCTGCCAACGGTAATGCTGTTTCGCCAATAAGTTTACAATCGGGTTGAATCCTGTCGATACGAAATCGGCGAATTGCATTTCTACAACAGCTTTGTGTCCGTTAATCGACAATCCGTTAGCTGCAGAAACAATAACGCTTTCGCAGATTGGTGTATTGCGAACACGGTCTTTTCCAAATTTATCCACAAAACCATCAGTGATTTTGAAAGCGCCGCCATATTCTGCGATGTCCTGTCCCATCACCACCAAATTCGGATGACGTTCCATAGACTGGCTCAATCCTTGTGAAATTGCATCAATCACACGGATATTTTCTGTTTCACTTTTCGGTTCTATATTTTCAAATGTGTACGGAGCGTAAACATCGTTTAATTCTTCATTCAAATCCGCAACAATAGCAGGCTCTTCCTGAACTTTAGCCCAATCCGTATCAATTTCTTTCTTGATTTCTGCTCTGAAAGCTTCATCTTGTTCGTCGGATAAAACAGCTGTAGTTTTCAAATACTTTCTGAAATTCTCCACAGGGTCTTTAATCGCCCACATGTCCATCAATTCCTGCGGAACATATTTGGTGCCACTCGCCTCTTCGTGTCCGCGCATACGGAACGTCATAAACTCCAAAAGTACCGGACGTGGATTTTCAATCATCGAAGTTTTCAATTCGGATATCAAATTATAAACCTCCAAAATATTGTTTCCGTCCACCACATGGCTTTCCATTCCGTAACCTGCACCTCTATCAGCCAATTGCTTGCAACGGTATTGCTCATTGGTTGGCGTTGACAATCCGTAACCGTTATTCTCGATTACGAATAAAACCGGTAAATCCCACACAGACGCAACATTCAATGCTTCATGAAAATCACCCTCCGAAGTAGCACCTTCACCAGTAAAAACAGCTGTAACTTTACCGTTTTTCTTCAATTTATTTGCTAAAGCAATTCCGTCGGCCACACCCATCTGCGGACCAAGATGCGAAATCATTCCTATAATATTGTACTCCTGAGTCCCGAAGTGGAATGAACGGTCACGGCCTTTGGTAAAACCATTGCGTTTCCCTTGCCATTGCGAAAACAAACGGTGTAGCGGAATTTCTCTTGTGGTAAATACACCTAAATTACGGTGCATCGGCAAAATGTATTCATCTTTATCTAAAACAGAAGTAATTCCAACCGAAATAGCTTCCTGTCCTATTCCCGAAAACCATTTAGAAACTTTCCCCTGGCGGATCAGGATAAGCATCTTCTCTTCAATCAATCGTGGTTTTAGGATTTTTTTATATAAATCCAACAACTGCTCATTAGATAAATTCTTTCTATCAAAATTCATTATAATGTGTTTTTTTAAACGCTTTCAAAAGTATAAAAAATAACACTTTAAGCGTAAAATGTTTGGATATTTTATTTTACGCAAAATCTTCTATTCTAAGTATCAGACAGGTAATATCTTAAATTGTTGACAACTTTATTATTTTTCTAGAGCTATTATTACATACATTTGCTGTAAATAAACGGTTTTACACCGAAAACGTTAATAACAAAAACTTAAGTACAATGCAAAACATTCCTAGTGTTGACTTACGTGATTTCCTGTCGGATGACCCGGCACGTAAACAAAAATTTGTAAATGAAATCGGAAAAGCCTACGAAGAAATCGGCTTCGTAGCATTAAAAGGTCATTTCTTAGATGACAAATTAGTAGAAGAACTTTATGGTGAAGTCCGCAATTTCTTCAACCTTCCTTTAGAAGTAAAAACCAAGTATGAAATTCCGGGAATCGGAGGACAAAGAGGTTATGTTTCTTTTGGAAAAGAGCATGCTAAAGGTCGTTCAGCCGGTGATTTGAAAGAGTTCTGGCATTTTGGACAATATTTAAGCGATGATTCAAAATACGCTTCTGAATACCCTGAAAATGTAACAGTTACCGAATTATCGAAATTCAACTCCATCGGCAAAGAAGCATATCAGATGCTTGAAAAAACCGGAGTTTATGTTTTAAGAGCATTGGCTATTTATATCGGTTTAGACGAATTTTATTTTGACAAATTCATCAAAGACGGAAACAGCATTTTAAGACCAATCCACTATCCTCCTATTACCGACGAACCTAAAGACGGAGCCGTTCGTGCTGCCGCTCATGGTGACATCAACCTTATCACCCTTTTGATGGGAGCACAAGGCAAAGGCTTACAGGTACAAAACCACGACGGACAATGGATTGACGCAATAGCTGAAGACGATGAATTAGTGATTAACGTGGGCGATATGTTATCCCGTCATACAAACAACAAACTGAAATCGACCATTCATCAGGTTGTTAATCCTCCAAGAGAATTATGGGGCACATCCCGTTATTCAATTCCTTTTTTCATGCACCCGATTAGCGAAATGCCTTTGAACTGCCTGGAAAACTGTATCGATGAAAATCACCCTAAACTATACGATGACATCACAGCCGGCGATTTCTTATACGAGCGTTTGGTTGACTTAGGCTTGATCAAAAAATAATCTCAATAAATTTTCAGTTAATAAATTCCAAATTCCAAGTCAAATTGGGGTTTGGAATTTAATTTTTAAATAACTTTGAAGGTTACGATTTACAAAATTTGGAATTTCACATAATTATGGATTTACAAGACCAACTAAAAAACCTGTTTCCCGATCACATACCTTCAAATGAACCGGAAGAAGTTCAAGATGAAGAACATACTCTTTTCATTCAAAAAGAGCCTTTAATCTGCAAATATGAAAAGCGAAAAGGCAAAGCTACCACTATTATTGAAGGTTATGAAGGCGATATCGAAGATTTTAAAATCTTAGCCAAAGAAATTAAAACCAAACTCAGCGTTGGCGGAAGCTTTAAAGACGAGTCCATTATTATTCAGGGTGATTACCGCGACAAAATAATGGAAATTCTGAAAGAAAAAGGATTTAAGGTAAAACGAGTTGGAGGATGATTTCAGTCAACAGATTACAGAAAGCAGATAACAGTTTACAGTTGCAGTCGCATTCATAAACAAAAAAATTAGCTACTAAAAACCTTATCACCTTAGCACCTCAGAATCTTAGCACCTTAAAACCCATGTCAAACATAAAATCATCTGAATTAATACTAAACCCGGACGGAAGTGTTTATCACCTAAATCTGAAACCGGAAAATATTGCACATGACATCATCTTTGTGGGTGATCAATATCGCGTTGAAAAAATCACCCAATTCTTTGATACTATTGAATTTTCAACTCAAAAAAGAGAATTCAAAACCCAAACAGGAACATATAAAGGCAAGCGACTGACAGTCATGTCCACAGGAATTGGACCAGATAATATCGATATTGTAATGAACGAATTGGATGCGCTTGTCAATATCGATTTAAATACGCGACAGCCAAAAAACAATCTCACATCTTTAAATATCATCCGTATCGGAACTTCAGGTTCCTTACAAGCGGATATCCCGGTAGATGGCATCGTAATGTCTGAATATGCTATTGGATTAGACAATATGCTTCGCTCCTATTTAATTGATTCCGTTACAGATAAAGAAATCGAAGACGCTTTTATCAGTCATACGAATTGGGATTTACAAAAAGGAAGACCGTATGTAGTCAAAGGAAGTGAAAAACTTTCAAAGTTGATCGAAAGCGATTTTACCTATAAAGGACTCACAGGAACAGCCGGAGGATTTTACGGTCCGCAAGGCCGTGTTTTACGTTTAAATATTCAGGACGAGGAGTTAAATAGTAAAATGGACAGTTTTAATCACAAGGGAATCCGAATGACAAATCTTGAAATGGAAACGGCTGCGATTTACGGTTTAGGGAAATTATTAGGACATGAGACATTGTCAATGAATGCCATTATAGCCAATCGAGCTAATGGAACTTTCAGCACAGATCCGTATAAAGCTGTAGATGAATTAATCATTTACGTTTTGAATAAATTAGTAAGTTAAATGAAACTAAGGATTGCCAGACATACCAATGATTTGGAAAGAATCAAAACATTCTATACTGATGTTTTAGGTTTTGACATATTGGGAAGTTTCGAAAATCACGATAATTACAACGGGATTTTCATTGGCAGGCCGGATTCCGATTGGCATTTTGAGTTTACTCAGTCCAATGATGAAGCTAATCATTTTAGCGATGAAGATGACATTACGGTTTTATACCCTGAAACATTTGAAGAATACAAAAGATTGATTAATAAATTGTTACATTACGATATATCAACCATTTCTTCAAAAAATACGTATTGGAATACAAACGGAAAAATGTTTCTTGACCCGGACGGATTCAGGATTATTATTTCAAATTTAAAAGCTTCGTAATCATGAATCTAATCATAGAAACAGAACGTTTATTGCTTCGTGAACTCTTACTTTCTGATGCCGAACCCATGTTTAAAATGGATTCTAACCCTATTGTTCATAAATATTTATGGAACAAACCAACAAATACAATTGAAGAAATACTAAAAACAATCGAATTGGTCAGAAACCAATACATCGAAAATAACATCGGTAGATTTGCCATGATTTCGAAAGAAACAAATGAATTTATGGGATGGGCAGGCCTCAAATTTAATACCGAAACCATTAACAACAAAACAAATTTCTACGATATCGGTTACCGATTAGATGAGCCTTTTTGGGGCAAAGGGTATGCCTCCGAAGCTTCATTTGCCTGGTTAACTTACGGATTCAACACAATGAAAATCAAAACAATGACTGCTTCTGCCCAATCCGGAAACGACGCTTCAAACAGAATTCTGCAAAAAATTGGAATGCAGTTAACAGAACAATACCTGGAGGATGAAGTATTATGGAATTGGTATGAATTAGAGAATAAAAATATTTAAACAAAGTATGAAAACAGTAAAAATAGCAGGAGTTCCCGAACATTTTAATTTGCCTTGGCATTTATGCATGGAAAACGGTGAATTTGATGAAGTAGATATCGATTTACAGTGGACAGACGTTCCGGAAGGCACAGGAAAGATGTGCCAGATGCTTCGTGAAGGAACCACCGATATGGCGGTAATCCTGACAGAAGGCATCATCAAAGATATTGCATCCGGAAATGACAGCTCAATTGTTCAGATTTACGTGCAATCGCCGCTAATCTGGGGAATCCATGTGGATGCAAAATCCAGCTTTCAGCAATTATCTGATTTGGAAAACAAAAAAGTTGCCATCAGCAGAATGGGTTCAGGTTCGCACTTAATGGCTATCGTAAACGCTAAAAATCAAAATTGGAATACTGATTTAAAATTTGAAATTGTCAACACTATTGATGGCGCTGTTGAAGCTTTATCTAACGGAACAGCCGATTATTTCATGTGGGAACGATTCATGACAAAACCATTAGTAGACAACGGAACTTTCAGAAGAATTGACGATTGCCCTACTCCATGGCCTTGCTTTGTGATAGCTGTTCGAAATGAATTCTTGAAAACTAACAAACATGTTGTAGCCCAAATTCTTGAAATCATCAATAATACCACAATTGAATTTAAAGATATTCCAAGCATAGACAGAACATTAGCTACAAAATACAATCAAAAAACGGAAGACATTCAGGAATGGCTGAAGCTGACACGATGGTCGCAAAAAAAACTGGATAAACAAACATTCGAGAAAGTTCAAAACCAATTATTTGAATTAAATTTGATTACTGACAAACTTGACTACGAATCGGTTGTAAAATAACTTTAGCGAAGGAAACAAACGAATGACTCCAACAACATCCCCTAAACTCAAAATACTGAGAGAAAGGCTTTCTTTACCGAAGCCATGGGATAATGTTGTTATTTTTCTGCTGAACATTCTTATTGCTATTCCTATATTTATTATTGCACACCAGAAACTTATCGACCCTGAATGGTGGATGGAATCAGACAGAATTCTTCTTTTTCTGATTATCCTTATTGTTATTCAGCTTATCTTACGACTGCTTAAAACAGTACTTATTATCTGCATTTTCATCTATTTGGCTGCTTTGGCGTGGGGTACTGTTTTTGGCGGATACGGATTCTATTCTGTATTTGAAGATTATCGTTCAATGGTCTATTCAATGGCGGACGACCCTAATCCTCAAGACATAATAATCTCAAAACTGCTGCCTTTCCCTAATAAAAGTAAAATTATGGACGCGGTAAATTTTGACAATCCGAAGGTTAGAAATTTTGCGTTAATGGCTACAACCAAACATTTTACTCATGTTAAGGGTTTCAAGCAATATCGCAGAATTATTCAATGTTTTGCCGTTTTCACAGAGGTTCGCAACAGATGGAATTATGTAAATGATCCAAAAGGAAAAGAATACATTGCATACGCCAGCGAATCCCTGCAACATTTCTCAGGGGACTGTGATGATCATGCCATTTTAATGTCGGCATTAGTTAGAGCTGTGGGAGGTACACCTCGAATTATCCATACAGGAGGGCATTTGTATCCAGAAATGCTGATCGGTAAAAAAGCCGATCTTGAAAACATCAATTACCTTATTAAAGAAGTCCTTTTCAAAGAAGAAAGCCGCGGCAAAGAAGTACATTATCACATAGATGAACGCGGCCAGATTTGGCTAAACCTTGACTATACCGCAAAATATCCGGGCGGTCCTTTTATGAGCGAAGAAATTCTGGGAGCATTAACTTTTAATTAAGCAACCTTTTTACATATTTATATCGACTGTAGAAATAACCAGTAAAAAAACTGTCTCAACCTTTTGCGTCAACCTATTCTTTTTTACCATATAATTTCTGTTTTACCCTTTTCCTTCAAAAAAGCATTTGCTTTGCTAAAGTGTTTGTTCCCAAACCATTTTCCCTGATTAGCGCTTAATGGCGATGGATGTCCGCTTTCCAGAATAAGATGTTTTTTCCGGTCAATTTTTAGACCTTTTTTATGTGCAAATCCGCCCCAAAGCAAAAAAACCACATTCTCTTTTTCATCTGAAATTTTCTGAATCACAGCATCGGTAAAAAGATTCCATTTTAAATGTTTATGACTATTGGCCAAATCTTTGCGAACTGACAATCCTGCATTTAAGAGCAAAACTCCCTGATCCGCCCAGCGTTCCAAATTCCCGGAAGTCGGAAAAAAAATACTGTCAAAATCATCGTTGATTTCCCGGAAAATATTACGCAATGACGGTGGAATCAGCGCACCATCATTAACCGAAAAACACAAACCGTTTGCTTCACCATCTCCATGATAAGGGTCCTGTCCGATGATAACCACTTTTAAATCATCAAACCCACAATGTTTAAAGGCATTAAAAATCAATTCCTTTGGAGGAAAGCAAGTATGATTTTCATATTCCTCAGTTACAGAAAGCATTAAGTCATCAAAATAATTCTTTTGAGACTCGGCGTTAAAAAAATCCTGCCAGGAAGAATGAATTGGTCCGACAAACATTTGCTAATTTTTTACAAATATAATGACTTTGTAACTTCACTACTTTGTAACTTTGATGCTTTGACACAATAGCATGATTTCAATCAATACCAAAACATTACAAGATTTAGAATTCAATACGGTTTTAGAAACCATTTCCGCACTTTGCAACACGGAAATCGGCAAACAAAAAGCTTTCGAAATAACACCTTTCAATGAAAGAGGGACATTGATGGATGCTTTACTGCAGACTTCAGAATACGTTTCTTCCTATTCCAATAACAATGCAATTCCGAATCATTATTTCGATGAAATAACCAACGAGATAAAATTCCTTGCCATAGAAGACAGTTTTTTGGAAGTAGGCAGTTTCAGGAAGATTGCAACGGTTTCGGAAACTACGAACAATCTATTAGTTTTCCTTAAAAAATTTGAAGACTATTATCCGAAATTAAGCCAAAGAGCTTCTGAAGTTGAATTGACGAAATTCATCATTCAGAAAATCGAGGAAGTCGTTGACAAATATGGTGAAATCAAAGACAATGCATCGCCTTTACTGGTTGAAATCAGAAAAAACATGAATCTGGTTCGCGGAAAAATAAACCATAGTTTCGTTGCGGCATTATCAAGCTATAACAGTTTGGGTTATTTGGACGACATTCGGGAAACCATTGTTGACAACCGAAGAGTTTTAGCTGTCTTAGCTATGTACCGCCGAAAAGTAAAAGGAACAATTCTGGGAAATTCCAAAACCGGAAGCATAACTTACATCGAACCTGAGGCTACCCTGCGCTATTCAAGAGAATTAAACAATCTACAATATGAGGAAAAGGAAGAAATTGTCCGAATCCTGAAAAACCTAACCAATTCGATCCGCCCCTATCTGGAACTTTTAAAACAGTATCAGGAATTTTTAAGCGATATCGATGTGGTTTCGGGAAAAGCACGTTATGCCAATAAAATAAACGGAGTATTACCAACTATTACCAAAGAAAAAAGATTGTTTTTCAGGGATGCTTACCACCCGATTTTGTTGTTGAACAATAATCAGAAAAATGCTCCCACCTATCCGCAAACCATTGAACTTAAAAATGACAGCAGGATAATTGTGATATCGGGTCCGAATGCAGGTGGAAAAAGTATTACCTTAAAAACGATTGGTTTACTGCAATTAATGCTGCAAAGCGGTATGCTTATTCCGGTTCATGAGCGTAGTGAAACATTTCTTTTTGACAGGATATTGACGGACATCGGAGACAACCAATCTATTGAAAATCACCTTAGTACCTATAGTTACCGATTGAAAAACATGAACTACTTTTTGAAAAAATGCAATTCAAAAACGTTGTTCTTAATCGATGAATTCGGTACCGGTTCCGATCCGGAACTGGGAGGCGCTTTGGCTGAAGTTTTCCTTGAAGAATTTTACCATCGGGAAGCTTTCGGAATCATTACAACGCATTACACCAATCTGAAAATATTAGCGAACGAATTGCCTTTTGCCATTAATGCCAACATGCTTTTTGATGAAAAATCACTGGAGCCCATGTATAAACTTCATCTTGGGCAAGCCGGAAGTTCCTTCACCTTTGAAGTAGCGCAAAAAAACGGAATCCCGTTCGGTTTAATCAATCGGGCCAAAAAGAAAATTGAAGGTGATAAGGTCCGATTTGACAAAACCATTGCGAATCTTCAGAAAGAACGCTCCAAACTTGAAAAAACGTCTCAGAATCTAAAAGAAGAAGAAATTCGGGCACGTGAGGAAAGCAAGAAGATGGAAAACATCAATGTAAAAATCCAACAAAAACTGGAAAGCTATCAGGAAATGTTTGATGCGAATCAGCGTTTGATTTATATGGGTCAAAAATTGGATGATATTTCCGAAAAATATTTCAACAATAAGAATAAGAAAGAACTGATTGGCGAGTTTTTAAAGATGGTGGAAATTGAGAATTCCAAACGTAAAAAAGTAACCGCCAAAGAGAAAAAAGAAAAAGAAGTTGTTGCAAAAAAAATTGTTGAGGAAGTAAAAGAAAAGGTGGAAGAAATCCGCAAAGAAAAGAAAGAGAAAAAAATAAAAGCTCAAAAAGAAGAAGCAAACAAACCAAAAATCCCTTTGAAAGTTGGAGACCGTGTGCGAATGATCGACGGAAAAGCTGTTGGTACCATCGATGTGATTGAGAAAAACAAAGCAACGGTAAACTATGGCATCTTCACTTCGAAAGTAGATTTAGACAGTTTGGAGTTGGTGGAAAGAAAGAAATAATATGGAATTACCTAAGAATAAAAAAATCATACTGTTTGACGGGGTTTGCAACCTATGCGATGCTACGGTGCAAAAGGTTATCAAACAAGATAAAAATGATACTTTCAGATTTGTATCATTACAATCTGATTTGGGAAAAGAAATTGTTCGTTATATTGGAGTAGATCCAACAAAGACAGACAGTATAATTCTGTATGAGCCCGGTCAAGCCTACCATATTAAAGCAGAAGCAGCCTTCGAAATCGCTAAGACTATTGGTGGAATCTATTCACTTTTAGGGCTGTTTACTATTTTTCCAAATTGGCTTACGAACTTTGGATATGATTTTGTTGCCAGAAACAGATATAAATGGTTTGGAAAAAAAGAAAGCTGTATGATTCCTACTCCAGAAATAAAATCTAAATTTTTAGAATAAAAAAAGCCCTGGAATTCAGGGCTTTTATTTTATATATCCAGAACGAATTAGTTCTTGATGATTTTCTTAGTTGCAGTACCTTCATTAGTATCGATGCTCATGAAATAAATTCCTGAATTCAAATCTGAAACATTGATTTGAGTTTCTGTAACACCACCAAACTCTAATGTTTTAACTGTTCTTCCGTTAACATCAGTAACAGCTACTTTATTAATTTGAAGATTTTCTGCATTTGAGATTGTTACGATGTCATTAACCGGGTTTGGATAAACCGACAGCTTAGAAGATTCTACTGAAGTAAATGCTTCTGTGCCTAATAATGTATCAGTATTCGTTGCTTTTACTGAATAGTTATCAAGTAAACAAACTCCAGCAACAGTATTCCCTGCAGTAGTATTCATTATAAAATCAACTTCATTAGGATCCACACCAATAGCGGCACCAGTAAGTTGACCATTAAACCCTGGACCTTTAAATTTAATCTGACCAGTAGTCTTATTAAAACTAAATCCCATTCTATACCACGTATTATTTTGAAGGACAGGGTTGGTTCCTCCTAAAGGTATACCATAATTCCCCAAAGTTCCATTATTATTAACATAAGCAGCTCCAATAACTTGTCTTGTGTCCATAAAGATAACTAATCCAGCTAAAACTTTAGTTTCCTCTGCATTAAACAATAATACCTCTAAATCATTTAAACTTGTAGTAGCTGCGCCTATATTAACACTAAATTCAACCTCAATAATATTATTAGTACTTGTTCTTGTTGACCATGCAGTAGCAAGACCACCTTTCCAAAGAGCTTTCTCTCCAGTTGCTGCATTAGAACCGGTAATTTGAGCCACATTAAGGTGTGTTGCATCATTGGCTACAATTTGATAATTACTATTGCCTCCATTAGTACCTCCAGGAGTATTATTAGTAAACCAATTACCCTGCCCAGCAGTTGCTCCAGTAAGATCAGTACCAATGTTACCTACCGTTAAAGAATTAAAATTATCTGATTGTAAAACTTGTGCTTCTGCAGAAGCATACAAGCCAAACAAAACGCTAAATAGAAGTAATTTTCTTTTCATTTTTCTTTTTTTAAGTTGAAAGCAAAAATATTTTTATAATACGAGATAAAAAAAATGATTTTTGTTATATTTTTTTACCTAATTCATTTTATATCAACAATATTTTTATTTAAAACAATTACGTCAATAAAAAAGCCCTGAATTTCAGGGCTTTTATTTTTTTATATCCAGAACGAATTAGTTCTTGATGATTTTCTTAGTTGCAGTACCTTCATTAGTATCGATGCTCATGAAATAAATTCCTGAATTCAAATCTGAAACATTGATTTGAGTTTCTGTAACACCGTTAAACTCTAACGTTTTAACTGTTCTTCCGTTAACATCAGTAACAGCTACTTTATTAATTTGCACGTTTGCATCGTTAGTAACAGTTACAACATTGTTCACCGGGTTTGGATATACTGAGAATTTAGATGAAACAAAACTATCTGTTGATAAGTTTGTTGTCATAACTATTTTATCCAACACTACAGAAGTTGGAATAGCAGTAGCCGCATTATTGTGATTAAATGAGAAATAATATACACCAGCACTTGGAGCAGTAAAGTTAACAGTTGTCTCAACAAAAGAAGTTCCCACAACATTTACACTTGATAATGTGGTTGTCTGCGCTGCTGTCGTTGCAGCTGATCCAACTTTCGCCAATAACGTATTAGCAACTGTTGCGTCGGTTGAACGTGTTGAGAATTTTAATGTTACCTGCTCCCCTGCAATTAAACTGATAGGTCTTGAATATAACCATCTGTTAGTAGCAGCAGAAGTAGATGAATTACTAAATACCATTTGAACTCCATCAGCATAGAATGCCGAACCTGCATTATTATTTAATGAAAATGTCCCAGACCATCCATCAATTGCATACCCACCATTGGCAGCAGGAGTTTCAAAGCCATAAGTATATGGTAATGTTCTTGCTGTGAAAACCGAATAAGGCCCCATCCATATGCTTCCACATGCATTTCTTACATAAACATGGTATCTCGTATTAGCTGCCAACCCTGTAAATGTAAATGAATTTGTTGAAGAAGTATTTGTCGGCGTTGTAGGTATAAATCCAGGCGCTCCGATAGCTAAACCGTAACCGGTAGCACCTGCCACTGCATTCCAGCTAAAAGTAACTCCGCTGCTTGTAGTATTATGTGCTGCTAGTCTTTCCGGAGCAGTACATGATGCACTATTAACTACACTTATATTATCTAAACTTAACAAAAACATATCGTTAGAAAAGTTTCTAAACGCTAAATGCACCGTTTGTCCTGCATAAGCAGATAAATCTACAGATCTTCTCGTCCATGTAGTATTTTCACCGCTGGAAGGGGTAGTTCCGTTTCCTTGTGAAAATAATTCTGTTGTAAAATTAGCCAGCGCGTTACCTGATGTCGAAATATACACTTTGTAAGAATCTTTAAACGAAGGATCGTAGGCTCTAGCATCCCAATACAACTTATTTGCTCCTGCAGGCAAAACGATTGAAGGTGATACAAGCCAGTCATTTGCAGTACCTGCTGGTGTATAATATGATGTACTTATAGCAACTTTATTATCAAATTCTTCTGAATAAGGTACCCACGCAGCATTTACAAAGCTAACTTGTGAATTTGGAGCGAGATTATCTTGATTGTAAAGAGTCCATCCGGAAATCCCAGGCCCGATACCATCCCAATTTTCTGAGAAAACCTGAGCTTCAACACAATTTGAAGCACCTAGGTAAACTAACATAAGTGAAAGTAATGTTTTTTTCATTGCTTATTTTTTTTTTTAGATTGGACACTAATGTATTTTGATTTTTAGAAATAAAAAAAACCATTTTTGTGATATTCTTTTTACTCAATTAACCTTATTTTTTAAAGAATTTTATCAATAAAAAAAGCCCTGAAATTCAGGGCTTTTTTTATTGTATCTTCAGAACAGATTAATTCTTGATGATTTTCTTAGTGGCTGTACCTTCATTAGTATCAATGCTCATGAAATAAATTCCTGAATTCAAATCAGAAACATTGATCTGAGTTTCTGCAACACCACCAAACTCTAATGTTTTTACTGTTCTACCGTTAACATCAGTAATCACAACCGCATTAATTTGAAGATTTTCTGCATTTGAGATAGTTACGATATTGTTGGCAGGGTTTGGATAAACTGACAGTTTAGAGGATTCTACTGAAGTAAAAGCTTCTGTCCCCAATAATGTATCAGTAGCTGAGGCTTTAATTAAAAAATTATCAAATGTCATGGTTGCTGAAGCGGCATTAAGAGGAGTTGCGCTGGCTCCTGCAGTAGCTAATAACTCCGTTTGATTTGGCACTATTCCGGCAGCACTACCAGGTATACCTATTCCAGCTGCTCCAATACCAGGTCCTTTAATAAGTACAGCACCTGTTACACTATTAAAAGAAACCCCAATTCTGCTATACTGATTCTGAGGTAACAGAACAGGAGTATCAACATCTATAGGATAAATATAATTATTTGGTCCTGGTGCACCTTGAGGATAAGAATAAGCCACTAAAAATAATTCACCTGAAGCCGCATCAACTCTAAATCCACATAATTGTTTTGTGCGATCTGAATTAAACAATGATAAACCAAAATCATTAAGACTTGCTCCTCTTGTTCCAGGATTAATATCTACTTCAATTTCAATAATATTATTTCCGGCAGTTCTTGTGCCCCAAGCTGCTGCTAAACCGCTTTTCCACATAAGACGGGAACCTTTGTCTCCGTTTGGCCCTTGTAAAGAAAATACATTTGCATTAGTTCCGCCAGCTGCTACAATTTGGAAGTTTGCATTACCCGCATTTGTAGTTGTAGTTGGAGTTGCACCATTACTTGCTAATGTAAGCCATCCTCCCTGACCTGGAGTTGCTCCTGTAAAATCGGCACCAATGTTACCTACAGTTAAAGAATTAAAATTATCTGATTGTAAAACCTGCGCCTTTGCCGGGATATACAATCCTAACAAAATACTGAATAAAAGTAATTTTCTGTTCATTGCTAATTTTTTTAAATTTTACACTAAATTATTTTGATTTTTCGAAATAATAAAACAGTTTTTGTGCTATTTTTTTTACTTCTATACAAATATATAAGAAAAAAAACAATTTTTTAAGAAAAACTTTAAATAAAAAAAACCTTAAATTGATTCAAGGTTTTTTTTAAATTATTTCACAAAACTTAGGTCTTAATAATTCTTTTTGTAGCAAAACCTTCGTTTGTATCGATGATCATAAAATATATCCCGGCGTTTAATTCTGAGATATCGACTTTAGTTTCTGGACCTCCATCAATATTTAAAGCCTTAACTGTTCTTCCATTAATATCTGTAACAGCTACTTTATTTATTTGAATGTTTCCGCTATTGGAAATCGTTACAATATTGGTGGCAGGATTAGGATAAACAGAAAATTTAGACGATATAAAATCATTTGTTGACATAACAGTTCCCGTAACTTTAAAATCGTCAACCATGAACATTAATACGTCTGCGGAAACGCAATGAATACCAATCCTGATCGTTCCTCCATTATAAGTATTCAATGGGTATGTCCGCTCAGTCCATGTCATATAATTTGCTGCTTCAAGGGGTGTTGACCCTGATATAATCGTAAAATCCGAACCTTGAGTAGGATTACCGCTACCTATATACACACCTACTCTATAAAGCTCAGGACCATAACAATCGGACAATGCCTTATACCAGAAACTCAATTGTGTACCACTCGCTCCAACTAAAGGGATAGGAGGACTTATTAACCAGTCATTATTTGCAGTAGCAGTTTGACCGTTTGTTCCAGGATCTCCCGCCCAGCATGCGGCATATTTAGCTCCGGTTCTGGGCGTGAAATTTAAATTTTCCGTTGCGTTACAATTGTCTGATGATGTTTGGTTGGAAACCGAGGCTGTGGCCGGATTAAAAATCTGATAAGCCTGAGGAGCCCCATTATTTGGCCATGCAGGAGTAAGGGTACCTGCCGTATTAGTTTCTAACAAATCTAAATCAAGAGTTCTCCACTGACCAAATCCCGTGATTAGAAAATCATTATACGCATCAAAACTATCTTGAAAAATAGTTGCTTGAGAGAAACCCAACGTCGAAACAAACACCGAAGTAAATAATAAAATTCTTTTCATAAATCTAAAAATTTAATATTTGTCTTTTAAATTTATAGAAAAAAACTTCAATTCCGTAAGTTATTTATTATTTATCGTTAAAATGTAAAAATCCGCTATAACCAACGCAGCCATGGCTTCAACTATAGGAACAGCACGAGGTACTACACAAGGATCATGCCTCCCTTTTCCTTGCTGTTCAATAATATTTCCGCTGCTATCCAAAACATCCTGCTTCTGTATTAATGTTGCAACTGGTTTAAAAGCTACACGGAAATAAATATCCATCCCGTTTGAAATTCCGCCCTGTATGCCGCCTGACAAATTAGTTTTAGTTGTCCCGTCCGTGTTATACAAATCATTATGCTCACTGCCTTTCATTTTAGCACCGCAAAATCCACTGCCATATTCAAATCCTTTGACTGCATTTATGGACAGCATAGCCTTACCTAATTCGGCATGAAGTTTATCAAAAACCGGCTCACCTAATCCTATCGGCACATTTTGTATTACACAGGTAACGGTACCTCCTACCGTATCGCCCTGTTTTTTTATCTGCTTAATATAGTCTTCCATTTTGGCAGCCGATGCTGGATCAGGACAACGGACAGGATTACTTTCGATTAACGAAAAATCCAATTCCTGATAAGGTTTGTCAACAAATATTTCTCCTACCGACGAAACAAAGGCATTAATCTTAATTTCCGGTATAATCTGCTTGGCTATAGCTCCTGCCACTACCCTGCTCGCAGTTTCCCTTGCAGAACTCCTTCCGCCACCTCGGTAATCTCTTATGCCGTATTTCTTTTCATAAACGTAATCGGCATGGCTTGGACGATAAGTATCTTTAATATGAGAATAATCATCTGATTTCTGATTGGTATTCGGAATCACAAAACCGATTGGAGTCCCGGTTGTTTTCCCTTCAAAAATTCCGGAAAGAAACTGTACTTCATCAGACTCTTTTCGCTGAGTAACAATTGCGGACTGACCTGGTTTTCTGCGTTCCATTTCTTTTTGAATTGCTTCAAAATCCAATTCAATCCCGGGAGGACAACCGTCTATTATTCCCCCAAGTGCTTCGCCATGTGACTCACCAAAAGTCATCAGTTTTAAAATATTCCCAAAAGTATTTCCTGCCATTGTTTGATGCTATTTAAACAAAAATAAGCTTTTTCGAGATTTTATTTAAAAATAACCTCTTTTTTTCTTTCAAGATTAAGCATTCCTTAATTTTAAAGCAACGTTCTGTTCACAAACAATCATTTGTTTTGCAATAAAATCATGGACTTGAAAAAAAGAGCTGTTGAAATTGTTGTCATTTCAGATGTGCATCTTGGCACTTACGGATGCCACGCTCATGAGTTGCTTGAATACTTGAAAACCATCAAACCAAAAATCCTGATTTTAAACGGTGACATTATTGACATCTGGCAGTTCAGAAAATCCTATTTTCCCAAATCTCATCTGAAAATCATCAAAAAAATTCTTGATTTTACTTCAAAAGGAACAATGGTTTACTATATCACGGGAAATCACGATGAAATGTTACGAAAATTTAGTGATACGAAAATGGGTAATTTTTCAGTAACAGATAAATTAGTATTAGAGCTTGACGGAAAGAAAGCCTGGTTTTTTCACGGGGATATTTTTGACAATTCCGTGCATCACGCAAAATGGATTGCCAAACTGGGCGGAATCGGCTATGATTACCTTATAGTACTTAACCGTTTTATAAACTGGTGCCTGGTAAAAATGGGAAAAGAACCCTACTCCCTTTCTAAAAAAGTAAAAGCAAGCGTAAAGAAAGCCGTAAAATTTATTTCTGATTTTGAAAGCGCTGCTTCCGATTTAGCCATCGACAACCGTTATGATTACGTGGTTTGCGGACATATACATGAACCTAAAATCGAAACATGGAACAACAAAAAAGGAACCGTTACTTACCTTAATTCAGGCGATTGGATTGAAAATCTGACAGCTTTGGAATACAATAAGCGTAAATGGGAACTCTACAAACATGAGCCTAAGCCGTTTATTGAAGATGAAGAATACATTGAATTTGAAGAAAAAATTAAAGAGCAAATTATCATCTCAAATATTTTAACAAAAATTTAAATATAATTTCATTTTTACTATATTAGCCCAGCTAATTAACAACCAAAAAAATGAAAAAAAGAATCTTTCTTCTGACTGCCATATTTAGCGGTCTTCTTTTATCCTGTTCTTCTGACGATTCCACTACCGGAAATAATGGAAATAACGGTGGAGACGATAATCCAGATACCCCTACTTTCTCAATTCCCCTAACAACAGGTAAGTTTTGGACTTATGATATTAAACAAGAAGGCTTACCAAACACCAGAGACTCCTTGTATATTTCCAACGATATTATAATTGAAGGCAATACTTATAAAGAGTTTAAAACCAGAGACGATATGGCAACCGGATTTTATTCTTCATCTCTGAGAAATAACGGCGTTAGAGAACTAAATAACAAGTTGTTATTATCCGGAGACTTATCGCTGGCAGGTGACGGTCAACAACTGCCAATAGGATTAGATTTATCTCTTTTGGATTTTGTTATCTTTAAGAAAGATGCAACTTTAAACGAAATATTATCAACCAAATCTGGTTCATTTCAGCAAGATTTTGAGGGATATCCTCTAACCATAACTTATTCTTTAAAGTCTAAAGGTGGCCAAAGCTTCCCTACTTTCACATCTCCTAATGCAGATCACGATGTCTATACTAATGTAAAAACTTCTAAAATTGTTTTGAATGTTGGTATCAAGACAGTAATTGGAGGCTACCCCATTACGGTACTACAACCTCAGGATGTTGTAACTTCTGTTCAGTACTTATCTGATGGTATAGGTGTCGTATACACCAAAACGGTTACAACCTATACCTTAACGCAAGCCGCCGCAACAATGTTAAACATTCCGCAAACAAATACACAAACGCAAGAAGAATTTTTAGATACTCACAATTAATTTGCATAAAATGCGTTAGTGGGATAAATAATATTGTTAAACCTCAAATCTACTAATGAATTAAAAAAAGACAAATCTACATTTGTTTTAAATTTTATCTATGAAAAAAGTAATTTTATCCGCCTTTATGGTTATGGGCTTGACGTTTAGTGCAGAAGCTCAAGATTTAAAAAATGCAATTGGCCTGCGCTTAGGTAACAACGATGGATTTGGTGCTGAAGTTTCTTATCAAAGATGGGTCTCAAAGAAAAATCGTCTTGAATTTGATTTTGGATGGAGAGATTCAGATGATTATGACGCAGTAAAACTTACAGGCATTTATCAATGGGTATGGAATATTGAAAATGGTTTCAAATGGTATGCCGGACCTGGTCTAGGTATAGGCAGTTATAGTGTTAATCATGATCACCACCATGACCACGACCATGATCATGACGATTCTGGTATGTTTTTGATTGCTACAGGTGATATCGGTATCGAATATAACTTTGATTTTCCTTTACAACTTTCATTTGACTTCCGTCCTGAAATCTATGTAAGCGACGAATACGGTGATGTAAGAGATGACCATTTTGGAGGTGATTTCGGATTAAGTGTGAGATACCGTTTCTAAATAGAAATAAAAAAGTCCCCAAAGTTGGGGACTTTTTTATTTAAACTTTTTTATAGCCCTTTCATATAAATCTTCATACATAGGCATTATGTTCAAAATGTCAAAATCTTTTGCCAGCTCGTAAGCATTTCTTTTAAATTTGAATAATTCGTCTTCATTAGCCAATATAGAAATTGCATTTTTCGCCATTGATTCAACATCGCCGACATCACTGAGATAACCTGAAAAACCTTGTTTATTCACTTCAGGCAAACCTCCTGAATTACTTGAAATTACAGGAACTCCACAAGCCATAGCCTCCAAGGCAGCCAATCCAAAACTCTCTGTTTCCGACGGCAATAAGAAAAGATCCGTAAAACTTAATATTTTATCAATTTCATTACTGTTACCGAAGAAAATCACTTTATCGGCAATATTTAAGTCCTCACACATTTTCTCTGCCTCTTCTCGTTCCGGGCCTTCGCCTACCATCATCAGTTTAGAGGGAACTTGTTTTTGGATTTCATAAAACACTTTCACAACGTCCGGAATTCGTTTTACTTTTCTGAAATTCGATATGTGCGTGATGATTTTCTGATCCGGATTTGCCATTACGGTACGTTCGCAATCTGAAGAAACACCAATCGGTTCTTTACCAATTTCGATGAAATTCGGAATAACTTCAATTTCTCTTTTAACATCGAACAACCTATACGTTTCGTCCTTCAAACTTTGTGAAACCGAAGTCACATAATCCGATTTATTGATACTGAAGGTTACGGCCGGCTTATAAAACGGATGATTTCCCACCAAAGTGATATCGGTTCCGTGCAAAGTGGTAATCATTGGAATTTTAATCCCTTCGCTTTTTAACATCTGTTTGGCCATATAGCCCGCGTAAGCATGAGGAATTGCATAATGCACGTGTAAAACTTCAATTTCATGCAATTTAACCATATCGACTAATTTACTGGACAATGCCAATTCATAAGGTTGATAATGGAATAAAGGATATTCGGGTACATTCACTTCATGATAGTGAATATTCGGATTTAAAAGCGCCAAACGAACTGGCTGACTGTAAGTTATAAAATGAACCTCGTGACCACGGCGTGCAAGCTCTAAGCCTAATTCAGTAGCTACAACCCCACTTCCTCCAAAGGTCGGGTAACATACGATTGCAATCTTCATTTTTTTGTTTTAAGTGGTTACTAAATTAAACTAAAAAAGTAAGGCATTCCCTTACTTTTAGATAATATTAACTTTGTCTTGATTGCCCTTTTAAAACAGATTCATATTGTGAAATCCAGTCGGCAACACTTACTTTCTTAAACAATTCAGCCAATAATTCATAAGGTATCTGATCCAGCTTTTTAAATCGGATACATGATTTTCCCATATCCAATTTCGTTTTAACATGATTTGGATATTCTGAAGTAAACCAATTCAATAACTTCTCATCAAGATATATTCCCATATGATAAACTGCAATAAAATTCTTTTGCGAAGCTATGCTTAAAAAAGGAAGAGGTGTTTTTGGATCACAATGATAACCATTTGGATATATGGAATGTGGCACAACATAGCCGAGCATACCATAACCGATAGTTTCCTGAAAACCTTCTGGTAAATTTTTTAAAATTACCGAGCGAAGTTTTTCAATAGCAGTTTTTCGTTCTTCCGGCAACGAATCAATATATTCCTGAGGTGTTTTTGCTGTAGATTGCATGAATTTGATTTTTAACTAAGGTAAAAAAATTATTTCACAATCGATTCATAAATAACTTTCTGAATGTCTTCCCTGATATTTCCTTTTGACAATTTATTTTCGGCAGCGCTTGGGAATGTTCTGTTAGATAAGAAAACATAAACTAAATCTTCCTGAGGATCCGCCCATGCTATTGTTCCGGTAAATCCGGTATGTCCAAAACTTGTCATAGAAGTACATCCGCAAGTAGGTCCTGCCCCGCTCAATTGTGGTTTATCAAACCCAAGTCCACGACGATTTCCGGTGCCGCAGTAAACGCAAGTATTAAAAACATCAAAAGTTTTATCCGAAAAATATTGCTTATCTCCGTAACGTCCTTTTTGCAAGTACATTTGCATCATTTTAGCCACATCCATGGAATTGGAAAACAATCCGGCATGCCCTGCCACACCTCCCTGCATAGCAGCTGCCATATCATGAACATACCCCTGAACTTTTGTGTATCTGAAGTAATTGTCCATTTCTGTCGGAGGAATAACACTTACGTCCATCTTCCTTAACGGATTATATGTCATCGTACTCATTCCCATTGAATTATAGAAATTATTTTCACTTAGATAATCTAATGAATGACGAGTTGTTTTTTCAAGATATTCTTTAAGGATGATAAAAGTAAAATCACTGTATTTGTATTCTTTTTTAGGTGATAATGTACTTTCCGCAATACGTTTCATGATCGTATCATTGTATGTTCTTCTTAAAAATAAATTTTCAGAAACCTGCAATGGAAATTCGGCTGAATATGTTTTTCTGTAATATTGCTTAGAGGGATGTTTTGTACTATCCAGCGTTGACTGATAAAAAGGTATCCAGGCCTGTAAACCAGCCTGATGTGTCAATAATTCTTTCAAATGAATATTTTTTTTATCTGTTTTTTCGAATATCGGAAGCATGTCACCCAATTTCGTTTCCATCGTAATCTTATGCCTATCATAAAGCTGCATCAGATTTGGCAGTGTAGAAAGAATTTTTGTTAACGAAGCCACATCATAAACATCTTGATTAGTTACTTTGTTATTCTTTGTATAATCTTGATAACCAAACGCTTTCTGATAAATTACTTTTCCTCTTCTGGCCACTAAAATCTGCATTCCGGGCGTCATTTTTCCATCAATAGCTTTTTTAGCTAAAATATCTATTTTGGAAAGGATTTTAGGATTCATACCTACACGCTGCGGAGTGGAAAACGAAAGTATATTACTGTTTTTAACTGTCTTCAGTCCATCACCTACCTTAAAGAAATCGTTGATGGAAACCGGGATTTTACCTTTTGCTTCAGCTGCTCCAAAAATGATTTCTCCAGCAACCGTTTGAGCTATATCATTATTCTGATATGCTAAAACCACGTTTTTTATATTTCCGAAATAGTAAATAGGCAACAATGTATAAGGTTTTGCAAAAACAGCCAAAGTAACATTATTATGTCTTGATATGGAATCCAGAATAGTCAGTTCATTAGTCTCGAAACTATGCTTTTTCCAGGCACCGTCAGCTTTATGGAAACCTACGATCACTTTTGAATATCCTTTTAGTTCTTTTAAAAGCAAATGAATGCTGTCCAGATAGACTTCGGTAACAGGCGCATACGTTTTTAGCGAATTCAAAAATGCCTGATTCTTATCATCACCCAACTTAACATAAGCTATTTTTTCATTTTCAACTTTTTTGATTGGAAAATGATTGTCTTCCTTTTTTAAAACCGTTACGGCATTTTCATATAGTTCATAATTCAAATCCTCGTATTCGGGAGTATTCAAATCTTCATATAAATTATTTAAATCAATCGGCTTGTAATTGCCTAATCCTGATCTGAATTTATATTTTAAAATCTTTTTAACAGACTGTTCCAAGCGCTCATCAGTGATTAATGAATCGCAATAATACGCCTTGCAAAATTTTTCCACAGCCACTGGGACATTCTCAGCAAAAAGCAAAATATCATTTCCTGCTAAAAAAGCCTCCAGATCAATGTCTCCAGGTTGTTTGAAGTTACTGGCACCTTTCATGTTCAGGGCATCCGTAAAGATTAAGCCATTAAAACCCAATTCTTTCTGCAATAAATCAGTAACGACATTATGAGAGATCGAAGTCGGATAGCCTTCTCTTGATTCAAGGCTTGGTACGTTTAGGTGCGCAACCATCACACTCGCTAATCCTTCTTTAAAAAGCTTTTTATATGGATAAAATTCTACCTCATTCAGGCGTTCTTTGGAAAAAGTAACCGAAGGCAAGGTATGATGTGAATCGGTTGCCGTATCTCCATGTCCCGGAAAATGCTTTCCAGTTGCAAAAACGCCTTCACTTTGAATCCCTTTCATTAAAGCCAATGCCCTATTGGTAACATTTTCTTTATTTTCTCCAAAGGAACGATTTCCAATGATAGGATTGCTCGGATTCGTATTAATATCCAAAACCGGAGCAAAATTGAACTGTAGGCCAAGACGCTTGGTTTGTTTGGCCATTTGCTTACCCATTTTTTCAATGAGTTTCAAATCCTGCACAGCACCTAAAGTCATATTCCACGGATAACGGTAGGTTGAATCCAGACGCATGCTTAATCCCCATTCCGCATCAATACCTACAAAAAGCGGTATTTTAGATTTTGACTGATATTTGTTCGTCAATTTTGCCTGACGGACTGGTCCGCCCTGAAAAAATATAAGACCTCCGATTTTATAATCTTCTATAAGCTTTTCAATCGACTTGACATGTTCAGCATCCTTATTCGAATAAGCTGCAACCATGAAAAGCTGTCCGACTTTTTCTTCAAAAGTAAGCTGATTATAGATGCTGTCTACCCAAACCTTTTCTTTGGCCAAAGTATGGCCATTAAAATAAATTTCGTCTTGGGCAAAGGCAAACTGGCTTATAAAAACTATTATAAAAAGGAAATATCTCATTTAAAAACACTTGGAAATTATAAATCGTTGGAAATCTTTTTAAAAAAATCGGTTGTGCCAACTTTCTTTTGCAGGAACCTCCCAAAAATCCTGCCATTCTCCGATGGTGTTCACTAAATTGTTGAAAACGATGGTATTTTCGGAAACTGCTTTTTCCTTTGCCATTTTTTTAAAATCGATTAACGTTTTGTAGGCAATATGCTCTCCTAACTTGAATGTAACATTCATTTTATCCAGTAAATCAACATCGTATTTTTTCTCAAGGCCTTGAATAAAATTAACAGAAGCATCAATGGAACATCCTGTTGCCGATTGAATTGACTGATCAATAGCCAAGACAATAAAACGGTTATATTTTGTTACGAAAGAAGCATGAAGCCCAGAACCGTGAGCAGTCCATTCTTTAATGAAACTTTGTAAGGAGGATTCTATTTCTGCCAATTCTTCTTCAGAAAATTTTCTGTTTGACTGATAAATCCAAATTCTTGATTCTTCGGGAAGTGTATTGAAATCTACGTACATAATTTTAAAGTAAACCACAAAAATAACCTTTTAGAATTAGAATGCAGAAATCTTAAATTAATTTTAATAAAAAAACCATTGCAGTATGAGATGCAATGGTTTTTCGCCACAATAATAACTAACCCCTTTTTAAAAACTATAACTAACCTATTTTTTAAAAATCTCTTATCTGGAATTTATTAATCTCTGATACTTACAACAATCCATTTCTGAGAAGCTCCATCATAAACCATATCCACAAGTCCTACTCCTGAAGTCGCTGTTGCACCACCAGTAGTATCTATTTGGTTTGCTGATGCAGATGATGAATCCAAATGATTTATTTTCATATTTGCCGTAGTCGCATTATACAGAATAATATGTCTTCCGTTTGTTCCCCCTGAAATTCCACTAATTTCAAAACCATTTATAGGACCGGTAGCGGCTAATCTCATTATAACTACACCTGCATTGTCACTTGTCAGCTTCAAATCCCAATCATTATACTCAAAATTTGATGTAGTATGTGCCATTGTCTTAGAAGCAACTTTAAAGACAGAATTATCACCATCTTTGCCATTTAACTCATTGCCAACAAGGTATAAATTCTGTCCCACTTTGATATCGCACAAAATACCGGAAGCATCAGTTCCCGTTAATTTTGTCGTAGCGGTTGTATTATTCGTATCTGTCACCCGCATCGTACCCTGTACATGCAATGTTGATAATGGATTTGTGGTTCCTATTCCCACTTGGGCATACCCCACCTGGATAAACAGTAATGTAGCCACATATACTGTTTTTGTTATGTAATTTTGTTTCATGACCCCTTGTTTCTAATTGTATAACTAAGTTAGTTTTTGAAATCATTACAAATGAATTATTCCGATTAAATGATATAAAAACTGATAAAAAACACCCGAATCGACAAAAAACAAAAATATACCGACAAAAAAAATCACAAAAAAAAAGCCACAAAATAATTGTGGCTTTCTATAATTTAAAAAGATAAAATCTTATAAATCCTGAGCGTTGGCAATCAATTCAGCAACGTCCATTACTTTAATTGAACCTTCTTTTTCCTTAAACTTGATACCGTCGGTTAACATCGTATTACAGAACGGACAACCTGCGGCAATAATATCTGGTTGGGTTTCCAATGCATCTTCTGTACGCTCTACATTTATATCCTTGTCACCTTTTTCAGGCTCTTTGAACATTTGAGCACCTCCTGCTCCACAACATAAACCGTTTCTTTTTGAACGTTTCATTTCCACCAATTCGGCGTCCAATTTTTGGATTAAATCACGTGGAGCTTCATACACATTATTAGCACGGCCTAAATAACAAGGATCATGGAATGTGATTCTTTTACCTTTGAACTGGCCTCCTTCAATTGATAAACGTCCTTCGTCTAACAATGATTTTAAAAATTCAGTATGGTGAACCACTTCATATTTCCCACCCAATTCAGGATATTCATTTTTAATGGTATTAAAGCAATGTGGACAAGCTGTAACGATTTTTTTCACCTCATAAGCATTCATCACCTCAATATTAGTCATCGCCTGCATCTGAAACAAAAACTCGTTACCTGCTCTTTTAGCGGGGTCTCCTGTACAGCTTTCTTCAGTGCCCAAAACCGCAAACGAAACGTTGGCCTGATTTAAAAGTTTTACAAATGCTTTTGTGATCTTTTTAGCTCTATCATCAAAACTACCTGAACAACCAACCCAAAATAACACATCCGGTTGTTTGCCTTGAGCCATCATTTCGGCCATTGTAGGTACTACTAAATTTGCTGACATATGTAATTTATTTTTTAGTTGCTAAGTTGCAATGTGCAAAATAGCAAGGTTTTGCTTTTAATTTATTATGCTTCGTCTTTCCAGTTCAAACGATCCATCTGGTTGTACTGCCATGGTGCTCCATTATTTTCTATATTGGTCATCATAGCGTTCAATTCTGTCGGAGCAGCACTCTGTTCCATTACAAGATAACGTCTCATGTCCATAATAATGGAAAGCGGACTGATATTAACAGGACATTCTTCAACACAAGCATTACAAGACGTACAAGCCCATAGTTCTTCCGGAGTAATATAATCATTCAGTAATGATTTTCCGTCCGGTACAAAAACACCTTTATTACTATCTATATTTCTGCCAACTTCTTCCAAACGGTCGCGGGTATCCATCATAATCTTACGAGGCGATAGTTTCTTCCCAGTCTGATTAGCAGGACAAGAAGAAGTACATCTACCACATTCCGTACAAGTGTATGCGTTTAGCAACTGAACCCAGTTCAAATCCTGAACATCACTTGCACCAAATTTAGTATGCGCCGCATCAGCATCCGGAGCTGGAGCTGCAAACGGGTCGGCATTCGGATCCATCATCAGTTTAACTTCGTTGGTTACTGATTCAAGATTATCAAATTGTCCCTGAGGTTTTAAATTCGCGAAATAAGTATTTGGGAATGCCAATAAAATGTGTAAATGCTTCGAGAAATATAAGTAGTTCAAGAAAACTAAAATCCCTGCAATATGAAGCCACCATGCTCCTTTTTCAAGTAAGTGAACCAAGCTTTCAGACATTCCGTTGAACATCGGAGTTATATTCTGAGAGATTGGAAATGCTGAAGATCCAATGCTTTCATATCCCGGAGCGCCTAATGTCTGCAAATGCAAATCAGCGGCGTTCATGAACAAGAACAAACACATCAACACGGTTTCAAAATACAAAATATAATTGGCATCATTTCTTGGCCATCCATTTAAATCGCCGTGAACAAAACGTTTAAGCCTTACCACATTACGTCTCATCCAGAAAGTAACCACGGCAATAATCACCAACAGTGCCAATACTTCGAATGAACCGATTAAAAAGCTGTAAAAGCCACCCATGAATGAAAATACACGGTGCGTACCGAAAAGACCATCAATTACAATTTCAAGCACTTCAATATTGATGATGATAAATCCTAGATAAACTAATATGTGAAGAAAACCGGCTACAGGCCTTCTAACCATTTTAGACTGACCTAAAGCAATCATCGCCATGTTTTTCCATCTAGCAGAAGGATTATCAGTTCGGTCTACATCTTGTCCAAGTTTAATATTTCTGATAAGTTTCTTTACATTTCCAGCAAAATATCCACCTCCTAAAACAAGAAGTACTGCAAACAATATATTGTCTAAATAACTCATAGGCTTAGTTTATATAGTTCTATTTTTTAGGTTGTTCTTCTTTTGGTGCCACATACGGTTTCTCTTTCTTACCGAACATCGAAACATTTACATAACGTGTTGGGTGCAGACGTACATCCTGTAACAATAATTCCAACTCTTTTGAAGCTTTTGAAAGGTTATTATACATTGCATCGTCTTTCATTAATTTACCCATCGTTCCTTTACCGGACTCCATATCGGCAACCATTTTATTGACGCTAGCCAAAGTTTTTTCAAGATTTTCAACCGTTTCACCCAATTTAGCTTTTTCTAGATCTTCTGAAATTTTAGCGAAATTGCCTGTTGTCTTATCAAGATTGGTTACTGCAGTTCCAAGTTTATCTTTGTTATCAGCTAACATTTTATCCAGGTTTCCTGAAACGGAGTTGAAATTAGCCATCGTTTCATTTAATTGGGTAACAGTTTGTCTAAGATTTGATTTTGTTCTCGCATCAAGAATTTCATTGATGTTAATCATCAATTTATCAGCGTTTTCAAGAACATTATTCAATTTTTCCTGAATTGGGGCTAAATTTTTCTCCAAAGAAGCTGTCAAACCTAATATTACAGCAGGTTTCAGATAATCACCAGATTGCGCAAAATTGCTATCCTGGAAATTAGGATTGATGGCAATCTGTTTCCCACCGATAAACCCAGGCTCATAAATACTTGCTGTACTTGATTTTGATATTGGAAGATCGTTGTCCATTTGAATTTCCACCAACAATTTCCCTGTTTTATCCTGAATTGTTATGGCACTAACCTTTCCAACTGTAAGGCCATTAATAGTAACAGCTGCCGCAGGAACTAATCCTTCAACATTATCATATACAACATAAAATTTTCTGGATGTGTCAAATAAGTTTTTCCCTTTTAAAAAACTGTATCCCCAAAAGAATAACAATATGGAACCAATGACTAAAATTGCGGTTTTTACTTCTCTAGAAATTTTCAAAATCAATTATTTTTTTAACAAAATTAAAACAAAATAGTTTAGAATGGTTTTATATTAACGCAAAGCTTCATTTAACGTAACTTTCTGACCATTTTTATAGGCTACGATAAAAGCCGAACCATATCCTTTGGCTTTGGCCTCTTCCAATAATTTTTTTGATTCGTTGTAATCATTTGTATTTCCATAGAAGTACTTGATGATTGTTCCATCATCTTCCATAGAGATAGTATTCAGGCCATTAAAGTTACTTGGAACCAAGTCCATTTTTTTAGTACTGGCCGAAATCTGAATCTTAAAAACCGTACCGTTTATTGCAGCCGGTTTTACTTCTTTAACTTTAGGCGTATCGATTTTCTGAATTTCTTTTTCCGGAATATTTGGTCTTTCAACCGGAACGTATTCTTCTGTTCCCTGAACAAAATATTCTTTTCTGTAATCCAAAATCGCTTTTGCTATAGCTTGGGCAATTTGCTCCTGACCCTCATCGGAACTCAAAAAAGCACCTTCTTCTTTATTGGAAACAAACCCCATTTCTATCAGTACGCGAGGCATGTATATTTTTCTTAAAACAAGGAATCCTGCCTGCTTAACACCTCTGCTTTTTCTACTTAGTCCTTCTTCGAAACCTTCCTGGATACCTGCAGCCAATTCAATACTCTGATCAAGATATTCTTCCTGGATTACGGTCATTCCAATTACAGATTCCGGCGAGTTGGGATCATAACCATCATATTTGATTTTATAATCCTTCTCCATAGTAACCACCTCGTTCTCTTTTCTTGCCACTTCCAAATTGGCCGCGTTTCGCGTTACCCCCATTACATAGGTTTCGGTACCGCTCGCCGCCAAATTTTTATTGGCATTACAGTGGATGGAAACAAAAATATCGGCTTTCGACTTATTAGCAATGTCTGCACGCTCATCCAAAGGGATAAAAACATCAGTTTTGCGGGTATAAATTACTTGTGTCGCTTGATCCGCTTCAAGAATTCTACCTACTTTCAGAACAACATTCAGCGCATTGTTTTTTTCCACATACCCGTGATAGGTAGCGCCAAAATCGTTTCCACCGTGCCCTGCATCAAGGACAACTTTGAATTTTGCACTATTTTGAGCCTGGCCTACACTTGTTCCAAGTACAAAAGCCAACATAGTCATTTTAAAAAACGCATTCATTTTCATACTCCTTTATATATTATTTATTCTCATTGTCGGAAACAATAAAAGCCGAATCATAACCTTTCTTTTTAGCCTCAGCTAATAATTTTTCACAATCGGAAATGGTATCAACACTTCCGTAAAAATATTTGTAATACCCTTTTTCAAATATTCTGGAAACATTTTTAAGTCCTTTAAAATTAGAAGGCGTTGTTGCCAGCTTTGTTTTACTACTTCCTATCTGAACTTTGTATACTTTCCCTTTTGTTGTTTTTACAGAAGCAGTTTCATCCGACTTGACGTCATCTTTTACTGAAATGTTTTGTGCACTTACACCCAATTCAGAACCTAAGAAATATTCTTCCTTATACTGAACAATCGCCTGAGCAATTGCTCTTGCCATTTCATTCTTACCTTCTTCAGAACCTAAATACTTTGCTTCCTTCTTATTGGAAATAAAACCAAGCTCAATCAAAACACCAGGCATACAAGTAGCATCTAAAACCCATAATGGCTGCTGATGCACGCCTTTATTTTTTCTGTTTAACTTATGTTCAAATTTATTCTGAATAGAACTTGCTAAGTGTATGCTTGATTTCAATGATTCTTCCTGTAAAAGCTTAAGTCCTATAAATGTTTCAGGCTTATTCGGATCAAATCCTTTATAGTTTTTCTTATAATTGGCTTCCTGAAAAATTACGGCATTTTCTGTTTTGGCAATCTCCAAGTTTTTTGATTTCCTTGAAAGCCCCATAACCAAAGTCAAAGATCCGTAAGGGGTCGATGAATTATTGGAATTACAATGGACAGACACAAATAAATCCGCTTTTGCTTTGTTCGCTTTATCCGCCCTTTCTCTTAATTCAACAAAAACATCTGTCTTTCTTGAATACAGAACAGCAATATCATCATTATTATTTAAAATTTTACCGATGCGCATTACCACATCCAAAGCCACATCCTTTTCTCTTAATCCGTTTTTTATAGCTCCGTGATCCTTGCCCCCGTGGCCAGCATCCAATACAACCTTAAACCTCGATTGCGAGAATAGAAAACTGGGCACAAGCAGGACAAATAAAAATAAATATAGTCTAACTTTATTTGGCATATACGAACTAATAATTCCGAATGATTATAATTTTATTAAATGCTTAATTTTGACGAAAAATATATGTAAGTTTGACCCGTCAAAAATTAAGCCACATTTTTACAAAAATAGTATTAAAAGCGTTGCGTACAAACTTATTTCATATCGTTTTATTATCAATTTTCCTAACACTTGGAAATTTTGAACTTCA
This sequence comes from Flavobacterium enshiense DK69, assembly GCF_000498495.1. Lineage (GTDB taxonomy): Bacteria > Bacteroidota > Bacteroidia > Flavobacteriales > Flavobacteriaceae > Flavobacterium > Flavobacterium enshiense. Next base: position 119,738 of record NZ_AVCS01000004.1, on the reverse strand, counting down.
AGCTCAGGAAAACCCTTCCAAATCAATTTCCATACCTGCTGCAAAACAGAAAGATAGCCTAAATTTAGGCCTGAAAGACGTTATCAAACCAGCAGATACTGTTAAAAATGATACCATCAAAAAAAAGAAAACTTTACTGGAAGGAATTGTAAAACGTAAAGCGAAAAAGTACGAAAAAATCGATCAGAAAAAGAAAGAGCTGACACTTTATGATGAAGCCGAATTAACTTATAAAGACATCGAACTTAAAGCCGGGATTATCGTTTTTAACTATGAAAAAGACGAAGTGTATGCCGGTCGAATCAAAGACAGCTTAGGAAATTACACACAAAACCCAGTTTTCAAACAAGGCCAGAATGTGATTGAACCCGATTCGATCCGTTTTAACACCAAAACAAAAAAAGCATTAGTCTGGAACTCGAGAACACAACAAGGTGAATTCAGGGTAAAGGCCGAAGTAAGCAAAAGAGAAAATGATTCGGTTTATTTCATGAGAAACGCCCGATTTACCACTTCTGAAAATATCGACGACCCTGAATACTATTTCCTTGCACGAAAAATTAAATTCGTTCCCAAGAAGAAAGTCGTTACCGGTTTTACCAATATGGTAATTGCAGATGTTCCTACTCCAATCGCCTTACCTTTTGCTTATTTTCCCATGAGTGAAAAGGCTGTATCGGGATTCGTAATTCCGACCTTTGGAGATTCAGCACAAAAAGGATATTATTTTCAGAATGGAGGGTATTATTTTGCCCTGAGTGATTATTATGATTTACAGGTTTTAGGAGATTATTATACCAACGGAAGTTATGCGTTCCGATTTGAAAGCGCTTATGCCAAACGATATAACTTTAATGGTAGAGTGAACTTTCGATTTGAAAATCAAATAAATAGCGAAAAAGGGTTTCCGGACTATGCCAGGTCAAAACAATACAACATTCAATGGTTTCACGCCCAGGACACAAAAGCAAACCCTAATTCCAGATTTTCAGCTTCCGTCAATTTGGGAAGCAGCCAGTATTTCAGACAGTCTTTAAATCAGGCAAACATCGGTTCTTCATTAAATAACAACTTGAGTTCTTCTGTTTCGTATTCTAAGACATTCCAAACCGTTCCTCTGGTTAACTTTTCTGTTACGGCAACTCATTCTCAAAATACCAATACAGAAGAAATTGACATGACATTGCCGACAGTTCAGGCAAGTGTTGATCGTGTTTTCCCTTTTGCACCTAAAAACGGCATCAAAAAAGGAATAATAAAAAACATTAACTTTCAGTACAACTTCAGAGGAGAAAACAGAATTCACACTACGGATTCTCTTTTCTTTAAACCCGGAATGTTTGATACTGCGAAAAATGGTATTCAGCACTCTATTCCGATCAGCACGAATTTTAAAGTCTTCAAATATTTTAGTGTAACGGCGGCTACCGCCTACAATGAAGTATGGTATTTTAAAACAATACAAAAAGAATTCAACCCTGATTCCAACAAGGTTGAAACTACTCCTGTAAACGGTTTTGACGCATACAGAACCTACAACTTTTCTTCCAGTATCGGAACAACGATTTACGGAACCTTTAATTTTGGCAATGATAAAAAAATCCAGGCTATCCGACACGTAATGCGTCCGTCTGTTGGTTATACTTATTTGCCAAGTTTTGATCAGTATTACGATACATATGCTTTGGACAACACTGGAACCAGATATTCTGAATACACACGTTTTGAAGAGGGAATTTATGGTGGTCCCAGCAATAGAACATCCAATAGAATAGGAATGTCTTTAAGCAATACTTTTGAAGCAAAAATGCGAGACAAAGACGAAACTAAAACAGAGCCTAAAAAGGTTATGTTGCTTAACAATTTAAACTTTTCTACAACATATGATGTTGCTGCCGATTCATTAGCCTGGTCACCATTAGCGATAAGCGGGGGAACACAATTTTTTGACAACAAAATGAATTTGAATTTCGGAGCTTCACTGGATCCATATGCGGTTGATAATTCAGGCAGACGAATCGATAAATTCAACATTGATAATGGCGGTAGTCTTTTCAGAATGACATCTGCAAACATGACAATTAATTATGTTCTTTCAAGTGAAGATGGAAAAACAAAAGGCGAATCTTCACAGCAGACTGTTTTAAACGGAGGACGTACAGACGATTTATTTGGCCGAGGTACAGACCTTAGCGACAACAGACAGAGCCTTTTCAAGAAGGAGGATGAAAAAAATAAAGAGAAAAAAGACTCTGAATTTTATAAATTAAAAATACCGTGGAATTTGACAATGGCTTATACCTTGACCTATTCCAATGTAAATCGCGAAAATGAAATCGTTGGAAATTCCCTCATGATGTCAGGAAACATCGATTTAACACCTAGATGGAAAATGGGATTCTCATCGGGATATGATTTTGTTCAAAAAGGAATATCATTTACCCAGCTTCGTTTTGAAAGGGACTTATTGAGCTGGAGGATGAGTTTCAACTGGGTACCGATCGCACCTTATACAAACTGGGGCTTTTTCATAGGTATCAAATCTTCTGTGCTGAGCGACATCAAGTATGATAAACGTAGCTTACCAGACAGAACTTTAAGATAGAATCAGGAAATGAATTAGTGCAGATTAAAATTTTAGTTCACTTAAAAACATGAAAAAAATAATTTTTACAGAGAAAGCACCTGCTCCAATCGGCCCTTACAACCAGGCTGTTTTAGTTGGAAACACACTTTATACTTCAGGCCAGATCGCCATTAACCCTACCAGTGGTGAATTAGTTTTGGATAAAATCGAAACAGAGACCAAACAGGTTATGGAGAACATGAAAGCTGTTTTGGAAGCAGCAGAAATGACCTTCGAAAATGTTATCAAAACTTCCATTTTTATTAGCGACATGAACGATTTCGCAAAAATAAATACTGTTTACGGAAGCTATTTTGACGAGAAAACCGCACCGGCTCGTGAAACAATTCAAGTGGCATGCCTTCCGAAAAACGTAAATGTGGAAATCTCGATGATTGCAATAAAATAATTCTGCAATATTGAACCGTTGGTTTATTAGCTGCCGACGAAACATAAAAAAACACCCTTATGAAAAGATTTTCATCGACTCATAAGGGTGTTTTGCTATAGTACCTTTACATCTAATTCTATTGCAGGGGAACTGAATGATAGTTTATCAGTCCGTCGATTGGTTTACGGAACACATTTCCGAGTTTCAGTCCGTTTTTGGACAGAACGGATTCCAGTTCACTTCTTAAATAATAAGCTATCGAACCAATAAAATGTACCGGAACTTCTCTACAGTTTTCGTATTGCGTGATGTAAAAATCCACGAAATTCTGCATGTCATTCAAAATTATTTTCTGAAGGAATTCATGGTCTTTATGCTGAATCAAAAACTTGGCAAAAGTAGCCAGATAAGCATTGGGATTAGGTACTTTGTATAAATTGTGTTTGATAGCATCTGCATCCAAATCGTATTCTTTTTCAAAAATTTCAGCCAAAGACTTTGGCATTTTGTTGAAATAATAAGCACGGATTAGATGACGCCCAAACTGGTTTCCGCTGCAATCGTCCATGGCAAGATAGCCCAAAGACTGAACTTTCTGATGCAGTTCGGTTCCGTCATAATAACTGCAATTGGAACCAGTTCCTAAAATACAAACGATAGCCTTCTCTCCTCTTGGTGTCGTGGCAAATACAGCTGCATAAGTATCTTCTTTAACTTCGATATGGGCATTTGGAAAATATTCGTGAAGAATATCGGTTAAGTGATTTTTCATTCGATCAGTTCCGCAACCGGCTCCGTAAAAATAGACTTCTTTTACAATGGAAGCGTTTTGAGCAATATCGAATCGATTATTAATTCTATTGATAACTTCTTCTTTTGTCAAAACTTCAGGATTTAACCCTAAAGTACTCGTTGTAAACTGAATATCGCCGTTGTCGTCTAAGGCAATCCAATCGGCCTTTGTGGAGCCGCTATCTACTACTAATTTCATATGTGTCGTGTATAAAAAAATCCCGCTTTAACGGGATTCAGTAAAAATACTATTTTTTTACAAATTTGCAATATATACTGACAGATCTATAAGTTTTGACGAATAACCATATTCATTGTCATACCAGGCGACAATTTTGAAAAAAGTCGAGTTTAAACCTATCCCGGCTGTGGCATCTACGATACAAGTACGCGGATCAGAGATAAAATCCTGGGAAACGACATCATCCTCCGTAAAACCCATAATTCCGTTCATGGACGTTTCCGATGCATTTTTAAGCACATTCATGATTTCATCATACGAGGTTGTTTTTTTTAATTTAACGGTCAAATCGACTACCGAAACATCAGTAACAGGTACTCGCATAGACATACCCGTTAGTTTTCCTTCTAAGGCGGGAATAACTTTTGTAACAGCTTTTGCTGCTCCTGTTGATGCCGGGATTATATTAACCAATGCTGATCTTCCTCCTCTGAAATCCCTTCTGGAAGGCCCGTCTACAGTTAGCTGTGTTCCGGTTGTAGCGTGAACAGTGGTCATTAAACCTTCCACGATTTCAAAATTATCATGAAGTACTTTGGCCAAAGGAGCAAGACAATTGGTAGTACATGACGCATTGGAAACAATTACATCAGATGCCTTTGCTTTATCATGATTTACTCCCATAACAAATGTGGGAGCATCGTTTGAAGGCGCTGAAATCACAACCTTTTTCGCTCCGCCTTTGATATGGTCGTAAGCCGTTTCAACAGTTGTAAAAAAACCGGTACATTCGGCTACAATGTCTACACCTACTTCATCCCACTTTAAAAGCGAAGGATTTTTTTCTGTTGTTACGCGAATCTGTCTGTCGTTTACAAATAAAAGTCCGTCTTTAACTTCTACCTTTCCTTTAAAACGGCCATGAACAGAATCGTATTTTAACAAATAGGCCAAATGGTCGACAGTTAACAAATCATTTATGGCCACTACTTCAACATTATCCCTATTGATAGATTCCCTGAATATTACTCGTCCTATCCTTCCAAATCCGTTAATTCCTAATTTTACTTTCGTCATACTTTTTTTGCTTAAGACAAGTAACCATAAACTCAACACTGACTATGATTGCCTCATTTAACAATTGATTTTTTATAATCTTTTTCTATTTATGTAGACATAATATCGGAAACCCTTAGTAATTCTTCGTCGATTTTGGATTTCCCTTTAACTGCTTGTTCCAAAGGTGTCAGTTCTATCTTATCGCCTTGAATTCCGACCATAAAATTGGTTTTCCCTTCTAACAATGATTCTACGGCCTTCACTCCTAATCGAGATGCTAAAACCCTATCGAAACACGAAGGTGATCCACCACGCTGTATGTGTCCCAAAACAGAAACACGTACTTCATATTCGGGCAGATTTTCTTCCACGTAATCTTTTAATTCAAATACGTTTTTCCCGATTTTATCTCCTTCGGAAACAACAACAATACTGGATGTTTTTCCGGAAGCCTTACTTTTTTTCAAGGATTCCAATAAACGCTCTAAACCTAAATCTTCTTCAGGAATGAGGATTTCCTCAGCACCTGCCCCAATTCCGGCGTTTAATGCAATATGTCCTGCATCACGCCCCATGACTTCTACAAAAAATAATCGGTTGTGAGAGTTGGCCGTGTCCCTTATTTTGTCGATTGCTTCAACAACAGTATTCAGTGCTGTGTCATAGCCAAGAGTGTATTTTGTTCCGAAAATATCATTGTCAATAGTACCCGGAATCCCCATAATCGGGAAACCGAATTCATTGTTAAAAACCAATCCACCAGTAAAACTTCCGTCTCCACCGATAATTACCAAAGCATCGATTTCATATTTCTTAAGATTTTGATAAGCTCTCTGACGGCCTTCAGGATTCATAAAATCCTTAGATCGTGCCGATTTTAAAACAGTACCTCCTTTGTTAACTATGTTTTTAACGGCTCTTGGCCCCATTTCGAGTATATCTCCTTCGATCATGCCTTGGAATCCTCGGTAAATTCCCATACATTCAATTTTGTGATAAGCACAGGTTCGGACTACGGAACGAATGGCGGCATTCATCCCCGGAGCGTCACCTCCCGATGTAAGTACTCCTATCCTTTTGATACTTGCTGACATTACAAATTTGTTTTTAATAAATTTAGTAAATAAAACATACGATAGCTTAAAGAATAACCAATTTCTGCTAAAAAAAGGTTTTCCTTACATATTTCGCCGTAAGATCAGAATTAGTATTATTGGTAAGTTATTCTATTTCAGGAATTTTTTGGGGTTCCTGTTTAGGTTCCGAAGTTTTCTTTTTTTTCTGATTTTCTATGTATTTAATAAATTCAGGAGATAAATCGGAGTCCGGAATCTGGTCTGAAGCATTCTTAGGTTTATCGTCTTTTTCCTTTTTGGAGAATACTTTTTGCCACAATTCTCGCATATTGTTAAAATCGACCTGATATGATATTCCTACCCCTTGTGTATACCCAACCCCTTCTCCGACATAATTAATATCGTTTTCACGGTTAAACACTCTGGCTTTCAAACTTCCTTCGTCATTAAGGAGCATTTGCAATTCCACGTTACCAACAATAGACGATTGCTCAGTTCCTCCAACAGGAACACCCAGTTTTCCGTTAATTGTAATTCGGTCATTGATTTGTGTCGACATGGTAACACCCACCGTACTTTGGGTTTGCAGCATCGGATCTTTATCTCTTTGGCTATAATTTACACCCACCTTGAACTTGTCGTCACTTCCGGTTATCAAATCATTTACTACTGAACTAGCTTTCTCAATCAGTGTTCCGGTAACTGAACTTGAAGCATTTTCAGGAGAAAGGAATCCTCCTCCGGACAACAATGCGATAGCCTGGGTTTGACGCACATCTTTATCGCTTAATTTATAATCTATTTCAGATTTCAAAACTGAACTTACAGTTGGAAATTCAATTCTGAAATCCGGTTCGGGAGCGCTTAAATTTCCATTAACTGAAATAACCACTTCCGTTGGAACTTTTTTATTAAAGGAAGCATTATCCAGAATTACAGCCGGATTAGCTTCGGTTTTATATACGGCCTCAAGATCAAGAACAGCATTAAGCGGTTCTCCATACCAGCGAATCGTACTGAACTTTTTAACCTGAAATTTTTTATCAACTATTCCGCCGTATTTATAGTTATATTCCCCCTGATAAACCTGATAATCCCCAAACATGTTGAATTTTCCAAGCGTGTTCATTTCCATGGTAATGGTTCCTTCACCTCTTCCTTTCATGGCATGTCCGGTCGCTCTGTCCAAAATTATTTCGATTTCCGCATTCTGGTTTATGTTCAGATTAAAATCCAACTCCATGCCTTTATACTTATTTTCGGCAATCGGAGTTCCTTTTTCTTTATTTAATTTCTCCTTTTCAGTAATGAAATGAATAAACGAGTTACTTGACTGACCCTGAGAATCATTTACAGGGATTTTTATTGAAGTTCCCTTATTCGATTTTGCATCTACCTTAACGACCAGTGCATTTGTCGGCCCTTTGATACTTGCTTTTCCATCAATAAATGCTGTTCCGTAATAAGCTGCATCTTCACTGTCTTTGGTATCCAATATCAGCATATTATCCGATTCAATATCTAAATCCAAGCTCCAATCCGCCAATTTATTATGACGCACGCTACCGTCTAATATTCCGGATGTTTTGTATTTTGTATCGGTAAGTTCGATATGACGGAAAAGAAACTCATGCTCTGTAACATCAACAACAGCATTGGGTTCCATGTTGAAATCCACGCCCAAATATGGCACACGCATTCCCGCTTCGTTCAGATAAAGACGCCCGTCAATTTCTGGATCGCTGACTGTTCCCACAATGGCTGCCTGACCGGAAGCAAATCCGCGAACATCTGAAAAAATACTACCTAACAACGGTCCGAAAGCCCCAATATTAAATCTGGAAAAACCGGTATCGAGAGACAGTAAACTTTGTCGGTTTACAACTTCAACATTACCTCTGAGATAAAAATTCTCGACATCATCATTTTTGATGGTTGAATTCACATTGAATTTCCTGAACGAATTATCACCGGTAACTTGTAAATCGAGGTCTCCCAAAGCATAATTATTGATTTTAAGTGAATCAACAGTTAAAGCCGAAGCAGGTTGGTATATATTTTTATCCTGTTTTAGACTGACGTTACCGTTTAAATTCCCTCCAAAAGATAAATTGGTGAGTGATGGCGTTACTTTTGCCAAATCAACTTTGTCAAAGGAAAGCTGAATATCTTTATGATCTTTACCCTGCAACATTCCGGATAATTCCATTTTCTGGCCATTGTGTGTCAATGCAATCTTTTCAATGGAAAAATCAGTTAGTTTTTTATTGAAAACCACTTTATTGTCTTCTGTATCGTTTTCATTTAAAAACCATAGATAATTTTTAAAGTTTACCTCTGATTTTTTAAAACCGACTACCGATTTATTATCCTTATCGATTGTGTGATATAAATTCAGGTTATAAAAATCCTGATTCTTATTTCCTCCCTTAAACTCGGAACGAACAAACATGGTGTCATTCATCGTAACGTTTATCAGACTGAAATCAGAAACTTTATAATTCTTCATTTTAATGCTGTCCAACTCAATAAACGCATTATAAAGCTGGTTTTTGTTGTCAACATTTATTCGGATATTATCAAACTTGTTGTTATAGGCAACTACATTCGGCGATGAGAAATTCATTTTAAAATTACCTTCATCCGCATTGATGTTTCCTTTTAAAACGGTGTTTTCAGCTAAAGAAATATTCGGATCAAACACTTCGATAATCTTGCTGTTAATGACAAAATCGAAATCAAGGAACTGCCCCGGATTTAATTTATTGGGCGAATAATTTGCATACAGACTACCAAGAGCATTTTCAACAATTTTTGCGACCTGATTCACTTTGTATTTACCTATTACTCTTCCCTGGACGATATCAGGCGAATTAACCGTAATTGTTCTGACACGATCTGCATCAAAAGTTGATTCTACGTGGAAATCATCAAAAAAGTAAGTATCTTTTCTGTTTTGATAAGACGCATTAGCCACTTCAAGTATCCCTTCAATATCATCAACTGTATTCCCTTTGGCCTTGAAACTAAGCTGTCCTTTGAAGATTGCGATGGAATCTTTTTTTCTGAAATTCAGCAAATGTAAATCGGCATAATCGATATTAGCCTGAAAATCATAGTTTTTAACCTTGGAACTTAAATCGATGAGTCCGTTAAAATCCATTCTCAGATTCGGATCATTACTGTTGAAATACCCTTTAAAGTAAGGCATTTTCATTGTTCCGTCCAACGTAATGTCCTGATAAGTATAACCGTTATATCGGAACTGATGAATCCGGCCTTTTACAGAAGTATTAAGGTACTTTTTGTTGAAGCCTTTTCCGTCGACATTCAAATCTACAGTTGCGCGCTCAATGTCTGATCGACCTGTCAATGGACCTAAATCAAAATTACTTAAAGAAACATAACCTTTATAAGTCGCATTATTGATGTTATTGATGTTGGTCATTGCCAATTTCGATTCCAACTTTCCAAGAGCCGATAACAAAAGAATATCGGCATCGATAGTTGTTTTCGTTAATTTCACATCACCGATTAAATCTATATTGCCGAGTTTTTTAAGAACTTCGGGAAGTTTTTTTCCTAAAACCCTAGGTAAGATTCCTTTAAGATTGTCGTAATTAGCACTAACCCTGTCAAAATTACCGTTCATGTAAAACTCCTTTTTCTTGTTGAAAAGATTTTTAAAGTTCACTTTTCCGATAATTTCAGTTTTATTACGATCCAGTAATCGTAAATCGTTCAATACAAAATCATTCAGTGTTCCTGTAAGGTGTGTATTGAGATAAAAGCGTAGATTTTTCCCGAATTCGTTGTAGAAGAAATTCAGTTCGTTGGAAGATACCGAAGCTTTTTCCATTTTTACATCAAACACAACCTTGTTATTGAAATCAGAAAAATCTCCAGGATGATATTTTAAAATTACATCCCCAATTACAGTGGATTCATCTGTTTTTAAATCCATTTTTTTGAGGATGATATTTTTCTTGGTGTAGGTAAAATCGGCAGCAAGATTTTCAACAATCAAACCGCGATGGTCTTTTAATGCCATTTTTTTTATGTTGGCAGTAATATTCGGTCCTTTAATGAAAAAGTCCTCCAGTTCACCATTCAGGTTGGTAAAATCAAGTATTTTAGGCCTTTGCAGGTTTTCATCAATATAACGAAAATGGCTGTTGGTAATGTATAATTCGTCTGTTTTTAATCTGAATTTTCCAGAGCCTTTCTTTCCATCGTCAAAAGCTTCAACAAACAAATCGATATTTGCTTTGGTTTCCCCTTTGTATTTTTTCAGTTTGAAATTCAGTCCGTCGATTCTGGCCTGTCCAAAAAACAAACGGGTGTTTTTCAATTCTTTAAAACTTAAAATATTGGATTGCAAACGATTGACATAAAACAAAGTATCCTTATGATGATCGGATATCAGAATCCCTTTCAGTTTTACTGTCCCGAAAACAGAAATAGCTACTTTATCAATTTTTATATCAGTTCCAAAATCGTGGTTGATTTTCTCGGTTACCCTAGAAGCAATTTCCGTCTGTACCACCGGTAAAGAAAGCGCTATACCAAGCAGCAATAATAGTAGGATAATTACTAAAATTATTCGAAATGCTATTTTTTTAAATTTTTTGATACCCGAATTTGTTTTAAATTTGTCGAACCGACTGGTAAAAATACGTTTTTAGCAAACAATTACAAGCGTTTTTGGCTCCAAATGAAACGTAAATTCAAAGATAATACAGTCGATACAAATTGTAATACAAATTTCGTGCCTTTTTTATGACAAACCAGCCGATTTACATACTTGCTATTGAAAGTTCCTGTGATGATACCGCAGCAGCCGTACTCGAAAACGATAAAGTTTTATCAAACATAGTTGCACGCCAGGCCATTCACGAAGAATACGGAGGTGTTGTCCCTGAATTAGCTTCAAGAGCCCACCAACAAAATATTGTTCCGGTTATTGATGTAGCTTTAAAAAAGGCAAATATCGACAAATCACAGCTTTCAGGAATTGCTTTTACCCAAGGTCCCGGATTAATGGGCTCGCTTTTGGTTGGTAGTTCGTTTGCCAAATCAATGGCACAGGCTTTAAAAATTCCACTGGTAGCCGTTCATCATATGCATGCGCATGTTTTGGCTCATTTTATCGATGAAGCAGGTTATGACAAACCGGAATTTCCTTTTTTAGCCATGACGATTTCCGGAGGACATACTCAGATTATCAAAGTCAAAAGTTTTTTTGAAATGGAAGTTATCGGCGAAACAACTGATGACGCTGTAGGTGAAGCTTTTGATAAGAGTGCTAAAATATTAGGCCTTCCCTATCCTGGCGGGCCATTGATCGATAAATTTGCCCAAACCGGAAACCCGAAAGCCTTTCAGTTCACAAAACCGAAAGTCGACGGTTTGAATTTCAGTTTCAGTGGGTTAAAAACTCAGATTTTGTATTTCATCCAAAAGCATGTTGCAGAGAATCCCAATTTCATCGAAGAGAACAAAAATGATATCTGCGCTTCCATTCAATATACCATTATTCAAATTTTGATGGATAAACTGAAATTGGCCGTAGCCGAAACCGGAATTAACCAGATTGCCATTGGCGGTGGGGTTTCTGCAAATTCAGGAATCCGAACTACATTAAAAGAAGCAGAAACAAAATACGGATGGAAAACATTTATCCCTAAATTCGAATATACTACTGACAATGCAGCCATGATTGGAATTGTCGGTTACTATAAATTTTTGGAACATCAGTTTGAAGATGCTTCTGTAGTATCTAAAGCACGTATCGAATTCTAATATGCAGTTATTTTACACTCCGGATATAAGTTCTACTTTAAATGAGTTTTCTTTTGATAAAGAAGAGAGCAAACACATCGTTAAAGTTTTACGTAAAAAAGAAGGTGACATTTTGCATGTAACCAATGGTTTAGGTTTTTTATTTACTACCGAAATCATATTAGCATCGGATAAAAAATGCACAGTAAAAATCAACAGTATCGACAATCAAAAACCAACTGATTTTTATCTTCATTTAGCTGTCGCGCCAACAAAGATGAACGAGCGATTCGAATGGTTTTTAGAAAAGGCGACTGAAATCGGAATACACGAAATCACTCCACTTATTTGTGATCATTCCGAAAGAAAGACGATTAAAACCGAACGTTTTGACAAGATTATTCAGTCGGCCATGAAACAATCGCTACAGTTCTATTTACCAAAACTGAACGAACCGATGACTTTCAAAGAATTCATCAACAAAAAACACGATGGCAAGTTATACATAGCCCATTGCGAGGAAACCGATAAAAAATTATTGAAAGAAGCCGTTCATGCAAAAGAGAAATACACCATATTAATAGGTCCGGAAGGTGATTTTTCTGAAAAAGAAATTGCATTAGCATTAGAAAACAAATACATTCCGGTATCTTTGGGTAATACTAGATTAAGAACCGAAACTGCTGCCGTTGTAGCTTGCCACAGCGTAGTTTTTGCAAACGAATAAGTATATTATGAAACAAATTGCCGTTTTACTGCTTGGACTTTCTTCTTTAATTGGTTTTTCTCAGGAAATAGCCCTTTTGAAATATTCAGGAGGCGGCGATTGGTATGCAAATCCGACTTCACTTCCCAATCTTGCTAAATTCTGCAATCAGAACATCAACACTAAAATCAATACAAAAATCCCTACTGTCGAAGTGGGAAGCCCTGATTTATTTTCATATCCGTTTGTACACATGACAGGTCATGGAAATGTTGTTTTTAGCGATAGTGATGTCATAAACCTAAGAAACTACCTTACTTCCGGAGGTTTTTTGCACATTGACGACAATTACGGAATGGACCAATACATCCGAAAAGAAATAAAAAAAATATTCCCTGACAACCCATTAGTTGAACTACCCTCTTCTCACCCCGTTTTTCAAAAACCATTTGTTTTTCCAGGAGGAGTACCAAAAATCCATGAACACGACAACAAAAAACCTCAGGCATTTGCGATTTTTATCGAAGGAAGAATCGTTCTGATTTATACCGTAGAAACCGATTTAGGAGACGGATGGGAAAACCAGGAAGTACACAATGACCCGATTGATGTGCGAACAAAAGCCCTAAAAATGGGAGCCAATTTAATTTACTATGTTTTCAATAATTAGTAAAACACAAAACATACAGTGGATTTTCAACAAAACTGTCATTAAAACCTTATTAAAATAGCAATATTTTACACTTCGTCGATTTTTTTTACCGATTACAAACTATTTTTCTTAATTAGTTGTTTTATTATTAGAATTGCTTCAAATTTTTAAAACATTTCTTCAATTATCAACTTAATCTTACTAATTATGAAAAAAATCTTTTTAGCAACAGGGGTATTGGCAATGCTGGTTTCCTGTATGAACGAGGATTCAGCAACGAAAACTGAACAAATTTCAACTACTGCAAAAAGAAATTGCGCTTCCAACGAAGTTTTACAGGCACAGTTAAAAGCTAATCCAAAATTAGCCATTACAATGAATGAAATTGAATCATTCACTGAAAGAGCCATCAGAGAAGGCCGTTTAGTTAATGGTAAAATTGAAATACCTGTTGTAGTCAATGTTCTATACAAAACTGCAGCCCAAAACATTTCTCAGGCACAAATTCAATCGCAAATTGATGTTCTTAACCAAGACTTTAACGCAACCAACCCAGATTTTAATCAAGTGCCCACATTGTTTTCCGGAGTAAAAGCCAATATTGGAATCTCTTTCGTATTACAAGGTGTTGTCAGAAAATCTACAAATACAACTTCATGGAGTACTAACGATGCCATGAAGAAAGCTCCAAAAGGAATCCCTCCTACCACACCATCCACTGTACTGAACTTATGGTGCTGCAATATGGGAGGCGGAATCTTAGGATATGCACAATTCCCTGGAGGACCTTCTTCTACTGACGGTGTTGTTATTGATGACAACGCTTTCGGTAATACTGGGACTGCAGCTTATCCTTTTAATTTAGGAAGAACCGCTACTCATGAAGTTGGACACTGGATGAATCTTCGCCATATTTGGGGAGATGCTACTTGTGGAAACGACTTTGTTGCTGACACTCCATTACACAATACAGCTAATTACGGAAATCCAACCTATCCGCATTACAGCACTTGTACAGGAACTCCTGTGGAAATGACAATGAATTATATGGATTACACTGACGACCGAGCAATGTATATGTTCTCAAATGCGCAAAAATCAAGAATGCTTGCCGTTTTTGCAGCCGGAGGGCCAAGAAATTCATTCGCGCAACCATAAGATATACACTTCCAAAACTTAAAAACTCGCTATTTAAGCGAGTTTTTTTATTTAAACAAGTACTATAGAAAAAAATCTCCCGGATTTAATGCGAATTTTTCAACAAACCAAATCACATTTAATCAATAATTTTATTTTCCATATGTTAAATTTAATTTTAATAATTATTTAACAAAAATTTGACAAAACAATTAAATTTATTACAAAATAATTTGCTTCACAATAAATTTTGTTATAAAATTGCAATGTTTTAATCATAAAAAGAAATATTTAACATCAAAACCTACATTTATGAAAAAAATTATCTTATCAGCAGCGTTGCTGATTTCACTAATCTCTTGTAACAAAGAAGAAAATTCTACTGCAAGCACAAACGAAATGTCAACTGCCAAAAGAAACTGTGCTTCAAACGAAGTTCTTGTGGAACAAATGAAACAAGATCCTCAATTGGCTATTAAAATGAATGAAATTGAATCATTTACAGAAAGAGCGATCAGAGAAGGCCGTTTAGTGAATGGAGTAATTGAAATCCCTGTAGTTGTAAACGTATTGTACAAAACAGCTGCTGAAAACATTTCTCAAGCTCAAATCCAATCCCAAATTGATGCATTAAACAAAGATTACAATGCAACAAACACTGATTTCAACCAAGTTCCGGCTGCTTTCTCAGGAGTAAAAGCAAATGTTGGGATTTCATTTGTCTTAGATCAGGTTATCAGAAAATCTACAACAAAAACCTCTTGGGGTACAAGAGATACAATGAAAAAAACAAAACAAGGTGGATTGGATCCTGTATCACCAACAACAAAACTTAATTTATGGGTTTGTACAATCGGTGGAGGTATCTTAGGATATGCACAATTCCCTGGTGGAGCGTCTTCAACTGATGGTGTAGTAATTGACTCTAGATATTTCGGAACTACGGGAACTGCAACTTACCCATACAACTTAGGAAGAACAGCAACTCACGAAGTTGGTCACTGGATGAACTTACGTCACATTTGGGGTGATGCTACTTGTGGAAACGACAACGTTGCTGATACGCCATTACACAATGCAGCTAACTACGGAGTTCCTGCTTACCCTCACTACAGTACATGTACAGGAACACCTATTGAAATGACCATGAACTACATGGATTACACAGACGACAGAGGAATGTATATGTTCTCGGAAGGACAAAAACAAAGAATGTTAGCTATATTTGCAGCAGGTGGAGCAAGAAATTCATTCGCACAACCATAAAAACTAACCAAAATAAATCATTAAAACTCGCTTAATAAGCGAGTTTTTTTTTACTTTTAATTCATCAAATTAATTCAGATGACTTCAAAAGATATTTCAAACGGTATTCTTGGGGCAATTTTCAAACTAACCGGAATCGCTATTTTGATTTATGTCCTCTATTTGATTAAAACCGTACTTGTCTATATTTTAATTTCTTTGCTTTTAGCGATGATAGGCAATCCGATTGTGGATTTTATCAAACAAAAACTGAAACTAAAAAAAAACATATTGGCCGTGGTACTAACCATGCTTTTTTATGTCATGCTCATTTCGGGGTTTATTCTGCTTTTCATCCCATTATTTGTTTCTCAGGGACAGAATCTCTCCCTTTTGGATACGAAAGAATTTGAAAAAGTTTTTTTTAATTTAATCAATCAAGTAGCTGCTTTTTTAGATTCACACCATATTAATGCTCAAGATATTTATAAAAAGCTCAATATCTCATCAAGACTAAACTTCAGTATTATAACGTCTTTTTTAAATTCATTCATTAATCTTCTGAGCAGTTTCAGCATTGGTTTAGCATCTGTTTTCTTTATCACTTTTTTTATGCTGAAAGACAGGCGTTTATTCAAAATGATTTTTATTAAAGTAATTCCGGATCAACATGAAGATAAAATATTGGCCTCTATCGATAAAATTACCCATTTGCTGTCGCGTTATTTTATTGGGATCTTGGTGCAACTATCGATAGTTTTCATACTCTATTTAATAGTACTTTTAATCATCGGAATAGATAATGCCCTAACCATTGCTTTTATATGTGCGATTTTAAACATCATACCGTATATTGGCCCACTTATCGCAAATGTTTTGGCAATTATACTTACCATGCTTAGTTTTGCTGGAGCAGATTTCGCAACCGTAATGCTTCCGAATTCTATATATATAATGATTGGATTCATGATAGTTCAGTTTATTGACAACAACATCAGTCAACCGTATATTTTTTCAAGCAGCGTTTATTCCCATCCTTTAGAAATTTTTCTGATCATACTGATAGGTGGCTTCCTGTTTGGAATTTCCGGAATGATCCTCGCTGTACCCTCTTACACTGCTTTAAAAGTGATCGGTAAAGAATTTATTCCTGAAAATAAAATTATCCGGATACTAACTAAAAATATTTAATTTGGATTCTCCTCTTTTAAGTTCAGCCGTCCAGGACTTTATAACCGATTCGTTACAGGCAAATTTTGCTAAAATTGCACTGATGAAAAATCCGTTTCCGGAAATCAAATGGAATGATATTTTAAATCAGATAGCTTCAAAAAATAAAGCAAAAGAAAAACTGCCAACCTGGTTTAGCCATAAATATATCATTTATCCGTCAAAAATCTCAATAGAACAAACTTCATCGGAAAGAGCCGCAAAGTACAAAGCATCGCTTATTGATGGAGTTACATTAATAGATCTTACTGGAGGTTTTGGCATTGATGATTATTACTTTGCCCAAAAATTCAATAAAGTGGCACATTGCGAAATCAATGAGGAGCTATCAAAGATTGTCCAACACAACTATCAGATTCTAAATCAGCGAAATATAGAATGTTTTCAGGGTGACAGTTTGGAAATCCTGAAGAAACTCAATTTTAAATGGAGCTGGATTTACATTGACCCTTCCCGACGAAGCGATGTAAAAGGAAAAGTCTTTATGCTAAAAGACTGTTTACCCAATGTTCCTTACCATTTAGATGACTATTTTGAGTATTCTGACCATATACTGATAAAAACGGCTCCTATACTAGACATAACAGCAGGTTTGTCAGAACTTCGATTTGTCAAAAAAATCCATTGTATCGCAGTAGACAACGAAGTAAAAGAACTGCTTTGGGAAATTGAGAAAGACTATAATGGAAATATAATCCTGAATGCGGTGTCCCTAACAAAGGACAAAACAGAAACTTTCTCTGTCGATTATGGTGACACCGACATAAAAGCGAACTATTCCCTTCCAAAAAAGTACCTCTATGAGCCTAATGCAGCAATGATGAAAACTGGTGCATTTGAAGCTATTGGAGTTACATATGATATTGAAAAACTGCATCAGCACTCACATTTATATACTTCAGACAAAGAAATTGATTTTCCTGGCAGGAAATTTGCACTAAAAGAACAGTTATCATTCGACAAAGCGACATTGAAGAAGCATTTGGAAGGCAAAAAATTCAATATCACAATTCGGAATTTTCCAATGTCTGTTGATGAAATCAGAAAAAAATGGAAAATAAGCGACGGAGGGAATGACTATTGCTTTTTCACGACTGACATAAATAATGATAAAATAGTTTTACTTTGCGAAAAAATTTAAAAACAAAAATGAAAAATTTAGTATCAGCCCTATTCTTATTTATCGGAATCATTGCTAATGCCCAACAAAAAAACTGTGAATACGATGTAGACGAAAAAACAGATTCTACTTTCATAAAGAAAACACCTGATTACCTTATCCATGAAAAAGACTTTGTAAATTCAAACGATTTTGTACTTTTCTCTTTGGTTAATTCAGACGGAATACCGTATCTCAATTTTCAATTATTGCAAAAAAGCAAAGATTTTATCAGTCCGAAATGTTTTGACGGAACTTCTAAAATCTCACTTCAGTTATCCAACGGCAAAATCATAACACTGTTAAGTGCGGGTGACACTTGCGGTCAGTTAAACTATAATGAAAAAGAAAAAAACAACATTCGACTTTTAAACAGCTATTTCATGTTTGAAAAAAACAGTTTTGAAGATTTAAAAAAATATCCGGTAACAATAATGAAAGTGAAGTTTTCTAGTGAAACAGCTGATTATATATTCAAAAAAGAACTAAAATCGGATAAAATCAAAGGAACCTATTCGCCCGAACAGTACTTTATCAACTATTTAAATTGTATTGAATAACAATTTAAACATAGTATAAACAAAAAACCACTGAAATTCAGTGTTTTTTTTGTTTTTGATCGTGTCAGGATTCGAACCTGAGATCTACTGCTAAGAAGACAGTTCCTCTATCCAGCTGAGCTACCGTGAATCCTATGAATTATGTATTTTTTACTCCTTTGTACAAATTATGTGCAATACTTGACAAATATCTTATTTATCATTTATGAAAGAAAGAGCAAAAGCGAGCACTACATTTGCAATACCTAATAATATACTTCCTATAAATATGAACCAAACAAAATCCCAAAAAGAATTAATACTAAGCAACATATTAATTACAAAATAAAGATACAGCCCCCAAATAAATAATCTTAAAATTGTTTTCATGTTTTATTTATTATTTTTTTTGCAAAGCTAGGCAAATTACTCTTAAACAAACCATAACACTCTGACATAATGGACTTTAAATAGCACAAGCACATAAACTGAGGAGCGTATCGCTGATGAAAAACACATTAGGGGGTGTTTGTTGGGAGTAGACTATCCTATCTTTGATAAATTGAAAAATCAAAAATTAATGAAATTGATTAAAGATAATAAAATAATTTACTTGATTATCTCCTGAAGTATCGTCCAAACAGTGTGCAAAGTATGTGTAAAATAAATTGAAGAAGTAATCTTTTTACACTTATTTAGGAGCGTGATTCACGGTCACTAATAACATCTAAAAACAACAAAACCCTTTGATATCAAAGGGCTTGTGTTGTGATCCCGTCAGGATTCGAACCTGAGACCTACTGCTTAGAAGGCAGTTGCTCTATCCAGCTGAGCTACGGGACCTTAAGTCTTTTTTTCAGTTGTATTGGGAATACTGAAACATTTCGTCGGGGTGGCAGGATTCGAACCTGCGACCTCCTGGTCCCAAACCAGGCGCGATGACCGGGCTACGCTACACCCCGTGCAAAAAAAGCGGAGAGACAGGGACTCGAACCCTGGCGACGGTTACCCGTCGACAGATTAGCAATCTGCTCCGTTACCACTCCGGCACCTCTCCTGTTTTGCAAAGAACTTATCCTTATTTTGCGGTTGCAAATGTATGTTAACGATATTGTTTCTGCAACTATTTCTTAAGTTATTTTTCATTTTTTTGAAAGAAATTTTAAAACTGTTTCATTGTCAGATAAATAGAAATATAAAAAATTTGACATTTTTAAAGCTTGAACCTCAAATTATCCCTTTAGTTGAAAAACCTCATATTTTTAGATTCAAATTTAGTTATGTGGACAATTTTGGTTAAATTCGCATCTTGAATGAATAAACAACATAATGTCATGAATAAAAAAGTAGTTATTGTATCAGCTGTAAGAACTCCAATAGGAAGTTTCATGGGTAGTTTATCAACCGTTACAGCTCCACAATTAGGTGCAACAGCAATTAAAGGTGCTTTAAATAAAATCAATTTAGATCCGAATTTAGTAGAAGAAGTGATAATGGGTAACGTAGTTCAGGCAGGTGTTGGTCAAGCTCCAGCCCGTCAGGCAGCTATCTATGCAGGATTACCTAACACAGTAGCTTGTACTACAGTAAATAAAGTATGTGCTTCAGGAATGAAAGCGATTATGCAGGGCGCTCAGGCTATCATGGCCGGAGATGCTGAAGTAATCGTTGCAGGTGGTATGGAAAACATGAGCTTGATTCCTCACTACGTACACATGAGAAACGGAGCGAAATTCGGACCAACAACTCTTGTTGACGGAATGCAGAAAGATGGTTTAACAGACGCATATGAGCACACAGCTATGGGTGTTTCTGCCGACTTATGTGCAACAGAATATAAAATTACACGCGAAGAGCAGGATGCGTTCGCAATCCAATCTTATGAGCGTTCTGCAAAGGCTTGGGAAACAGGTAAATTCAACAATGAGGTTGTTCCTGTGTCTATTCCTCAAAGAAAAGGCGATCCAATCGTTTTCGCTAAGGACGAAGAATATTCAAACGTAAAATTGGACAAAATTCCAACGCTAAACGCTGTATTTACAAAAGACGGAACAGTTACAGCTGCCAATGCTTCAACTATCAATGATGGTGCTGCTGCTGTAGTTTTAATGAGTGAAGAAAAAGCAAACGCAATGGGACTAAAACCATTGGCTTACATCAAATCATACGCAGATGCTGCACAAGAACCTAAATGGTTTACAACTGCACCTGCTAAAGCATTACCAAAAGCATTAGACAAAGCTGGTCTTTCAGTTTCTGATGTGGATTTCTTCGAATTCAATGAGGCTTTCTCAGTAGTTGGATTGGCTAATGCAAAAATCTTAGGCTTAGACAACGATAAAGTAAACGTAAACGGTGGTGCTGTTTCTTTAGGTCACCCTCTGGGATGTTCCGGAGCAAGAATCGTGGTTACTTTAATCAATGTTTTAGAACAAAACAATGCTAAAATCGGAGCTGCTGCTATCTGTAATGGCGGTGGTGGTGCTTCAGCAATTGTTATCGAAAGAGCTTAATCACTTATAAATTTAAGAATTATGGGTTATAAGTTTTAGAACTTATTTGAGTTCGACTTATAACTCATAATTTATTAACTCATAATTTCCTTAAATGTTTGCTATTTGTAATTTAGCCATAGTTCCATTACGCGCAGAACCAAGCGACAGAAGCGAATTAGTTTCTCAGGTACTCTTTGGCGAACATTTCAAAATTTTAGAACAAACGGACAAATGGTCCCGAATTCAATTGGCTTTTGACAGTTACGAAGGCTGGATTGACAACAAACAATTTCAGTTAATTTCTGAGGCGAATTACGCATTTCTTTCTAATTCGGCATCGATAATGAGTGCTGACCTGATAGAATTCATTACGACTCACAACAATTCGCTATTACCAATTTCAATAGGAAGTTCCCTGTCTTTTTTGGACAACCCTGAAATCAATACCTCGCAATTTTCTTTTGAAGGTATTAAAGCTTGTGGCATTAAGCCAAAATCAGAATTAATCAAAACTGCATTCATGTATTTGAATGCTCCTTATTTATGGGGAGGAAAAACTCCTTTTGGCATTGACTGTTCGGGCTTCACCCAAATGGTTTATAAGCTGAATGGTTATTCTTTACTTCGTGATGCCTCGCAACAGGCTACACAAGGAGAAGCATTGAGTTTCATTGAAGAAAGTGAGCCGGGCGATTTAGCTTTTTTCGATAATGAAGAAGGACGAATTACGCATGTGGGAATAATAATGGACGACAATTACATTATTCACGCGCACGGAAAAGTACGCATTGACCGATTGGATCATCTGGGAATTTACAATATTGATAGCGGAAGACACACTCACAAACTCCGGGTCATTAAAAAGATCGTATAAAAAAACCACGCTATTTGCGTGGTTTTTTTATATCCTTTATATGATAATTATAGTATTGCGCTTAACAAATAATAAGTGATAGCTGCAATTACCGCTGAAACAGGAATGGTTAATATCCAAGCCCATAACAAACTAACGGTTACACCCCAACGAACAGCCGAAACCCTTTTCGTTAAACCCACCCCGATAATCGAGCCGGTAATAGTGTGAGTTGTAGAAACCGGAATTTTAAAGTGCTCCGTCATGAATAATGTCAACGCACCTGCAGATTCAGCAACTACACCTTCAAAAGCAGTTACTTTCGTGATTTTAGATCCCATTGTTTTCACAATTTTCCATCCACCACTTAAAGTTCCTAAACCAATTACGGTATAACAGGTTATTGGAATCCAACCCGGCATTGTTCCTTTATCAATATCAACATTTAAATCAAACCAACCTGCAGACAAATCAATATCCGGGTTTGCTTTGATATAAACCGCAACTGCAGCCGCAATGATACCCATTACTTTCTGAGAGTCGTTACCTCCGTGCCCTAAACTGAAGGCTGCTGACGATAATAACTGCATCTTTTTAAGGATAGCTTCAGATTTCGCTACAGAAAAATAACTGAATATCAAATTAAAGACAGACAAACTAAAAAAGATAAAACCTACCAACAGAAACTTTATATTATGAGGCTCTGCTACGACGCTCCAAAAATGGCTATCAAATCTTGGATCTTTTATTTTTTCATAAGGATGTAAAACAGAAGACAGGAACAAAACCCCAAGCAACATTATTAAAACGGTTACAATCTTCGGATAAATACTTTTCTTAGAAGCATACATCATCCATAGTGATATAAAATAAGAAATTATCATACCTAACAACGGAGCAAAAACAATAAAAAGTATTACTATGAAAACCCCTGTAGGCAGCAACTCCCCTTCTTTGGCAGCTTTAAACCAGTTAACAATTTTAAAACCTGCATGTTCAGGATCAGTGACTGATGATAATCCATGAGCGATGGCAGCACCCGCAAAACCTCCGATAAGTGTATGAGAGGATGAAGAGGGGATTCCTTTCCACCAAGTCAATAAGTTCCAGATAATTGCCGCAATAATTCCAGCCAAAATCACGGTCAGATTAATACTTCCGGTGTGCGCAGTTTTAGCTACTGTATCAGCAACTCCAAAACCAAAAACCCAATAAGCCAGGAAGTTAAAAAATGCAGCCCAAAATACAGCCTGAAATGGCGTAAGAACTTTAGTAGCGACTATAGTCGCGATTGAGTTCGCCGCATCGTGAAAACCATTGATATAGTCAAAAATTAGCGCTAATACAATGATTATTAATAATAGTGTAAAATCCATAAATACTTTCTGATTGAAAAGAATTAAGAATGCTTAACAACAATTGATTCTAAAACATTCGCAACGCCTTTACACTTATCAGTAGCCGTTTCTAATGAAGAAAGAACTTCTTTGTATTTAATAACGTTTTTAGCATCTGTTTCGTTTTCAAAAATATCCGCTACGGCTTTATCGAAAACACTGTCTGCTTTACTTTCTAATTTGTTGATACGTTTACAAGCATCGGTTATTGACTTAAGATTTTTCAAATCTCTCAATTCATGAACTGCCTTACTAATTAACTTACAAGCCTCAAGATTGATTTCTGTCAACTTACGAATAGACTTGGTGATTTTCTCCACCTGATATAAACGCATTCTGCTTCCACCCTCATGCATATAATCCGCTACATCGTCAATTGCTTTAATTAAGGCATGGATATCTTCTCTGTCAAACGGCGTGATAAAGTTTCTGCTTAATTCCAAATGAGTCTTATGAGTAATCTCTTCTATATTAGCCTCTAACTCCTCAATTTTTTTATAATAACTCTCTCTTTCATTTTTAGGAGCATTTACAGCTTCGTGTAAAGTCTCTGCTAACAAGGTTAAATTATTTGCAGCTTGCTCAAATAAGGGGAAAAACTTTTTGTCTTTTGGTACCAAAAATTGGAAAATACTGTTTATTGACATCTTATGTTAATTTTGGCTGCAAAAGTATCTATTCAATGTTAAGTTAACGTTAAGTCAACGTTAATTCGTAATTAACATAGGCGTCAGAAAAGTATGGGAAATGATTGTTTTACAGAATAAAAAGTTTCGTATTTTAGCCAACCAAAATTACATCTTTTCAGCTAATAAAATAAAGCACAATGGATATTAACTTCAACAAAAACGAAGATCACAACAAACTTTTACTTTCCGACTTAAAACAGCGTTTAGCCAAAGTAAAACTTGGCGGCGGGGAAAAACGTATAGCAAAACTTCACGGCGAAGGAAAAATGACTGCCCGCGAACGTATCGAATATTTATTAGACAAAGGCGCCAAAAACATAGAAATCGGAGCATTTGTAGGCGAAGGCATGTACAAAGAACACGGAGGATGCCCGTCCGGAGGTGTTGTTGTTAAGATTGGCTATATCAACGGAAAGCAATGTGTGGTTGTAGCCAATGATGCTACTGTAAAAGCCGGAGCCTGGTTTCCTATCACCGCTAAAAAAAACTTACGAGCTCAGGAAATAGCGATGGAAAACAAACTTCCTATTATATATTTGGTTGACAGTGCCGGAGTTTACCTTCCATTGCAGGATGAAATTTTCCCTGATAAAGAACATTTCGGGCGTATTTTCCGCAACAATGCCATCATGAGCAGCATGGGAATCACTCAGATTGCAGCCGTTATGGGAAGTTGCGTTGCCGGAGGTGCTTATTTACCTATTATGAGCGACGAAGCACTGATTGTAGATAAAACCGGAAGTATTTTCCTTGCCGGAAGTTATTTGGTGAAAGCTGCAATTGGTGAAACAATAGACAATGAAACTCTAGGAGGAGCAACAACACACTGCGAAATCTCAGGTGTAACCGATTATAAAGCGAAAGATGATAAAGACGCTTTGGATACCATAAGAAACATTGTTGGAAAAATTGGTGATTATGACAAAGCCGGATTCAACAGAGTAAAAGCTGAAAAACCGGCATTGGACGAAAACGAAATCTTCGGACTAGTTCCAAAATCGAGAGCGGAACAATATGACATGATGGAAATCATCAAGCGTTTGGTTGATAATTCTGAAGTTGATGAATACAAAGCCGGTTACGGTCAATCCATCATCACTGCTTATGCACGTATTGACGGCTGGGCAGTCGGAATTGTAGCTAACCAGCGTAAAATTGTGAAAACAACCGGAGCAAAAACAAAACCAAGCGAAATGCAGTTTGGAGGTGTAATTTACTCCGATTCAGCCGATAAAGCCACGCGTTTTATTGCTAACTGTAATCAAAAGAAAATTCCGTTGGTATTCGTACACGATGTTACAGGATTCATGGTGGGTTCAAAATCAGAACACGGAGGAATCATTAAAGACGGAGCTAAAATGGTAAATGCTGTAGCCAATTCAGTTGTACCGAAATTTACTGTTGTAGTTGGAAACTCTTACGGAGCAGGAAATTACGCTATGTGCGGAAAAGCATACGACCCTCGATTAATCTTTGCCTGGCCAAGTGCCGAATTAGCCGTAATGGGTGGTGCTCAGGCTGCAAAAGTATTATTACAGATTGAAGAATCTGCAATGAAAGCAAGAGGAGAAGAAATTACTCCAGAAGTAGAAGCCGAATTATTTAATAAAATCAAATCGCGCTACGACGAGCAGGTTTCTCCTTATTATGCAGCTTCCCGTTTGTGGACCGACGCCATCATTGACCCATTGGATACAAGAAAATGGATTTCAATGGGAATCGAGGCTGCTAACCACGCCCCTATTGAAAAACCTTTTAATTTGGGTGTGATTCAGGTGTAATCTTCAAAATTAATTTAATTGCAAAACATACAATGAAATTCAATAAAACACTATTATTTATACTTGGATTTTTGATATCTGTATCTTGCTCAAAAGATGACAATGCCAGTGACGATTCTAGACAGCTTTTAATTGGAAAATGGAGACAAACAGGATCTGTAATGCCATCTAGCGGGGAGTCTTATACTGCGAACTATTGCGAATCGCAAACGATCTTTGAGTATCTCAACAATGGAGAATTAATACGAAATCTTTCTTATGGAGAGACTCCTTGTAGTACCCATATTAATCAAGCATCTTTCGAAAAAAAAGGAAATATAATAACAATCACTTCTAGCGAAGTTTATTACAAACTAAAAATTATTACTCTTAATAGCACAACTTTAAAATATGAAATGTTTTATGATAGTCAATTTGGAACGGTTGATGATTCGGATAAAGTAATTGATATTTTTACAAGAGTAAATGAATAAATCCAAATCAAACACTACGGATTTACACACTTAAACTGTATACCTAACACCTTATGACCTGATTCATAGGGTGTTTTTTTTACAAGTACAATTATATGTGCGTTTTTTAAATTTTATTTTTTCAATGCTTTCCAAGACTATTGCCAGCATTTTAGCGATAACAATTTATCTTACAAGCTATTACATAAGTTTTTAAAATAATTCGTAATTTTAGGAGTACCGATTTTCAATATCCTTCTGAAATGAAAAATACATTCCTTGTTTTTTTAGCACTTAGTGTACTGACAGGTTGCAATTCGGTCAGAAATAAAAATCTTTTTTCGGAAAAAATGATATCCGAGAAAAATTTAAAAGCTGATGTTGATTATTCGTATAAAAAACTCCGAAAACTGCACCCTAAACTATATTGGTACATCAGCAAAGAATCCCTCGACTATAAATTTGACAGCCTAAAATCGACTATTACTAAACCTATGACAAGTGTCGAGTTTTACGCAAAAATAAGTCCGGTTATTGCTGCCATAAAACAAGGACACACCACCATATATCCTTTACCGAGACACTTGTCAAAAAAAGAAAGAGATGCTTATGCAAAAAAAGGGATCGGGCCATTATCTCAATTTGAATTCGATATTCAAAATGACAAAATGTATGTTATTAAGAATAATTCACAGAACAAAAGCATCAAACCAGGTACCGAAGTTCTGATCATCAACAACAAAAACACATCTGACCTGATCAAAACCTACACTACCCGATTCACTGCAGATGGCTTTAACCAAACTTTTAAGAGAAATGAGCTATCAAGAAATTTTTCAATCTATTATACTTTGGAAAACGGTATTCAGGACAGCATACAATATGTTTTTAAACACAATGACACTTTAAAAAACACGGTAATTAAATGGAGCGAAACCGATTCGCTTAAAACAGCCGACAAACAAAGAAAGAAAAAAGAAAAAACAAGAAACAAAGCCGAAAAGAGCAAGAAAAATACTCGTGGATATGATCCACTTACAGAAACATACAACAGAAATCTCCGGTTCATCGAGAAAGACAGCAGCGTAGCGATTCTTAAAATCAACGAGTTTTCATTAGGAGATTACTATGAATTTTACAATGAGAGCTTCGTCAAAATGCACCGGTACGGCACAAAAACACTGATTCTTGACTTAAGAGATAATCCCGGTGGAAGGCTTGACGAAATAGCCTATCTGTACACCTATTTAGCGGATGGTACGTTCATTTTCATGGATGATTCCCAGGTAGTTTCAAAAACAAGCATGCTAAGCGGTGAGTATTTTAGAGACAGTCCTTTCGGAATTAAGATAGTCAAAGTCTTAATCGCTCCAGTCTATTATCCATATATGTTTTTTAAAACTCATAAAAAATCAGACGGAAACTACTATTTCAGTGTGGAAACAAAACCAGAATCTACTAGTCCTATAGCTTTTGGAGGTACAATGTATGTTTTGATTAATGGCGGAAGTATTTCGGCATCCAGCCTTATTTCTTCAAACCTTAAAGGTTCCGGAAGAGCTTTTTTCGTGGGAGAAGAGACAGGAGGGGCGTTCAACGGGACGGTGGCCGGCAAGATGTATGTTTCCAAACTTCCACATTCCAAATTAAATATTCGTTTCGGATTAATGGTCAATTCCTCAAATTATGAAACAATTGTTGACGGACGCGGCATATTTCCGGATAAGGTTATTATACCTACTTTGGAAGATCGGATTGAAGGCAGGGATCCGGAAATGGAATGGATTCTGCAGCAATTAAAAGTCAATAATTAATCAGGAAATCTTACGCCAAAAAACGTAACAAAATAACAAAATCTACTACTTATACTTCAGTAGATTTTTTAAATTTTATGAAAAACAAACAAAATAAATTCAAATGGGATTGGACACATCCCGGTGCAATTATGACAATACTAATAATCATTAGATTAATTTGGATGTTTTTTTTAAGAGACCTATATTATACTTATTTTTAAAATATGAAAAACATACTATTCTCTTCCCTACTCCTTTTAGGATTACAACAGGTATCAGCTCAGAATTTCACAAGAAAAGATTCACTTCAGGGCGGTTTGCGTCATGAACGTACAAGTTTTGACGTACAGCGTTACGATTTAAATATCAAAATTAATCCTGAAACTCAATCCATTGTCGGTTATAATGACATTACATTTAAAATCGCTGAACCGACAAACAAAATCCAAATCGACCTGTTCGACAACATGGATGTGGACAGTATTGTTTTCAATAAGAAGAAATTAAAATACAAAAGAGACAATCACGCCGTATTCATCGACCTGAACGGAACTATGCCTATCAAAAAAGAAGGCAAAATCCGTTTTTATTACTCAGGAAAACCATTGATTGCAAAAAATGCACCGTGGGATGGCGGTTTTGTGTTCAAAAAAGATGCTCAGGGTAAAGATTGGATCGGTGTTGCTGTTCAAGGAACCGGTGCAAGTTTATGGTATCCGGTTAAAGATACGCAAAGTGATGAGCCAGATTTTGGAGCTTCTGTTAAAGTGGCTGTTCCTAACGGATTAATGAATGTTTCTAATGGACGTTTCTTAGGTTCGGAAGATTTAAAAAACGGATATACACGTTGGGACTGGGAAGTTAAAAGTCCGATAAACACTTATGACATCACTGTTAATGTTGCCGATTATGTTCATATTCACGACAATTATAAAGGATTGGATTTGGATTATTATGTATTACGTGAGAACGAAGAGAAAGCCCGTAAACATTTTGAAGCAGATGTGAAACGCATGATGGATTGCTTCCAATCGAAATTCGGCACCTATCCTTTTAAAGAAGACGGCTATAAATTGGTTGAAACTTCTTATTTAGGCATGGAACACCAAAGCGCTGTTGCTTACGGAAATAAATATCTAAAAGGTTATTTAGGTCGCGATAACAGCCACACAAGCATAGGATTAACTTTTGATTTCATCACCATACACGAAACGGGCCACGAATGGTTTGGAAACAGTGTGACTTCAAAGGATATTGCAGACATGTGGATCCACGAAGGATTTACAACTTACTCCGAAGCAGTTTTTGTAGAATGCACACTGGGTTACGAAAAAGCATTACAATACGTTAACGGGCAAGGTGCTAACGTTCGAAATGACAAACCGATTATTGGGCATTATGGCGTAAACAATGAAGGCTCCGGTGACATGTATTACAAAGGTTCTTTAATGTTGAATACGATTCGTCACATTGTAAATGACGATGCCAAATGGTGGAAAATGATTTTGAAATACTCTGAAACCTATCGCCATAAAATCATCGATACCGAAACCGTTGTAACTTTTTTCAATAAGGAAACCGGTATGAACCTTACTCCCGTTTTTAATCAATACTTACGTTATAAAAACATTCCTGCATTAGAAGTACGTCAAAACGGAAAGAATGTGGAAATACGCTGGAAAACCGATGTAGCAAATTTTGTAATGCCATTAGAATATACACTAAACGGAAAAACAACAAGAATAAACACTACAAACAACTGGCAGAGTATTCCTAAAGCAACTATGGATAAGGTAGAGTTCAACAAACTGAAAATGTTCTACACTATTTCCAAGCAATAAACTTGTTCAGACAACCATTTATATGAAATCTAAATCCCGATAATTTCGGGATTTTTTTTTATTTTTATTACTCCAATTATCCGGTTTTAATAGCATCATTTTTATTTATAGCCAATTCCACACAAAAAAACACTTCATCGACTTTAAGGTTCTTTTCGACGGAAAAATTACGATAAGTAATTCGTTATTAATAATTTAGAACTAATCAAATAAGAGAAGCCATGGATACTGTAAAAAATTTAAATAAATGGGCAAACTCACATACCAGTTATCCGCTGGATGTGTTGCGGGTGGCTCTTGGAATTTTTTTAATTGTCATGGGGGGTGTTTTTATCACAAACAAACATTACCTACATGAAATTATTTTGAATTCGATGCAGAATTTTGGCAGTGAGATGTTAATGATTCATTACATTGCTTCAGCACATATGATGGGAGGTATAATGATTATCTTCGGTTTACTTACAAGATGGGCAATTTTGGCACAAATACCAATCTTAATCGGAGCGATTGCCGTTAACTTTATGGGACCATTTTATACTCAGAATTTCATTCTTGCATCAGTTTCACTGTTAGTTTGTATATTCTTCCTTTTCTACGGAAGCGGCAAACACTCGGCAGATTATTATTTTAAAATGCAGCAATAAATAAAAGCGAAAGCAAAACTACTTTTTTTCAAAATAACCACAAAGCATGCTTAACCTTCGTCGTGTGGGCGATGTGAACATTAAAAGGCAGCTTTGTGGTTCATTTATTTTATAGTTTCTGCTCGTTTTATTTTTCCGGTTTCTGTTTCGGAAAATTTAGGTACAAACAAAATTTCTTTCGGTTTTTCAAATTTACCCAAATCATCAAAAAGAGATGTTTCAAGTTCATATGGACTGCTCTCTATAACCAAAACCAGTTTTTCTCCCAATGAAGTATCGGGTTTACCGATGACAAAAAAACGATAAGGAATTTTTCGTCCCAGCTTCTCCTCTATTCTTTCAGGAAACAGCTTTACTCCCCCGCTGTTAATCACATTATCAAAGCGACCCAGCCAAACAAACTTACTGCCATCCTGCAACTCCACTACATCATTGGTGACGATTTTGATGTCAGATAACCTCGGAGCATCAATAACCAGACAATTTCTTTCATCTGTAGAAATAACAATACCCGGCAATACAGAAAAAGCAGTATCCTGAATTCGTTTTGCCGCTATATGCGTAATGGTTTCTGTCATTCCGTAAGTTTCGTAAAAATCCGCCGGAAGCTGTTTCAACTTATTGGATAAATCCGGATTCAATTTTGCTCCTCCGATAATTACTTTCTTTACCAAATGCAACTGCTCAATCGAATTCTCCACCTGAAGCGGAACCATAGCCGCAAAATCATAGTTTTTTTCATTTCCGTCAAGCGGACGGGAGTCCGGTTTTACAAAATCTAAATCCCAGCCCAGAACCATCGCACGAACCAACATCATTTTTCCGGCTATATATTGCATCGGTAAACAATGCAAAGCTTTACAATTGCTCTTCAGATCAAAGAAAGCAGCTGTAGCTAATGCCGAATTCACCATTGCTTCTTTCTTCAGTCGGATTATTTTAGAAGTTCCTGTTGTTCCGGAAGTTGTAACTTCAACATAGTTGTTTTCATCAAACCATTCCAAAACAAATTTGGACAAATGTCTTTCAAACTCTTCTTCCGAATTTGTTATTTCTTTGGCAAACGAATAAAATCCGATTGAATCATATTGTTTTCCGTTAAACTTAAAATCAGAATGTATTTTCAGAAAACGATCCATTATATTTCTTTTGTTTCAAAGTCGGATTGCTGAACCAACTTCCCGGTTAATTTCCCCTTCCAGTCCCTCCATCCGTATCTTTTTGAAAAAATATACAATAACATTGGAAAAATTATAAAAACCGGAATCATAATATCAAATCCGGCTGTAGGTTCTGAAATGTCTTTTAAAATCGAATTCGTCTGAAAAGCCGTCCAGTCCGCCGTAACCAAAAGAGCCCCAACTAAGTTATTGGCTGCATGAAAGCCCAAAGCAAGCTCCAATCCGTCATCCATTAAAGTTACAATTCCCAGGAAAAAACCGGTTCCTATGTAGTAAATCATGATAACAAGACCCAATTTTCCGACTTCCGGATTGGCAATATGCATTAATCCGAACAAAATCGACGAAACTAAAAAAGGAATCAATCTGCTGTTAGTTATTACACCCAAACCCTGCATTAGATAGCCGCGAAACAGGTACTCTTCAAAACTGGTCTGCAACGGAATCAAAATTACAGCCAGAATCAAAAAAGTAAAAAAAGGTATTGGTTCAAAATTAAACACAAAATTCTCAGGCGACGATAAATAGGAAAGTAACGTCAGTAATGCGGAAACTGCAGCCCATAACCCGAAAGAGAAAAAAATCCTGCTCCAATCTACTTTCTTTCTTGCTGTTGTCAGACTCCTGATACTTTGCCTGTGGATAAATTTAACCCAAAACAATAATCCGAAGCACATTAACGATAATGGTATAATTACAAAAACAAACGTGAGATTGCTGCCCCAGTTTTCAATCATCTGATCCATAAGCGCATCAGTACTCACATCCTGAGTCATCAGATAATTAGCTAACATTAATCCTGTAAATCCAAGTAAAACAGGCAGATAAAGTATAAAATTAAAATCTTTGTTCTTTATTTGTTCAATAAACATAGGTACGCTTTTAAAAAAATAGGTAGGCTTTGGAGAATTTTTGTTACACCGCAATATACTTCATTTTTTAAATTTTATCGAGTACTTTTGCCGAAAATATAAAAACCATGATTACAATCTATCATAACCCAAGATGTAGTAAATCCAGAGAAGGAGTTTGCTTATTGGAAGATAATGGCATCGAGTTTAACACCGTTAAATATCTTGATGAAAAAATTTCATTAGAAGAACTGACTGGAATACTTCAAAAATTAAATTGTAAACCGATTGAATTAGTCAGAACAAAAGAAGCGCTTTGGAAAGAATCATATAAAGACCAAAACCTTTCTGATGAAGAACTGATTAAAGTTATGGCTGACAATCCGGTTTTAATCGAAAGACCTATAATTATCAATGGTAATAAGGCGGTAATTGGAAGACCTACTGAAAGGATTCTGGAGATTATTTAGAATTATTCAATCTTCGTTTTAACAAAGATTTGGGAATTCATGCATAAACCAAAGGATATTTTTGCAGTCTTAGGAAGCAAATCAAACCAAATTATACATGAAAAATATCAAATCTTTAGTAACTTTTTTAGTACTGATTACCTCGTTATTTTCATTTTCACAGCAAAAACCACAAGCTCAAAAAGTGAAAGTAACGGGAAAAGTAATTGAAAAATCTACAAATCAGCCTTTGGAATATGCGAGCGTCTATGCTCAAAACACAAAAAATCCTTCGGCGGTATCAGGTGGTATGACCGATGCAAAAGGAGAATTTTCATTTGAAGTTCCTGCAGGTGTTTACTATATCAAAATTGAATTTTTAGGTTTTAAGACAGTAGAGTTTAAAGACAAAGCCATCGATTCCAATACAAATCTTGGTGTAATTGCCGTTGTGGAAGATTCCAAGCAATTGGATGAAGTTGTTATCGTTGCCGAAAAAGCTGCAGTTGAAATCAAATTAGACAAAAAGGTATACAATGTTGGCAAAGACATGACCGTAAAAGGCGGTACAGCCAGTGATGTTTTGGATAATGTTCCTTCCGTTTCGGTAGATGTTGACGGAAATGTAAGCTTACGAGGTAATGAAAACGTAAAAATACTAATCGACGGAAAACCGTCAGGAATGATTGGTGTAAACGTAGCGCAAGCCTTAAAGCAACTTCCGGCAGATGCCATCGAAAAAGTTGAAGTAATCACTAACCCTTCATCCCGCTATGAAGCTGAAGGTGGTGCCGGTATAGTAAACATTGTTCTTAAAAAAGGAAAAAACCAAGGAATTAATGGTAGTGTTACCGGTACGGTGGGCTATCCTGAAAACTATAACCTGACAGGTAATTTTAATTTCAGAGGTGAGAATTTCAATTTCTTTACCAATCTTGGTTACAATAACAGTACAAGCCCGGGTAACTACCTAAGAAACTCTGAATACACCACCCCTTCACCCGGATCACCAACATACATCGAGGAAACAAGAGAGAATGACAGAGAGCGGAGAGGAAAGAACAACAATTTTGGTTTGGAATGGTATTTAACAAAATCCTTAAGCTGGACAAACTCTGTAGGGTTTTCAAAAAATGAAGGAGGAAATCCAGAAGATGTAAATTATTATAATTATGATGCAAATCGTGAGTTAATGTACATCAGAAATCGTTATAATGATCAAACTAATGAAAATGACAACCTTAACTTCTCTTCCAACATTACCAAAAACTTTAAAAAAGAAGGGCATAAATTAACGGCTGACTTTTCGGTTTCCGGAAATCATGACAACGATATTTCCATTATTAAAGAAACTATTGTAGGAAGCTCAGCTGCTCCCGAAATAACCGGAACTATAAACTTTCAGAAGCAAAATCGAACCCTTGCGCAAACGGATTATGTTTTACCTATTGGCAAAGGGCAATTTGAAGCCGGATACAAAGGGGATTTTTCCGATATGTTAACCGATTATAAAGTAGAAGAAGATATTGACCCTGCTGTGGGACCAGGTTCAGGAATCGTCAATGAAGATTTAACAAACAAACTGAATTATAAGGAAAAGATAAACGCTGTTTATTCTCAGTACGGAAGGAAAATAGGAAAATTCAGTTATTTGGCAGGTCTTCGTTTTGAAGATTCAAATATTGATATCAATTTACTGACAACAAACGAATTCAATAACAAAAAATACAACAATCTTTTCCCAAGCTTGTTTTTAACATATGAATTAGGAGGAAAAAGCAGTGTCAGCGTAAACTACAGCAAAAGAATCAACCGTCCGAGAGGCCGTCTTATAAATCCGTTCTCAAGTTATTCCAGCGACATAGCCTATTTTAAAGGAAATCCGGATCTGGATCCTTCCATGACGAATGCTTTTGATATTGGATACATGAAACAATGGGATAAATTGACACTTACTACTTCTGTTTATTTAAATCATACTGAAAACTCATTTCAGTTCGTTCAAAGAGAATCAGGAAAATATGCTGTTACCGTTGTTGACGGAACGGATATAGTTGACCCTAATACCGGAGAAATTATTGTTATAGGTGGTCCGGACATCAGAATCCCTGTAATCGAAACTACTCCTATTAACCTGGCAACAGAATACAGAGGTGGTTTTGAATTTACACTAAACTACACTCCGTACAAATGGTGGAAATTAAACGGAAATTTCAACTTCTTCAGAAATGAAACACAAGGAGATTACACTTATGTAAATTATTTGGGAGAAACTGTAGTACAGGATTTCAACAACATTGCATTTACCTGGTTTACTCGTGTCACTTCAAGAGTTACATTACCATATGCTATTGAATGGCAAACCAATGTGACTTACAATGCGCCACAGGAAAATGCACAGGGAAAAAGTTTAGGTGTTGCATCTGCAAACTTAGCATTCAGTAAAGATGTATTAAAAGACAAAGGAACTGTTACTCTAAACGTAAATGACCTTTTTAATTCAAGAAAAAGAATTTTCGACAGTAATTTACCATCTGCAATAACACATACAGAAATGCAGGGTCGTGAAAGACAAATCAACTTGTCGTTCACTTATCGTTTCAATAAAAAGAAAACAGATAAAGACAGACAGCCTAAAAACGCTGGTGAAGGCGAAGACTTCATTGGAGGTTAAAATAAAAAAAGTCCCGATAAATCGGGACTTTTTTATTGTAAGAATAATTAGTTTTCTAATTTATTCATCACGCTTTTTATTTCTCTTCTCTTTAATTTGCTCGAAAATTGCTCCTCCTACCCAGTAAAACACGAAGTTTACTAAGAATAGCATAAGCCAAAATCCTGTCAAAAAGATTCCTAAGAAAAGTAAAAAGCCTAAATACTGTTTAAATTCAAACATGTTTTCCGGAATTTTATGAATTCGCGTCAAATATACGTGTAAAATTAAGGCTGGACAATACTTCTCTTAAATTTATTTTAACAATACTTATTAAACGATTGATATTCACTAAATTTAGGTAAAAATTTACATATCATGGACTTCCGAATAGAAAAAGACACTATGGGTGAGGTACGCGTTCCTTCAGAGAAATACTGGGGTGCACAAACCGAACGATCAAGAAATAATTTTAAAATTGGTAAACCAGCTTCCATGCCAAAAGAAATTATTGAGGCTTTCGCCTACCTCAAAAAAGCGGCAGCTTACACTAATTGTGATTTAGGCGTCTTGCCTATCGAAAAGCGCGATGCTATTGCTCAAGTATGCGATGAAATTCTGTCCGGCAAACTCAACGATAATTTTCCTCTAGTGATTTGGCAAACCGGTTCAGGTACACAAAGCAACATGAACGTAAATGAAGTCATTGCCAACAGGGCTCAGGTTTTGTCTGGTAAAAAAATCGGCAAAGAATCTTTTATCAAAGCCAATGACGATGTAAACAAATCACAATCCTCTAACGATACTTTCCCAACGGCGATGCATATTGCTGCCTATAAAGTTATCGTTGAAACCACTATACCAGGAATAGAACAGTTACGTGATACGCTAAAATCCAAATCGGAAGAATTTATAAATGTTGTCAAAATTGGCCGAACACATTTAATGGACGCTACCCCCCTAACCCTTGGACAGGAACTTTCAGGTTATGTATCTCAATTAAATCACGGATTAAAAGCGCTAAAAAACACACTTTCCCATCTATCCGAATTGGCTTTGGGCGGAACTGCTGTCGGAACCGGCTTAAACGCTCCTGAAAATTACGATGTAAAAGTCGCCGAATACATTTCAAAATTCTCGGGATTACCTCTAAAAACTGCCGAAAACAAGTTTGAAGCACTCGCCGCACATGATGCCATGGTAGAAACACACGGAGCCCTAAAACAGCTTGCGGTTTCATTAAACAAAATCGCCAATGACATTCGAATGATGGCTTCGGGTCCACGTTCCGGAATCGGAGAAATTCATATTCCTGAAAATGAACCGGGATCTTCCATCATGCCAGGAAAAGTAAATCCGACGCAATGCGAAGCTTTAACGATGGTTTGTGCTCAGGTTATGGGAAATGACGTTGCCATTACAATTGGTGCGACCCAAGGCCATTATGAACTTAATGTTTTCAAGCCATTAATAGCTGCCAATTTTTTGGAATCGGCCAGATTACTTGGAGACGCATGCGTTTCATTTAACGAGCATTGTGCCGTTGGTATCGAACCGAATTATGCAAGAATCAAAGAACTGGTTGACAACTCACTAATGTTGGTTACCGCTTTAAATACAAAAATAGGCTATTACAAAGCTGCGGAAATTGCCCAAACAGCTCATAAAAACGGTACAACCCTAAAAGAAGAAGCTGCTCGCTTAGGCTATGTTTCTGCTGAAGATTTTGACGAATGGGTAAAACCGGAGGATATGGTTTAAAACCATCTTTTCTTCTTGAAATAAAACACCATCCCTACAACAATCAACAACATGAAAAATAACACTAAAAAATAGCCGTTTTGCCAGCGCAACTCAGGCATGTAATCGAAATTCATTCCGTATACCCCAACAATGAAGGTTAATGGTATGAACACCACCGAAACCACGGTCAGTGTTTTCATGATCTCATTCATTCGCTGGCTCTGCGCCGAAAAATGAAAATGAGAAGCACTGTCCAACGAATTCAAATCGTAATCAATCTGTTCGAGAAGCTCGAGACATTTTTGATGCAAACGCGCGAAAAAGGTATAATTAGCTACTTCAATTCCGTCATAATCCGTATCGTCCTTAAAACTTTTCAGGCTAAACAAGGCATCCCTTAGCGGAACAATAGACCTTTTCAGGAAATTAAGATTCTCACGGTTATTTTCTATTCGTATCAAAACATCCTGACGATGATTTGTTTTAGATTCAACCATCAGCGCTTCAATACGGTCTTCATAATTTTCAATGGTGATATAGAAGTTTTCCATGACTGCATCCAATAATAGATACAAAAGGTAATCGTTTTTCTTTTTGCATACTATTCCGGAATTGGTTCTGATACGCTCGCGGATATGTGTAAAAAAGTCACTCTTTTTTTCCTGAAAAGAAACCAAAAGATTTTCCTTAAGGATAAAACTGATTTGTTCTACACGGACACTGTATAAGTCTTCTTCCGGCAAAATCGATTTAATACTGAAGAACAAGGTATCATTAAGTTCTTCCATTTTTGTACGACGCGTGGTGTTCAGAATATCACCGATTATATAGGGTTCCACCTGCAGGAGATTACCAACATTTTTTATCAGTTCTAAATCATGCAAACCGTGTATATTTAACCACTTAACATCATTTACCTGACGTTTATCTTTAAGCTCATCGTCTACCTTCTTTAACTGTACTTTCTGGTATTCTTCATAGCGATTTTCATCATAAACAAACAACTGCATTTCCACAGGATGTGTTCTGTGAACACCTGTATATTCGTAAAAATTGGGTTGTGTTTTGCGCCCTTTTTTGTATTTAATTTTTCGCACGTAATGAAATCTTTTAATTTACTTCTAAATTACATTATTTTTTCAAATAAAAAGGCTGTCAAGTATTTCCTGACAACCTTTTAATCTATTATATATATTTAGTTAATTTATTTTTTTGTTACCCGAATGGAGATACGTCGGTTTTGTGCTCTTCCTTCTTCAGTATCGTTGGAAGCTACAGGATGCTGTTCTCCATAACCCTCAGCAGTCATTCTGGATGCCGGAACACCTAATTTGACAAGTTCAGCCATTACTGATTTGGCTCTCTCATCAGATAATTTCAAATTAAGAGCCGGATCGCCAACATTATCGGTATATCCTCCCAGTTTTATTTCCACCGTCGGATAGGCTTTTAGAATTTCAGCTATATTTTTAAGTTGCTCCTGAGATTCAGGACGTAAAGTAGATTTTCCAGTATCAAACAACAATCTGTCGAAGTTGAACCAAGTAGTTTTGTCTACCACTTTAGTTTTATCTTCTATCCATTTAACCAATTGGTTTTCGATACCTAATTCCGGTGCATTGAGTTCAACACCATTTTGAAGTTTAATTTTCAGGAATTCTCCCAAAGAAACTGCTGCATCTTTCACTTCAGTTGCTGCATCTTTTATATCTTCACCTAAAGAGTCCATATTAACTTTTACGGAATCAGTTACTTCTTCCATTTTTTCTTCCGTTTTTTCTTTATTACATCCTTTTGTAAGCAAATACAACAATACGATTCCGCCTCCTATAAGAAGCAGCGCCAATAACCATTTTGGAAATCCACCTCCTCTATCATCGTCTTTAACCGGTCGGACAGTATCGCTGACATCTTCCCTGTAATTGCCTGCAAAACCTAGTAGCGAACCCAACCCGGCAGGGGCAACCGATAAAATATTATTTCTTTCTGATGACAATAAATTTGTTACATCTGATGAAGACATCCCGGACTTACCAAAATATCCCAAAATCAGTGGTCCGAGCATAGTCAAAAGAGAACCAGCAGAAGAACTCTTTATTCCTCCGGAGTTTGCAATTAAATCGGTTATTGAGGATTGTTTTCCATCAAAAAGCAAACTAAGCAATTTAGAGCCAATTTCACTCGCTTTTCCGCCAGAAAGTATTGGAGGTAAGTTTAGCAAAACATTACCTGAACTTTTA
This sequence comes from Flavobacterium enshiense DK69, assembly GCF_000498495.1. Taxonomy (GTDB): domain Bacteria; phylum Bacteroidota; class Bacteroidia; order Flavobacteriales; family Flavobacteriaceae; genus Flavobacterium; species Flavobacterium enshiense. The sequence goes on along the minus strand of NZ_AVCS01000004.1, from coordinate 80,096 downwards.
GTTTCTGTAACCAAATTCATGATACCGTTCATGAAACCAGAATCATTCGATTTGTTCACAAATCCACTTAATAAAGTCGGAAGAGCCACAGATACCGATTTCGATACTCCGCCTTCTGATTCTCCAAGAATTCCACTCGCTTGAGATATTACATCCGGTGTAACATACTCTTTTAACTGATTTAATAAATTTGATGTCATATTTTTTTATTTAATATTTTCTATAAATAGCACCACAAAATTATATACTAATCATTGATTGTCAGTTAATTGCGATTTTTTATACACAAAAGAACCAATAATATCGTTGAAATTGAAATACCAATATTTTTTCAATCTAAAAGACAAATGAAATAACTTACTTTAATCCTTATTTTTACAAAAAAAATATTCATGAAAATATTGATCAAAAATATAAAAGAACTATTACAGGTTCGGGAAAGCAATATCAACAAAGTTTCTGGTGCCGAAATGGCGGTTTTGCCAAAAATTGAAAATGCTTTTTTACTAATTGAAAACAACCTGATTGCCGATTTCGGAACGATGCGCAACTGTCCAGACGGTAATTTTGACAAAACTATCGACGCTACCGGGAAAGCAGTGTTACCGACATGGGTTGACAGTCATACTCATATTGTTTACGCTGGTAATCGCGTACAGGAATTTGTCGACCGCATTAACGGATTGAGTTATGAAGAAATTGCCAATCGCGGTGGAGGGATTTTAAACTCAGCTAAGAAACTTAATGCTACTTCAGAAGACGAAATTTACAACCAGTCGAAATTACGCCTGGAAGAAGTCATGCAACAGGGAACCGGCGCCGTGGAGATTAAATCCGGTTACGGTTTAACAGTTGAAGGAGAATTGAAAATGCTTAGGGTTATCAAAAGGCTTTCAGAAAACTATCCGATAAAAATCAAGTCTACTTTTCTTGGAGCACATGCTTTTCCGATGGAATACAAAGAAAATCACTCAGCTTACATTAATTTGATTATCAACGAAATGCTTCCAAAAATTGCAAAAGAAAGTTTAGCCGATTATATCGATGCTTTCCTGGAGACAGGCTATTTCTCAATAGAAGAAACCGAACGGATTATGGAAGCCGGAAAACAATTTGGACTAAGAGCAAAAATCCATGTAAATCAGTTTACAGCAATCGACGGAATTAAAGCCTGCGTAAAACATGATGCTTTATCGGTCGATCATTTGGAAATTGTAACCGACGACGATATCATAGCTTTAAAAGACAGCAAAACCATGCCGGTTGCCTTACCAAGCTGTTCTTACTTTATAAGTATTCCTTATACTCCGGCAAGAAGAATGATTTCGGCTGGACTACCATTAGCATTGGCGTCCGATTTCAATCCGGGAACAACTCCTTCAGGAAATATGAATTTTGTGGTAGCAACAGCTTGCATTAAAATGAAAATGACTCCAGAAGAAGCAATTAATGCAGCAACTATAAATGGCGCCTATGCCATGGGAATTTCCGAAACACATGGAAGTATTACCAAAGGAAAATCTGCTAGTATTATAATCACCAAACCGCTTACCTCCTATTATCAGCTGCCGTATGCGTTTGGAACCAATCTGATTGAACAGGTTATCATAGAAGGAAAATTGATATAATAAAAAAAAGTCCCTAACTCAAAGAAAGGGACTTTTTTATTTTTTTATAGTAATTTACTATCTTAAAGTAAAGCTCGTTTTAGAAACCAATTCTCCTTTATCAAAGATATTTACATAGAAAGTACCTCCTTCAATATCTTTAACCGGTAAATCTTGTGATACCTGAACCGTTTTGTTTTCGTATTTAACTGTTTTCTCAAAACTGTAAGTTAACGTTTTTTCTCCGAAAGATTCTGTCTTTTTCTCTCCTAAAACATTATTCTTGCTGTCAATAACCTGAATATGGTATGTTTTATCACCGGATTTAGCAATCTGATTCTCTGCAATCATGAAACTGATTTTTAAAACATCCGCTCTGCTGGCTTTATCTGTATCGATCTGTTTTCCAGAACTTCTTTGTTTCACGGCTGTAGTCTGAAGATTTAAAACAGAAAGTTTTGAACCTCTTTCCACCGTTTTAGCCAAGTTGTCGTTTTTAGCAACTAAAGTATCCCGTACTTTTCGAGTATCTTCCAATACAACCTGGGTACTGTCACGCTGAGTGGCAAGCACTGTATTTTGTTTTTTCAATTCATCGTTTTCTTTCATTAAGTTGTCCATTTCACGTTTTAAGCGTGCATAACTATCCTTAAATTTTCTCAACGAAGCTACATCGCCCTGGGATTTTTCCAGTTCAGCTTTTAATTGTACTAATTTTTCTCTTTCTGCTGCCAGCTCATCAGAAAGCTCTGTATTTGCAGCGATTGCTTCATCATATTTTGCAATGGAAGCCTGCAATTCTTCGCTCAACTTTTCTTTTTCTGACATCATTTTATTTTCAGAGGTCTGATTATCAGTACTCATTTTATACATATACCCCAAACTCCCCAATAACAATAGTACTAGAACAACGATAATAGCTTTTAAGCTTGAATTACTTTTTTGATTTTCCATAGTTAATTAGATTTTCTTCAAATTTAATTTTTTTTTTTTTTAAACCTAATTCCTAAACGATAGTTTTGGATAAAATAGTATTTTTGGAAGCATCATTTTAGCTTTTTTATGGAGAAACTCATCCGTTTTACAGTAAGTGATCTGACAAAAATCACCAATCATAGAAATACAGAAATCAAGTTTGGAGAACGGATTCAAACTGTTCCGAAAGAAATGGACATCATTGAATTTCTAAAAACAAGTCCTGCAGAATTTGTTCTTTTAGGAATTCCCGAAGATATCGGAGTACGGGCTAATTTAGGGCGCCAGGGAACAGCTTCGGCTTGGGAAAGCGCAGTAAAAAGCCTTGTAAACATTCAAAACAATAAATTCTGCAAAGGAAGCCGGGTTATTCTTCTTGGTACGCTCAACGTTAAGGAAGAAATGGAAGCTGCAGCTAATCTGGACATTACCAATAAAGACGATAAAAAAGTTTTTTTTAAACTTATTGATAAAATCGATAAAGAAGTATCGCATATCATCTGTCAGATTGTCAAAGCAGGAAAAAACCCGATTGTAATCGGTGGCGGACATAATAATGCCTACGGTAATATTAAAGGCTTAGCTTTGGCAAAAGGAAAGCCGGTAAATGCTATTAATTTTGATGCTCATACTGATTTCAGAGCATTGGAAGGAAGACATAGCGGAAACGGATTCTCCTATGCTTACGAAGAAGGTTTCCTGAAGAAGTATTTCATTTTCGGTTTACATGAAAGCTACACTTCCAAGAGTATTCTCGAAAGTATCAAAAGAACGGAAGACAAAATCAAATTCAATACTTATGAAGAAATAGCTGTTCGAAAAGAAAAAAACTTCGAAACAGAAATGGAATTGGGCCAAAAACATATTGGCAGTGAACCTTTCGGTATTGAAATCGATTTGGATGCCGTACCAAACATTCCGAGCAGCGCCATGACATTGAGTGGTTTTTCGGTTGAGCAACTGCGACAGTTTCTGCATTACTTCGGACAAAATCCCAATGCTTCATACCTGCACATTTGTGAAGGCGCTCCCGACTTGGATTTTGACAAAAACAACCACCTTGTGGGTAAATTAATCGCTTATCTTATAACTGATTTCATGAAAGCCAAATCGGATAAATAACAATCTCGAAATTTTAGAGTATTTTTGCAAACGATAGTCACTAAACACTATCGTTTTTTTTATGCTTTTTAACGAACTCGATTTATTCAAAAATATACAACAGGCCATTACAGAAGAAGGATACACTAATCCGACACCTATTCAGGAAAAATCCATTCCGATTATCCTTGACGGATCTGATTTGGTAGGCTGCGCACAAACAGGAACCGGAAAAACAGCGGCTTTTGCTATTCCGATCCTAAATTTATTACACCGAATTGTAGGTTCCCCTACAAAAGCGAAACGCATCCGTACACTTGTGGTTACCCCAACAAGAGAATTGGCTATACAAGTAGGAGAAAGTTTTGATACCTACGGAAAGTACACAAACGTAAAAACGTTAGTGATTTTTGGCGGGGTAAATCAGGTGCCACAGGTAAATGAGTTAAAAAATGGTGTTGATGTTTTGGTTGCTACTCCAGGAAGACTATTGGATCTCCATAAACAGGGCTTTATCGATTTAGATCATTTGCATCATTTGGTATTAGATGAAGCAGATTTGATGCTCGATATGGGTTTCATCAACGATGTTAGAAAAATCATCAAATTAACTCCAGATAATCGTCAGACCTTATTATTTTCCGCAACTATGCCTTTTGCTATCCGTGAATTGGCAGATACTTTTTTAACAAAACCCGAATATGTTTCGGTAACACCTGTTTCAAGTACGGCAGAAAAAGTAAACCAAAAGATCTATTTCGTCGATAAAGAAGACAAACGAAAACTTCTTTATCACATAATCGAAGAACAAAAACTGGAAAATGTTTTGGTTTTCGTAAGAACCAAACACGGTGCTGACAATGTAGTGAAAGCATTAAAAAAGCAAAACATTCACGCAGAAGCTATTCACGGTGACAAATCACAATCGGCCAGACAGCGTGTTTTAGACGGTTTTAAAAACAAGGAAATTTCTGTTTTGGTTGCTACCGATATTGCTGCGCGAGGAATTGACATTGAACTACTTCCCTATGTTATCAATTTCGATTTGCCAAATATTCCAGAAACTTATGTACACAGAATAGGCCGTACCGGTAGAGCCGGAAACACAGGATTAGCCATCTCTTTCTGCGGAAAAGATGAAAAAACCTATTGGCAGGATATTGAAAAACTTACACGACAACAAGTAAAAGTGGTTACAGATCATCCTTTCCCTTGGAAGGAACAGGAAATCAATCCAAACGCAAAACCTGATTTCAGAAATAAAAAGAAACCACAGGACTCGAATAAAAAAGAAAGTTCTAATTCGCGAAAATCGGAAGCATCCAAGAAAAAGAAAAAACGCTGGTACTAACAGCTATTAATCATCTATGTTTCAGAAAAATTCCATATTGTTTTTTCTGCTGTTTTTTTGTTCTGTAGGAGCTCAAAATACCGTACAGAAAGATTCGATAGCAAAAAGCAATCTGAAATTCAATTATAAACAATTAATAATTCCGAGTATTCTAATCGGATATGGCATTGTTGGTTTTGATAATCCTGAATTACTTGGATTCAATGAACAGGTAAAAACGGAGGTTAATGAACATATTGATGAAAAGGTCTCTTTAGACGATTTTACACAACACGTTCCGGCTGTGTCAGTTTACGTTATAAACAATCTTGGCATAGACGGAAAAAATAACCTTAAAGACAGAAGTATCATTTTGGGGACATCTTACCTCTTGATGGCAACAACCGTCACCGGTTTGAAACATATTACCCACGTCGAACGTCCTGATGGCGGACAAAATTCCTTCCCATCCGGTCACACAGCAACCGCTTTTGCCGGAGCCGAGTTTTTGTTTCAGGAATACAAGGATGTTTCGATTTGGTATGGTATTTCAGGTTATTTAGTTGCTACAGGAACCGGTATCTTTCGTATGCTAAACGATCGGCATTGGCTGACAGACGTTGCTGCCGGAGCCGGAATCGGGATTTTGAGCACCAAAGTCGCCTATTGGATTTTCCCGTATACCAACAAATTATTTACTAAGAATAATAAAAATAGTAAATCTGTAGGTATACTGCCGTTTTATAATGGCAACCAAACCGGACTTGGAGTACTTTTAAAGTTTTAAATAATCACAGTTCACGAAATCATTTAATTCTTGCATTGCAATTGCAAACACAGTTATCATTGTAAAATCCAAAAAAGGCTCCTTAAAATTAACAAGTCTTTTTTTTCAAACTACTTTCCGATTCTAATTAAGTTTCGTCTTTAAAATCTCGTCTTTTTTTTCAGAAAGATGCTTGATCATTCTATATAAATGATTCGGATCAAAAGGTTTTACGATTACTTCATTCATTTTAGAAGCCACTATCTGCTCCATAATTTCCTGTTTATCGAAAGCGGTTACAGCTATTATAGGAGTATTAATTCCCATTTTTCTGATAAGCTTTGATGTGTCAAAACCATTAATTTTAGGCATATTGATATCCATCAGAATAACATCAAAAGTATTGTTTTCCAATATCTTGATCGCTTCATAACCGTCATCAACGATAACGCTTTCAAAATGGCGAATATCCAATATTTTCTTCGTCACAATTTGGTTGATCTTGTTATCTTCAACAACCAAAACTTTATAAGTATGCTCTTCTGAGAAATCAACTTCAAGATTTTTGAGTAAGTCATTGCGATGATTTTCATCCGTATCAAAACCAATTGTAAAAATCATCTGTGTACCTAGATTCTCTTCGCTCTCACAATGAATTTCACTTCCAAACAAGGAAATCAATTGCTTAACGATGGACAATCCCAAACCGGTTCCCTGATAATCGTCTTCTTTTCGTTCGATCTGAACAAATTTTTCAAATATTTTTTTCTGATGCTCTTTTGCAATTCCGATTCCGTCATCTATCACTTTGAAGGTAATGAAACAGTATGAGGCCTCGTAACGTTCAAACTTCGCACAGATTTTCACCTCACCATCTTTAGTAAATTTCAGCGAGTTACTCACTAAATTCATGAAAATCTGTGATAAGCGCACTTTATCTGTAATAATAAATTCCGGGATTGAATCGTCTACTTCCAATAGCAACTGATTATTGTTTTTTACAGCTAAGAATTGTAGGCTGTCTACGATTGAATTCAATTCGTCGGAAAGATTAAATATAGAATTCTCCAGAACTATTTTTTTCTCTTCAATTTTATAAACCTGTAGAATATCATTTACTAGCGACAGTAAGTACTTGGCAGAAAACTTTAAGGATTTAAGATAGGTGCTGTTTTTAAGTTCTCTGTGCTCATCAGCAATCATGTCGGTAATTCCAACCACTCCGTATAAAGGAGTTCGGAGTTCATGAGTAATTGTCGAAATAAATTGAGACTTTAACAACGAAGCTTCTTCTGCCTGTTCTTTGGCAATCATAAGTTCTTCATTGGCCACTTTTAACTTCTTATTCGTTTTCTTTCTTAGTTGATTGTTTTTATAAAGCGTGTATACCAATAACAAAAGAATGAAAAAGATGAATATAAACATTACGACTATTAATCGCGTATGCTGCAACCTGGTCGTCTGCACAAGTTTTTCATTCTCTATTTTATCTATTTCTCTTTTATATTCGTCTAATTCAATATGAGAGCCGGCTACTTTTACTTCATCGGCACGTGCTTCATTATAAATTTTTTCTTCTAAAGCATTGTGCTTTTCTAAATACAGGTACGCATTCTCGTAATCCTTTATTTTCAGATAATACTTGGATATGTCTCCGTACAACTCCGCCACATTGGTTTCAAGAATTTCAACATCGTTGGTTTGGCAAACCTTTAGTGCTTCCTTGAAGGAAGACTCCGCTTTTTCATATTCATTTTTAAAAGTGAAATAGGATCCGTACATTGAATTCATCGCCAAGGTCGATTCCATTATGTTCAACTTCTTAACAAACGGTTCAGCAAGTTTTAAATAGGGAAATCCTGAAACATAATCCTCATTGGCAAAATAAGCCGAGGCAATATTCAGGTTCGTAAACATAATTTCGGTTGAATCCTTTATTTTTTGTTTATAGAAAAGAGCTCTCTTATAAGAAGCTATTCCTTTATCAAAATTGATTTTTCTGTAACAGTATAAATTCCCGAGATTATTGTGCAACCATCCTTTTAAGGAATCATTTGTTGTAAGATTGGCGAATTTTAATCCCTTATAATAATAACCAGCGGCTTTACCGTAATCTGAAAACTCTTCAAAGTTCAATCCTATCAGATTATAGGATTTGGCCACCAACTGATTATCTTCAATTTTACTGGCTTCATTTAATGCCTTTTTCGCATACAATAATGATTTTCCATTTTCAAGATTATTAAAATGCTCTCTGGATTTTGATAAAAGATCTAAAATATTTTTAGGGCTAACTGATTCAGATTGAGCAAGCGCCCCCTGAAAAGCCAGCAGAATAAACAGAAGTGAGAATTTTAATATGTTTTTGCTCATCAAAAATTTCAAAGTGTTAATTTAATAAACAAAAACCAAATATCATATATAAAAAATCAAAAAATATTTAAAAAATGTTGTAAAAAAAGCGACCTAAAAAGGTCGCTTTTAAATTTCTTTATCCTCTGATAAGCTTTTTGTACTTAATTCGGGTTGGAGCAACATCTCCTAAACGTTTTTTACGGTTTTCTTCATATTCGGAGAAACCACCTTCAAAAAAGTACACTTGAGAATCACCTTCAAATGCCAAAATGTGAGTACAGATTCGGTCTAAGAACCAACGGTCGTGGGAAATAACCACAGCACAACCTGCAAAATTCTCCAAACCTTCCTCTAAAGCACGAAGCGTGTTGATATCCAAGTCATTCGTTGGTTCATCCAACAACAACACGTTTCCTTCTTCTTTTAGCGTCATGGCTAAGTGTAAGCGGTTACGTTCTCCTCCTGAAAGCGTAGACACTTTTTTATTCTGTTCGCTTCCTCCGAAATTAAAACGTGACAGATAAGCTCTTGAATTTACCTGACGGCCTCCCATCATGATCAATTCCTGACCATCACAGAAGTTTTCCCAAATGGATTTGTTCGGGTCAATATTTGCATGCGACTGATCTACATAAGCAATTTTCACTGTTTCACCAGTGTGGAATTCCCCACTGTCCGGTTGCAATTCATCCATGATCATTTTGAAGATCGTTGTTTTACCTGCACCATTCGGACCTATAATACCAACAATACCTGCTTGCGGCAAAGTGAAGTTCAAATTATCATATAACAATTTGTCTCCGTATCCTTTTGCAACGTTTTTCGCGTCGATAACATTTGTTCCTAAACGCGGTCCGTTCGGGATGTATAATTCTAATTTTTCGTCAAGTTCTTTTTGATCTTCGTTTAACAACTTATCATAGTTCTGTAAACGTGCTTTTTGTTTTGTCTGACGTCCTTTCGCTCCCTGACGAACCCAGTCCAACTCACGCTCTAAAGTCTTACGGCGTTTTGAAGCTGTTTTTTCTTCAAGCTCCATACGTTTTGATTTTTGCTCTAACCAAGAAGAATAGTTTCCTTTCCATGGAATACCTTCACCTCTGTCTAACTCCAAAATCCAACCCGCAACGTTATCAAGGAAATAACGGTCGTGCGTTACAGCAATTACAGTTCCTGCATATTGTGACAAGTGTTGCTCTAACCACAATACTGACTCAGCGTCCAAGTGGTTGGTAGGCTCATCCAATAATAGAACGTCCGGTTGTTGTAATAGTAAACGGCATAAAGCTACGCGACGCTTCTCTCCTCCTGACAACACGCTGATTGGCGTATCGGCATCCGGAGTACGTAAAGCATCCATTGCGATTTCCAGTTTAGTATCGATCTCCCAAGCGCCTGCCGCATCGATTTTATCCTGCAATTCGGCCTGACGATCCATTAATTTCTGCATCTTATCGGCATCCTCATACACTTCCGGAAGTCCGAACATATCATTAATTTTATTGAACTCGTCCAAAATTGCCATTGTTCCGGCAACTCCTTCACGAACAACATCAATAACCGTTTTGGTTTCATCTAAATGGGGCTCCTGCTCTAAATAACCAACCGTATAATTTGGTGCAAATACCACATCTCCCTGATAGTTTTTATCTACACCTGCAATAATTTTCAATAATGATGATTTACCTGAACCGTTTAAACCAAGGATACCGATTTTAGCTCCGTAGAAAAAACTTAAGTAAATATCTTTTAAAACCTGCTTATTCGTGCTTGAGTAAGTCTTACTTACTTTCGACATCGAAAATATCACTTTCTTATCGTCTGACATACTTTACTATTTATGTTTATTGTTTGTTTTTGAACTGATTATGTATCCTAAAAAAAGATACCGACAAATATAGGGTTAAATAAAAGAATTTAAAAGATGATTTTGCAATTCTGTAATTGCATTTTCAGAGTAGTAAAATCAAAAAAATCAAGAAATAAAATTCGGAAGAAGTTCTACAGTTTTCTATTTCAGTTCCAATAAAAAAGACAGTTCTGTACCGCTATCCTCTTTTGTGTTTTTTCCGACTATGTTTTTATTGTCGTAATTATAATAAAAGGAGAATTGTATTTTGAAATCGTTGAATATTTCCCAAGTAAGATCGGCGCTCAGGTCAAAACGGTATCTGTCTTTTTCAGTGAGTCCGACATAAGAACCCGCTTTTAATGTCGAGGAAAGATTTGGGCTTATAAAACTGTACACCGTATGTTGCAGCGTTACAGGCCATTCACTGTTTGCAACAAACTTATCTGAATTTATATTGTCTTCAAAATTTTGCAAAAAACCTGTGAACAACAACAGCCTTTGACGTTCCGTAATTATGAGATTATTTCCTATCCCGAAACCAAACGATAGTTTTGCATCGATACCCAGTTCGTCATTCCTGTTAAACGCATTGGCCTGATAAAGCACCCATTTTCTGTATAACGAATAAAACTCCTGAAGATTTTCCTGTATCCTCACCGAATAATCAGAACTTTCCGTTGAAGTTGCCATATATGAGAAATTATTAACGAACCGCCATCGTGAAATAACGTAAAAAAGGTTACTTTCCGCGCTAATACGTAGTACTTCAGAAGACTTTGTATAACTCACCCCTGCTCCTATATCGCCCTTAAATCCCTCATACCATTTTTCTTCAAGAGGAAAAATTCTTAAAATTTCTTCAAACTTAATTGTTGTTCCTTTCGGCACACTTTTTTTTAGCTCGGCTGTTGCGCTGGACTCGGCTGTTACACTTGATTCGATTATTTCATCTGGTCCTGTTAAAACAATTATTTCTCCCATCATATCAGATTTGGCTATTTTCCCGATGAAAATTTCGCCGTAAATATTTTCCACTTTATATATTTTACTTCCGCCGTCAATGGAAAATATTTTGTACCATTTTATGGAAACAACACCGGGCCCCTGTGCATCAAAACTTAATCTCCCCTGTTGGAACGATAAAATTTTACCGGTTAACCTGTCGCCGTTTATCAGGTGTAAAATATCGGGTGTAAAAGCCTCTTTTCTGACTTTTTTTTCACTTTCGGAAAGCGTGGTATCTACTTCTACTTCTAAAACTTTCTGTACTGTATCGTGTTCTACGGAAGGAATGGAATCTGTTTTCTTTTTTTCAGGGATTTGGGCATACAAAAACAATGGAAAGACCAGCAATAAGACCATCAATGTTTTTGAATAACTAAACATCCCTTTTTAATTAAAAACTTAAACACAAAATAAAACCTGCTGGTTTCCAAATACGCAACAGGCCAGATACGATTAAATTATTTAGGCTGAATTAAATATGGATTAGCCTTTAGCTTTTCAACCACATATTTAATTACCAATTGGGATTTCAAACTATTACCTGCGGCATCCAAAGGCGGAGAAACCACTCCGATACCGAATTTACCCGGACAGACCGCTATAATACCTCCCCCAACACCGCTTTTTGCCGGTAATCCGGAATTGTAAAACCAAATTCCCGAATCATCATAAAGTCCGGCCGTTGCCATAACCGGAAGCGTGTACATTACCGTTTCGGGCGATACCACTTTCTTTTTGGTGACAGGGTTAACTCCGCCATTCGCTAAAGTGGCCGACATTACAGCCAGATCTTTTGCGCTTACATTAAGGGCGCATTGCTTCGTGTAAATATCGGTTGACTGAATCGGGTCGAAATACAACCTACCATAAGAAAAAAGCAAATGGGCGATTGCCTGATTTCTCAGATTATCGCTGGCTTCGCTGATATACACAGGCTTGTTAAGTGATAAAGTCCGGCCTGCAAATTCACTTTGTTTAGCCAATATGCTTTCCCATTTGGCAACAGAATCATTGCCTTTAACCATACTTGTCGCTGCAATGGCTCCCGGATTTACCAATGGATTAATTTCCTGTCCTTTGTGCTCTTCTACTGCAACGATTGAATTAAACCGCATACCGGTTGCATCCACTCCAATTTTATCCTGAATGGCCTGATGACCGTCCTCCTCGATAATCTGAGCCATAACAAAAGCCTTGCTTATGCTTTGAATGGACACCATAGAATTATAATCACCAATAGTATATACTTTTCCATCAGTAGTTACCAGGGCAATCCCAAAAATATTCGGATCAACATTGGCTAATTCTTTAATATAGTCAGCGTTCTTACCTTCTTTTACGTCTTTAAATTTTGAGTATGCTTCTTTCAGTACAGCCTCTATATTTTCTTTAGACATCACATTGGCAGTTTTTTCTTTTGATTGACCGTAAATCAAAGCAGTAATCAACAACAACGATAAAGACATTATCCTTTTTCTAAAATAGCTTTTTTTCATGATAATGTATTTATTTTAAGTCATCAAGTTGAATCGATGTATATAGTGCAATGCTTCAAATCTGTTATAGCATAAATAAGATTCGGCTTTGAAAAAAATTGGTAACCCCTTCCTGATTATATCTATCCAAAACACCATAACCATAAGTAAAATAAAGGCGTATGTTATCTGAAAGATACCAATTGACATTTGGTGTGACTCTCCAGAACTTACCTCCGGTTAAAGTACCATCATCAAGGTCAAGACTTGAATAACGAAGTGTAAATTCAAATGCCCCGTATCCTCCATCGAAAACTGATTTTTTTACTTTAACGAAGCCAAATATCCCTGTACTGGCAAAATAAGGCCTGGTTTGAGCATTGATTGTATATGCCATAAATGCTTCACCTCCGTAAAATATAGGATTTCCTGTTTCAGATGAATTCATCATGTGGGCATTAACCTCTGACCCAAACAAAAATGGACCATTGCGATAATAAAATTCACCCCCGACATGATTGGAACTGTAAACCGAAAACTTCCCGGTATCAATAAAATATGGGGCCGGATCAGCTTCTGGTTTGGATCTCACCTGCAGTTCACCGTTTTTAACTTTTCCATACCGGTAGTTGACTCCTATATGCATCATAGGCTTTGTTGCATCTGTATAGATAGGCAGGTAAGCTACTCTTGAGGCAAATTGCCATTGGTATTTTGAAAAGCTCTGCCCTTCGGACAGCCAATCCGTATAAGCACCAATGTTCCAGTTAATACGCTGTTTGGGAAGAAATCCGAGGTACTTTATACCATCACCAAGGATTGGGATGATATCAATTGCCATAGCTCTTTCCAAAAACCATGTGGAATATCCAACTTTCACCTTGCTTAGCGAATATCCTTCTTTTGTTCTGCCTACAAAAATATGTCCGGATATCTCGGGAAATTTTACCATGACTCCGGTTTCCCTCATATACCAGGTTTTTTGATTCCCATCATGCATAACACCAACTTTCCAAGTTATTTCCCTTTTGGTTTTTAATTTACCTGACGCTGTAACCCTGGCATCCCTTACTTTAAAAACAGGAGAAAGCTCTACCTGATCTTTGCTTACGTCATCCTGACTGTATGTTGCAAATTCATATAAAAAACCTCCCCCAAATCTCAATGTGGTTAACGAGTTTTCAAACTCGTTAAAATGTTCATACTTCTTTTTGACTTCCAAACTATCTGCTTCCTTCTCACGAAAAACTTCTCCTTGAGTACCATCCGGAACAGGCGCTTTTGGCTCAACTTGCGCATAAGAAACAAACCCTGTTACCACAAAAAGCAGTGATAACAAGGTTTTTTTTATCCTAATCGATAGTTTTGGTTGGCTTTCGCCTTCAACTACATTTGATTTCATTGGGACTTATTTTATTTCCGGATTTCTCCGAAAAAGATTCCACAATTATTTTTTCTGTTGTCCGGTCATTGCTGCCGGATCTAACAATTTCTTAATCTGATCTTCGGTAAGCAATTTCTTTTCTCGGATCAATTCAAGGATCCCCTTATCTTTCTCAAGGGCTTCTTTGGCCAATTCGGTTGTTTTTTCATAACCAAGAACCGGATTTAGAGCCGTAACAATTCCTACGCTTCGTTCGATGTATTTTTGCATCACTTTTTCGTTGGCAGTGATTCCGTCAATACAATTTTTACGGAATAACGGCATTGATTTATAAAATAACGCCTGAGATTCCATAATTGCCACGGCAACAACCGGTTCGTAAGCATTCAGCTGCAAAAGTCCGTCCTGTGATGCGAATGTAACAGTTACATCATTACCTATCGCTTTAAAACAGATCTGGTTCATCAATTCCGGCATTACCGGATTTACTTTTCCAGGCATGATAGACGATCCGGGCTGAAGAGCCGGCAAATTGATCTCGAAAATACCTGTTCGCGGACCAGTTGCAAGGAAGATTAAATCACTGCTGATTTTAGATAAGGTAACAGCTAAATTTTTTATTGAAGAAGAATACATCACAAAGGCCTGCATACTGCTTGTTGCAGCAATAAGGTCTTTGGATGTATGAATCGGTTTTCCTGTGATTTTAGCAAGTTGTGCCGAACATTTTTCAGCATAACCCGGAGTAGCTGTCAGTCCTGTACCGATAGCCGTTGCTCCCATATTCACTTCATACAGGTAGGCTTCCGACTTACGCATTGCATCAATGGCGGCATCAAGCTGATAACCGAAGGCGTGAAACTCCTGCCCTAATGTCATTGGCACGGCATCCTGCCCTTCCGTACGCCCCATCTTTAACAGATGATTAAACTGATCTCCTTTTTTATGGAAAGACTGCGCTAACAGTTGAGCTTCCTTCATAACTTTATCATTATGCAGAATCAAAGCGATATGTATAGCAGTTGGGTACACATCATTGGTGGACTGTCCCATGTTTAAATCGTCATGAGGTTCGATGTACTGATACTCCCCTTTCTTTTTCCCCATCATTTCAAGGGCAATATTTGCCAGTACTTCATTGGCATTCATATTAGCCGAAGTTCCTGCACCTCCCTGATACAAATCGGTTAAAAACTGGTCGTGATATTTACCATCCATAACTGCCTGACAGGCTTTTTCTATGGCCGCAAGTCGGTCTTTTTTCATTCGGCCCACTTCACCGTTAGCTCTGGCAGCTGCCAGCTTTACTATGGCATAGGCTTTCACATAGTCGGGATAAAAATTAGTTTTAACTCCGCTAACCTGGAAGTTTTCCAAAGCTCTCAGCGTTTGAACTCCATAGTAAGCATCAGCGGGTATTTGCTTTTCACCTAACAAATCTTTTTCTGTTCGGACTTGAGCAATTGAATATTGTGATGAAGCAATCATCAGCAACATAAGAGGAATATATTTTACTTTTCTCATGACTTTTTATTTTACCCGGAAATAATTTTAAAAATCTTTCCGACAGTTTTTAACAAGGGACATTTAGCAACCTGAGATTAATACTCAAAGAAATACTGTTGTAATTGCTTTTTATCTTTGGTTTTGGTTAAACCCACCATCAGTAAGATACGTGCCTTTTGAGGATTCAAATCGTCACTTACGATAGTTCCCAGTTTGTCATCGTCAACCTCGTCTTTAAGAACCACACGGCCAGAAACACATCTTGTTGCTCTACAAACCACCACTCCTTTTTTAACGGCAGCATCGATAGCATCATAATATGCTTTATTGAAATTTCCGTTTCCAACTCCTGCGATAATAATTCCGTCTACTTTTTCATTTACTAAGGCATTGATTAGAGAAGGATTAGCATCGGCATACATATAAACGATTTCAACACGTGGCAATTTTGTCACTCCCGAAATATCAAACGGCGTGTTTTTGTCTGATTTACGTGCCGATTCCTGATAATAAACCGGTTTCGCATCATATACTTGTCCGATCGGCCCTGCATTGGGAGCAGTATAGGCTTCCATGTGCGTGGAACTTGTTTTCACGATATCCCTTCCGTCAAAAATACTTTCCGAGAATACTACAATAGGCCCTCTGCCTTTACTTTTCGGACTTGCGGCAACCACAACAGCATCAAACAGGTTTTTAGGTCCGTCTGCACTAATAGCCGTTGCTGCACGCATTGATCCTGTAAATACAACGGGTTTGTCGCTTCTAAGCGTCAGATTAAGGAAAAAGGATGTTTCTTCCTGAGTATCGGTTCCGTGGGTAATCACAACAGCATCTGCTTCGTTTTTACTGAATATTTCATTGATGCGCTTGTTAAGCTTCATCCAGATTTCGATGGACATATCCTGACTTCCGATACTCGAAATCTGCTCGCCGGTAACGGTTGCATATTTGTGAATTTGCGGTACGGCACTTAATAACTGGTCAATAGGAAGCGCACCAGCCTTATATCCGGCCTGATCTGCAGCAGCACCGGCACCGGCAATGGTTCCTCCTGTTGCAAGAATTTTTACACGTGGTAAACTTTGTGCCTGAACACTAAATCCTATAAATAAACCTAAAAGAAGGCTCATTATTTTTGCTGTTTTTGCTGAAAATATAGGTGCTTTCATTGTATAAGGAATTAAAAGTTGATTAATTATGTTTTATTGATTTTTTTATATTACATCTCATTTAAATTGTACTTAAAGGGAAACTGATTGTCTGTAATGGTTCATCATTCAGATTGGGATCATTTACTGTATGAAAGTTTGCACGGTCACCCTACCGGAAACTCCACAGTTGCCATTGCATTTTTTGTCGGGTTCATCCCACACATTCAATATCATAACATAAAAGAAAAACCCTACAATAACTAAAATAGTCTTATGTTTTTTAGATTTTAGTAGATTAAAAGTAAATAGTTTTGAAAAAATTAACATATTTGTCCGATAAACCGCAACTATAATCGTTAAGAAGTAAAATATTACAAACAAGAACGTTAATATGTTATTTTGTAAGTAGTACTTTATAAATAGATTGAATGCATCCAAAAGAAAGAGCCACAGTAATATTACTGTGGCTCTTTCTTTTGGATTATTTAAGTGCATTTAAATAATTTTAAAATATCTTTAAATGTTAACGTAAATCATAAAATAGCTTTCCGTTTCATTTATTATTTAGCTTACACTCTTCCGTTTAATGCGTTAAAAACCCATGCAATGGAAAAAAAACCGATACCTACAGCAGCAAAACCCCATCCGGCCACATCAGCATAACGGTATATCGCTAATCCTATCAATATGCAACCCATAACAATCATAATAAATGTTGCCCAGCCTAAAACAGTATTTTTGTTCATCATAGTTTCTACTTTTAGAATTGGTTTTTTGTAATACAAATATCGCTTTTTTATCTTTTTTCAGAAAAATTGTTACTGTTAAATCGTTTTTATTACTCTATTAACGACGTAAAGCAATAAACCGAAGAATAGTAAATAAAAAAACCAGTGAAATTATCACTGGTTTAATTGGTTTATTTTTTCTTTCCCGCCGCGACATATTTTTTAGTCGCAGGATCATATGTATATTTGGTTTCCCCGGATTTACCCTTTAGAATAGCATCTCCATTGGGCAATAATTTGAACTCAGATCCTTCAACTCGTCTTCTTTGCTGGGTTTCTGAAACCTCTTTCGCCTGATCCAAAAAGACTTTTTCAGTGATATTCGTTATAGTGTGCGTGTTTGCAGCAACTTGCGTTTTTGTAGATACTTCCCAGATTTCGGACACAGTACTTGTTACTTCTTCTGTTTTTAAATCGGTCTTATTGGTCCCTTTTTCTACCCAGGAAATATAATACAGTTTGGTATCTTTTGCTTTATAACTCGTAATCTTGCATTCCGACAATTTCCTTTTAGGATCTACCGGGCGCGTAAAAAGAGCTTCTTTTTTTCCGCCATCATTGAGATATAAATTAAATGCATTCTTTCCCATCTCTGCAGTAAGATTATCGGATTTAGCCAAAACTTCAGAAGAAGAGCTCGATTTTGAAGCGCTCTTTTTCTTTTTCTGACTATACCCGACAGTTGTCATTATTGCTAATGCAAATAATAAAAGTGTCTTTTTCATAAATTGTTTAATAGGTTTCTTGGTTTTTGGGAAAAGTACAATTTTTTTTAACAAAAACAAATTTTTTAAAAACCACAAACAATGATACCTTAATGCAACGATTTTAACAGATTGATTTAAAATAAAAAACCACGCCGGTAAGCGTGGTTTTTCAATTCTAATTACAGAAGATTATTTCACTTCCTCAAAATCTACATCCTGAGTTGTATCTCCTGAAGCATCCGCTTGCGGTTGTGCTTCGTGAGTTTGTCCTTCAGCCTGAGCTTTGTATAATTCTTCTGAAGCATTTTTCCAAGCCTCATTGATTGCGTCTAAAGCAGGTTGAATAGTTTCAACATCTTTAGTTTCGTAAGCTTTTTTCAATGATTCTAAAGCAGCTTCAATGTTTGTTTTATTTCCTTCAGATAATTTCTCTCCGAATTCTTTCAACTGTTTTTCAGTCTGGAAGATCATTCCGTCAGCCTCGTTCAATTTATCTACTTTTTCCTTAGCTAATTTGTCAGCTTCAGCATTGATTTCAGCTTCTTTACGCATTCTTTCGATTTCTTCCTGAGTCAATCCTGAAGAAGCTTCGATACGGATATCGTGTGATTTTCCTGTTCCTTTATCAACAGCAGTTACATGGATAATACCGTTAGCATCGATATCGAAAATTACTTCGATTTGAGGCACACCTCTCGGAGCTGGCGGAATTCCGTCTAAGTGGAAACGACCGATAGTTTTGTTGTCGTTTGCCATTGGACGCTCACCTTGTAACACGTGGATTTCTACTGATGGCTGATTGTCTGCCGCTGTAGAGAATACCTGTGATTTTTTAGTAGGGATTGTAGTATTAGCGTCAATTAATTTTGTCATTACGCTTCCCATAGTTTCAATACCTAATGAAAGTGGCGTAACGTCTAATAATAATACGTCTTTTACGTCTCCAGTTAAAACTCCACCCTGAATTGCAGCTCCAATCGCTACAACCTCATCCGGATTAACTCCTTTTGATGGTTTTTTACCGAAGAATTTCTCAACTTGCTCCTGAATTACAGGGATACGAGTTGAACCACCCACTAAGATTACCTCATCGATATCTGATGTTGATAAACCAGCATCTTTTAACGCTTTAGCAACCGGATCCATAGAACGTTTCACTAAAGTATCAGCCAATTGCTCAAATTTAGCACGGGTTAACGTTTGTACCAAGTGTTTTGGTCCTGAAGCTGTAGCTGTGATGTATGGTAAGTTGATTTCTGTTTGTGTAGAAGACGATAATTCGATTTTTGCTTTTTCAGCAGCTTCTTTCAAACGTTGTAAAGCCATTGGATCTTTACGTAAATCAACTCCTTCAGCGCTATTGAATTCGTTAGCCAACCAATCGATGATTACCTGGTCAAAATCGTCACCTCCTAAGTGAGTGTCCCCGTTTGTAGACAATACTTCGAAAACTCCGTCTCCTAATTCAAGGATGGAAATATCGAAAGTACCCCCACCTAAATCGTAAACTGCAATTTTATGATCGTGGCCTAATTTATCCAAACCGTAAGCTAACGCGGCAGCTGTGGGTTCGTTGATGATTCTGCGTACTTTTAAACCAGCAATTTCCCCAGCCTCTTTTGTAGCCTGACGCTGAGCATCGTTAAAGTAAGCTGGTACAGTAATAACCGCTTCTGTAACTGTAGTTCCTAAATAATCCTCAGCTGTTTTTTTCATTTTCTGAAGTACCATTGCTGATAATTCCTGTGGCGTGTAAAGTCTTCCGTCGATATCAACACGTGGTGTGTCATTATCTCCTTTAACAACTTTGTATGCTACAGTTGATGCTTCTTTAGCGCTTTCAGTGTATTTGTTACCCATGAAACGTTTGATAGAAGCGATAGTTTTTGTTGGATTCGTTACTGCTTGTCTTTTCGCAGGATCACCCACTTTAATTTCGCCACCTTCCACAAATGCAATTACGGATGGTGTTGTTCTTTTTCCTTCGGCATTAGCAATTACAACTGGCTCTCCACCTTCCATTACGGATACGCAGGAGTTTGTTGTTCCTAAGTCGATTCCAATAATCTTACTCATTTTATAATAGTTTAATTTTAATTCAAAAGTTCAAAACTCGAGTTGCAAAATGACAATGATTGTGCCAAGAGGAAAAAATACATAAAATGTCATATTTCTTAATAAAACAAAACAAAAAAACTGACAGGATGACATTAATATGCATTTATCTGAGCATAAATAATCTTTAAAAAACTATATTTGACATTTAATTTCAGACGCATTAATGACATCTCTCAAAAATTTAGGCAACTCTTTACCGGTTATAACAGGTTTTCTGACTCTCTTCCTGATTTTAGCATTAAACTTCAATACTTTTTATTGGGCCGATGATTACGCTATATTGAATGAAATAAATAAACTTGGCATATTCCAAAGATGCGTGCACGGCTATTATGCTTGGGATGGACGTTACATGACAACAGCCGCTTTTTTACAAGGTGCCTTCTTAGAGTTGCTGCCTGTGGAAATGATAACTTTGTTTTGGAACGGCTGCTTTCTGTTAAGCGGAATCATTTTATCATTTATCATAAAAGAAGAAACGAAAAGCAAATTTGCAGGGCCTAATAAATTATATCTTCCTATTCTGATTGCGATTGCCTTTTGGTTAGGATCATACTCTCATATCAGTCAGACAATTTATTGGGCAACTGGAGGCGTCTATTCGTTTAATTTATTGTTAGGTGCTGTTTGGCTGTATTGTTTTTATAAAATTCAAAGAAGCAATGTACTGACAGCCAGAATCTCATTTATATTTTTTACAATATTTATCGGTATTACAACCCAAAACCTGACTATTGGACTTATTACACTCTTACTGCTGACAATCCTGTATGATTTTCTCCGAAAGGAAAAAAGCAACATACGATTCAACGCTTTATTACTTCTTATAATTATTGGCGGAACTGTTTTTTTAAGTGCTGCACCCGGCAATTTCGTCAGGATTAAGGAAATAAACAATAACGCAGCAATTGAAGGTGTTACATTATGGATAATCATTAAAAATTCCCTCTTTGCATTGGCAACCTATCTGAAACTGTCTTTCTTCCTGATACTTTTAGCGATTTCGTCTGGATTTGTTTATATATGTCAAAGCAGCAATAAAGTTTCGGCAACCATTCGAAATATCATTTTCATTCCCAAAACCAAAGAACAACTTATTGCTTTTATCGACACTTACAAATATCTGATTGTCGCTTTAAGTACGATTTTGCCTTTTATTACAATGCCTGAGGTAGTTTCACCAAGAACAGCAATTTACTTCATGTTCTTCTTCTTTCTTTTTGTAGTTAAATTCATTTCCGATTTTTCAGTTATTCATGCCAATTCGAAAGAAAACTATTTCTCTAACTCTATAGTTTACGCTGTTTATTTTACAGCATTCTGTTTTATCGCTTACAATTTCAACAAAGGGATTATTCTTAAAACCGAAATAGCAAAGCGGGAATCACTTTTAAAGAATTCCAAAAATAAAGTTGTCCTTATTCGAAAAATCGACGAAAATCTAAAATCGCATTGTTACGATTTCAGGGATTTCAGAAGCAATGATGATTGGGCAGTGGAAGCGCAGAAAGAGTATTTCGGGATACAAAATATAATTATTGAATAAAATAACACCTAATTACTTAATACCCAAAATCAAGTAGATAGACACCTTATTCATTAATTGTGTTTTCATTTTTTTTAAGCTTCAGAATTATTTTGAAAAAACTATTTTTTCAGTTTTAAAAAAATCTTCCCCTTGCAGTTGCAAGAAATAAATACCTGTATCTAATTGTTCTGCATCAAATGTCAACGAATGTTTTCCTCCTTCCAGAACACCATTGGAGATAATTCTTATTAACCTTCCATTCAAATCAAAAATCTTTACGGAAACTTTTTCCGATTGATTCAAAGAAAAAGTAATGGTGGCAGTACTTGAAAACGGATTGGGATATACTTTTACTGAATTGTTTACGAAACTGTTTTCTTCAATACCGAGCGTACCCATATTATATCGCGCCAGAGCAAAATCGTAATTAGAGCCATTGTCAATATATCCCGAAAGCAGAATTTTTCCATCGTTTTGAAGGGCCATTTTACTTCCAATATCATTAACACTCCCTAAGTCCGTAATTACTTTTCCACCGGCGCCAAAGGTGCCATCCAAACTACCATCACTTTTATAGCATACTAAAGCAAAATCCCATTGATCACCATTGGCAATGTATCCCGCCACAATAATTTTTCCATTGCTTTGGATAGCTATGGAATTACCATAATCATTAGCATTCCCTACATCCGTAGTTACTTTTCCATCGGAAGAGAAGGTATTATCTAAAGTACCATCGCTTTTGTAACGCACTAAAGCAAAATCCCAGTTATATCCATTGCTGCTATAACCTGCCACTACAACTTTATTATCATTTTGAATTGCCACAGAATTACCAAAGTCATTGGAATTTCCAACAGCAGTAGTAATCATTCCGCCAATACCAAACGAATTATCCGGGCTACCATTACTATTGTAACGCACTAAAGAAAAATCAGTATCAGGAGATGAGGAAGACCCTTTGTTTCTATATCCGGCTACTATAATTTTACCATCTTTTTGGAGTGTCATTGCAGTAGCATAATCATCATGATAACCTCCTAAATCCGTAATTACTTTTCCATTGTTGCCGAATGTGTTGTCTAAACTGCCATTGATGTTGTAGCGTACTAAAGCAAAATCATACTGAAAACCATCCCAAGTAGATCCCGCCATAACAACTTTGCCATCACTTTGGATATTTACTGCTGTTCCAAAAGAATTAGAACTTCCGAAATCTGTAATTACTTTCCCATCGTGGTCAAAGGAATTATCCAAACTTCCATTGCTATTGTAGCGCATTAAAGCAAAATTGGAATCGGAAGAATCGAAGTTTCTACCTACCCCTGCCACTATAATTTTGTCATCGCTTTGGATAGCGACTGATTTACCAGAATCAATATCTTCGACAACATCCGTAATGACTTTCCCATTTTCACCAAAGGTATTATCCAAAATTCCATTACTATTATAACGTGCTAATGCAAAATCACCGTTACTTTCTCCCGCCAACACAATTTTTCCATCTCTTTGGATTGCTATTGAATTGCTATAGTCGTCAGCACTACCAAGACCTGTGGTTACTTTTCCATTTTCGCCAAAAGTATCATCCAAACTTCCATTGCTGTTGTAGCGCACCGAGGCAAACCTATCATCAGAACTACGGGTGCTATACCCCGCAACCACAATTTTTCCATCGTTTTGAATGGCTACCGAATGCCCTTCATCATTATTAGCACTACTGATAGCTGTAGTCACTATTCCATCTTCACTAAAGGTATTATCCAAACTTCCATCACTGTTATAACATACTAAAGCAAAATCAAAATTATAAGGGGTCGCAAAATGTCCCGCCACCATAATTTTACCATTGCTTTTTATTGACAATGAATTAGCAATATCGTGATAACTGCCAAGATCTGTAGTTACTTTTCCATCGTAATCAAAGGTGTTGTCCAAACCACCATTACTATTGTAGCGCACCAATGCAAAATCCCAACTAGAACCATTGCCACTAGATCCTGCAACTACAATTTTACCATCGCTTTGGATGGCTACCGATTGACCAGTTTCAGTACTTTCTATATCCGTAGTTACTTTTCCATCAATGCCAAAAGTAGTATCCAAATTTCCATCGCTTTTGTAACGCACTAATGCAAAATCACTACTGCTTCCTCCCGCAACCAGAATTTTGCCATCACTTTGGATAGCTACTGATCTAGCAATATCAACTGAGTTTCCAATAGCTGTAATTACCTTTCCGTCAGTATCAAAGGTATTATCCAAACTGCCATTGCTGTTATAGCGCACTAATGCAATATCGCTATCACTGAAATCTACAAAATGTGCGGTACTTCCTGCCAACACAATTTTACCATCACTTTGAACGGCTACTGATTGGCAAACATCAAAAGCTCCAACATCAGTGATTACTTTTCCATCAAAATCAAAGGAATTATCCAGACTGCCATTGCTGTTGTAACGCACTAAAGCAAATTCACGACCAGTATTTTGAGGGTTGCTGTCGCCAGTAATCCACCCAGCCACTAAAATTTTACCATCGCTTTGAACAGCCACTGAAAAGGCATAATCATCACTCCCTAGATCCGTATTTACTTTTCCTCCAAAACCAAAAGTATTATCCAGACTGCCATTGCTATTGTAGCGCGCTAAAGCAAAATCGTTGTTGATTCCATTCCAACTATATCCTGCTACCACCATTTTGCCATCATTTTGAATAACAACCGATTGAGCATTGGAAGAACCTCCCGAAAAATTGGTCATTACTTTACCACCGATCCCAAAACCAAGGTCTAAAGAGCCGGGCTGCTGAGAATATGTGATAACGAATGAAAATATCCCAATAATAGCAAGGAAATATCGTAGTAATTGTGTTTTCATTTTTTCCAAGATTTAAAAATTTTTAATAACTGTTATTATTCTCAGTATTTTAAAATTCTCAAACCTGCAAAAAATCCATCTGGAATTACTTTGAATATTATTTTACACAAGTTCGAGATTTAAGGGGTCATAATTCTTCAACATATTGATATTTGTATTTTTAAACTACAAAGTTAACCATAAATTACTGACTATTAATATTTTAAATATTCAAAAACATTTACAACTCACTATTTTAAAATCTTTGAAATTGGCTGGTTCATACTAATTTTTAAAAAGATTCTGTTTCGAAGAAAGATTATCGCATTTATTGCTCAAAAATCTGTTTTAAAAATTCAGGTGCGATGTTAAGGTGTTATAAAAAAGTAAAACGTTATGTACAATGAAATTATCGAATTATCTTTGTATTAAACAAACGATTTTCAGAATAAATTCAGAATAAATTATGGAATGTATTTCCGTTTTCGATATGCTTAAAATTGGTGTAGGACCTTCAAGTTCACACACTTTAGGCCCTTGGCGTGCTGCCGAACAGTTCCTTGCCGAAATCCGTGAGCGTAACCTAATTGACAATATCAATCGTATTAAAGTAGATTTATATGGTTCGCTTTCGCTGACAGGAAAAGGACATGCTACCGATTTGGCCGTAATGCTCGGATTAAGCGGTGCTGATCCAGAATATATCCCCGTAGAAAGCATTGATGTAATTATCACGGCCATCAAGAACAAAAAGGAGATTTTCCTTGGAAACGAAATCATTATTCCGTTCGATTTTGAAAAGGACATCGTTTTCAATAAAAACTTCCTGCCTTTTCATGCTAACGGACTAACATTTACGGTCTATACCGATAATGAAGAATACGCTTCTACCTTCTACTCTATTGGTGGCGGATTTGTGGTAAAAGAAGACAGTAACAGCTCAAAAGAAAACACCAAAATAATGCGCAGTTTCCCTTTTCCGATTGAAAAGGCAGACGAATTACTGAAGTATTGCCAAAAAGAAGGTAAAAAGATTTCCGAAATCGTACTGGAGAACGAGAAATCCATGCGTCCCGAAGAGGAAATCAGTCACGAACTGATGCGCATCTGGAATACCATGTTAGAGTGTATTTACATTGGCTGTCATACCGAAGGTACTTTACCGGGCGGATTAAATGTACGCCGTCGCGCTTATGACATGCACAAAAACCTTATTGGCGTTTTACCATATGACAATCCACAATCCTGGCTGGAAACAATAAGAATGACCGAAGTTAAATTCCGTCAGATTCTAAAATGGGTAAGCTGTTTTGCTTTGGCTGTTAATGAAGTAAATGCATCTTTAGGACGAGTTGTAACGGCTCCTACCAATGGAAGCGCCGGAGTTATACCAGCCGTATTAATGTATTACATGGTAATTGAAAACCACGAAGCTAACGAAGAACATATCAAACAATTCCTTATGGTTGCCGGTGAAATAGGAAGTATCTTTAAAAAAGGCGCTACCATTTCTGCAGCTATGGGCGGATGTCAGGCCGAAATAGGAGTTTCTTCCGCTATGGCAGCCGGAGCCTTATGTGAAGTAATGGGCGGAACTCCGGAACAGGTTTTAGTGGCAGCAGAAATCGCCATGGAGCATCACTTAGGCTTAACCTGCGACCCAATTGGCGGATTGGTTCAGATTCCGTGTATCGAAAGAAATACGATGGGAGCTATCAAAGCCATCAACGCGGCAGAATTAGCGATGGAAACCGATCCTAAAAACGCAAAAGTGCCTTTAGACAAAGTAGTTGATACCATGTGGCAAACTGCTAAAGACATGAACAATAAATACAAAGAGACCTCGGAAGGTGGTTTGGCAGTAGCCGTTAACATGTCCGACTGTTAAAAAAATAAAGGAAGCTTAATAGCTTCCTTTTTTATTAAAATTCAAACGACATTGCTGTGGTTATAAATACATTGTCCTTTGAATAACCGCTTTGCGTTTTAAAATTCTCGGTATCAGAATGCAGCCATCTTGCCTCTCCTCTTATTTTCACCTTTGAATTAGGAAGAAAATCCAGATTCAATGAATTTCCGATGGTTTTAAAACTCACGTAAGTTGAGGGAATCACGATGTTTTCCTTATCCTGATAGTATTCTGAACGATAAGCAATCTGCCATTTATCTGAAATTCCGTATTGCGCAATAAGTACCGGACTGTACCAGTTGGCATAACCATCATCATCAATTCGTTTTTGTAAACCATAATCGAACCCTGCAATCGTACGCCATTTACCACCCCATTGATAATCCCAATAAAGATTACTGAAATAACGGGTTCTCAGGTTATCGCCTATTGGTTCATCTCCAACAAACGTACTCCAGTTCAATGTGCTTTTGGGAGTTGATTTATAAACAATCTGACTGCTTAAGGCCGGTAGTGCATTACGATTAGGTTTACTGATTCGTTGCCATCCGTTATTCAGCATCCCTGTGAATACCCATTTTTCGTTTGGTTTGTAATTCACCTTTACACCGGTTAAAAAGTAAGGAGAGCCTTCTGCCAAAAGGGAACGTGTCAGAGTCAGGTTACTTGCCGAGGCAGCCGTTTCAAATCCGATATGCGATGCAAAAATTCCGGCTTCAATACTCGTTTTCTGATTCTTATCCAGATAAACGCCGATATTAGCTTCGTTAAAAATCTTTATATCTTCATTTACATAATTGTCCTGCACATAGGTTCCTGCCTGAATCGCAATTTTAGCGTAAAAATTCTCGTATGAAACGGCACTTCTAAGCAAAGCCATGTTAACATTAAACTCGTTATGCCTGTTATGATTATAAAGGAAATCCTGTCGTCTCACACTTTCAGGCCGGTTGAAATCATACGTATAAAATGTTTCGATATATCCTGAAAAATCAATTTTTACTTTTGAAGAAGGAATAGTATCCTGTGCCGAAACAAGGAGTCCGCTCATCAAAAACAACAAGGCGAGAATCACTTTATTTTTACTGTTTTTCATTTGGCTAATTTAGCTTGATTTTCGTTCCAAAGCAATATTGGAAACCGGATGATAAACCATAGGGACTTTTTCAATTGCGACATCGCTTCTGTCCAATCCAAATGCTTTTTCATCGGAAATTGACAATCTTTTTAATATAAAATAAGACGTTAATAACCAATCATGTTTAATCGAAAACTCGTTTTCAACCGAAAGGAACTTTTCAATAATCACAAATTTGAAATCCGGTTCGGCATTGTATTTAGTAGAACCATCTGGACGGATATGTAAGCTAAGCTCTTTTCTCTGTACAAGTTCCTGAACAATCCTTTTGAAATACAATTCTACTTTCGGCTGAACTCTGAAACCTACATTCAAAATTACTTTGATGACTTTATCGTCTAATATTTCCACCACTTCATAATTCAACGTAAACGGTTCATTCGTTCTGTTAATATGTAAAAACCAATAGACATCCGCTCGTTTAGGCTTTTTGGCAAAAATGGATTTCATTACCTTTTCTTCAATTTCATAGGTTCGATCCGCTTTGGACAAATAAATTAAATGTGTCGAATATTTCGGAATGGAATCGTCTTCGCTTAATTCTTTCAACATTGGTGTTTGTTCTACCAAATTGACAAATTTCATGAACTGATTGTTCAGTTTTCGGGAGAAATACCACACATACATCACCATAAAAATAAAAAGCTCAAAGAACAAAAACATCCATCTTTCTTTTATTTTTACCACATTGGCTACAAAAAATGAAATTTCAATCACAGAAAAGACAAACAACATTAACGATACCCAGCCTATTTTCATTTTTTTAATATAAATCAGATAATAAGACAACAAAAACGTAGTCATCAGCATGGCAATCGTAATGGAAAATCCGTAAGCCGCTTCCATGTGTGCCGAATTTTTAAAATAAAGAATCATCATGATACAGCCCGTCCACAAAATGGCATTGATGGATGGAATATAAATCTGCCCTTTCAGATCGGTTGGATTTTTCAACGCAACTCTTGGCCAGAAATTCAGTGAAATTGCTTCATTGATAAGCGTATACGAACCACTGATTAAAGCCTGGGAAGCAATAATTGCCGCAGCGGTAGCAATAATAATCCCGAAAATTAAAAACCATTCGGGCATGATGGCATAAAACGGGTTTCTGTCACCAAGATGAGAATTTCCTTGTGTCATTAACCACGAAGCCTGGCCTAAATAATTCACCAACAACGACACTTTTACAAATGACCAGGTAATCCTGATGTTCTTCCTTCCACAATGTCCCAAGTCTGAGTACAAAGCCTCTGCTCCTGTTGTACAAAGAAATACTGCGCCTAGTAACCAGAATCCGTGTGGGTATTCCACTAAAAGTTCATAGGCATAAATCGGGTTTAAAGCCTTTATAATTTCCGGATGATGAATGATTTGCGAAATTCCCAATACGAAAAGCATTGAAAACCAAACCACCATTGCCGGTCCGAACAAACTTCCTACTTTTTGTGTCCCGAAGCGCTGAAAGAAAAACAGTGCTGAAAGAATCACGATAACTATAGGGATTGTCGGGATATCCGGAATAATAACATCAAGACCTTCCACAGCAGAAGCTACCGAAATTGGCGGAGTGATTATTCCGTCTGCAAGTAATGTGGTTGCACCTAGAATTGTTGGAATTATCAGTTTTCCTTTTCCGAACCTCTTTACCAAAGCGTATAAAGAAAATACGCCTCCTTCTCCGTTATTATCGGCTGAAAGCGTCAGGAAAATGTATTTCAAAGTAGTCTGAAAGGTTAAAGTCCAAAATACACATGAAACTCCACCGTATACCAACAGTTCCGATATTGGACGATTCCCTATTATCGATTTCATCACATACAACGGACTGGTACCGATATCGCCATAAATAATTCCAAGTGCTACAAGTAAGGATGCTGCAGTGACTTTATTTACTGTTTGAGTGCTCATTTTAATTAAATTTTTGATTTTTAAGTATTTATATTGATTTGTTTCTAAAAAGTTGAGGCAATAGAAGAGCTGACTATGAAATTAAATTCCATAATCCTTTACAATGATTTTATAAAAAATTAGTTAGCTGATATTAAAACGATAGCCTATCCCCGATTCGGTAAGAATGTATTTTGGACGGTTGGGATCGCTTTCTATTTTCTTTCTTAATTGTGCGATAAAAACTCTGAGGTACTGTGTCTGATCAATATAACTTGGTCCCCACACCTCTTTTAAAATATGCTGATGCGTGAGTACGCGCCCTTCATTTTTGACTAAAAGAGACAGTAGCGTATACTCTGTTGCCGTAAGTTTAATTATTTCGCTATTGACTTTCACGATTCTGGCCGAAAAATCAATCTGAATAGCATCAATGGTTACAATTGGTTCCGGCGTAACCATGCTCTGATTGCGAAGGGCAGCCCTTATTCTTGCGAGTAACTCCTGAGTCCGAAAAGGTTTTGTCAGGTAGTCATTGGCTCCATTATCCAGAGCTTTTACGATTTCGCTTTCGGCACTTTTAACCGATAAAATTATAATCGGGTTCACAAACCATTCCCGCAACTGAACCAGTACATTCTGTCCGTCGTCATCTGGCAATCCAAGATCCAATACAATCAAATCAGGCGGATGGTTAGCGGACATCAGTATTCCTTCTTTCGCATTCGACGCAAACACGGTTTTATATCCGTTGGAATCGAGTGTGATTTCCAATAGTTTTCTGATTTGACTTTCGTCATCAATAACTAATATGGTCGGACTATTCATCATTGTGTATCGAATTTGTTTGCATAACGACTGCCGGAAAAGCTACTGTAAAAATGGCTCCGCTTTCGTCTTCTTTATTTTCGAGGGAAACTTCTCCATTCTGAGCTTCCACAAAACCTTTCACAATGGACAATCCCAGACCGGTTCCTCCAGTTTTCGAATGCTGAAGACGGTAAAACTTATCAAACACTTTGTGAATTTCATCTTCCGGGAAACCATTTCCGTCATCGCTGATAGTGATTTTACAGGTCATCACTTTTCCTTCTTCATATTCAAAATTAACATCCGGGATATAGTCAACACCAATTTCAATTAAGGCTCCCTGAGGCGTATATTGAGAAGCATTGTAAATCAGATTGTAAACGATTTGCTCCGTCAAGCCATAATCCAGTTTAAACAACGGAAGGTAATCGGGAATTTTCACTATTATCCTGTGATTTACCAATTCTTCCTTCAAATCATTTAAAACCTTATAGACCAGTTCCTTCAAATCACACCAATCCATTTTTGGCTGAATATAACCGGTTTCCAGTCGGGACATGTTCAGTAAATTTTCAACCTGATGATTTAACCTTAGGGAAGCTTTTTCCATTTCGGATAATAATTTCGTACTGTTTTCTTCAGATAACTGTTTTGGCTTTTCTTGAAGAATTCCGATGGCCCCCATTATAGTTGAAATCGGGGTTCTTAATTCATGCGACAACGAATCCAATAAAGTATTATACAGTTTCATTGTCTGGAGTTTTGCTTCTTTTGCGTGTGCTAACTGATTTGCCTTTCTGACTTTAAAAGTCAGCACCGCATTTATCATCGCAATAATAAAAAACAGGAATAATAACAATCCATCCTTAGCTGTTTCAATATGCAAGGTATAATAGGGCTTAATGAACAGGAAGTCCATCGCCAGAGCGCTCAAAACAGCCGCCAAAAGTACGGCGTAAATATCCAGGAATATTGCCAGTAGTGAAACTAAAACCAGCAATAAATAACCAATCACGTTATAGTCCAGATACTCTCTTGTGAACAAGAACAGTAAAGAAACTATACTTACAGAAACTATACTTAATACGTATTGGTTTTTGGTTCTGATATGTTGAATTAATGTTTTCAATTTCTTATGACTTAATTACACTACAAAGTTAAATCATAAGTTGTAAGTATTTTATAAGATAAAATTGGCTATGTATAAAGATTTTATAAAGATTTTTATTTACTGCTTTTTCTTCTGGTATCAATAAGATAAATAATTTTCCAGGCATCATTTTCTTTATAAAGCGTAAACGCATTTACTCCTGAATGACTAAATTTTCCGTTTAGGTAAAATTCGTAAGGAGTCCAGGCGTGTGCCATTTTCCCGTCAATCTGAATGTTGTAGCTTAAAATCCTTTCTTCAAATTTCATATCATTTGGAAACGTCGAAACCGATTTGTAAAACTCAGATGCTGTTTCATCAGACAACCTGCTGCCCTTCTGCCCTTCGGAAATAGATTGCAATATTAGTTTTTCATGACAGACAGATTTTATTTTCAAAGTATCTTTAGCATGGAATCCTTCAAAAAATATCTTAATTGTATTTTCAACTTCGGATTTCTGAGCATTTGCAGCGAAAGTGAAACAAAAGGCAAACAATAAAATCAGCTTTTTCATAATTTTTATTTTTATCTGCTAAATAAGTAGCATTTATCTCATTAATGTTACGTCATTCTGGAAATTGTACTAATTTTACATTCTGATAAAGAAGAAAATCACTTGTTAAAAGTTTAACCAGAACTTATAACTCCAATTTCTAACTTCTAACTTTAAAATTATGTCTGTAGCCAAAAAAGATTACAAAAGAATTACGACGAAATCATTAATCGAAATGAAAGCCAACGGAGAGAAAATTTCAATGCTGACGGCCTACGATTACACCATGGCAAAAATCGTTGACAGTTCCGGTGTGGATGTAATTTTAGTCGGTGATTCTGCCAGTAATGTAATGGCGGGACATGAAACCACCCTTCCTATTACTTTAGATCAGATGATTTACCATGCCTCTTCAGTAGTTAGAGCGGCAGAAAGAGCATTGGTTGTAGTAGATTTACCTTTCGGAAGTTATCAGTCGGATCCGAGAGAAGCATTACGTTCTTCAATCCGAATCATGAAAGAAAGCGGTGGCCATGCCGTGAAACTTGAAGGAGGAAAAGAAATTAAAGAAAGTATCAAAAAGATTCTTAATGCCGGAATTCCGGTTATGGGACATTTAGGTCTGACTCCGCAATCGATTTATAAATTCGGAACTTATACTGTTCGCGCCAAAGAGGAAGCTGAGGCAGAAAAACTAATTGAAGACGCTAAAATGCTGGAGAAAGTTGGTTGTTTCGCTTTAGTTTTGGAAAAAATCCCGTCTTCATTGGCAAAAAAAGTTGCTGAAACCATTTCCATTCCTGTAATCGGAATTGGCGCCGGAAGCGGAGTTGACGGACAGGTTTTGGTTTTACACGATATGATCGGAATGACGCATGAATTCAGTCCGCGTTTCCTAAGACGATACATGAACCTTTACGAAGACATGACAAAAGCCATCGGGCAATATGTAGATGATGTAAAATCTGTTGATTTCCCTAATGCTAATGAGCAATATTAGTTAGACTGAGTTAGATTTCTTAGAATTTTAGATTATTAGAACGTTTTAGATTTTTAGATTATATATACGCCGAAATTATATGCACCAATTTAAGGAATTAGAAATTTGGAAAAGAAGCAGACAGTTTTGTTCTGAAATCTATGAAACCACATCCTATTTCCCGGATAATGAAAAATTTGGATTAACAAACCAATTAGGAAGAGCCTCAATATCTATATCTTCTAATATTGCTGAAGGATCGTCAAGAAAATCTAATAAAGATTTTTCCAGATTTCTCGAAATAGCAATAGGTTCATGCTATGAAATAGAAACTCAATTATTAATAGCCTCTGATTTAAATTTCTTAACTATTAGTCAATCTGATAAACTAATTAATGAATTATCTGAAATCACTAAAATGATTTCTAAATTCAAATCTATTCTAAAAATCTAATATTCTAAGAAGTCTAAATGAAAGAAATATCTACAAAAGATAATCTTCAAATCCTTCACGAAGACAATCACATCATTATTGTCAATAAACGTGTTGGAGATATTGTACAAGGTGATAAAACCGGGGACAAACCGTTATCGGATGTCGTTAAAGAATACATCAAAGAAAAATACAACAAACCCGGAGAGGTTTTTATAGGCGTTGTTCACCGATTGGACCGACCTACAACCGGTATCGTGGTTTTTGCCAGAACTTCGAAAGCACTTACACGGCTAAACGATTTATTCAAAAACCGCGAAACCCAGAAAACGTATTGGGCCGTAGTAAAAAACCAACCGCCAAAAACAGAGGATATTCTTGTTCATTTTCTGAAAAGAAACCCTAAAAACAATACTTCAAAAGCGCATACCAAAGAAGTTCCGGACAGCAAAAAAGCCAGTTTGGATTATAAAATCATTAAGAAACTGGATAATTATTATGCTTTGGAAATCAATCTGCATACCGGAAGACATCATCAGATCCGAAGTCAGCTTTCTGCCATAGGCTGCCCGATAAAAGGCGATTTGAAATATGGTTTTGACCGAAGCAACCCTGATGGCGGAATACATCTTCACGCGAGGAAATTAGTTTTTACTCATCCCGTAAGCAAAGAAATTCTGGAGATTATCGCTCCGGTACCAAATGATGCTGTTTGGAGAAGTATTTAACTTTTTGTTTATTTACTGCCTTAAATTGAGATTAAACACCTAATATGAAAAAAATTTTACTGCTTGCCTCTTCCCTACTTTCAATAACCGCATTTTCACAGGAACACTTTTCGGGAATCAACATTTCCAAAAGGACGGGATTACTTAATGCATACATCAATCCCTCAGAATTAAATAACATGGTAACGAAATTTGATGTTAATGTTATCAACATGAGCACCAACGTTTCCAATAATAAAATCAAATTTTCTGATATTGTTAACGGTGAAAACATCGAAGACAAAATTTTTACAGGAACAGAACCTGTCAATATGAGACTGGACGCTTTAATTTTGGGTCCGTCATTTGGCATGAAAGTAAAAAAATGGGCTTTCGCAATATCTTCAGCAGCAAATATTAAAGCAAATGCCATTGACGTGGATGTTACTTTAGGAAACGCACTTAACAGTTCATTCCTTGGAACTGCAGAGATAAATTCCAGCTACAACCAAAGAATGAATGGTGCTACATGGGGAGAGATCAATCTTTCCGCTGCCCGGACGTTGTATGAAAATGACAAACATAAGTTCAATGCCGGAGCTACTTTCAAATTACTTTTCCCGGGCTCGTATTCAAATTTCGGATTAAACAACTTGCAGGGAACCGTTACTGTTGAACCCGTTACAGGAGATGTTTATTTGTATAATGCAACTGCTACTATGAATTTTTCATATTCCGGGGCATTAGCTGACAGCTATAAAACAAGTTCAAATTATGATGAAATTTTCGCAGGCGGATTAAACGGTTACGGAGCCGATTTTGGTTTTAACTACCAATTAAAAGAAAAAGCATCCGCTGCTGCAGATGGCACAACCCCTAAAACGGGCGGATACAAATTGAATACCGGCCTTTCCTTCAGAAATATGGGCAGTATGACCTTTAAATCAGACAATAATAAATCGGCCAACTACGTGCTTAACATTCCTACAGCCAACCCGCTTAACCTTGAAGAATTTAATGATGCACAAAGTGTTGCTGATATTGAACAGATTTTGAAGGATAACGGTTATCTGACTCAACAAAATTCAGGTACCGATTTTAAAGTAAACCTCCCTGCCGTGATTAATGCATACGTTGACTATAAAATTTACAATAAATGGTCGGTTTCAGCATATACGCAACAGAAATTATCTGACGATACCCAAGATGATATTATGACTATACAAAATATTATCACCCTGACACCTCGATTTTCCAGCGAGAACTATGAGATTTACATGCCTTTTTCCGATAATGAGGTTTCTGGATTTACGACAGGTTTCGGAATCCGTGCCGGAGGCTTTTTCTTAGGCTCAGGGTCAGTTATTACAGCATTGCTAAATAATTCTAAACAAGCCGATTTATACTTAGGATTCCGAATCGGATTTTAAATTTCATAACTATGAATTACATCAATAATCGTCTTAAAGAGATTAAACAAAACGGCTATCAGATTGATTTAGGTGATTTGATTAATGAGAGTTTTGAGAGTTATAAAAAAATCGCCCTTTTATCAGGCTTGGCACTACTAATTGTGATTTTATCGCTTTTGATCGTATCTGTTTTCGGACTGTCTTATTTTTTTGATTTAGAGAATCTTTCAGAGGAAACGCTCAAAATGGATTTCTCTACTTTCACACCCGAACAAATCGCATTATATGTTGGTGGTGTTTCTCTGTTGGCGATCATACTTACTCCATTTACGGCAGGTTTAATCAAAGTTGCTCACGATGTGGAAACCCAGGATGAAATTTCCTTTTCCACTATTTTTGACTGTTACAAAGCTGACTACCTGAAAGATTTACTGATATCATCTTTAGTAATTTCTTTGATTACCAGCACAATAACTATAAGTTTTCAGTTAATCCATTTGGACATTGTCGGTTCATTATTGAGTTATCTGATTGGTTTCTTCACTTGTTTAACTGTCCCGTTAATTATCTTCGGAAGATTATCAGCTATGAATGCCATAGCCAATAGCATCATGGTAGTATCCAAACAACCGTTGATTATTTTCCTGGCCATATTACTTGCCACAATTGGTTCATTTATAGGTTTATTTGCTTTTTGCATAGGTTTATTCTTCACAATGCCTTACCTTTATTGTATGTATTATGCTATTTATAACCGTAGTGTAGGTTTTGAAAAATAAAAGGTAAATGTAAAAAGCAATCTTTAAACTTTATTCCTATGAAATGGCAAGGCAACAGAAAAAGTGACAATGTTGAAGACCGCAGAGGAATGTCTACCGGAGGCAAAACATTGGTTGGCGGTGGAATTGTCGGTATCATAATTTTACTTGTAAATCTTTTTGGAGGAGAAAACGCCCAGCAACTGACCCCTATTTTAGAACAAATGCAACAAGGTCAACCCCAACAGACGGAACAAAGAGCACTTACCGCTGAAGAGGTTGAAATTGGTGATTTCGTAAAAACTAATTTTGCCTTTATGGAAGATACCTGGACTAAGATATTTCAGGAAAACAATTTGACCTACGAAAAGCCGAAAATGGTTTTATTTACTGATCAGGTTCAGACTGCTTGCGGTGGAGCAACTTCGGCTTCCGGACCGTTCTATTGTCCCGGGGACAGGAAAGTATACATGGATATGGCCTTTTTTGAGGAACTCAGAACACGATTTGGAGCCAAAGGCGGAGATTTTGCTATAGCTTATGTTATGGCCCATGAGGTAGGACATCATGTGCAAACCCTTTTGGGAACATCGGCAAAAGTAAGGCAGTTGCAAAGCAGCAAAAGTGAAGCGGAAGCTAACAAATTATCCGTATGTTTAGAACTTCAGGCCGATTTTTATGCCGGAGTATGGGCTTATTACAACAAACAGTTTTTAGAAGAAGGCGATATAGAAGAAGCTTTGAGCGCTGCCAATGCCGTTGGAGATGATGCCATTCAAACCAAAATGCAGGGACATGTGAATCAGGAATCATTTACACACGGTAGCTCAGAACAACGAATGAAATGGTTTATGAAAGGTTATAAAACCGGGGATATTAAACAAGGGGATACTTTCGCAGAAGAACTGAGATAACATGTTAATTCAATTACTTTTAAACATAAAAAAAGTCTGGATTGAGAAGAATCCAGACTTTTTTTATAACTAAATCAAATAAAGTATTGAAAAACATTTAATTCATTTTTGAACTATCTGAAATACTATTGGTTCACTCTATTACCTTAAAATACATATCCTATATTCAAAGCAAAGTAGTTTACCGCATCTATATCATCTGCATCTGTACCTATAAGGTATTTAGCAGTGAATGAGATATTGGCATTTGGTCCGGCTTGAAAGATCGCTCCTACTTCAGGTCTCATTGCGAATTGGAAAGCTTCATCATCAATCAGGAAAACCCCCATTTCAGTCCTTTTAAATATATAAT
This sequence comes from Flavobacterium enshiense DK69, assembly GCF_000498495.1. Lineage (GTDB taxonomy): Bacteria > Bacteroidota > Bacteroidia > Flavobacteriales > Flavobacteriaceae > Flavobacterium > Flavobacterium enshiense. The sequence goes on along the minus strand of NZ_AVCS01000004.1, from coordinate 42,643 downwards.
TACCTCCAATTCCAAATCCCACAAAAGGATTGATTTTTTCATTCGGTTTAAAATAGTAATCACCTGCCACTATCATTGGAATATTGTGTAGGTAACGGAATTGCTTTCCTGAAAATGATTCATTTCCATTAGTATATGTATCATAATCCTTTTCTTCATAGAAAAAGTTGTATCCGAAACCGACCCCAACGCCAATGTTGGGTTTTATCATATTTCGATATTCAAATCCAATCCCTCTGAAACTGGCATTATCTATAAAATCGGTACCCAATCCCACTGAATATTCCAGGATATAAACATGTTTCTTACTCTGACTATATGTTATGGAAGTTGATAAACATCCAAAAACCAAAAGTGTAAAAAATATCTTTTTCATACTAGCTTCAATTAATTGATTTTTAAATAAGGAGATTGTGCAAAAGCCTGGTTAATCCCTTTGGTAATTCTAGATCCATCAAAGTTACCTTCAAACAATCCATTGAGGGCACCTGTCCATACCCCTTTTTTACCTCCAGCCGTCTGATTAACAACCATATCCATTACTAAGGTTCCCGTGGTATAACTGGTCACTACCGGATATGGGTAGTACCAGCCTCCTCCACAATAGTATGGATCCCAATAACACCAATATCCGCCACCCCAATAGGAAATAGTTGTAGTGGTCCACGATCCTAATAAAAGCTGTACATCGGGATTAGCATCGTTGGTTACCCTGGTCCATCCCAAATTTGAAAGATTACGCTCAATATTAGCTATAATTTCGTCAGCATAGATATCAGGAATGAACTCTGGTTCTTCACTGTCTCCCAAAATTACAATCTCATCAGGCATAGAATACGTTCCGGCATTTTGAAAATTGTATCCTTGATCGTAGGATGTATAAACAATATCAAAATCTTCCGTATTTTCCGCTCCGTCGGGGTAGCATCCTGAGAATAGTAGAAAAGATGCCATTAAAGCCAGCGTTAAAATTTTTTGTTTCATAATTTTCTCTATTGAATCATTAAAGTTTTTAACAACTACACAAGTAAACTTACAAAACAAAGCATCAAAAGATATGACACGATATTGAAAAATCGTTAAAACGTCAAAAAAATCCTTTCAAAAACTTTATAAATAAAAATACGCAAACCTATCCTAACCATCCATCCCTGTCAAGGCTACGGTATTGTATCGCTTCCGAAATATGGTTGGATTCCACTTTTTCCGAACCATCCAAATCAGCAATGGTTCGGGACACTTTTAATATTCTGTCATATGCACGTGCGGAGAGATTTAACCGTTCCATTGCCGTTTTCAACAATTGAAGTGAGGTTACATCCAAAGAGCAATGTTCACGGATTTGTTTCGATCCCATCTGCGCATTATAATGGATACTTTCAAAAAGTTCAAACCGTTTGGACTGTATTTCTCTTGCTTTAGTTACCCTCTTTCTTATTTCCACACTGCTCTCTCCGTTTCGGGTATCAGACAATTTTTCAAACGGAACCGGAGTTACTTCAACATGAATATCGATTCGATCCAATAAAGGTCCGGAAATTTTGCTCAAGTACCGTTGCATTTCAGCAGGCGAAGAACTTACCGGTGCATCAGGATCGTTGAAATACCCGCCCGGACTCGGATTCATGCTGGCTACCAACATAAACGAAGATGGATATGTTATTGTAAACTTGGCTCTGGATATTGTGACTTCCCTGTCTTCCAAAGGCTGTCGCATCACTTCTAAAACTTCGCGTTTAAACTCGGGCAATTCATCCAAAAACAAAACACCATTATGTGCCAGGGAAATTTCTCCGGGCTGCGGGTAACTTCCTCCTCCAACCAAAGCCACTGCGGACGCATTATGGTGCGGACTCCGGAACGGCCGCTGATTCATCAACCCGGTATCTTTTACCTTTCCTGCCACACTGTGAATCTTTGTGGTTTCCAAAGCTTCTTTTAACGTCATTGGAGGCAAAATACTCGGCAATCGCTTGGCCAACATAGTCTTCCCCGCTCCCGGAGGACCAATCAGGATAAGATTATGTCCGCCTGCAGCGGCAATTTCCATACAACGCTTGATTGACTCCTGCCCTCTTACTTCGGCAAAATCAAATTCGGGATAATCCAGGGTTTTGTAGAATTCTTCACGGGTATTGATTACGGTAGGTTCCAATGTTCCTTTTCCTTCGAAAAAATCAATCACTTCCAGCACATTTTCAACGCCGTACACATCAAGTCCGGTCACTATGGCGGCCTCTTTGACGTTATCTTTGGGTAAAAAAAAACCTTTATAGCCTTCTTCTTTTGCTTTTATGGCGATTGACAAAGCTCCTTTTATGGGTTGCATTCCACCATCGAGGGAAAGTTCACCCATAATAATGTATTTACCTACTTCTTCTGATTTTATCTGGCCTGTAGCTGCCAAAATACCGATGGCAATAGTAAGATCATAGGCGGAACCTTCTTTTCTTAAATCGGCGGGAGCCATATTGATGGTTATCTTTTTAACGGGGAGTTGATAACCGTTATTTTTTAAAGCGGCAGCTATACGGTAACTGCTTTCCTTTATGGCATTATCGGGCAATCCTACCAAATGGTAGCCTACTCCTTTATCTATGTTTACTTCAATTGTGATTAATTGTGCATCGACTCCAAAAACGGAACCTCCAAATACTTTAACTAACATGGCGTATAAATTTTATCAAAAATAGTATTTTTCTTATACTTTAAAAATTTATGGTATAAAAAAGAAGTACGTTTTGTTTTCTTTTAAACTACACGCTTGTAGTCAAGGAATTTTCACAGTGTAGTAAGGAGCTTTCTTTCTGCGGAAGCAATAATTCTTTCTGCAGTAACAAGTTTTCTCTCCGCAGTAGCGAGTTTTCTCTCCGCAGTAACAAGATTTCTTTCCGCAGTAACAAGATTTCTCTCCGCAGTAACAAGATTTCTCTCCGCAGTAACGAGATTTCTTTCTGCAGTAGCGACATTTCTCTCCGCAGTAACGAGTTTTCTTTCTGCAGTAGCGAGATTTCTTTCTGCAGTAGCGAGATTTCTCTCCGCAGTAAGGAGTTTTCTCTCCGAAGTAGCGAGATTTCTTCCGCAATAAGGAGTTTACACTATCATAAAAACAAAAAAGCCATTATACAGAAACTGCATAATGGCTTTAACCAACTATTAGTAACTAACTAATTTATTCCCATCCGCCACCTAAAGCTCTATAAATGTTAACCATCGCATTTAGTTGCTGCATTTTGGTTTCCACTAAATCAAATTTAGATTCTAAAGCATCACGTTGCGTAAGTAATACTTCCATATAGTCAGCACGGGCAGAACGGAACAATTCGTTCGAGATTGAAACGGAAGTTGTAAGCGCTTCCACTTGCTTTGATCTTAAGTTGTAGCTTTTTTCAAGGTTACTGATTTTTGAAACCTGATTAGCCACTTCGATATAACCCTTCAAAATGGTTTCTTCATAGTTAATAACTGCCTGAACCTGTTTTGCATTGGCAGTATTGTAACTCGCTTTAATTGCATTTCGATTGATTAGCGGTGCCATTAAATCACCAGCCAAGGAATACAATAACGATTCCGGATTAAAAAGATAACCAGGATTAAATGCCTGATAGCCAATTCCGGCAGTAATTCCTATTGTTGGATAGAAACGTGCTCTGGCCGATTTCACATCCAGTTTTGAAGCTGCCAATTCAAATTCCGCCTGACGGATATCCGGTCTGTTTTTTAAAAGCTGAGATGGAATACCGGCATGAACCACATTTGGCAACAAATCGTTAAACGCGGTGGTATTTCTTTCAATATGCTGTGGAAAGCGGCCAACTAAGAAGTTGATTTTGTTTTCGGTCTCCACGATTTTTTGCTCAATTTCAAACTGAAGGCTTTTGGTTTTTAAAACTTCGGCTTCAAATTTTTTCACCGCCAATTCAGTAACCCTAGCCGCCTCTTTCTGCAATTTTACGACTTCTAAAGCGTTGCTTTGAATTTCAATGTTCTGATTTACGATTTGCAACTGACTGTCTAATGCCAATAACTCGTAGTAAGAATTTGAAATCTCGGAAATTAAATTGGTAACCATGAAGTTTTTACCCTCTACAGATGAAAGGTAACGGTTTACCGCCGCTTTTTTAGCATTACGGAGTTTCTTCCAGATATCAATTTCCCAATTGGCATAAAGGCCTATACCATAATCCTGAAGCGGTTCGGGCATTTCCTTGCCGGGTTTGATTTCGGTAGTGGCTTCCATAGCACCTATGTTGGTGTAACGGGCAACTTTATCAACAGCCGCACCTGCTTTTACTCCAACAAACGGAAGGTATTCTCCTTTACGGGCTTTGATTTCGTTTTTAGAAATCTCTATTTCCTGCATTGTGATATTCAACTCCTGGTTGTTTTTCAGCGCAGTTTCAATTAACGATTGCAAATGGCTGTCCTTGAAATAGTCTTTCCAGGAAATTTTTCCGGAGTTAACAGTGTCCTGAGCAGTGGTATACTGTTCAGGCACATTAGTGTTAGCTGTTTTTTCCGCCACCTTGGACGTTTTACAACTTGCAACGCTCAACAAAATGGCAGCAATTGCAATGTATTGGAATTTATATTTCTTATTTATTCTCATCGTGCTCTTCTTCTGTATGATTACCTAATTTAAAATCATCTACCTGATGTACAAAGCTCTCTGTTAATGAACTTTCCTCTTCGTCTCTGATTAATTTTTTACCGTCAGCCAAACTTCCGAAAATGAAATATAATCCAGGAACAATAAGTACCCCGAAAATGGTTCCGAAAAGCATTCCACCCAGAGCAGCAGCACCAATGGTACGGTTACCGATAGCTCCCGCTCCTGAAGCAATAATCAATGGAATCAATCCGGCGATGAACGCAAATGAAGTCATCAAAATTGGTCTGAAACGTACTTTCGCACCTTCAATCGCAGCATCGAGTATCGTAAAGCCTTCGCTTCGCTTCTGGAGGGCAAATTCCACAATAAGTACGGCATTCTTACCGAGCAATCCGACGAGCATGATGAGTCCGATTTGTGCATAAATATTGTTCTCAAGTCCCATCAACTGAAGAAGCATGAACGAACCGAAAATACCCACAGGTAGCGACAAGATAACCGATAACGGAATGATAAAACTCTCATATTGTGCCGCTAACACGAAGTAAACGAACAACAATACAATAGCGAAAATGTAAATCGATTCATTTCCTTTGCTTGCTTCGTCAAACGATAATCCTTCCCAGGCAATATCATAACCTTTCGGTAATGACACTTCGGCTACTTCTTTAATAGCTTTAATGGCATCGGCAGTAGTATATCCTTTTGCCGGAAGTCCTTGAATTGCGGCCGAATTGTACATGTTATAACGGGTAATCTCGTTAGGCCCCTGACCTTTTTTAAGTGTCATAAATGCTGAATACGGAACCATCTCGCCTCTGTCATTTCTAACAAAAAGGTTAAGGATGTCTGATGGAAGCCTTCTGAATTTCGGATCGGACTGAACGTAAACTTTGAAGAAACGCCCGTACTTGATGAAACCTTGTTCGTATGTACTACCAATCAAAATGTTCAGGTTTTCCATTGCTTTTCCAATGGAAACTCCTTTCTGCATTGCCAGCTCGTTATTGATTTCCAATTCATATTGCGGGTAATTGGCAGCAAAGAAGGTGAACAATCCGGTTAACTCTTTGCGTTTGCCAAGGTCTTCCATGAATTTTTTGTTGATTTTATCGAAGTCCTGGTAATCGGTTGTGGTATTTTTATCCAACAAACGCATTGAGAAACCTCCCGAAGATCCAAATCCCGGAATGGCCGGCGGTTCGAAGTATTCCACTATTGCCCCTAGACCTTTAGATTTTTCCTCCAGTTCTTCCATGATTTCTTTTACCGAATGCTTACGATCTGACCATTTTTTAAGGTTGATCAAACAAGTACCGGCATTAGAACCACGACCTTCGGTCATAATCTCATAACCCGCCAACGATGAAACCGATTCTACTCCATCTACCGTTTTACAAATCTTTTGAAGTTTTTGTGAAACCTGATTGGTAGTTTCTAATGTTGAACCCGGCGGCGTTTGAATAATGGCATAAATTGTACCCTGGTCTTCAATAGGGATGAAACCTGAAGGCAGGATTTGATTTTCAAAGAAAATACCGGCACAGAATGCAAGTAATATTCCGAATGTCAACCATCTTCTGTTTACGATAGATTTCAAAATAGCTACATATCTTCCGGTAAGTTTGTCAAAACCGGCATTGAAACGGTCTAAAGCTTTGGTAAACAAATTACCTTTCTTTTCATGTCCGTGATGGTTTTTCAGCATCATAGCGCATAAAACCGGCGTAAGGGTAAGTGCGATAAGTGCCGAAATAACGATGGAACTCGCCATGGTAATAGAGAACTGACGGTAGAATGTACCAACAGGTCCGGACATAAAGGAAATCGGTAAGAAAACGGAAACCATTACCGCTGTAATAGCGATTACCGCACCAGTGATCTCACTCAATACTTTTTTAACCGCTTGGTATGGTGTAATATCGGGAAATTCTTCAAACTTCGCATGGACGGCCTCTACGACGACTATGGCGTCATCTACCACAATACCGATAGCAAGTACAAGGGCAAAAAGGGTTACCAGGTTAATGGAAAGTCCAAAAAACTGAATCACAAAGAAAGCACCGATTAATGATACCGGAACCGCTAAAATTGGGATTAAGGTTGAGCGCCAGTCGCCTAAGAAGACAAATACCACAAAAGCAACAAGGATGAAAGCATCTCGCAGCGTATCGATTACCTGTTCGATGGAAGCATCAAGGAACTGAGAAACGTCATAACTGATTTTATAATCCATTCCGGGAGGGAATGATTCTTTCATTTCTTCCAGTTTTCCTTTGATTTCTTCAATTACCTCACTTGCATTACTTCCGTAATTTTGTTTTAATACGATAGCCGCTGAAGGATGACCGTCTAAATTAGAGTAGATGTCGAAGAATTCACTTCCTAATTCTACTTTACCAATATCTTTTAAGTGTATGCTCTCACCTTCTGAATTAGCGCGAATGATTATGTTTTCGTACTCTTTAGGTTCGCTGAATCTTCCTTTATAGGTTAAAACGTATTCCAACGACTGGGCTGCGATACCCGAACTTTGCCCGATTCGCCCCGGACGTCCGATGATACTCTGCTCACCCATCGCTTCCATAACTTCTTCAACGGAAATGTTATAAGCTCTCATACGCTCTGGATTTAACCAAACACGCATCGCATACGTTCTACTTCCTAATATTTGGGAACGGGCAACACCTTTAAGTCGGTTGATTTCCGGAATCATTTTTACGCTGGCATAATTGTACAGGAATTTCTCATCCATGTTTTTATCCTTCGAATAAAGATTCACGTACATCAACATACTTGGTTGGATAGGCGTAATTACAACACCTTCACGCTGCACCAGCTCGGGTAAGAGTGGCATGACCTGGTCGACCCTGGTCTTCACCCTAACAACTGCTTCGTTGGGATCTGTTCCGGGTTCGAAAATAATTCTCAAAGTAGCTTCTCCGGCACTGGTAGCATCAGTTGCAATATAACGCATGCCCTCAACACCATTTATGGAGTTTTCCAGGGTAATCAGGGTAGATTTTACCAATACGTCGGCACTGGCGCCGGGATATGCAATAAAAATATTTACTGTTGTAGGGGCAATTTGCGGGAACTGAGATATAGGCATCTGTTTGATGGCCAACGATCCCACAAAAAGTATCATGATTGAAATGACAATCGCGAATACAGGTCTGTGTATGAATTTGCTAAACATTTTTCTTTCTTTTCGATTTTAAATTATTCAGCATATAGTTCCAAATGAGACAACACATACTCGGGATCCTCAACTTTGCATTCAATTTTTTCGTTTTCTTTAACCATACGTAATCCTTCAAGAAGAATTCTGTCTCCTTGGGATAAACCGCTGTTTACAGCATAGATATGTGGTAATTCAGCAGCAATAGTAATAGCTCTTGATCTTACCTTATTTTCTTTATCAATCACATATACGTATTTTTTCTCAAGCACTTCGAAAGTGGCTTTTTGCGGAATCAATAAGGCGTTTTTCAAAGGAAGGATAGTTTGGATACTTCCGGTTTCTCCGTGTCGCAATAATCCTTGAGGATTTGGGAACGTGGCTCTGAATGAAATGTTTCCGGTTTCGTTGTTGAAATCGGCCTCAATGGTTTCCACCACACCAATATGATTGAAGTACTCATTATTGGCCATTAACAAGTTAACTCTCGTTTTACCATTGTTTTTCTCTCGTATTTTATAGTCCAAATATTCAGCTTCAGGAACATTGTAGTAAACCCACATTTTGCTGTTATCGGATATATTGGTCAGCAAATCGCCTTCCTCCAATAAACTTCCTAAACGTACATGGAATCTATCGATAATACCATCAAATGGTGCTCTGATTTCTGTAAACTGAAGGTGTACTTTGGTTAACGCTAATTCCGCTTTGGCCTTGTCTAATTTTGCTTTAGCCATTGCTAATTCGTTAGGAGAAACTACATTTTTCTCTGCTAATTTTTTGGTGTTCTGGTATTCGATCTGAACGAAATTAGCTTCTGATTGTGCCTTTTGCACTTCTGCCTGATACAGATTAGGCATAATCTGAAATAACAATTGCCCTTTTCTAACGGACTGTCCTTCGTCTACAAAAATCTTTTGAAGGTAACCTCTTTCCTGGGCTCTTAATTCGATATGGTTTATTGCATGTATCTGACACACGTAGTTTTTAGTGGTAATAGTATCTTTTTGAATTGGGGTAGTAACTAAAAATTTTGTTTTTTCTTCTTTTTCTTCTTTTTTAGACTCACAACTTGTATTGAACCAAAGGGCACACAAGCTAACAAGCATTAAAATTCTTTTAGCCATAATAAATAACGATAAATGATTAAATTGATTTTTGAGAATAATAAACAGGCTCTTGTGGTACTGTCAGATGCTGATAATACTACAAGGTGTTGATTATTTTAAAGCTGTTTGTGGGTAAAAATCAAATTCTGAACACGCAGAAAATCACGTGAAAAGATTCGATTGTAGATAAGTAAGATGTGTACTTACAAGAGTCTAAGCCTTTTTCTTTAAAGGTAATATAACTTCCGGAAAGAATACCGGAGAAGAAATTGGAGTAGTCGTTGAAATTGTGAAAAGGTAGAGAAGTATTGGAATCTTCTGTATCATTTTCGGTCTCGGGCAACTCGATTCTATCTTGGTTGTCCTCAAGTGCCGAGAAATAATGTTTGAAGTGCGTATTTAAGTCCGAATCTAAACCCGAAAAACTTTCTGTCTCGTTATTTAGCGCTTTGATGTTTCCAAACGGAACATCGTCCTTAAAGGAATTGGCAAAAACAGTGTTGCCAATCAATAAGGTTGTGAAAAGAATAAAGAAGTATTTTATGAATCTTTTCATAATTGCCCGCAAAAGTAATAAACATAATTTTCTATGCAATACAATTTTGTTATAATTTGTTGTCAAGTCTTATGTTTTTGTATTTTTTTTAATGCGGATTTAGCGTATGATTTTTTTTATATATTTAGCAAAACAAAATACATAATAAAAACTATGGGATTATTTAACGCCATCATGGGCAACGCTTCGGAAGTAAGCACTGAAAAAATTTCACAAGAATTTCAACCAATCCTGATTAACGGAGAACACATTGAAAAAGCATTCAAAATTGTTCGCGACATGTTTGTATTTACCAACAAACGCTTGATTTTGGTTGACAAGCAAGGGTTAACAGGTTCAAAAGTGGATTATCAGTCGATCCCATATTCAAGCATCAAGAAATTCTCAAAAGAAAGCGCAGGCTTATTGGATTTGGACGCCGAGCTAAAAATTTGGGTAACCGGGGAAACACTTCCAATCAAAAAACAATTTGGTAAAGACAATAATATCAACGAGGTATATCAGATTTTAAGTCAGCATATCCTTAAATAACAAAAAAGCCACTCAATCGAGTGGCTTTTTTTATTTTTTGAATTTAGCAATCCCGTCTTCTAACCATTTTTTGTACTCAGTCACATCCGGAGTATATCCAACAGGTTCTGATAAACTATTTGCTTCAGTATCTAAAACTATATAATATGGTTGGGCATTCGCCTTATATTTTGTAATCTGAAAATCGCTCCATTTATTACCAACGGTTATGATCTCTTTTCCTGTTTCTTTGGATGTATACTGTTCGTTTTTAGGTAATTCGCGTTTATCATCCACATACAATGAAATCAGGACTACTTTTTCTTTTAATATAGAAAGAACTTCGGGTTTTGACCATACGAAATCTTCCATTTTACGGCAATTCACACAGGCAAATCCGGTAAAGTCCAAAAGAACCGGTTTATTAACCGATTTGGCATAAGCCATACCTTTTTCATAATCTTCAAAAGCCACAATGTCATGAGCCCCTAAATGTGCTCCGTTAGGCAAGATTTGTGCAGTGGCGTTTCCATTTCCTTTTGAACCGCTTAAACCGTACGGGCTTTCACTGTAAGTCATTGGTGGCGGGAATCCTGAGATCAATTTCAATGGAGCGCCCCAAAGTCCTGGAATCAAATAAATCGTGAAGGATAAAACCAATAATCCTAAAAGCAATCTTCCTACTGAAATATGCGAAAGCGGGCTATCATGCGGCAAGGTAATCTTCCCGAACAAATAAAACGCTAAGGTTCCGAAAATAACAATCCATATTGCTAAGAAAATCTCTCTTTCCAATAAATGCATCTGAAGAACCAAATCAGCATTGGAGAGGAATTTGAATGCTAAAGCCAATTCTAAAAACCCTAAAAATACTTTTACCGTATTTAACCAACCTCCGGATTTTGGCAAAGAATTCAACCAACCCGGGAACATAGCAAATAACATGAAAGGTAAAGCTAAAGCCATTGAGAAGCCAAGCATACCAATGATTGGAGCAAATCCTCCTTTAGAAGCAGCTTCAACCAATAATGTTCCGACGATTGGCCCTGTACAAGAGAACGAAACTATTGCCAAGGCTAATGCCATGAACAAGATTCCGATAATCCCTCCCCTGTCCGCCTGACGATCTACTTTGTTAGCCCATGAATTTGGAAGCATGATTTCGAAAGCACCCAAAAATGATGCAGCAAAAATCACCAATAAAACAAAGAATATAAGATTAAACCAAACGTTTGTCGACAAGGCATTCAAGGCATCGGCACCAAAAATCGCTGTAACCAATGAACCTAATAAAACATAGATAAAAATGATTGAAATTCCATAAATAATGGCGTTTTTAACTCCCTGCGCTTTTGTTTTACTCTGCTTGGTAAAGAAACTCACTGTCATTGGAATCATCGGGAAAACGCACGGAGTAAGTAATGCTGCAAATCCAGAGAAGAATGCAAGGATGAAAATCATGAAAACACCTTTCTCTTCTGCTTTTTTCTTAGCAGGGTGCTCATTTTCTGCGACAGGTGTTGTTATTGCAGTTTCTTTACTTTCTGAAGTAGGAACCGAATCTGTTTTTACTTCGGTAACAGCTAAAGCAGTATCAACAACCGCTGTTGCAGCAACGACCTCTGATGGTTTTACTGATAAAGCCGGTAATTTAATGTCGAAAGTTTTATCCTGTTGAATACACGCTTCTTTACAAACCTGATATTCCACAGTAACTGAAACTGATTTCAGATTAGGATTAGTAACTTTTATCGTCTGACGGAATTGCGCCTTGTTTTCGAACATGTATTCGTCTACTTCGAAAATATCGCTGTATACTTTTTTATATGGGCTTTCTTTTGTCTTTCCAACTAGTTCATAGTTTCCTTTCGCATTTTTAAAATTAAAAACAGATGGTGAAGAACCACCTTCTGGTGTAAACTGGGAAAACATGTGCCATTCGTGTTCGATAACGGCATCAAAAATCAAAACCACTTCAGTATCCGATTTCTTTTCCACCGAAGTTTTCCAGGAAACCGGGTTAAGAATTTGTGCCTGAGCACTCAAAAAAACAAAAAATAATACCAGCAGGGCGCTTAACTTCCTCATTATTTTAATTCAATTTTTATAATAGTTTGTGTCTTTTCATTAACTGAAAATCGTCTGTCGGCTCGTTTTCCAACCACCCAAACCACCTGATTTTCAGAACATAAAAGCCATGTGTTTTCTTTTTCAATCAGCGAGAATTTTTCATCTTTAAAATACTTGCTGAGCTTTTTCTTTCCGGTAATTCCGTAGGGGTAAAAGTAATCACCTTCTTCCCATTTTCGAAATTCTAAAGGAAACTTTAACGTATCTTTATCAGCAAATATACAGTCTTTGTTGCCGAAAGTAATATCTCCTTTGTCACAAACCGATATTTTCAATGGAATTTTACTGTTTTCTGCCTCTTCATAAACAGCATAAACTTCCTTATCAATTTCTTTTTTCTCAGTTAAAATAAGCGTGTTACGGTCTTTTAGCAGTCGATAATGTTCCGAAAAAACCTGTTTCCCTGATTGTGCCTCAACCAGATCGTAAATATCGTTCCAGGCAGTAAACCCGAAAGGCTTCAACCATTGATACAAATAGGCCTGATAATTAGGCAAAACCATTAATTCTGAAAGATTAATTTTCTTTTGATTATCAATATCTTCTACTACTTTTCGATAAACAATCCGTGAAGCGTCATCAACCATAGATTCCGATTGCTGAAGATTTTCAAGTGTCTGCAAAAACGAACCTGAAAAACCCGGGTTGAGTTCTTTTAAAACCGGAATGACTTTGTGGCGGAGTTTGTTGCGAAGGTATTTGTCGGATGCATTGCTGCTGTCCTCCCTCCACCCTATTTGATTTTCTTTGGCATAGTTTTCAATTTCTTCTCTGGTAAAAATCAAAAGCGGACGTACAATCTTATCATTTTGCTGTGGAATTCCGGTTAATCCGTCCAGCCCTGTTCCTCTGGTGAAATTGATTAAAAACGTTTCGATGGAATCGTCTAAATGATGTGCTGTCAACAAAAAATCAAAGCCTTCTTTTTCCAGCAACTCATTAAACCAATTGTAACGAAGTTGACGTGCCGATACCTGAATTGACAGTTTATGTAAATCAGCATATTCTTTTGTCTCAAAATTAATTACAAAAAAACCAATACCTGATTTTTTGCAAAATGATTTTACGAAACCTTCATCTCCATTACTCTCATCACCTCTTAAATTAAAATTGCAATGTGCAACCGAAATATCAAATTGTAACTGATGCAAGAGATGAACCAAAACCATACTGTCAACACCTCCGCTAACAGCCAAAAGGAGTTTTTTCCCTTTTAGAAAAGAAAGGTTTTTGCTGATATGATTTTGAAATTTTGAAAGCATGCGCAAATGTATGAAAATTAACTCAACACTTCCCGCATTGCCTTGGCTTTCAGCAGACATTCATCGTATTCATTTTCTGGTTTGGATGCTGCCGTAATGGCACTGCCAACGGAAAAGGAAACATATCTTTCCTTGGAATTATAGAGAATACTGCGGATCACCACATTGAAATCGAAATCGTTGTTTGGGGTGAAATAACCTACTGCCCCACTGTATAAACCGCGTTTGGTTTCCTCGAGTTCTTCAATTATTTTCATGGCCGAAATTTTCGGTGCTCCGGTCATGCTTCCCATCGGAAAAGTGGTTTTTATAATTTCCAAAGGAGAAGTCGATTCTTTAACCTCAGAAACGACTGTTGAAATCATCTGATGAACCTGCTTAAACGTATAAATTCCACATAATTCTTCTACCTGAACAGAGCCTTTTGTGGCAGTATGCGATAAATCATTGCGGACTAAATCGACGATCATGATATTCTCCGAGCGTTCTTTCGGATTTTCAGACAGTTCTTTTTTGGACTGTTCATCCATTTCCGCATCAAAAATTCTTTTAGCCGTACCTTTTATAGGTTGTGAAATAACTTTCAACCCTTCTTTGCGAAGATAACGCTCAGGCGATGCTGATAGTAGATAGTTGATGCTATTCTTAAAAAATACTGCAAACGGAGGTTCCGAAATGGCATTTAGCTTTTCATAAATTTCAAACGGATTTATTTCGGTGTTTTCAGCGAAGAATTCCATGCAGAAATTAGCCTCGTAAATATCACCGCGATGAATATGAGAAAGCATTTCGTTTACTTTTTGAAGATAACTTTCCTTTGAGATACGTTGTTCAATATTTATTGCATGACTACTTTTCCCTTTTTCCTTTTCCTTTTCGACTATTTCTGTAAAATCATCATCCAGTTCATCATCGCACATGTTCAGATAACATATTTCCAGTTCATTCCCTTTCAACAGAAAAAGTTTCTTTGGCTGAAAGAAGAACAGATCCGGAAAATACAGGCCATCAAAATTTTGAGACTTTAAATCTTCTGTATCATTTTTTAAATCATAAGACAAATAGCCGAACAGCCAGTCTTTCGATTGCTGCTGGTACTGTTTCAAATCCTCAAAAGCATTGAGATAATCGGTTTTAATCGACGTAAATGCATCAGCAGCCAGCACAACATCGTAACTTCCATACTGCTGCGGATACTTGTTACTGTCCAGAAAAACGACCTCACGAAATTGTTGCGACCAAGCCAATAATCGCGTTTTAAAAGAATCAGGCTCCGAAATATGTTTAAAAACAGAAGTTCTCAAATAGTGTTATTTAAAAGGTAAATGTACTGCTTAACTCTAAAGTTTGCAAAGATTTTACCAAGTTCATAAGTATGCCGAGGTTTTTCCTTTAGCCCCGGTTGAAGTGGCATCCCGCCTCGTTTTTTCTGACGAGGCGGATAGAGCGGAAAACGGGAACACGGATTACTGATAATTCCCAAACCATTCGCTCCAAATAATCTTTCCTTCAATTTAATAAGTCATTGATTTTAAGTAACTTTAAACGTATTTTCACACTAAATCCGAGATCATGAAAAAAGCAGCCTTCTTCCTTTTGTTAGCCTCAATCATTATCTTTTCATGTAAAAAAAACACTCCGGAGCCTACAGAAAAACCGATTGCCGGAACGAACAGCATGGGTTGTGCTCCTCCGGTTGTTGATTCAAAATGGTATGAATCCGAAAACAAAGCGCCATTATTCAAAGGCATGGATGTTATTGATTATCCGATAACCACCAAGAATCCGGAAGCGCAAAAGTACTTCAATCAGGGATTAGCGCTGGCTTATGGTTTTAATCACGCCGAAGCTGCCCGATCATTTTATTATGCCACAAAACTTGATCCTGAATGTGCCATGGCTTTTTGGGGATTTGCTTATGTGCTCGGCCCTAATTACAACGCAGGAATGGAACCTGACAATTATGAACGAGCCTATAAAGCCATACAGCAGGCTATAAAACTCCTGGATAAAGCTTCTGAAAAGGAAAAAGCACTCATTCAGGCGCTTTCAAAACGTTATGTGGAAAAACCTGTTGAGGACCGACACAGTTTGGACATTGCCTATTCGAATGCAATGAAGGAAGTTAACAGCAAATTTCCTGATGATATCAATATAAATGCGTTGTATGCCGAATCCGTGATGGATTTACACCCTTGGGATTTATACGAAAAAAACGGAACCCCGAAACCCTGGACTCCTGAAATTGTTTCTCTGATGGAGAAAATTTTGAAGAAAGATCCGAAACACATTGGCGCGAACCATTTTTACATTCATGCCGTTGAGGCTTCCAATACACCACAGCAAGGTTATGCCTCCGCCAAATTCTTTGATGACGGAAATGCGGCTGCTTTCGGACATTTGGCACACATGCCTTCTCACATTTATATCCGAACTGGCGATTATCACAAAGGTACCATGGCCAACATTAATGCCTGTAAAGTAGACAGTGCTTATGTGACCATGTGCCATGCGCAAGGCGCTTATCCAATCGGCTACTATCCTCACAATTATCATTTCATGGCGGGAACAGCCACCCTGGAAGGCAACTCGAAATGGGCAATGGTTGGTGCCAATGAAACAGCAAAATTAGTACATCCTAAAAACATGATAATTCCGGGATTGGAAACCTTGCAGCATTATTATATGATTCCGTACTTCGTTTCGGTGAAATTTGGAAAATGGGATGATATCCTGAAGATGAAATTGGTTTCGGACACTTTAAAATACCCAAAAGCTATTTCACACTATGCCAGAGGAATGGCTTATTTAGGAAAAAATGATTTACGCAAAGCCAAATCCGAATTGATACGACTGCAGGTGTTAGCCAACGACAAATCACTTGAAAAAATGTCCATTTGGCAAATAAATTCAATGAGTTCAATCGTAAATATTGCAGCCAAAGTATTGGATGCTGAAATTTTAGCTCACGAAAAAGACTATACCCAAAGCATCCATGCGCTTCAAAAAGCCATCGTTATTGAAGATGGCCTGAATTACAATGAACCACCGGATTGGTTTTTCTCTGTGCGCCATCATTTAGGAACCATTTTTATTGAAGACGGCAAATACAATGAAGCCATTAAAGTTTATGAAGAAGATCTAAAACGATTACCGAAAAATGGCTGGGCTTATCATGGATTGAAATTGGCTTATGAAAAACTCAACAACAAAGAAAAAGTAAAAGAAATGGAACAACTGATTGCAAAAAGCTGGGCAACAGCCGATGTAACCATCACTTCATCAAGAATAAAATAACTTGTAAAAAATAAATTTAATACCTAATCTGGATTACGAAATTTCTGGCACGGTTTTTATTGAAACCAAAACAATAAAATCAACCAAATAAAGCCGGAACCTATTGACTGAAAATTACTATTACAACATTAAGTAATGCTAACCCTTTAAATAGTAATTTTATGAAAACAGTCACCGGACTTGGCCTGGCTTTGCTTGTATTTGGCATAGCTGTTTCCTGCAAGGAAAAAATGGAAGAAAAAGTAGATTATGCCCCATCAGAAACTACCGAAACCGTTTCACCCGAAGTCGTTTCGTCTTCGGCCGCAGTTGAGAAAAAAGATTCGGACAGGAAATTCATAAGGACGGCCGAGATAAAATTCAAAGTCAAAAACGTTGCTAAATCGACTTATGCGATTGAAGATGCTACGACTAAATTTGGAGGTTTTGTCACCTATACCAATCTGCAGAGTGAAATTTCGGAAAGAAACGAGACCAAAGTCAGCAAGGACATTATTTTAGAAACCATAAGGTACCAGGTCAAAAACGACATAACCATTCGGGTTCCGAACACCAAAATGGATACGGTAATCAAAACGATTGCAAAACAGATTGACTTTCTGGATTTCAGGATCATTAAAGCCGATGATGTTTCACTGCAATTACTAGCCAACCAGATGGCACAGAACCGATCTGTGTCCAACGATAAAAGACTTGAAAAAGCGATTGACACCAAAGGAAAGAAACTTAATTCCGTACTAGATGGCGAACAAACTCTTGCTGACAGAAAAGAACAGAACGACAATAGTAAATTGAAAAATATTTCGCTGAAGGATCAGGTTAATTTCAGCACGCTAAACCTTCAGATTTATCAGAACGAAGCTATCAAACACGAAATGCTGGCCAGTGAGGAAAGTATTGATTCCTACCGACCACATATTGGTTTACAGCTGTGGGATTCTTTAAAAACAGGCTGGTATTTCCTGGAGAATATCATTGCTTTTATAGTTAGTTTGTGGGGCTTTATCCTGATTCTTTTCGGAGGTTACTTTATTTACAAAAAATACTACAAAACGAAAAGCTAAAATATAACATGCTGTTAATTAATTCATTAACTTTGTAGTAGAAACCTTTAAAATAATAAAAGTTATGAAAGTCGCAACTATAATCATCAGGGTACTCTTGGGGTCGCTGTTGCTGTTTGCTTCCATTTCGTACTTTTTGACCTATGGGGAACAACCGGCACTTACAGGCGACCTGAAAACCGTTTTTGAAGGATTCAAAGCCACAAAATATTTGCTAACATTGGTAAAAATCATTGAATTACTGAGTGGGTTATCTTTCCTTACCGGGAAATTCATTAAGTTATTCAGTCTTGTATTTTTACCGGTTTCCATCAATATTTTGCTTATGAATGTTTTTTTGATACCGGCGGGACTTCCAATTGCGATGTTTGTCTTTTTGGGAAATGTTTTTCTTATTTACAGCAGCTGGGAAAGTTATAAAGGAATATTTGGCAGTTAGCTATTTTCAATAAAAAAAGAAAACCCGTCTCGTTGCTAACAGCGAGACGGGTTTTAAATTTTAATATAATTCAGGATTACACGTGTAATGCTCTGTTATCCGTCGCTGCTAATGCTGCTTCTTTGATAGCTTCAGCGAACGTTGGGTGTGCATGAGACATTCTTGAAATATCTTCAGCAGAAGCACGGAATTCCATTGCTGTTACTGCTTCAGCAATTAAATCTGCCGCACGGGCACCAATCATGTGGATACCTAAAACTTCGTCGGTTTTAGCATCAGCAAGGATTTTCACAAAACCTTCGATATCAGCACTTGCACGCGCACGACCTAATGCTTTGAACGGGAAGCTTCCTGATTTGAAAGCTACACCTGCTTCTTTCAATTGCTCTTCGGTTTTACCAACAGCAGCAACTTCAGGCCAAGTATAAACTACACCAGGGATTAAGTTATAATCGATATGTGGTTTTTGACCTGCTAAATATTCAGCAACCATTACTCCTTCTTCTTCAGCTTTGTGCGCTAACATTGCTCCGCGAACTACGTCTCCGATAGCATAAATGTTAGAAGCTGTTGTTTGTAAATGATCGTTTACTTCAACCTGACCTCTTTCTGTAATTTTAACACCGGCTTTATCAGCGTTTAATCCGTCTGTGTAAGGACGACGACCTACTGAAACCAAAGCATAATCACCTTCTAAAGTAATCACTTCTCCTTTTGCGTTTTCAGCTTTCACAACCACACCTTCTCCAGCTCTGTCAACAGCTTGTACTTTGTGAGAAGTGTAGAATTTCATTCCCTGTTTTTTCAACACTTTTGTCAATTCTTTAGATAAACCTCCGTCCATTCCCGGAATGATTCTGTCCATGAACTCAACAACAGAAACTTTAGCGCCTAAACGTAAGTATACCTGGCCTAACTCTAATCCGATTACTCCACCACCAATAATTACTAGGTGTTCTGGGACTTTTGTTAATTTTAAAGCTTCGGTAGATGTAATGATTCTTTCTTTATCAATTTTGATGAATGGTAAAGATGATGGTTTTGAACCTGTTGCAATAATTGTGTTCTTAGCTTCAATTTTCTCTACTGAACCATCTGCTTTAGTAACATTAACTGTAGTTGCATTTTCGAATGAACCTACACCATTGAATACAGTGATGTTGTTTTTGTCCATTAAATATTTTACTCCACCTGAAGTTTGGTCAACAACTGCTTGCTTACGGGCAATCATTTTCTCCAAATTCACTTTTACGTCTCCCGAAACCTCGATTCCATGATCTGCAAAGTGCTGTAATTCTTCGTAATGGTGAGAGGAAGCCAACAATGCTTTAGACGGAATACATCCTACATTAAGACAAGTACCTCCAAGGGTTGAATATTTTTCGATAATGGCTGTTTTCATTCCCAACTGTGCGCAACGGATTGCCGCTACATACCCGCCGGGACCTGAACCAATAACAACTACGTCAAATGAACTCATAGTATTTATTTTATGATGTGTTTTTAAAAAATTCGAGTGACAAAATTAAGGAATTTTGTTTATACCGAGTTGGTTTATTTTAGGAAAATAAAGATGATTTCTTTTTATTACAGAATTTCAACCAGGCATTGAAAATCACACAAAACCACATAAAAAAACCCTAAAATCTCTTTTAGGGCTTCGCATTTTTAGGGAAATAGTTATATCTCATCCTTACAAGTATACACTTGCGGGCATGCTATATATTGTACACAATAATCCGGACCTGTAACGGAACCGCTGCATGAACATCCGCAAAGGGATAAATCCGGGTTACCTTTTCCGGATCCTTGAATCATTTTTTGACTTTCTCTGGAAAGCACTTCAACACCTTTAATGTTTAGAAGTCTAGTTTTCATAAATTTATTTTTTTGATTAATAAGCATAAAAGTAATCCTTTATTTACATTACACAAATATTTTTCAAAAAAATGTAATCTTTTACATATAAAAAGCTGTAGTGTTTTTTACTTCACCAATCATAAAAGTACTGTGCGTACTTCCGATATGCTGCAATGTGGTCAATTTTGTAACCATGAATTCACGGTATTCTTCCATATCTTTAACACACACTTTCAGGATATAATCGTAATCACCACTTACGTGAAAGCATTCCAATACTTCAGTCAACTGTACTACTTCTTTCTCAAATTGATTGATGAATTCTTTGGTATGCTGCAATAATTTCAGATGACAGAATACCACAAACCCTTTTTCAATCTTGTTTTTGTTGACTAAAGCAACATATTTATCAATTATACCTTCTTTTTCCAGTTTTTTGATACGTTCGTACACGGCAGTAACCGAAAGATTCAATTTCAGTGAAAGCTCTTTTGTTGTCTGTTTACTGTCTGATTGCAACAGTTTCAGTAATTTTTTATCGATTGCGTCAAATGTCATCGGAAGATTATTTTTTGGTTAAAGGTTCAAATTTAACAAACTGAATCCAAATTTCATCTTTAAAAATGAATTTTAATAGTTTTATTATCTAATTATCAAAACATCGGTTGATTTTTTTTCTTAAATAAACTTATTTTGATTTTTATATAACTGAAACAACATACAAAAAATACTTATTTATGGAAAAATTTAATCCGGCAGACAAAATTCAGGATTTACAGTATTTTGGCGAATTTGGTGGAGTAAACCCTTCTATTTCTGACAGTTCAACATATACTTTCCTTTCAGCTAAAACGATGTTTGACACCTTTGAAGGTAATGCGGAAGGTTGTTATTTGTATTCCCGTCATTCTTCCCCTAGTAATTTATACCTAGACAAAGCTTTAGCGGCAATGGAAGGAACCGAAAGCGCAAACGTAGCTGCATCAGGAATGGGCGCAATCACTCCTACTTTATTACAATTGTGCGGAAACGGCGATCATATTGTTTCAAGTCGTACGATTTATGGCGGAACATATGCCTTCTTAAAGAACTTCGCTCCAAGAATGGGCGTACAAACCACTTTTGTTGATATTACAAAATTGAACATGGTTGAAGCCGCTATCACTCCAAATACAAAAGTATTATACTGTGAAACGGTGAGCAACCCTTTATTGGAAGTTGCCGACATCGCTTCTTTATCTAAAATAGCAAAAAAACATAATATTAAATTGGTGGTAGACAACACGTTCTCGCCATTATCTGTTGCGCCTGTTAAATTAGGTGCTGATATTGTAATCCACAGTTTGACGAAATACATCAATGGAAGCAGTGATACTGTTGGTGGTGTGGTTTGTGCTTCACAGGAATTCATCAACGCTTTAAAAAATGTAAATGACGGTGCCAGTATGTTATTAGGTCCGACAATGGACAGTATGCGTTCGGCGTCTGTGATGAAAAACCTTCGCACGCTTCATATCCGTATAAAACAACACAGTCAAAACGCACAGTATTTGGCTGAAAAATTTGAAGCTGACGGAATCAAAACGGTTTACCCGGGATTGAAATCGCACCCAAGTCATGAAATTTACAAAACCATGATTAATCCGGAATACGGATTTGGAGGTATGATGACCATTGATGTTGGTTCTTTAGACAAAGCCAACGCTTTGATGGAATTAATGCAGGAAAGAAACTTGGGTTACTTGGCAGTGAGTTTAGGGTTTTACAAAACTTTATTCAGCGCACCAGGAACTTCAACATCTTCTGAAATTCCGCTTGACGAACAAAAAGAAATGGGATTAACAGACGGATTAATTCGTTTTTCTATCGGGTTAGATAATGATATTGAAAGAACCTACAACATGATGAAACAATGCATGGAAGAACTTTCAATTTTAAATAAGGAACTTTTGTTTGTAAATAATTAAGAAGTTTATTTTGGTTTAAATGTAAAATCCGCTCATGATTGCTCATAAGCGGATTTTTTTAAAAAAAACAACTATCTTTGTAAAAAATAACCTTCATATGAGAGAGTATTGCTTTATATTTTCATTCGTGTTAGTTGCAATCTCAGTAAAAGCGCAGATAATCACTATCTCCGATCCTGCTTTTAAGGCCAAATTATTATCCGCAAATACATTAAACAGTGTTGCCCAAAATGCTTTCGGAAATAATGTAGTAATTGACTTAAACAGTAATAATGAAATTGAAGTTAGTGAAACAGCAACCATCGTTTCCATAAATGTAGCCTCATCTAATGTTCTCAACCCCGGCAATATTGCTAGTCTTGATGGTATACAAAATTTTACCAATCTTAAAAAATTAAACTGTGCAGGCAATCACATAACAAATTTAGATGTGAGCAGTTTATCTTTACTAGAAGAATTAAAGTGCAACAATAACGAAATTACAACTTTGAATATTTCGGGGTTAGCGACCCTTAAAAAAATTAATTGCAACCATAATAATTTAACGTCCCTTTCAACAGATAATTTTATAAACCTTACCGAGTTGTTCCTTTACGACAACCATATCAGCAGTTTAAGTTTTAATAACAATCCGAATCTACAATCACTGAATTGCAGCATGAATGTGCTGCCAAGCCTTAACGTAAGTACTTTACCAGCCTTAAAATATCTTGTTTGTAACTCTAACCAGTTAGCCAGCTTAAATCTTAACGGGCTAACACAAATCCGTGAAGTAGTTTGTTCTAACAATAATTTAACGACGCTTGATCTTACAGGATTAAGTACTATTACCTTCCTCTTATTTGAAGCAAATCAAATTACTACTGTCGATTTAAGTCCATTAAGTTCAGTTACTTATTTGGAATGCAGCTATAATCCATTAACTTCAATAAACATGGATGGGCTTACCACACTTTACCATTTAGCAATTGAGGGAACACCACTTTCTACGATAGATTGTAGTCAGAGCGGAGTGCAACAGCTTTTCTGCAGCAACAATCCAAATCTGAACTTTATAAACGTAAAAAACAATCATTACTCTCACAGTGATCCTGATATGCTGAATTTTGCTTTCCGATTTGAAAACCTTCCTTCTTTAACTGGAATTTGTGTAGACAACGGCGAACAGAATAATTTGGTTCATACCAACTATAACAGCAGTGGAAATGTGATCGTATACACCGGCACAAATTGCGCTACTGTAGTAGATATGTCGACAGCCGACATAAATGAATTTAATCAGAACAATGCTGTTACTTTATATCCAAATCCTGTACAGGATAGAATTAGCCTTAAATTTGAAAACCTTTATCAGATAAAATCGATTGCAATTTATAATCAGCTTGGCCAATTAATCAAGTCTTCATCGGAACTAAATAATGACAATGAAATCTCGTTGAATGTTGACCAATTGGAAGCAGGAAGTTATCTCATAAGTATTGAATCTGAAAAAGGCAAACAAATCAAAAAATTCATAAAACTTTAAAAAGAAATAAGAGTATTTAGAAATCCGCTTATGAGCAATCATGAGCGGATTTTTTTATTATTTTCATCCATTATATTTTTCACCTCCTATCAAAAAAAATCGGCTGGAATTATTTTCCAACCGACTTTTATAATTAAAATTATTCTTTAGAATTTGTACTAATGTTTGATAATAACTTTTGTAGCAGTTAAAGTACCGTCAGCATAAACACCTATCATATACAAACCGTCCGCTACTCCGGAAGTATTTATTCCAAACACATTATTTCCTTCAACAGCGTCTCTGTTTTGTACAATTATCTCTTTTCCGTAAAGATCCAACAATTTAACTTGAACTGGAGCTACTTTGTGAGATGAGTAAGAAACAGAAACCATTCCATTGCCCGGATTAGGATATACTAACATCTGAGAACGAGTCATAAATCTAGATTGTGGCGACCAGTTAGCTGCTAAAGTAGTTCCGTTAGAACAAACAGCCGATACCTGCCATACATAAACGGTTCCAATAGCCAAATTACCAATCTGAATTGAGTTAGTCGTTGATGTAACAGTTGTAAACGCCGTATCTGTATTAGCCGGCTTGTATCGAACAATATAAGCAACGACACCTGTAATACCATTCCAATGAAGTAACGCTCCGTTTTGACTGATATTTGTAGCAGATAAATTTGTCGGGATTGGACAAGTTGGCACCGGACAAGCAGCCGTAGCAAACCCTGCCCCAACAGACCAAGGACTTAAAGCAACTGCTCCATTAGGCGTTGTACCACAAATCTTCTGTGCCTGCCATTCATATCTTGTATTACACATCAATTCTCTTAACTGAAATGGAACAGTAACATTGCTCAATGTAATCCAAGTCGTGGAATTCGGTCCATGATAACGGATGTTATATCTTCCGTCAGTTGCAGTTGTTCCAAAGTGAAGCACCGCTCCATTCGGACCAATATTCGTTGCTGTTAAATTAGTTGGTGTCGAACAAGCTGTATCAGGACAAGCCGCTGTTGTGAATGCTGTTCCAACTGACCACGGACTTAAATTATTGTTCACAGTACCTGGAGTGCCACAAATCTGTTGTGCCTGCCATTCATAAGTTGTGTGACAAGTCAAATTACCCAACTGGAACGGAACCGTAACATTGTTAAGCATAATCCAGGTTGCAGAGTTTGGACCATGATAACGGATGTTATATCTTCCTGTCGCTGTACTGCTTCCAAAATGAAGCACCGCTCCCGTTTGGGTGATGTTCGATACAGTTAAATTAACAGGAACAGAACAAGGTGCAGGATCAGAACATGCAGCCGTTGTGAATGCCACTGCAACTGACCAATCGCTTAAAACAGCTGTTGAATTATCTGCATTTGCACAAACTTTTTGAGCCTGCCATTCGTATGCTGTATGACAAGTCAAATTACCCAATTGATAAGGCATCGTAACATTATTGATAACAATAAAGTTTGGTGCATTCGGAACACGATATCGGATATTAAAAGTTCCTGTATTAGCAATAGATCCTAAATTAAGCACTGCACCTGTCTGAGTAATATTCGTTGTTGACAAATACGTCGGAACAGGACAAGTTGGCGTTGGACAATTGGCAGTAGTGAAAGATGCTCCAACGGACCAGTCGCTTAAAACAGCTGTTGTTCCTGCTGAATTAGCACATATTCTTTGTACTTGCCATTCATAAGCTGTATGACAAGTCAACTCACGTAACTGGTAGGGCATTGTAGCATTATTAATAACAATCCAGTTTATAGAATTCGGACCGTGGTAACGAATATTGTACATTCCTGTGGCAGTTGTAGTACCCGCATTAAGCACTGCTCCTGTCTGACTGATATTTGTTGCCATTAAATTGGTTGGTACCGGACAAGTTGTTTGAGGACAAGTAGCTGTTGTGAAAGCAGCTCCTACAGACCAATCACTTAAAGCCCCGGTTGTTGTACCTGTATTGGCGCAAACTCTTTGAGCCTGCCATTCATAACCAGTATTACACATCAATTCCCTTAATTGGAATGGAACCGTAACGTTGTTAAGCATAATCCAAGTTGCAGAGTTAGGGCCATGGTAACGAATATTATACACTCCATTAGTTGGGTTAGCACCAACGGAAAGCACTGCCCCTGTCTGGGTAATATTCGTTGCAGACAGGTTTGTTGGAACCGGACAAATTGCAGCCGGACATTCCGTCGTACCGAAAGCCACTGCTGTGGACCAATCACTTAAAATAGTCGTTGAATTATCTGCGCTAGTACAAACTTTTTGTGCCTGCCATTCGTACGCTGTATGACAAGTCAAATTGCCAAGTTGGTGAGGCATCGTAACATTGCTAACGACAATATAGTTTGCTGCATTCGGAACGCGATAACGGATATTGAAAGTTCCGTTATTGGCAAGAGTTCCTAAATTAAGCACTGCGCCCGTTTGGCTGATATTTGTTGTTGACAAGTAAGTTGGCACAGGGCAGGTTGGCGCCGGACAAGCAGCCGTAGTAAATGCTGCTCCAATCGACCAATCGCTTAAATTGTAATTTGTAGCTCCTGTAACGGTACAAATCTGCTGTGCCTGCCATTCGTAGGTTGTATGGCAAGTTAAATTGCCCAACTGGAACGGAACAGTAACATTATCTACAGTAATCCAAGTTGTGGAATTCGGACCATGATAACGGATGTTATATCTTCCCGAATTTGCAGTTGTTCCAAAATGAAGCACCGCCCCCGTTTGACTGATGTTCGTTGCTGTTAAATTAGCAGGAACCGGACAAGGTGATGGCTGAGGGCAAGCTTCTGTTGTGAAAGCTACTGCTGGTGACCAATCACTTAATGCAGCTGTCCCTGCCGAATTAGCACAGACTTTTTGTGCCTGCCATTCATAACCTGTATGACAAGTCAAATTGCCTAGTTGGTAAGGCATCGTAACATTGCTAACGACAATATAGTTTGGCGCATTCGGAACGCGATATCGGATATTAAAAATTCCGGTATTAGCAATAGATCCTAAATTAAGCACTGCACCTGTTTGGGTAATATTGGTTGTTGACAAATACGTCGGAACAGGACAAGTTGGTGTAGAGCAAGACGAAGTAGTAAATGCTGCCCCTAAAGACCATGCACTTAAAATAGGTGCATTGTTAGGCGTTACACCACAAACTCGCTGTGCCTGCCATTCATAGGCAGTGTTACAAGTTAAATTTCCTAATTGAAACGGAACGGTTACATTGTTTAGCGTAGTCCAAGTCGTTTGCCCCGGACCATGGTAACGAATATTGTACGTCCCTGCGTTCGCAGTGGTACCTATATACAGCACCGCTCCTGTCGGACCAATATTCGCTGCCGTTAAGTTCGCAGGTGTCTCACAATTTGTTTGTGCCATTAATCTGCCTGAAATTGACAGAGAAAAGAAAAACAAAAGAAACACGATTCGAGTAAAGTTTTTTCCCATCTTATTCTTATTTAAGATTTTACAATTTTAAAATTAACTTTTTTTTATTACAAACAACACACTAAATACTTGATATTTAATTGTGATTTATAACAAATTTGTTAAAATTGTAACTATTCCTCAGAGCGGTTGATTTTTAGGATTCCTTTACAACATCAGATTATAAAGTTTATATAAATTAGCCATCAAATTATTTAATCGAACAATGAACAAATTTACTTTATTCTGTCTTCTAACAGGTTCTATGACATTCGCGCAACGAGCCCTGACTATCGAAGAAACTGTAATGGGTGGAAGAAAATATGCTCCAACCACACAAACTGCCCAACAATGGCGTAAAGACTCTAAGTCAATCACTTATTTAAGTGCAGATTTTTCCACATTATTTGAGAAGAGCGCGGCAACTTCTTGGAAGGAAAGCACTTTAACAACAAAAACTGAATTAGAAAGCGCTCTGAAAACAAAATTCCCGAATGATGAGTTTTCGGTAAGAACATTTCCTGCTTCCATAAACTGGAAAACAGCTAATACGTTTGAGACAGAAATTTCCGGAAAGAAGAACAATTATAAAGTAACCTATGATATCGTTACTAAACAAATCACAACTGCTGTAGCTTTTGATGCATCAGGCACCAGCGCAGCATTTTCTTCAAACAACAATACAGCATGGTTAAAAGGTAACAACATCAAAATTACCGATGCTTCAGGAAAAGTAATCGAAGTAACCAACGATGAAAATCAAGGAATTGTGAACGGTAATGATTATGTTCATCGTCAGGAATTCGGTATCGACCGTGGTATGTGGTGGAACGAAGCCGGAACACAACTGGCTTACTACAGAAAAGATGAAACTATGGTGGGCAACTACCCTATCATCA
This sequence comes from Flavobacterium enshiense DK69, assembly GCF_000498495.1. Classification (GTDB taxonomy): domain Bacteria; phylum Bacteroidota; class Bacteroidia; order Flavobacteriales; family Flavobacteriaceae; genus Flavobacterium; species Flavobacterium enshiense. The sequence goes on along the minus strand of NZ_AVCS01000004.1, from coordinate 14,810 downwards.
ACTGGAACGAGCGTGAAGCAGCAAACAAGGATGTTAAATACCCGATGGCCGGAATGACAAGTGAAAATGTTACGCTTGTAATTTATGATGTTGCTACAGGTAAAAAAGTTACCGTTCAAACCGGTGAACCAAAAGAGCAGTATTTAACCATGGTTTCATGGGAGCCGACAGGTAAATACATTTTCATCGGAATATTGAACCGTGAGCAAAATCACCTGAAATTCAACAAATACGATGCAAAAACAGGTGCTTTCGTAAAAACATTATTCGAAGAAAAAGCATCAACTTGGGTTGAGCCTCAACATGCTTTAACTTTTGTTCCTAATAACCCGAACCAATTCATTTATCAGACGGATATCAATGGTTTCAACCAAATGTATTTGTACAACACTGACGGTAAACTATTGAAAAACCTGGGCTACAAAGATGTGATCGTAAAAGACTTTTTAGGTTTTGATGCTAAAAACACAAAAATCAATTACATCGGAACAGCGAACAACGGTTTAGACAGACAATTATATCAGGTTGATATCAAATCAGGAAAAACAGTTCAATTAACATCAATTTCCGGAACACACAATGCTACGGTTTCTTCAGACGGCACAATGATTTTGGATCAATATAGCAATGTTAGCACTCCAAATGAAATTTCGGTTATCGATGTAAAATCGAAAAAAGCAACAACTTTAGTAAAAGCCGAAAACCCGTTCACAGGAAAAGTGGAAATGCCTAAAATGGAATTGGTAACCATCACTTCTGCAGACGGTAAAACGCCATTAAACGGAAGAATCATCTACCCTGCTAATTTTGACGCTACTAAAAAATACCCTGTAATGATTTATGTTTATGGAGGTTCACATGCTCAATTGGTTAACAACCGTTGGATGGGCGGTGGAGGTTACTTCGATTATTACATGGCGCAGGAAGGATATGTGGTATTTACATTGGATAACCGCGGAAGTGATGCCCGCGGAAAGAAATTCTGTGATGTAAACCACCGTCAGTTAGGTGTAAACGAAATGGCTGACCAAATGAAAGGTGTTGAATTCCTAAAATCGAAATCGTTTGTGGATGCTGATAAAATCGGTGTTTTCGGATGGAGTTTTGGTGGATTTATGGCTACTTCTTTAATGACCAACCAGAACAATGTATTTAAAGTTGGTGTAGCCGGAGGTCCGGTAATCGACTGGAAATATTACGAGGTAATGTACGGAGAGCGCTACATGGACACGCCACAAGAAAATCCGGAAGGTTATGCCAAAGCTTCATTATTGGATAAAGCAAAAGACTTAAAAGGAAGATTGTTGATTATCCACGGAGCTCAGGATCCCGTAGTAGTTCAACAACAGAGTATGAACTTTGTCGAAGCATGTATCAAAGCAGGCAAGCAAGTAGATTACTTCTTATACCCTAACCACGAACATAATGTGGGCGGAAGAGACAGAATTCACATGTATGCTAAAATCGCTGATTATTTCAATACACATTTGAAGTAATCAATTGATAAAATCATATAATTTATAAATTAATCCGTTGTGAAAGCAGCGGATTTTTTATTTAATATTGATAATAGACAATCTCTCTTTTCCAAACAAATAACTTTTTGCCGTTTATGGATTTTGTCTGCTCTATCCAATTTCCGTATTTATCGTATTTATAACCTAAATCGACAATAACTGGCTTCTGTTTTTTATTCTTAATAATGATTTTCACCAAATTATTACCTTTATAAAAAAACTGTTTTTCAAAATCCCACCCACTATCATGCCCTATTGTGGCATCCGATTCGAAAATTTTTCTATTTTTTTTATCATATCTATATGTACTCAAAAAAGTCATTTTAGAAAATGAAGGAATTCTTTTCTCCTCTAACAAATTATCAAAATCATCATATTTAAAAAATGTTTTATAAGTTAAATAACTACCTTTCTTATATTCCGGTGCACAAAAATCATGTCTCTCTATTAATCTTCCACTTTCATCGTATACATTTTTATATAAAACAAAAAAAGTCCCTAATGAATCCCTTACTTGTGTATAAGATCTTCCATCAAGATCCTTAAAAGCGAGAGGTTGATGAATAATCGATTCTCGAATTTTGTCTTTAGAATTATAATTGTAATAATTAATTTTTGATCTCCCTTCTTCTGATAAAAACTCTATCGTTTTTAGCCTATCCTTATCATCATAACTGTATAATTCAAGTTGAAAATCATTAGGATAATCATTCCAAAAAGTCAAAGTACTTTGTTTCTTTTCCAAAAAATTATAAGTAATATTTGTATAATTAATGCTTTTTCCTTCCTTATCTCTTTTTTCAATGATTTGACTTAAACTATCCGATTCATTGTACTTATAATCATACTCTCTTTCAAAATCATCTGCTTTGTCAAACCAAATTTCATGAATTAATTTCCCTTCATCATCGAAATCCCTCTTATTATTTATGTAATGGACAAATGATTCGTTGTACCAATGCTGATAAAATCTATCAATTGTTGCTTCTGATCCCGTAAATCCACTGTGTCCATAATCGCCGTCTATCGAAAACAGTTTATAGTTTTGGATGGAGTCATTAAGAAACAGTAATTTTTCCCTTGTGCTCTTAATCTTTTTACCCGAAGTTATCTTTTGGGATGATACAGTATTAAAACTTATAACTGCCAAAAGAAATATAATTTTTTGCATTTATTTATATCTTTTTAAAACTTAACACTTGGACAATTTACTAAAAAAAATCTTACTAGAATACCAAGTAATTGCATAAAACTCTTTATAACATTGTAATTCCGTTATCGAAAAAATTCATAAAAAACAAAAAATCCCGAGCATTACCCGGGATTCATTATTTATAATTCTGTCGTAAAACTTAATCTTCTATCGTTGCTTTAATTCTATTGAAATTCAACTTACTGTTTTTATAGCCGAAACTGAAATAGAATACTAACCCGATTATCAGCCAAACTCCGAACCATTTCCAGTTGGAAACCGCCATCCCGGTTAACAGGTAACAACAGGAAATCAATCCTAATAACGGAATTAACGAAAGGTTTTTAAGGAACGCCATCACCGCCATAACACCACATAAAACAAAGAATACCACCATGGAAATATTTGTCGCGAATTTGTCTCCCGAGAAATCAAACGTATCGGTAAAGAAAGTTGGGAAAACATAGCTTACGATAAAGATGGTTCCCACCACGATAGCTGGGAAAATAAACTTCGAATTTATGTATGGTATTCTGAATTTACCATTGTTTTTGCGTTCAGCCAATTCTTCTTCACTCTGTGGCGACAGCAGCAATACACCGCCGCAAACCAATACGAAGGCGAATAAAGTACCGATACTTGTAAAATCCAATACGAAATTCTCATCGGTAAAGAAAATCGGCAGACCTACCACTAAACCGGTCACGATTGTTGCAAATCCCGGCGTTTTATGCTTCGGATGAATTTCCGCAAATTTCTTCGGCATCAATCCGTCACGGCTCATGGTCATCCAGATTCTCGGCTGTCCCATCTGAAACACCAGCATCACACTGGTCATCGCCACAACGGCCGCAATGGACACAATGAACAACATCCATTTCACCCCTTTTAAAGCAAAGATTTCAGCTAATGGATCGGTTACACCCAATAAATCGTATTTTACCATACCGGTTAAAACCAAGGCCAAAATGATATAAATCGCGGTACAAATCACCAATGAATAAATCATTCCTTTAGGCAAATCGCGTTGCGGGTTTTTACTTTCTTCTGCCAAAGTCGAAACGGCATCAAAACCGATATATGCAAAGAACACTGCCGATACCCCGGCCATAACACCGCCAAAACCATTCGGCATAAATGGTGTCCAGTTGTCGATATCTACATAGAAAACACCAACAGCAATTACCAAGGCGATAATCACCAGTTTAATGATTACCATTACGTTACTGAAGTTTTTAGACTCTTTGGTTCCTTTATAAACCAAATAGGTAATCAACAAATTAATCACCACAGCCGGTAAATCAAAAATCACTTTCAGGCTCCCCAACATCGGCGCGTTTTGCCATGCATTGAAACCTTCTCCGGCTTTATTTTCTAGGAAAGCAGAATGAGCCGACTGATAATTAATCGTTAACCACTCCGGCAAATGGATGTGAAAACTCTCCAACAAATTGGTAAAATAACCACTCCATGAAAAGGCGATATAAATATTTCCGATGGAATATTCCATAATCAATGCCCAACCGATAATCCATGCGAATAATTCACCAAAAGAAACATAGGCATATGTATAAGCACTACCGGAAACGGGCACACGTGAAGCGAATTCGGCATAACACATAGCTGTAAATCCGCAAGCGATGGCACAAATAATATACAAAAGTGTCACACCGGGACCACCTGAAAAACAGGCGTTCCCAATAGCGGAAAAAGTTCCGCCACCAATAATCGCTGCAATCCCGAAAAAGGTTAAATCGCGAACGGTAAGTACTTTTTGCAGTCCGGAGGCATGATCTCCATCCCCACCCTGTTTCAATATAGTTGATGTTGATTTTCTTCTGAATAAATTGGTAAAAGACATATAAATTCTTTGTAAATAGTGTTTGTTTGTTGGTAAAAACCTTAAAAATCACAGAATATCCCTGCTTTTTTGAGGGAAACAAATATATAAAACCAATTCAATAAATAACATTTTAGACCTGAAAATTTAAAAAAACGGTTCGATAAGTATTTACTATCATGAAATAAAAAATTATAATAAAAGGTAATACCAAAGCAAGGTAGTAATCGCTACTTTTGTGCTGTTCAAAAAACAATAATCTTTAAAAACCGATACATTATGTCATTAGTAGGAAAAAAATTCCCGAACATTACCGTAGATGCTATTTCAGAAATGGGTGATAACTTAAGAATCAACATTCTTGAAGAAGCTACAAAAAACAATAAAAAAGTATTATTATTCTGGTATCCGAAAGATTTCACTTTCGTTTGTCCAACAGAATTACACGCTTTCCAGGCTGCTTTACCGGAATTCAATGCAAAAAACACTATCGTAATCGGTGCTTCTTGTGACACTAACGAAGTTCACTTTGCATGGTTAAACACTCCAAAAGCAAACGGTGGAATCGAAGGTGTTACTTACCCTTTATTAGCTGATACTACAAGAAACTTATCAACTGCTTTAGGAATTTTAGATGCTGAAGAAGTATTCAACGAAGAAACAGGAGATTATTTAATCGAAGGTTCAAACGTTCCTTACAGAGCTACTTACTTAATTGACGAGACTGGAAAAATTTTCCACGAAAGCGTAAACGATATGCCATTAGGAAGAAATGTTGGTGAGTACTTACGTTTAATCGACGCATACACTCACGTTCAGACTAAAGGTGAAGTTTGTCCTGCTAACTGGGAAAACGGAAAAGAAGCTATGACAGCTGACAGATTAAGTACTGCTGCTTACTTAAGCAAAAACTAATAAGTAAAACCTATACAAAACTCCAAATTCCAATAAAAATTGGGATTTGGGGTTTAAATTAAAAAATCAAAAACGCCATGTTAATAGAATTAAACGAAGACACGCTTCAAAATATAGTTGACACAAACGAAAAAGTGGTAGTGCAATTTTCTGCCTCATGGTGCGGGAACTGCCGAATCATGAAACCGAAGTTCAAGAAACTTTCAACTGAAAATGAAAGTATTGCTTTTGTTTTAGTCGATGCTGAAAATTCTCCGGAATCAAGAAAATTGGCCAATGTTTCCAACCTTCCAACATTTGCAACTTTCGTAAACGGAAAACTGGTAAACGAAACACAAACCAACAAAGCGGAAGTTTTGACGGATTTGGTTAACGAAATAGTTTAGACAGAATTTTAGATTTTTAGAATATTAGATTTTTAGAAAGTTGGATGGTTTGGATAAATCGATTTTGCAGACATTCAGAATTCCAACGATGTTCAAACAAGGCAAAATCCTAACGTCATTAATCTAAATAATCCAAAAGTCTAACAATCTAAATTAGTCTAATATCTAAATAATCTCAAAAAGAAAAAATGAAGTTACCAGTAATAAAACACCTGACTCAGTTCATTGAAGAAAACGATCAGGATTACATTGTAGAAACCATCGAAGTATTGGAAGCCTTAACGGAAGTTCCTTCATTAAAAGATGAAGAACTGGATGTTATTGGCGAATTACTTTCCAATATGTATGGTGCACTGGAAGTAAACAAAATGATAAAAGAAGGAACCGATAAAAAAGAAGCATTAAATACGTTCATGCAACGTGTTTTGGGTTCCATCGACAAATAATATTTTCCATACCAAAGCCCTTCTTTTAACAAGAAAGGCTTTTTCATTATCCGGAATAGCGATTTGAATTACAAATTTTCCTCGACAAATTGCTTACAATACATTTTTATTTCCCCGCGAACTAATCGGAACTGATTCATAATTTCCTCTTCATTTCCAATAGCTTTGGCAGGATCCGTAAAATTATGATGAAATTTCACGGCATTGCTTGGGAAAAACGGGCAGCGTTCTTTTGCATTATCACACACGGTTATTACAAAATCAAACTGGATTCCGTAATATTCATCAATATTATTTGAAGTATGATTGGAAATATCGATTCCGTCTTCCTCCATTATTGCTACAGCCTTCGGGTTAACACCATGAGTTTCTACCCCGGCACTATAAACGTTGGCCTTCTCTTTTGAAAAGTAACGTAGGTACCCTTCCGCTATCTGACTTCTGCAACTGTTACCAGTACAAAGTACTAAAATGTTCTTTTTCATCATTTTAAACAAACAACCATATCATATTGATGATACAGAATTTAGCGTCGAATCCAAAAATAAGCTGAAGCAAAATAACCGAAGTGGTTATGATGATTGGTTTTTTATACTTTAAAATCTTTTCTTTCATTATAAATTTCAGATTAATATTAGCAGCATGCAGAATTTGGCGTGCAACATGCCGTTTGTGTTTGCAATTCTTTTAAAGACACTTTTCGTTTTTCACCCGGAATACCACAATTATCCTTTGCAAGACAGGCCGTTTTTTTGGCTACCATGACAAAATTGGTTCCATTAAAATCCAAATCATACTTTCCGATAGTTTCAGATTGGTATTCCACTTCAATTTCATTATCGTCAATATTCAATATTTTTTCCGATAATTCGATGATGTGTGACAGCTTTTGCGGTTTTAAACGATGATCGTAATCATTTGCATCCCAAAGCTGAAAATTAACAACGGTTTCTTTTCGAACCGTTCCACCACAGTCGATAAAATTTTTGGTAATCTCCCCTATTTCAGTTACGTGAAAATGCTCCGGAACAAAACTTCCGTCAGGCAATTGAAAGTTTACCGTTTCAACTGTTTTCAATACTTCTTTAATTTCTGATAGTCTCATAATTACAGTATTTTATATTAACAACATTTCATTATTAGATTATTTGATATTCCTGAAAAATAATTTTCCAGTTTTTTCATAGTGTCCGGATTTAAGCAATAACAAATCGCTGTACCTTCGATATTTCCCTTAATGATCCCAACACTTTTCAATTCCTTCAGATGCTGGGAAACTGTAGGCTGCGCCAATGGCAATTCGTTTACGATATCGCCGCAAATACACGAATCTACTCTTAACAGATACTCTATTATTGCCACTCTTGCCGGATGCGAAATAGCCTTGAACAAAGAAGCCATTTCATTTTGCTGCTCCGAAAAGAATTCTGATTTTGAAGCTCCCATTTTATATATTTTTATATTGCAATATTACGATAAACAAATGAATTAAAAAAGCAATTCGGCAAAAAACTAATTCTCAAATAAATTCATTACTTTTGAAACTCTAAAAAACAGAAAAAATGGCTCAGATAAAATTAAAAGGAAACCCAGTAAACACAACGGGTTCATTACCTCAGGTAGGTACACAGGCATCAGACTTCACTTTAGTAAAAACTGATTTATCAACGGTTTCATTAACCGATTTCAAAGGAAGTAAATTGGTTTTAAATATATTCCCAAGTATCGACACAAGCACTTGTGCTACTTCGGTTCGTAAATTCAATGAAACAGCGAGTAACTTAACAAACACGAAAGTACTATGTATTTCTCGTGACTTACCATTTGCACAAAATCGTTTTTGTGGTGCTGAAGGTTTGGAAAATGTGGTTAACCTATCGGATTTCAGAGACGGTTCTTTCGGAGAAACATACGGATTAACCATTACTGACGGACCTTTGACAGGATTACATTCCCGTGTGGTAATCGTTTTGGATGAAAACGGAGTTGTGAAACATGCAGAACAGGTTGAAGATATCGTTGACGAACCTAATTACGAAAAAGCTTTAGCTGCACTTTAATGGAAATAAACAAAGATAACACCTTTATTTCAGGACGAATAAAAAGTGTTGGATTTGCAGTAAAAGGCGCTATAAAACTGATTACTACCGAGCACAGCGTCATGGTTCAGTCCTCGATTGCTGTGCTTATGATTGCTGCCGGATTTTATTTTAATATTACGCAAACCGAATGGATGTTTCAGATCCTGATTTTCGGTTTGGTATTAAGTATTGAAGGCTTGAATACGGCTGTTGAAAAAATGGCCGATTTTATTCATCCCGATTATCATGAAAAAATCGGTTTCATCAAGGATATTGCTGCCGGTGCCGTTTTTTTCGCTGCCATGGCTGCAATCACAATCGGATTAATCATATATTTACCAAGAATAATCTAATTTAGAAACGATTATCTATTTTTTACCAAATTTTAGTATTCTAAATGGCGAAGACATCAAAAAAAGAAACATCTGAACCAAAATCTAACGACGGAACTCCAAAAACTCCTTGGAAATTAAACCGCAGAAACAAAGTCCTTTTTGGGGCTTTGCTCGTTTTATTTGCAGTCGCTTTACTGCTTTCCTTTGTTTCCTACTATATTTATGGGGAATATGACCAAAGTGCACTAGGCTCATTTGCCGACAGAAGCGAGAAAACCTATAACTGGCTAGGGAAATTCGGAGCTTATTTGTCTGATTTCTTTCTATATAAAGGATTCGGGGTTTCCTCATTTTTGTTAGTCCGCCTTTTCTTTTTAGCCGGCGCCTACCTTTTAGTTGACATTTCATTAGCTAAACTGAAGAGTTCCATTTTCTGGGATATGTTTGCCATGGTAATCATTTCCATTCTTTGCGGCTTCTTTTGGAATTATATCCCGCAATTAGGAGGCGTAATCGGTTATGAAATGAACCTTTTCGCTCAGGATTATATAGGTAAAACAGGAACATTCCTGGCACTTCTTTTTGGGGTTATCGTTTATCTGATATTAAAAATCAAGATTTCTACTGAAGGAATTAAAAACTTCTTCGAAAGCAGAAGCCGATCATTTGAAGAAGAATTAAATGAAGGGAAAGAAGTTACTGAAAACAATATAAACACCCCTACCCCACTAGTTACCGACATCAACGACAGCAATGATTTTATTGAGGAAGTAGAAGTTCCGACTTCAAATCCGAGTCTTGATTTCAATGATGCCGAAGACGACGAGATTTTGTCTAACATCGAATTAAAAACCGTTCCTTCAGCTTTTGAAATAAACAAGGACGCTTTAAAACCGACGATTGAGCATCCATCTGAAATCACACTGAAACCCGTTCCTCCAGTTGCAGTTCCTCATATTCTTGACACAGTAACTCCTGTGGTTCCGGAAACGTCTAAATCAGAGATTATTCATACTGATGACGATAGTTTTACCATCGAAAAAATAGAAGAAGAAACAACTGTTGAAGAGAATCTGGCAGCACGATTAGTTCAGGATTTTGGCGAATTTGATCCGACATTAGAGTTATCAAATTACCAATTCCCATCGATTGATCTTTTAAAAGAATATTCGTCTGGAGGAATTACCATCAATCAGGCGGAACTGGAAGAAAATAAAAACCGAATTGTAGACACCCTAAAAAACTACAACATCGGAATCTCCCAAATCAAAGCCACTGTTGGTCCGACAGTTACCTTATATGAAATCGTCCCGGAGGCCGGTATACGAATTTCAAAAATTAAAAATCTTGAAGACGATATCGCACTTTCATTAGCGGCGTTAGGTATCCGTATCATCGCTCCTATTCCGGGCAAAGGAACCATTGGTATTGAGGTTCCGAACAACAATCCGACCATGGTTTCGATGAAAAGCGTAATTGCTTCACCAAAATTCCAGACCGCCGAAATGGAATTGCCGATTGCTTTAGGTAAAACCATCTCGAATGAAACTTTTGTTGTCGACTTGGCCAAAATGCCACACTTATTGATGGCTGGTGCTACCGGACAAGGTAAATCGGTTGGATTGAATGCCGTACTTACATCTATTTTGTATAAAAAGCACCCAGCAGAAGTGAAATTTGTTTTAGTGGATCCGAAAAAAGTAGAACTTACCCTTTTCAATAAAATTGAAAGACATTATCTGGCAAAGCTTCCGGATGATGGTGATGCTATTATCACAGATAACACGAAAGTAATCTATACACTGAACTCGCTTTGTATCGAGATGGACAACCGTTATTCTTTACTGAAAGACGCGATGGTTCGTAACATTAAGGAATACAACGAAAAATTCAAACAACGCAAACTGAATCCGGAAAACGGACACCGCTTTTTACCATATATCGTTTTGGTTGTTGATGAGTTCGCCGATTTGATTATGACCGCAGGAAAAGAGGTAGAAACACCAATTGCCCGTTTGGCTCAGTTGGCACGTGCTATCGGAATTCACCTTATTATTGCTACTCAACGTCCTTCGGTAAACGTAATTACGGGTATGATTAAAGCGAATTTCCCTGCCCGAATTGCCTTTAGGGTAACGTCAAAAATCGACTCAAGAACGATTTTGGATACCGGCGGTGCCGATCAACTGATAGGTCGAGGAGATTTATTATATACTCAAGGTAACGATATCGTACGTGTACAATGCGCTTTCGTAGATACACCTGAAGTGGAAAAAATCACGGAGTATATCGGTTCGCAAAAGGCTTATCCCAACGCTTATCTGCTTCCGGAATACGTTGGCGAAGAAAGTGGCATAAGTCTTGATATAGATATTTCAGAAAGAGATTCTATGTTCAGGGAAGCTGCAGAAATCATTGTTACGGCACAACAGGGATCTGCATCATTACTGCAACGAAAACTTAAATTGGGTTACAACCGCGCCGGCCGACTGATCGATCAGCTGGAAGCTGCCGGAATTGTTGGCCCGTTTGAAGGCAGTAAGGCTAGAAGCGTTAATATTCCTGACCTGGTAGCTCTGGAACATTTTCTAGCTAGCGAACAAAATAATATGTAAAAATGAAATCGAAAATACACCTATATAAAAATACTCCCCTATTTCTTGGCAAAACCATGATTGCGCTTGTTTTTGCTTTATTCATGTGCTTTCCAACAACCGCTCAGAATTCACAAAAAGCCAAAGAACTATTGGACGATGTTACAGCCAAAGTAAAAAGTTATGATAATATCGTAATTAACTTCAGCTATTCTGTACAGAATTTAAAACAAAATATCGATCAGGAAAGCAAAGGGAATGTTACACTGAAAGGCAATCAATACGTTCTGAATTTCATGGGTGTAACCAAAATTTTTGACGGAAAGAAGAATTATACCATTGTACCGGAAGACGAAGAAATCACGATTTCCAAACACGACGATAATGACCCGAACACTTTGACACCGGCTAAAATGCTTACCTTCTTCAATTCCGGATTCAAATATTCATGGGATATCTTACAGAACATCAAAGGAAGACAGATTCAATATGTAAAGTTGGTTCCAATAAACCCAAAAGACAACCGAAAAGAAATTTTACTAGGAATAGATGCACAGACAAAAAACATCTATAACCTAATTGAAATGAATAAAAACGGCTCTAAAACCACGATTGTAGTTAATTCTTTTAAAACTAATCAACCTATTTCGAAAAATCATTTTACCTTTACCCAGAGTAAATATCCTAATTACTACATCAATAATTTAGACTAGATTTCGGGTGAAAATTTTAGATCGTTACATTCTTAAATCGTTCCTAACTACATTTACTTCGGTATTTGTAATTCTTTTTTTCATATTCATTTTACAAGGTATCTGGCTGTTTATTTCCGAATTGGCAGGTAAAAACCTCGATTACATTGTAGTCGTAAAATTCCTTGTTTTCTATTCGCCAAAAATCGTTCCTTTAGTTTTACCGCTTTCGATATTACTGGCTTCCATTATGACTTTCGGAAGTTTTGCCGAAAATTATGAATTTGCTGCCATGAAATCGGCCGGAATTTCTTTAGGAAGAGCTATGAAAGCATTGACCGTTTTCATCTTTTTACTGAGTTTTGCCGCATTCTTTTTTGCCAATACCGTGATTCCAAAGGCTGAATATAAATTCATCAATCTCCGAAAAGACATTCTGCAAACAAAGCCAGCCATGGCAATTGCCGAAGGACAGTTCAACACCATTGGAAATTCCAATATCAAAGTAGATAAAAAAGCGGGAGAAAACGGCGAATTACTGGAAGGTGTAACCATGCACGTTAAATCAGCCCAAGGATTTGGAAATAAAACAGTCATAAAAGCCAACAGAGGTATTCTCAAAAGCGAAGAAGGCTCAAACATCCTCAAACTGGATCTGATTGACGGCTATTATTATGAAGATATTACCCCTAAAAAATACGAAGAACAGCAGAAGCTTCCTTTTGCCAAAGCCACTTTTAAAAAATATACAATCAATATCGACCTTACCAGTTTAAATAAAAAAGAAACGGAAGGTGAAATCGCAAACACAAATACGATGTTAAACGTGAGCGAATTGAATTTCACTATCGATTCGCTTCAAAAAAACTATAACAAAGATGTTGTTTCGTTTACGGAAAACATCTCTCAAGGTATTGAATTTACATTGAGACCGAAACATTATACTTCATCCGGAAAATTTAAAAGCGCTGACGATGTACTGGCTTCTTTTACGCCATATGAAAGAAATCAAATTTTCGAAACTGCCCTGAACAATATTAACAGCACGGATTTTTCAATACAGAACAACAAAAATGATTTGTTTGAAAAGCAAAAAAACATAAACAAACACTGGATTGCACTGCACGACAAGTTCGTAGTTGCTTTCTCTTGCCTTCTTATGTTCTTTATCGGAGCGCCACTAGGTGCTATTATCCGAAAAGGAGGATTGGGATTACCGATAGTTTTTGCGGTATTGATATTCATCATCTTCCATTTCATTAATACTTTCGGAAAAAAAGTAGCTCAGGAAAATGGTATCCCTCCATTTTTAGGCTGTTGGATGTCATCAATGGTTTTATCACCACTGGCGATATCATTAACATACCGAGCTACCAATGACATTGGTGTGATGGTTAATTTTGACTGGATCACAGAACCTGTCCAAAAATTAATAAACAAAGCATTAAACAACACTGAAAAAACAGATCTCGAAGATAATAGAGAGGAAAAAAACGAAAACTAAAATGTCAACTACTGAAAAAATACAACTCAACACTATTGAAGAAGCAATAGAAGATATCCGCCAGGGAAAAGTAATCATTGTGGTAGATGATGAAGACCGTGAAAATGAAGGAGATTTTTTAGCTGCCGCTGATAAAGTTACGCCGGAAATGATCAATTTTATGGCAACACACGGAAAAGGCCTTATTTGTACGCCACTAACCGAAAAACGTTGTAAAGAACTTGATTTACACGTAATGGTAGGCAATAATACCGATCCGATGCAAACCGCTTTTACGGTTTCTGTTGATTTAAGAGGCAACGGAGTAACTACCGGCATTTCTGCAGCTGACAGATCCAAAACAGTTGAGGCATTGGTAAATCCGAACACAAAGCCATTCGAATTAGGACGTCCTGGACATATTTTCCCTTTAATCGCAAAAGAAGGAGGCGTTTTGAGAAGAACAGGCCATACCGAAGCTGCCATTGATTTTGCGCGTTTAGCCGGATTCCGCCCTGCGGGAGTTATTTGTGAAATCATGAACGATGACGGTACGATGGCACGCTTACCTCAGTTGGTGGAAGTTGCCAAGAAATTAGATTTGAAACTGGTTTCCATCGAAGATTTAGTGGCTTACAGAATGCAGCACGACAGTCTTATCCATAAAAAAGAAGATTTCGAAATTCATACACGCTTTGGAGAGTTTCGTTTGCGTGCTTATTTACAGATTACCAACAAACAGGTTCATATCGCATTAACCAAAGGGAGCTGGAGTGCTGGTGAACCAATTTTAACGCGTATCAATTCCACACACATTAATAATGACATTTTAGGAACTCTTACGAACGATGACGCCGACAAAAAACTGGACGATATGTTCAAACGCATTAATGAAGAAGGAAAAGGCGCCATTTTGTTTATAAACCACCAAAGTCAGGCTTCCGATCTATTAAGCCGTTTATCCGAATTAAAAGGATTACAGGAAAAAGGGGTTCACAAAGCTCCGCAAATTAAGATTGACATTAAAGATTTTGGAATCGGTGCACAGATTTTACACGATTTAGATATTTCGAAAATCCGATTATTAACCAATTCGGCACAAACCAAACGTGTCGGAATGATTGGATACGGACTTGAAATTACAGAATACACGAATTTTTAAAAAATCATTTTTTTATTTTGTAAACCAAACGAAATGAAACAGTTAAAAAACAAAGGCTTAATTATTTCATTTTTTATTCGAAAAAGGCTTGCAAAAACAAAAAAGGTTCTTAGATTTGCACTCGCAATCAGATAATGATTGTGATTTATTGGAGAAATGGCAGAGTG
>NZ_AVCS01000003.1 GCF_000498495.1 Flavobacterium enshiense DK69 | reverse complement strand
TCGAATCCCTCTTTCTCCGCAAAAATAAAAAGCTTAGTTTTTATTTTTAAAGTTAATTTACAAAAGTGCATTGTAAATTGATGTTTTAGTTTTGTGCACTCACAGATCTGAAAGAGATTTTACATATTGGAGAAATGGCAGAGTGGTCGATTGCGGCAGTCTTGAAAACTGTTGACTGTAACAGGTCCGGGGGTTCGAATCCCTCTTTCTCCGCAGAAACCCTTGTAATCTTTTGATTTATGAGGGTTTTCTTTTTTAGTTGACAATCCCTCCCTTTTTATACTGACATCTCCCGTTTCTTGTTTTTATATTATTGCAGTACATTTTATACTTTTTTCAAAATGTTATACGGCCGCCTTAAACAATTTTCTATCTTTGTTACATGATGAAAAAAATAGCAATAGCGATTTTATTTCTTATTGCCTGTGTAATCAATTTGGGACACAATCTTTTTCCGCATTCTCATGTGGTAGAACATTTTCATAACGGTCACCATCACCACCATCACGACGAAAAATCGCAGGAAAATGGCTTATCACTTTTCTTTTCTCATTTTAACCATACTTCAGACAATTTCACAAAGGGACATTCAGACGATGAAGTTCGTTTTATAAATGTAAATTCAATTACAGCAGTTCCTACAGAAATAGCGGTAATTACTTTAGAATGCTTTGACAGTTCACCACAATTGTCTTTAAAGACTTTTGGAAAGCCGTTCGTATTTATTTCTCCGCATTTAAAATCCTACCAATTTAGAGGACCTCCTTCTTTTTTAAGTTAATCATTACTTCTGATTTAAAAAACTCGTAGTTTTTATTACTATGAGCATTCTTATGTTTATCCATTCACTAAAAGCAACCAATGAAACAATTATTGCTTTCAATGACGGTATTAGCAATATTAACAGCTTGCGATACCAAAAAAGCTGATGAACATGGTCATGACCATTCTGAAGGAACGCATCAACACGAAGATGGTTCCGCACATGAAAATCATGAAGAAGCTACTACTCCACAGGAAGAATTTACTGTAGGCAGTGATAGTACCTCAACGCAAGAAGCTCACAACCATAAGTACGCAGTTGGTAAAGAGCATCAACATTAATTAGTATAAAGCCCACAGTCGTTTCATGTTTTGATTGTGAACTGATTACTTCGACCTAAAAAAAACACATATGAAAATTCAATATAAAATAATAATGCTATCCTTTTTCATTTTGAGTATGGTTAGCTGCAATAAAAAAGAGGAAGCAAAAGAAAGCTCGTCACTTGAACCGTTAGCATATACACTCTACACTACTAACTCAGAATTATTTGTAGAGTTCAAACCGTTGATAGTCGGACAGGCTTCCAAGTTTGCTGCTCATTTCACCATCTTAGGAGACAATTTCAAACCTTTAACTGAAGGCAATGTAACAGTCAGTTTAATCGTTGGAAATGAAGGCATACGAAATTCTGCAAACAATCCAAGTACGCCTGGAATTTTTCGCTTGGCTTTGACTCCAAAGATGGAAGGAAAAGGAACTTTGATTTTTGATATAAAAACCAAAGATTACACGGATAAAATTGTTATCAACGATGTGATGGTTTATCCAAATGAAAAAGCTGCTTTAGAAAAGCAACCGGAACATTCTGAAAGTGGCGACATTTCCTATTTGAAAGAACAGGCTTGGAAAGTGGATTTTGCCAATAAGGAAATTACTAAACAGGTTTTTTACGAGATTATCAAAACAAATGGACAAATTCTTTCTGCTCCCGGTGATGAAATGATTGTAACTGCAAAAGCAAGCGGTATTGTTCGTTTTTCAGGTAAAAACACAATTGTAGGTTCAGCTGTTACTCCTGGAAATTCTCTTTTTACGGTTGCAGCTGGAGACATGACAGTAAGTAATATTGACGCTTCTGTAAAGGAAGCCAAAGCCAATTATATTAAGGCAAAAGCAGATTATGAACGTTCAAAGTTATTAGTTGCTGATAAAATCATTTCAGAAAAAGAACATCTTCAAACTAAGCTTCAATTTGAGAATGCGCAAATCGCTTATAACACAGTAGCAAAAAATTATGGTTCCAGTGGACATAATGTTTTAGCGCCAATGTCCGGATTTGTAAAAAACATATTGGTTTCTGAAGGGCAATTTGTCGAATCAGGTACACCACTGGCAACAATTTCGAAAAACAAAAAGTTACTGATACAGGCTAATGTATCTCAGAATTACTTTAACAGATTGGCTTCGATAACTTCAGCTAATTTCAAAACGCCTCAAAGTGATATTGTTTACAATACTAAAAACCTGAACGGAAGAATTGTTTCCTACGGAAAAAGCACATCAAATAACACTCCTTTTATTCCAGTAACTTTTGAAGTTGATAATCAGGGACAATTAATTTCAGGTTCTGTTATTGAAGTTTATCTTAAATCTTCACCTATTGAAAATGCTTTAGCAGTACCTGTATCAGCTTTAATTGAAGAGCAGGGAACTTTTTATGTTTATGTTCAGACTGCTGGTGAAAGTTTCCAAAAAAGGGAAGTTAAATTAGGAGCTTCTGACGGCCAGGATGTGCAAATACTATCCGGAATCACTGAAAATGAAAGAGTGGTAACTAAAGGATCATTTCAAATCAAATTAGCAACCGCTTCAGGAACTATGCCTGCTCATGGTCACGAACATTAAACTAAAAAGCTATGCTTAATAGGATAATAAACTTTTCTCTGCAAAATAGGTTTTTTGTAGTGATAGCATCGGCTTTACTGCTCCTTTTTGGTGGTGTCGTGGCTTCTCGAATGGAGATTGATGTATTTCCGGATTTAACAGCTCCAACAGTTGTAGTTCTTACGGAAGCGCATGGAATGGCACCCGAAGAGGTTGAAAAATTAGTTACTTTCCCAATTGAAACCGCTGTTAACGGAGCTACAAGCGTAAGACGTGTACGCTCTTCTTCATCAGCTGGAATATCAATCGTTTGGGTAGAATTTGAGTGGAATACTGATATATACAAAGCACGTCAAATCGTAAGTGAGAAAATCACTGCTGTTTCGGAAAAACTGCCACAAGGTGTTGGAAATCCTATTATGGGACCGCAATCTTCCATTATGGGAGAAATCATGCTGATAAGTGTAACAGCTGATAAAACTTCTCAAATGGATTTAAGGACCATTGCGGATTGGACAATTCGACCAAGATTATTGGCAACCGGAGGTGTTTCACAAGTTGTGGTGATTGGTGGAGAATACAAGCAATATCAGATATTAGCTTCTCCACAAAAAATGAACTATTACAATGTTTCCTTAAACGAATTACTCAAAGCCAGTAAAGAAGCAAACGGAAATTCTTCCGGCGGTTTTATGAACGAATATGGTAATGAGTACATAGTAAAAGGCATCGGTCGTACTTCAGAAATTAACGAATTGGGAAAATCCGTAATCAAAACGGTTAACGGCAATACCATAAAAATTGAAGATGTTGCTGAAATAAAGATAGGCTCTTCCTTAAAAATTGGTGATGGTTCCTTAAAAGGAAAACCAGCGGTTATTATGACTGTCATGAAGCAACCTGCAACAAATACTTTGGAACTGACAGACCATATTGATGACGCTATTACCGATATTCAAAAGAACCTGCCTAAAGATGTACATATCAATACAAAAATCTTCCGTCAGGCTGATTTTATAAACGCATCAATCAGCAACATTCAAAAAACACTTTTGGAAGGCACAGCGTTTGTTATCATCATTCTGTTTTTGTTTTTGATGAACTGGCGTGCTACTTTCATTTCATTGTTAGCAATTCCCATTTCATTAATCGTTGCCATTTTAACTCTTAAATGGTTTGGGTTTACCATAAATACAATGAGTCTGGGAGGTATGGCAATTGCAATTGGTGATTTGGTTGATGATGCCATTATTGACGTGGAAAACGTGTTTAAACGACTCAAAGAAAATGCTCTAAAACCAGACGGCGAAAGGAAAAATAAGCTTACTGTAATTTTTGACGGTTCATTTGAAATAAGAAGCTCAGTAATTAACGCCACATTTATAATCATAGTAGCGTTTTTGCCCCTATTCTTTTTATCAGGAATGGAAGGCAAACTTTTGGCACCGCTCGGAATTGCGTTTATAGTTTCGTTGTTTGCTTCCTTAATTGTTTCGATAACACTAACCCCTGTTTTAGCAAGTTATTTGCTTACAGATGAAAAAATGCTGTTAAAACAGCATAAGGAAAGCTGGCTGGTAAATCATCTGCAACAATTGTACACAAAGGCTCTGCAAAAAGCCATGACGCTTAAAAAGAAAGTTCTTTATATCTCAACCGGACTGTTTTTAGTTGCTTTACTCGTTATGAGTCAGTTAGGAAGAAGTTTTTTGCCTGAGTTTAATGAAGGTTCATTAGTGGTTAGCGTAGTCAGTTTACCTGGTATTTCATTGGAAGAAAGCAATAAAATTGGAACGCAGGTTGAAAAGGCACTTCTTTCGGTTCCTGAAATAAAAATCACGACACGAAGAACTGGTAGAGCCGAACTCGATGAACATGCGCAAGGTGTAAATTCTTCTGAAATTGATGCTCCTTTTACTTTAGACGAACATAATCGAGAAGAGTTCATGGCAGAAGTTCGTGAAAAATTAGCAGGTGTTTCAGGGGCAAATATCACAATTGGGCAGCCCATCGGTCACCGCATTGACCACATGCTTTCGGGCACACGGGCTAACATAGCTATTAAAATTTTCGGTTCCGACTTAAATAAGCTTTTCACTCTTTCCAACCAGATCAAAAATGAAATCCATAGTGTTGAAGGTTTAGTTGATTTGAGCGTTGAACAGCAGATTGAAATTCCGCAAATTCAGATAAAAGCAAAAAGAGAATTGCTTAATCACTACGGCATAACTGTTGGTCAGTTCAACGAGTTTGTCGACGTAGCTTTTGCCGGCGAAAAAGTTTCCGAAATTTATGAAGGTAATAAAACGTTTGATTTGCTGCTCCGTTTCGATGATGCTAACAAAGGAAAGATTGAAAACATCAAAAATGCAATGATTGATACAAAAGATGGTCAGAAAGTACCTTTGTATTATGTTGCTGATATAATAAGCGCTTCGGGTCCTAACACAATTAATCGTGAAAACGTACAGCGAAAAACTGTCGTTTCTGCTAACGTAACGGGACGTGACCAAAGTAGCGTTGTAGCTGATATTCGAAAGATAATTGATGAAAAAATAAAGTTACCTGAAGAATATCACATCGAGTACGGGGGGCAATTTGAAGCAGAAGCAGAAGCGTCAAAAACATTACTGCTTACTTCTTTTCTATCCATATTTGCGATTTTTATGATTTTATATCACGAATTCAAAAAAGTAAAAACCGCATCAATCATTTTGCTTAATCTTCCTTTGGCTTTAATTGGTGGAGTATTCACTATTTATTTTACAAGTGGAATTTTGAGTATTCCTGCAATAATTGGTTTTATCACATTATTTGGTGTAGCAACCAGAAATGGTATTTTGCTTATTTCTCATTATGAGACACTGGAAAAAGAAGGTTTAAGTCTTTATGATACGGTCATACAGGGTTCAAAAGACCGATTAAGCCCAATTTTAATGACTGCTTTAACCGCTGGTTTGGCTTTGATTCCGTTAGCAATTGCAAGCGATTTGCCGGGAAATGAAATCCAAAGCCCTATGGCTAAAGTAATCTTGGGCGGTTTACTTACCTCAACACTACTGAACATTTTCATTGTGCCAGTGGTATACTATTTATCTAATCGTAAAAAAGAACAAAATGAAGCGTAGTTTTTTAGTGATAATATGTGGAATCGCACTTATTCCGTTGCAGGGAAAATCACAATCTACAATTGACGAAGTATTGTCTGAAGTCAGTAAAAACAATAAAACCATTCAGGCGAATGAGGAATATATTAAAGCGCAGAAAGTCCAATATAAAACGGGAATTTCGCTTTATAATCCGACATTGGAATATGATTATCTGAAAGGAAGTCCGGCAAATGCAGGAAATCAAACCGATTTTACCATTTCCCAATCCTTTGATTTTCCTACAGCATATTCGAAGAAAAATCAGTTAGCTAATGAGCAGATAACTCAGGCTGATATCCAGTATAAATTGATTACTCAAAATTTGCTGTTTGAAGTGAAGAAAATCTGTATCGAATTAGTGTACAGGAATAAACTTCAAAATCCTTTGACTAAAAGAAAAGCAGCAACCGAAAGATGGTTATCAAATTTTCAAAGGAGGTTGAAGAACGGTGACGGTAATATTCTCGATGTAAATAAAGCCGAAGTTCAATTGATTGAAATAAAAAAAGAACATCAGGAGAATCTTTCCGAAATAGTAAGACTAAACGAAAAACTTACTGGTTTAAATGGTGGCAACCCATTAGTTTTCAAGGACACTGTTTATTTTGATTTTCCTGCAATTCCTGATTTTGAAACCTTAGAAAAAGAGATTGAAGATAGCGATCCAATGCGAAAGTTTTTAGAACAGGAAAAACTGATTACCCAGAAACAAATGGAAGTAAGCAAAGCCTTAACATTGCCAAAAATGGAAGTAGGTTACCATTATCAGGGTATTTTGGGACAGACCTACAATGGTATTCACACTGGGATTTCATTGCCTTTATGGGAAAGTAAAAACACCGTAAAACTGCAAAAAGCAAGAATGAGTTTTGCTGAAATGTCATTAACTGACCATAAAAATGATCATTATTACGAAATAAAACAGCTTTACGGCAAATATGAAAATCTAAAATCAATTTTGAATGATTATCAGAAATCGACTGTTATGAACGATAATATAATGCTTCTGGACAAAGCTTTGTCATTAGGACAAATTTCATCTTTGGAATACTTTGTTGAGCTTAATTATTATAACAATACAGTAAATTCATATCTGAAAACTGAAAAGGAGTATTTTGAAGTAATTTCAGAGCTGTTGAAATATAAATTATAGATGGTTTTATCTTCAGTTTATTGTAAAATAACATCAATACAATTTGTTAAGATAGCTGTAAATTGAGCTTTACGCTAATATCCTGTGAGTCCCTCAGCCGTTTCTAAGTTCTGCCAGTCAGATACTTTAGAATTAAATTCCCATTCATCGTACTAAGTGACGTGCTGAGGTTCTTCAGGCTCATAAGTATCTTTTTCCCAGAATTAAACCCGAACTGCTCAAAAGATTACTGAGATCTATTCCTTCTTCCATTGACCAAAACCCTGTTTTGTCCCGGCTTAGTTTAATTTATTCAAAAAAGTTAATTTGGATCAACAACAAAACCCTTTGATTTTGTGAAAAGTCGCTATAATCCAGTTACTTATGAGAGGATTGGGTATTTTTGCATTGCCAACCCCAAAGGCATTAAGTTCTCTAATGCAAAATCAACCTACAAAAGAACAATATTAAAGTTTGTTTCATTGCCATTGCAGTTAATCGAAACAACACATTGTAAAGTAATTTAACTATATGCCCTAAAAAAATAAAAAGGGATGAGTGCTAAATTTAAATAATCTAATTTTTAACATATGAAAAAAATAATCTACTCAACAATCCTAATCTTATTTATTGCCAATTGTTATTCTCAGACGTACAGGTCATGTGTACACGTTAAGTGTGAATATTCTGTACTTGATAATGATGGTAATTATCGTAAAGAAGCATATGCTGTTACCGATAACAATGGTAAAGATGTTAAGGAAAAAGAAGAAAAGTGGCTTTTAAAAACGGTAAAAAAATTAGTATCTAATTATAATTACGGAACTCACGATATAGTTTCACCAAATAGTGGATCTGAATATCGATTTGAAGTTGTTTGTAAAGAATGGGTGGAGAGAAGCCAAAATAACTATCAAAATGATAACAGCAATTCCTATTATAACCAAAATTATAATAATTCATACCAAGGTGGAGGTTATATAGCACCACATAATACAAGTGCTCCCGGGATTCGTTAAGATAGTTGACAAAGATTAATTAATAGCGTATTAGTGATTTTCTACAGTTTCAAATGAATTTATAGAGATCCACTTATTAGGATATGTCTGGAAATAGTGTGGTTAAATCCCTAAGTCTATTGTAATGATTTGTGTGTTAGCAAAAAACTTATGATTGAATCCAAAGTAATTGTTTTAAATGACACACATAATTTTAGGTATTTCAAACCAGGAACAATACAGAGATTAGACGTAAGAAATAATTTAATTTTTTCAAAGTGATGCAGACGAATTGTTAAACTTTGACATAGACGATATAAGTAAATTTCTTAGTTATAAAACTGCATACGGCTTTAACTTTCCCTGCCACAAGGCTAGGATTTTAAATAATTTAAAGATGAGACATTTATTTCTTTTGATGTTTTTTTTAATGGGTTTTAATTCAAAAGCTCAAACTGAATTTTTTGCTTCCAAAATCTCCTTTTCGGAGAGAAACCTATCAGATTTCTATTCTTCGATAGCTGTCGATAGCTCGCAGGTTTATTTTAATGCAAATGATTATAGGCTTTATGCTTTTGATAAAAAGAGCGGCAATGAAAATTGGCAATTTTATTTGGCCAACAAATCCAACAAAGCTCCATTCATCTATAAGCAAACTGTTTTAGCAAATGAACACGTGAGTCAGTACAGTGATAAAAGTTCTCAGCTTGATTCTAAAACAGGAATTGCAATCCAGGAATTAAAAATAGATGAGATACTGACAACTCCCCTATTTAAGGATTCTATAATGTACTGTACCGGGCTATATGAGGGTGGGGCAATAATTGCATACAATCTGAACAAAAATGAAGTTCTATGGAGCAGGTTCATTGCACATGGGTCTTCAATACGTCCATACTATTTAAAAGATAAGATAATTGTTAACGCTGAAGGTGATAATTGGTTTGAGTTGGATTATGACGGTAAACTTATTGATAATAGTTGCAAGTACAAATCGACCTTTAATGATGGTAGTGAGGTTTGTGCCAAGAACTTTAAGCGATTAACCCACAACCAAAAGGAACTCTCAGAAAATTACTTTAATAACGATGACAATGTCGATATTAAATATGGGAAAGACAAAACGATACTTTTGAGCGGAAATGAACTAATATTCATCAACAATAGAAACAAAGTTTCTAAGAAAGTGGATTTGGATCAAACGCTGGAATTTCCTGAAGGCTCTGATGCCTATAACGAGTATAAAAGCATTGTTAAGGCAGACGACAATGTTGTCTGGGTTTTTTATCAAAATCTTTTGGCGGTTTACGACCTTAAAAAGAATGCAATTATACAAACAATCGATTTGACCAAATGGAACCCTCACAGGCTCGTAGCTGATAAAAATGATTTGTGGCTTGTTTCCAGGAATGATGGTCAGTTATATGGGATTCATATAAATTAATTGGAAGGATATGATACGCTATTTGGCCGAAAGTTATGATTATAAGGTTACCGCCGAAGACGAGCAAGTTTATCTTGAATTTAAAAATGATCCGGCTAAGGAATCCGTGATTATAGGAGACTTTTACGGAAATCCTCATTGTGCCATCATTTTGGAAGATGAAGATTATGTTGTAATGGGCGGTGAAGGTTTAATTATCTATAAAATTGAGGAACCTTTTGAATTCTACCATTACAGTCAAAATGAACCTGCACAGTTTAAGGAATTGTTCCGCGGTAGTGATTGCTGGTGGATTAAGGGCATTTTTCAGGATAGTTTCGATTATGACGGTAAATCCTTTTCTTTTTTAGCCTTGAATAAAGAAGGATATGCCCTATATAAAATGAATGCCTTTACGCTCGAGATGGAAAAAATAGGTGCTTTTGAGGATTTACCGAAATAACCGGCACCATAGGAATTAGATATATCATACGGGAAAATTCCGGGTACAGAACAAGACCGGTTAATTTCAATAAAAGAGCTGGAAAACCTCAAAAAAAGTATAAGACAAACAAACCGTAGTGTCTTTTTTTTTTAGGTAAGACGGCAAAGAAAAAGCAGAAATTTAAATAAACACAACTTAATTTAAAAACTTAAAAACAACTTGCATGAAACAAATTTTATTTTTATCATTTATTATTTTAACGAGCATTGGAGTTAAAGCTCAAAACATAACCGTAAAGGAATTAACAGCAATTATAGAAAAAGACGGTGAAGGTGCTAAAAAATTTCTAATTGGAAAAGGATGGAGATTTTTAGATAAAAAGGGTGATGAATTGACATTTAGCTACAATGGAACAACTTCTGATAACGGTGAATCTTTTTTATGGTTTCTCGATGATAGCAGCTTCTTTGATGCGAACGAAGTTCAATTAGCTGGAAATGGTAAGAATAAATTTGATGAGTATGTGAATTCCATTGCAAAGCGAGGCAAATTGATTTCGTCAGATATTGTGGACGGTGTATTGAAGTCTGCTTATAGCAATGAAACTCATACTTATAATGTATCCCTAAACAGAAAAACTTCAATATGGTATATCCAAGTTATCTATAACATGGAATCTGAATAAAAATCTAATGCAATGAACTGATTTACCAGACAGTTTCTTGTTATATTAGTAAAAAAGTAAATAACCGCATTCTTGTCTCATGTAATTGCGGTTTTTTTTTATTTTGTATGATAAATAGACCGTAACGATTTAACACAATAACTACAACCTTAACGATGATTAGAGCTACTCAAAAACTTATAGAGTATTTAAACCTTGAACAGGACAGACCCGATGTATCTGTCTTTCACTCTTTGGTAAACTCCATTTTGAAATTTGGCACAAAAAGTGACGCTGATATTCTCCTGAAAAAGTTTCTTGAAGCGCCGTTTGATGATAATAACAGTTACTTTTTTGATGTGTTTCGAAAATTTGGGGATGTAGATTTCGCGGAAAAAATATATGATCAGGCAATAAAAGATAACAGACTGCTGGAGCAAGCAGATTCTGAAATCCTACAGTTGTTAGGTGACTTAAAGTATGAACCCGTTAAGGAAACACTGGCCTATTATGTTTTTGGCGATATGGGATCCGATTATTATTTCCGTGCCCATTCTGCCCTAGGCCTGTTAAACTTCGATTGTGCCGAATATCAGGTGCAAATTAAAGGTGCAATAGAGCAATGCTACGGCAAAAGTTTAATTCCAGAATTTATTCCCGCTCTTGTTTGCAAGCTATCAGACAGGACTTCATATTTGGAGCCTTTGTACGAGCTTGGCAACGATTATGCTTCAACCGATTGCAATGCCGGAATAATGCTTGGTTTTTCATTATGCGGAGAAGAGGGCAAACAATACTTTAAAAAGGCATTGTTCAATGGCAATTGGGAGTTTTTTTCTGGTGGGACAGGAAATTATGTTTTTGCATACAAAGGATTGAAAAACCTTAATATATCATTTGCAGAACTATATTCAATAATTCGTGAAATTCAGGATGATAAAAAATTAGGATACGCCCTGTGGGTGTTATTCGGTCTTTTTGAACTGAGGGTGAAGGATTATGAGAATGATAACATTGAGAGCTTTATGAGCCTGTATTCCACATTTTATGGTCAGAAGAACAGATCTGATTTCTCTGATCTGGCTGAACGAGGCAGCAGATTAAGAGACCTGTGGGAATATGAACGCCTATTTGAATTAAAACTAACCGAGGAAGCAATAGTTGAAAATTTTAGCGTTTAAGTAACCTTGCAATGAAAATATAAACATTAATCTAGTTCTTCCTGACAAAATGAAATACCTAAAGCTTACCTCCTTTTTAACTCTTTTAGTTTTGTTAATCGCAACGCAGAAAAGCCATGGTCAAGATCGTGACAAGACCATCCGTTTATTGGAAAAAATGCTGAAAAACAGAATGCATATTTTTCCGGATACCAAGTCTGAGTTGAATCAGGATTACTGGGCAAGAAATACTGTGTCTCTGGTAAAGATTACGGAGAAAGAACTGATCTTTCAGAGAAGGTTCTGCAAGGGCATTGATATTGATGATGCTTTCGAATATTCCATCCCGGTGAAGTATGCAAAAATTAATGCCGCAGGTATTTTTTATACAGGAGAACCCGTTATTAAATGTGAATTGTTGGAATCTAATGGTTTTGTCCGACGTTCTAGTTTTGGTTCTGTTAGAAATATATCATCAACAGAGGATATTTTTTATGTCGATCTATCAAAAGGATATAAATTTCAATTGGAGTTACAGAGACTAATGGAGCATTTGGCTGCTTTTAGTTCCAATGAAGACTAAAATTTTAAAAATCCAAAAAATGAAAAATTATCTGTTTTGCTCATTTCTCTTATCTATTGGTTTTGCTCATGTCCAATAGCAAAAAACAGAGTTTTTCAAAATGGCCTACTCTATCAATGGCAATATTTGTATAGGATGAAATTATTTTAAACAAGTAAGTTCTGTTTTTGTTAAAAGTGGATTTTTACAAAATCAATTTTAGCGAATGAATTATTAATCAAATATAAAAACAGTGAATATATGTCAAACTTTACTATTACTATTTTACCAAAAAAATATTTTGCGCATGGTCGGATGAGGCTGAACACACAGCTCAGTCAATTTTTAGAAAACGCTATGCGCATTAATTTAAATGGTTTGATTTTAGGGTTCGCTTTATTAGTATCACTATCCTTATCTGCTCAAAATGTGCAACGAAACTATAAAGTGCTCTTTAATGGAGAAGATATAGGCTGGTTGCGGCTCGAAGCTGATAAAGCAGGAAGTAAAGTGAATTTGCAGCTGACCTCTGAAATTAAAACAAAAATCGTCTTTCCCGTTACAGTAGTTGCAAAGGAATTTTCAACCTTCGAAGACGGAAAACTGATTTATTCCTCCCAATTCAGAACGACAAACGGTACTACCAAGTTAGATAAACAAACAAAATTAGTTGGTGATAGATATGTAGTGTCAGAAGACGGAGAAAAAGAAGAACTTTCCTTTGCTTCTATTTATGCTACTATACTGTGTCTCTATTTTCAGGAACCGGTTAATTTAGAAACCGTTTATTGCGAAAAGCGTTCATCTGTTTCCAACATAAAAAAAACAAAAGACGGAGGTTATGAAATAAAGTTCTCCAATGGGAATAGTAATTGCTTTTATTATGAAGATGGGGTATGCACTAAAGTCAAAATAGAACATTTGTTTTATCAGGCAGAAATAGTTTTTTCCCCTTAAAATGTGCTTTAATAATTTTTCTAAGAGCGTATAAAACCATGCTTTATCGCCGGAAAGGTAGGCTTAACAGCATGCTGTACAGTAAAAAAAGATATTTGTGCTTCAAAATCCGCCCGAGCGATAGCCCTTAAACATTATGCCAAAGCTCGGGAAAAACAACCTGTGAATATGAAAACAATACGTGTTACAATTGATTCAAACGATGATATTTTAAATGTCGTTGATAAAAATCTAAATTATATTTTCATTCATAAGTTTATGCCTAACGCAGCAGTCGAATGGTGGAAAACTGATTTAAAGATGAAAACGGGGGAAGTTTTTGATTTTCAGGTTCGGAATATGGAATTTGACATTCAAACTGATTTAGATGGCTTGAAAATAATCATAGAATTAAATACGAATCAACTTAGAATTTATCAGTTTGATAGGCCTGTGCCATCAACTTTGAGCTTAGAATTATTACCTGAAAAACTCAGAGAATCAATTTTAAAACAAAATGGTTTAAAACACATTTTCTTTTGCGATTTCGAATTTTTATCAATTTCAAGTTTTGATGAAGATTATATTGATCGAATTGAAATAAAAAGATGAATAAACCTCGCATAACAGCCGTTTTACCCTATTGGTGCGATTTATCTGAGCCTAAATTCTTATTTCTCGAAAATAAGCTAAATAAAGCGCTTTTAGGTCACAACTGCAGAAAACGACAGTGATTCATCCCATACTTACTATGAAAAGCATTCGATATATAAAAAGCCCTTTTGAGGATTTGAATATTTTTTATCTTGACTAAAAATATAAAGTATGACTGTTGTCATACTTATACACCTTTGCTACCATTTCTACGAACTAAAAGTTGAACCAGTATAATCCATAAAGTCTGAAGAAAATTACATTCTTATTATTTTCAATCTTTTTTACCCATTCCATAGTTGCCCAGGAATTAAAAAAAGAATATTTTGATAATGGCCAATTAAAAGCAGTTGGTTATTGCATTAAAGATTATAAAACTGGCGCATGGAAGGAGTATTACTCCAATGGGAAGGCAAAAACTGAGGGTATTTATAGTTACGGCCAAAAAAGTGGCCTATGGAAAGAATATCACGATAACGGACAGCTAGCTAGTGTTGGAGAATATGCTGACAATAAAAATTCTTATCTGCGAACAGGCAGTTGGAAGTTTTATTTTAAAAATGGCCAGCTTGAAGCCGAAGGCGGTTATGTTGTTACGGGCATTGAATGTACATCGTCACGAACCTGGAAATGCTACAAAGAGAATGGAGAAGCTGACCTCCTGGCAAGCGGCACCCTAAACTGTCCAAATTTTAACGAAAACAGTTTCAAAATTATTTGTAGTGACGTTTATAGCGGTAAACTCCAGAAGAATCCCTCGTCTTTTCGTGTTTCTTATACATTTCAGCAAGATTTATATGAAATGGTTTGTTTTGATTCTCAAACTGATACTTGGGAACAAGCTGATGAAAAGGTTAGAGTAATGTGGAAATATTTTGGTCCTAATTTTCGATGTTATAATTATAGCGATTCAGTAGCTACTGACATGAACTTTTTAAAATTCACAGTTGATATGAATTTTTCAGTCCCGGTATTAGCGGCTGTGAAATTATGGAAGATTGACATCAATGTCGTAGACACTTACGACGGTAAAACATTGATGGATTTTCTTCTCAAGCGTATTGAATATGTTAAAAACAGTCCTCCCGTTGACCACGTAAGAGTATCTGAATTACAACGGCTGTATGACTTACTGCGGAAAAATGGTGGCAAACATGCTCATGAGCTTTAAACGGATTAATTGATCTCAAGCTGTCCATACATGCAAATTGATTCCTGTGAAATCCATACTTTTCCAACCTATTAGTTCGGATTACTTACTTCGTTACCTGTTTTGTCTATGTAAAAAGTTCTGCCATTAAGCTCAACTTCAGCAATCTCTCCAGAAAAGCTATTTGCTGCATCATATTTGACAGGAATGATTTCTTTTCCGGACTTGTCTATATAACCATATCCCTGCTCGGTTTTAACTGCAGCAAGTCCTTCTGAAAAAGATGATGCACTTTCGTATTTTATTGCAATAACTTCTTTTCCGGACTTGTCTACAAAGCCCCTTTTATAATCCATATAAACTGCAGCAAGACCATCGGAGAAAGAGGCAACATCAATATATTTATTCGGAATGATTACTTTTCCGGTCTTTTCTATAAACCATAATAATTGTCAAATACTCTTGCCAGGCTCTCATGAAAATTAGTTGCCACACTATATTTCAACGGAATGACTTCTTTACCGGACTTATCAATAAATCCGCAAGTTTTATTGAGCTCAACTGCCGCAAAACCTTCCGAAAAAGGAGCCACTTTATCATATTTTATTGGCGTGATTTCTTTTCCGTTCTTATCTATAAAACCCCATTTGTTATTGAGCTTCACGGGCGCAAACCCTTCAAAAAATTCCATTGCTTTATTGTATTTAGCAGGGACAATTATTTCGCCAGCTTCGTCCTCATACCCATCCTTGTAATTTTTAGAAAAAGGTTTTAAATTTTGTGCACTCACAAGACCAAACGCCATACATAATGCCGAAGCCTGCACTATTTTCTTCATTTTCATCGCTTTTTATTTTTAAAAATTAATATATACTACTTTTTGATTAGCAATAGGCCTCCCATTTCAACCGCTAGGTTGCAAAATGAGACAATAGTATTTTTCGAACGGGTTGCAAATAAATAGATATAAAACATTGTGCTTGACGACGCTCATATTAAATTCCCGAGCCGGGCAAGTGAGTATTCATAAGTATTCGCAATTAAATTTAGGCTTCTTCCACATGTCAAAAAGAAGTGCCTGTCCAATGTTGATTCGCTGTCAACGGGGGTTAACCCCTTTCCTTAGAACATGAGCTCCCGTACGGGAACTGCTTCTGGTTTTTTTTTGAATTCTCCTCCTTTTGGGGATGCAATCTTCTCCGCTAAAAATTAAAACACCTTATTCAGGTGCTTTTTTCATTTATATCTTCTTCATATTTTTATATTAGCATTATTTTTCAATATTTCACAGTAGAAAAACTCAAAAAGTACACAGAATAATCTTTTAAGGCAAACTCGTTTCAAACATAAATATCACTATCTAAAATGGAAAGCATTACGCTCGGTTTAAAAGAAAATTGGAAACAATTTACCGTTTTGGTTATTATTAATGCTTTTGTTGGTGGAATGATTGGGATGGAAAGAACCATCTTCCCAGAATTCGCCCATAGTGAATTTGGCGTAGCGTCTAAAACAGCCATACTTTCCTTTATAACGGCTTTCGGGATTACAAAGGCCCTCACGAATTATTTCACCGGAAAACTAGCCAATAGGTTCGGGCGCAAAAATCTTTTATTATTCGGCTGGTTGATAGCGATACCAATCCCTTTTTTACTGATTTACGCGCCAAGTTGGGGTTGGGTAATTTTTACAAACATGCTTTTAGGAATCAGTCAGGGGTTAACCTGGAGCAGCACCGTTGTAATGAAAATAGACCTTGTAGGCGAAAAAGACCGTGGCCTAGCTATGGGACTCAATGAATTCGCAGGCTATTTCGCTGTGGGACTCGTCGCTTTCTTAACCGGTTATATTGCGAATAAATATGGTATTACCCCCTACCCATTTTACATAGGGATTGCAATTTCAGTAATCGGTTTTCTGTTAACTGCTTTATGGGTAAAAGATACCAGAATATTTGTCCATAAAGAAAGTACAACCGCCACCACTGAACATTTAGATAATGTATTCATCGAAACCACTTTCAAAAACAAAACTTTAAGCTCAGTTACTCAGGCCGGGTTAATCAACAACCTTAACGATGGCATGATTTGGGGATTACTGCCAATCGTTCTTGTTTCCCTACATTATAACACCGAGAATATTGGGATAATTACTGCTATTTATCCGACTGTTTGGGGGATAGGACAACTTTTTACAGGTAAAATGTCAGACCATTATTCTAAAAAAGCAATGTTGTTTTGGGGAATGCTGTTACAGGGAATAGCTATTCTGATTCTTCCTTACAGCAGTAGTTTTGTGGTTTTAGCTACACTTTCGGCAATTTTAGGATTGGGCACTGCTTTGGTGTATCCAACATTCTTATCCACTATTGCTCTGGCTACTAGTCCGAAACAGCGGGCGGAAAGCATCGGTACGTTCCGATTATGGAGAGATCTGGGTTATGCCTTTGGCGCAATAATATCAGGTATCATGGCTGATTTGTTCGGAATTGAATACGCTATTCTTTTTATTGGGGCACTCACAATTGTTTCATCGCTAATAATTCAATTTCGCATGCCTGAGAAATTGAAAACTCAAGAGAATGTATTGAAAAATTGATAGCTGCATAGTCCTAAAATATTATTTTTCGCAATATCAGCAATCAATCACTACTGATTAAGTGTATTTTTCTTAACTTTAAATTCCTTTTAAGTACTGACTGTCAATTACATTCAAATAAAATCGGGGATTATGAAAAATAAAACTTATTTGATTTTTGCAATACTCGGCATCTCAATTATCTCTATTCTTTACGGCTATACTAAATTTACTGTTCCAAAAGATAAAATGGGTGAAATGAATTGTACAGAAAACCCAACCACTTTGAGAACATCGTTATTTGAGCCAACAATCGAAAATAAACACATTCCTTCCACAAATAAAACTCCGAAAGGAATGGTATGGATACCCGGAGGCGAATTCTCAATGGGCAGCAATATTGAAGATGAAAGTTTATGCAGTTTAAAGGGAGTTACAAAAGATGCTTCACCGATACATCGGGTATATATCGACGGTTTTTACATGGACAAAACCGAAGTTACCAATGAAGAATATGAAAAATTTGTAAAAGCAACCGGTTATGTCACCGTAGCTGAACAAAAACCAACCAAAGAAGAATTTCCGACAGCTGCCGAAGAAGATTTAATCACAGGTTCGGTAGTCTTCACACCAACACCTACTGCAGTAAATCTTGACAATTTCCTTCAATGGTGGAGTTATGTTGGCAAAGCCGACTGGAGACACCCTGAAGGACCGGGAAGCTCTATAAAAGGAAGAGAGAAATATCCTGTTGTTCACATAGCTTATGAAGATGCATTGGCATACGCTACATGGGTTGGTAAAAGACTGCCAACTGAAGCAGAATGGGAATTTGCTGCCAGAGGTGGAAAAACCGGCAACTTATACACTTGGGGCAATATACTTAAACCAAATGGGGAATATCAAGCCAATATATACCAAGGTCGTTTCCCAATTAAAGATGGTGATACCGGAGAAGATGGTTTTAAAGGAATTGCCCCGACTGCACAATTTAAGCCAAATCCATACGGATTATACGACATGGCGGGAAATGTTTGGGAATGGACAAATGACTGGTACAGTAATGACTATTACCAATACCTGAGCACAAAAGAAAAAGTATCAAAAAATCCTCAAGGCCCAATCGCCAGCAATGATCCTTCTGAACCGAATCAAAAGAAAAAAGTGCATCGAGGCGGTTCATTTTTATGTACCGACCAATATTGTACCCGTTATATGGTAGGAACAAGAGGAAAAGGCGAAGTACGATCTGCTGCAAACCATCTAGGTTTTAGGTGTGTAGTAAGTAAATAAATTTAGGTCATCCTCTTTTTTGAATGTCAATTCTAAAAATTCCAATTCGATTTTCATTACCTGAGCCAATTGGAACCCAATACAATATAATAACCCCAGCTTTCAGGGCCGTGAGCAACATCCAACCCCATGCGGAGTTTCAGTTTTCGCGCAATCAGATAACGGCCTCCTAAACCGCCGGAAACCCGCCAAGGTGCATTATCAAAGTCGGACCAATCTTCCAATGCTTTGGCAGTCCCAAGAAACCCAACAATGCTATATCGCGTAGTGATGTCCCAACGCCATTCGGTTTCTGCCAGCGTGGTGACTTCCCCCTGATACCGAACAGCAGGTATTCCCCTCATATTAATATAAGGTTTTATGTAGAATGGGAAATCTCCAAAAACCTGCTGGTATTCCACTCTGTATCCGGATATCAGCGTTGGAGTAATCGGCACATAGCCTATTAAAGCTGAATTAACCGACTCATACTCATAATAGCTGCCAATAACATCGGATGAAGCGGCCGCCAAAGTATTCCAGCGAAACCCCTTATCGGGAGTAAAAATATTATCCCTTCCGTCATAATCCACCAAAATTCCCAAACGGCTAACTATGCTTTTAATTTCTTTTGGCGTATGAAATTCGGCATTGGTTCTTGCTAATTCGGTATTCAGGAATAAATAACTCAGTCCGGCAAACCAATCGCTCCGTCCAAATTGTTTGATTAAATGTGCATTAATAGGAAAACTTCTGAGATTGAATTCGAATGACTTTTCCCCTGTCAATTCTGTTTGTCTATAGAATTTCAGATTCACATCAGCATAGGCTGTCCCTATTCGATAATTGGCCCGCCATTTCTTTATTACCCCCATCATCATTCCTCCGACAAACCAGGTGCCGTTTGCCGTGTAAGCTCCACCTACCCCATAAATATTAGGCTTCGCTCTGGTTTTAACCACTTTACCGTTTATCGTATCCGTATAGGGTGTATTCTTATCTATAAATACTCCAAATAACGCTCCCCCGATTCCTCCCAAAGCAGGCTCGGTAATAAGCATGGGAACAGGGATAAACCCATTGGCTTCCAATACCCAATCACTTAAATCGAGTTTTTGATCTAATGAATCCTTCAATGAGATCTTTTGCTGACTATGAACCGAAATTGTAAACAGACCTAAAATTGAAACAAAGAGAATCCTTTTCATAATAGCGATGTTTAAGCACATCTAATTTACTGAATTTTCCGATAAGTTTACCATTAGCATTTCCTAATCAAGATTTTAAGTGATTTTATAAATACTGATAGACATTTTTTCAATTTCTTATTCCACATCAACATTACACAGTATATAAATTTCACATACAAAACCTTTGATTGATTATCATTTAATCATTTTACGTCGTTTTTATTTGTAAGAACATCGATAATACAGTTAAAATAATAAATTAAATCAAATGTTTATACCTATATTTACATACAAAATTTGCTACAAAATTTAATTCAAAGAGTTAAAAACAGAATGTAGTAAAGGGTACAGTTAATGGAATAAACTAAATTTCAATTAAATGAAAACAATTAGACATTTCTCATTACTTCTTTTGGTAACTTCTGTATTGTTAATATCCTGCAACTCCGTAACCGTTCAAACCGATTACGACAAATCAGTCGATTTTTCAAAATACAAAACCTTTTCTTTTTATGAACTGGCAGACAAAAGTGGCTCTATAAGCCAATTGAACAAAAACCGAATTATTAATGCTGTGCAAGCCGAAATGATAAAAAAAGGCTTGGCTGTATCGGCAGACAACCCAGATGTTTTAGTTAACATTACTACTATTTTGACAGACAAAAAATCAGTTACTGCGAATACTGATTATTACAATTACGGTGGATACTATCGCCCTTACCATTGGGGAGGCGGATATGTAGGCAGCACAACAACATATAATGTTTATGAATACAAGGAAGGCTCCCTGATTATTGACGTTGTGGATGCTTCCAATAAACAATTGATATGGCAAGGCATAGGCAATAAGGAAATCGATTCACCTTCTAAAAATCCAGACAAGAACATAAACGAGGCCGTTGCCAAAATTCTGGAAAATTACCCTCCAAAACCAAAAAAATAATATTTACCATCAATAAATCTGATGTTTCAATTAGAAACATACTGCCTGAAGACAATTTGTGATCTATAGGAAACAACAACTAAAAAAAATTAATCCAAAACCAAAATAAGAACTTAAAAAACAAAAAAAACATGAAAACAAGATCGATCTTAATAACAGGTTTACTATTGGTTTCCTCACTTTTTGTACAGGCACAAACCAGTGGTGGTGGGGCTCCTAAGAGTTCAGGCGGAATAAGGTTAAATGCATATGGTTCATATGCATTTGATGACAGTTTTGACTCATATTATGACTATGGCTATTATTTCAATGGAAAAATTAAAGGTGGTTTCATGTATGGTGTAGGGGTCGAGTATGAAGCAGCACCAAGTACTTTTATAGAGTTATACTGGCAAAGCCTAAACACAACAGCACCAACACATTATTACAATGGAGGTATTTTTGGTGAAGAACATACCGATTTGGATGTAGCCATAAATTACATCATGTTGGGCGGTAACCGAAGCTTTAGAAAACCCGGTTCGATGGTAGAAGGTTTTGGTGGATTAAGCGCCGGTGTCGGTATTGTAAATCTTGACAACCCTAAGAATGGAAGATCAGATTCCACAACAAAATTCGCATGGGGAATGAAAGGGGGAGCAATTATTTGGCCAAGTGAAAAAGTTGGTATCAGGCTTCAGGCACAATTACTGTCCATTTCTCAGGCTTTTGGTGGTGGCGTATATGTTGGCACAGGTGGACCTGGGGTTGGTGTCAGCAGTTATTCTACCGTTTATCAGTTTACATTGGGAGGCGGACTCGTATTTAACGTAGGGGGCTAATTATCCCTCACCTAATAAAAAAAACCTACATGACTTTTGTTATGTAGGTTTTTTTATGTTCTGGTGTTTTCGTTAAATATCCGACCCGTTTTACAGCTTTAAATTTTGTTTTAATCATGATTTTCGATGCTCTTATAAGCATCAATTACTTTCTTCACTAATCTGTGGCGAACAATATCTTTATCATCAAGATAAATAATCCCGATTCCTTCTATATCTTTCAACACAAGTAAAGCCTCTTTTAAACCGGAAATTGTTCTTCTCGGTAAATCTACCTGACCGGGATCTCCCGTAATTATGAACTTGGCATTCCTACCCATACGAGTAAGGAACATTTTCATTTGCGAGTGCGTGGTGTTTTGTGCCTCATCTAAAATTACAAATGCATTATCCAGAGTACGTCCACGCATAAATGCCAAAGGTGCAATCTGAATAATTCCTTTCATAATGTAATCATCCAGCGTTTGCGGCGGAATCATATCGCGCAAGGCATCATACAACGGCTGCATGTATGGATCCAGTTTTTCCTTCATATCACCGGGAAGGAAACCTAAATTTTCGCCGGCTTCAACAGCAGGACGCGTTAAAATGATTCGTTTTACCTGTTTCTCTTTTAAGGCTTTTACCGCCAAAGCCACTCCGGTATAGGTTTTCCCTGTTCCGGCTGGACCTACGGCAAATACCATGTCGTTTTTGGCTACATAATCAACTAATTTTTGCTGATTAGGTGTCATGGCTTTAATCAACTTACCTCCTAATCCATGTACCAGAATTTTATCATGATCCGCCATACGTTGCTCGTCCTGACTGTTCGTTTGCACAATGCGTTCAATTACATTGTCGTCAATGGAATTGTAACGTGAAAAATGATTGATTAAGCGATTAAAACGTATCTCAAATTCATCCAAAATTTCCTTTTCTCCGTAGGCTTTCACCAGCGTGCCCCGGGCTACAATTTTTAATTTCGGGTATAATTTTTTAATTACTTCAAGATGTGCATCTTGAGCACCCCAAAATTCTTTGGGAGTGATGTCTGTCAATTCGATGGTTCTTTCGTTCAAAAGCAGCTGGATTTAATTAAAAAATAAGTTAGCTTTGCATTATCTCAAATCTAGTGAATTTTAGAAAAACTTTCTGTAATAATTATAAACAAAATGATGTCAATAATTACGCTAACTACCGATTTCGGCTTGAAAGACCACTTTGTTGGCGCGTTAAAAGGCAAGATTATTACAGAACATCCTCAGGCACAGATTTTTGACATTTCGCATAACGTAGATTTGTTCAATATTTCAGAAGCAAGCTATATCATTAGTGCTGCCTATAACAGCTTTCCGAAACAAACCGTGCATATTATTGGGGTCGATTCAGAACGCACTCCGGAGAATAAGCATATTGCTATGCAATGGAACGATCATTATTTTATTTGTGCCGATAATGGAATCCTAAGCATCCTTACCCAAAAAATAGTTCCTCAGAAAATTGTGGAAATCAATGTGCACGACCGTTTTCCGGAAGGAACTTCTGATATGGAGGTATTTGTAAAGGTAGCCTGCCACCTGTCAAAAGGAGGTGTCATGAGTGTTATCGGAAGGGAAATTTCATCGTTAAAAACTATAAACGAATTACAGGCTATTGTGGCGTCCGACTTCAGTTCCATCAAAGGAGCAGTTGTTTACATCGATCATTTCGGAAACTGCGTAACCAATATTTCCCAAAAAATGATTCAGGATACAGCAAAAGGACGCTCTTTTGAGGTTAAATTCGGAACCAAAACCATCAGAAGCATCCACAAAAGTTATTCGGATTTTAAAGTGACAGATAAATTCACGCTGAAGGATTTCGAAGGCGAACGACTGGCTCTCTTTAATGAAGCCGATTTTCTGGAAATTGCCATTTACAAAAGTAATCCGTCAACCGTTGGCTCGGCCACCTCTCTGCTCGGATTGAAGTTCAGGGATACTGTTACCATTCAATTCACATAACCAAATTAACAAATAATAAAAAATTAGTATGTTTGTACGCATTGTAAAACTAAGTTTTCACGAAGAAAATATCCCTGCATTTCTTGAGAATTTCGAGCAAATGAAAGAGAAAATACGAAGTGCACCGGGAAACCGCTTACTTGAATTATATCAGGACAAAAACAACCCGTGTATATTTTTCACTTACAGCTATTGGGAAAAAGAACAAGATTTGGAGAATTACAGAAATTCCGAATTGTTTTACGACGTTTGGACATTCACCAAAAAACTGTTCAATGACAAACCTGAAGCATGGAGCGTGGATAAGTTAGTCACTTTAGAATAATTAATAAACAATAATAAACAATGAGGATCACGATTGTTTTGATCCTCGCAATGACAAGATGAAAGCATTATTACTACGAGAAATCAAATCCTTTTTCGGTTCGCCAATCGGGTATTTGGTTATCGCTATTTTTCTTTTGCTCAACGGACTTTTCCTGTGGGTATTTGAAGGAGATTTCAATATTTTAAAAAGTGGATTTGCCGACTTGAGTCCGTTCTTCACTTTAGCCCCTTGGATTTTAATTTTCCTGATTCCCGCAGTAACCATGCGTAGTTTCTCTGATGAGAAAAAACAGGGAACCATCGAATTAATGCTGACCAAACCGTTAAGCACCTGGGAAATCGTAAACGGAAAATTCCTTGGCGCTTTCTTGCTGATTATTATTGCGATTATTCCAACCATCATCTATGTTTTCATTATTTCCGATTTAGGAAACCCAACCGGCAATCTGGATATGGGGAGCACTTTGGGATCCTATTTTGGGTTATTGTTCCTGATTGCGGCTTATTCTTCCATCGGGATTTTCACTTCCACCCTTTCAGACAATCAGATTGTGGCTTTCATCCTTGCCGTTTTCCTTTGCTTCCTCTTTTACTTCGGATTTGAAGGTTTAGCTACCTATATGGGTGATTTCGGAGGTTTATTTGCAAGTTTCGGATTCGATTATCATTTTAAAAGTATGGGTCGCGGCGTTTTGGATACGCGCGATATTTTATATTTTGTTAGTATTACCATTGCTTTTTTGGCTGGAACAGTATATCAACTTAAATCTTTGAAATGGTAATGAAAGAAGCTAAAAAACAAGGATTAAAGCAATTAGGATTACTAATCGCCGGATTAATTGCCATTAACGTTTTCGGAAATTACTTTTTCAAACGATTCGATTTAACGGCCGACAAACGATATACTTTATCGGAAGCTTCGTTGAACATCATCAAACAAATTGACAGTCCGCTTTACATTGATGTATTTTTAGAAGGTCAGTTTCCTGCGGAATTCAAACGTTTACAGGGAGAAACCCGTCAGACATTAGAAGAATTCAAAGCCTACAACTCCAATATCATTTTCCAATTCGTAAACCCATTGGAAAAAGAAGAAGAGCGCGAGGCCAATATGAAAATGCTGTATCAAAGAGGTTTAACCCCTGTAAGCATCACGGTTGACGACAAAGGAAAACAATCTCAGGAAGTGGTTTTCCCTTGGGCGATTGCAACCTATAACGGTAAAAGCACTAAAGTACAATTGCTGAAAAACATGATGGGCGCTTCTACGGAAGAAAAAGTAGTGAGCTCCGTTCAGCATTTAGAATACGCTTTGGCTGATGCTTTCAATAAAATCACTAAAGCAAAAGAAAAGAAAATTGCTGTCATCAAGGGGATTGGCGAGTTACACGACATGCAGATTGCCGATTTCTTAAGAACGATCCGTGAAAGCTATTATATTGGCCCATTTACGATGGATTCTGTGGCCAAGAGTCCGCAGCGCTCTCTTGAAGCCCTTAAAAAATACGATTTGGCCATCATTGCCAAACCTTCCAAACGCTTTACAGAAGAAGAAAAAGAAGTGCTGGATCAATACATACTTAACGGTGGGAAAACACTTTGGATGGTGGATGACGTTCAGGCGGAAATGGACAGTTTGTACAATGAATCAGGCGCTATTTTAGCCTATCCGAAAGATTTAAACCTTACCGATATGTTCTTCAAATACGGAGTGCGAATCAATCCGCTTCTGATAAAAGACGAACAGGCCACACCTATAAAACTGGCAACAGGAGAACCGGGAAGCAAAACGGAATACCAGCAATACCCTTGGAAATTTGCTCCATTCGTATATCCGCAATCTCAGCATCCAATCGTAAAAAATATTGAAGGAGTTAAATTCGATTTCGCTAATCCGATTGAATTACTTAAAAACGATATTAAGAAAACGGTTTTAATGCAATCGTCCAAATATTCCAAAGCCATTGGGGTTCCAACCGAAGTTAACCTTGAAATGGTAACGGAAGAAACCAGCCCGAAAGACTACCCTCCCGGAAGTGGCTCATTGCCTGTAGCCGTGTTATTGGAAGGAAAATTCCGTTCGATGTATGAAAACCGCGTCCTTCCTTTTAAAGACAAATCATTTGTAAATCAAGGGAAAAACAACAAGATGATCATTATTTCCGATGGCGATGTCATTAAAAACCAATTGGATCAGGCTTACCAACCTATGGAATTGGGTTATGACAAATGGACGAATAACCTGTTCGGAAACAAGGAGTTCTTATTAAACTGTGTAAATTATCTGCTTGATGATAACGGACTTATCAACATTCGTGGTAAGGATGTAGATTTACCTTTATTGGACAAAGAAAAAGTACACGAGAATTATACGTTCACACAGGCCGTAACTGTCGGATTACCAATAGTTGTACTGGCTATTTTCGGATTCCTATTTACCTTCCTGAGAAAGCGTAAATATGCCCGCTAGTTGTTAATAAAAAATATTTTTAAGTTACATAGTTTAGAATATATTTGTGAAGCCTAAAATGAAAATAAAGTTTTACGGCACTAAAAAAGAAAGAAGATGAAGTTTATTGTATCCAGTTCCTATTTGTTAAAACAGCTACAGGTTTTAGGTAGTGTAATCAACAGCAGCAACACCCTGCCTATTTTAGATAATTTCTTATTTGAATTAGACAATAACCAGTTACGTGTTTCATCATCTGATTTAGAGACTACCATGTCTTCTACTTTGGAAATTGATTCTACCAGCCAAGGAAGTGTAGCCGTTCCTGCAAAATTATTATTGGAAATACTTAAAACATTCCCTGAACAGCCTTTGACATTCACTGTTGAGGATAACAATACTATCGAAATCAGTTCTAATTCGGGTAAATATGCTCTAGCATACGCTCCTGGAGAAGAATTCCCTAAAGCAGTTGTTTTAGAAGAACCATCTTCCACATTAGTTCCTGCTGAAGTATTAGCAACTGCAGTAAGCAAGACCATTTTCGCAGCCGGTAACGACGATTTACGTCCGGTAATGTCGGGGGTTTTCTTCCAGTTCTCCACAGAAGGATTGATTTTCGTAGCAACGGATGCTCATAAATTGGTAAAATATGCCCGTGCAGATGTAAAAGCATCTCAGGCTGCCGATTTCATCATGCCGAAAAAACCTTTGAACATTTTAAAAGGAATCCTGGCAACATCGGATGCGGAAGTTAAAATTGAATACAACGATTCGAATGCAACCTTCTCTTTTGACAACTATACATTAACATGTCGTTTAATTGATGGTAAATACCCTAATTACGAAGCGGTAATTCCAAAAGAGAACCCTAATAAATTAGTAATGGACAGATCTCAGTTTTTAAGTTCTGTTCGTCGTGTGGCTATTTTTGCCAACAAAACTACACACCAAATTCGTTTGAAAATCGCCGGAGCTGAATTGAATATCTCAGCAGAAGATATTGACTACTCAAACAAAGCAGAAGAGCGTTTGACATGTGATTATCAAGGTGATGATATGCAGATTGGTTTCAACTCCCGTTTCTTGACAGAGATGTTGACCAACTTACAATCGGATGAAATCCAATTAGAGATGTCATTACCAAACCGCGCCGGAATTCTTACTCCTGTTGATGGTTTAGACGAAGGCGAAACAGTTACCATGTTGGTAATGCCGGTGATGCTGAATAATTAATTTAAAAATTAAGAGATTTGAATTCGTAATTCATAATTCGAAATTCAAAAAAGACTATAACCAACCCTTTTATACCAAAGAACCGCAATCCAGTTATGAGGAATTGCGGTTTTTTTATTGTTAGATTACTTAGACCTCTTAGATTATCAGACTGTAAATCGTTTATTAACGCTTGCCTTCTGCCTTCTGATTGCTGACTACTTCACTTATTACTCTCATGAAACGCTAAAATAGGTGTTTCGATGTGGTAAGAAAGTTTTTGTGTCAGACTGTGGGTAAACAATTCCTGGAAGAAGTTGCGTTTATGTGTTACCATCGCCAGCATATCAATGTGTTGATGCTCTATAAAGTCAAGAATGGTTTCTTTCACATCATCATGTGGAACCAAAAAGAACTCAACCGGCTCGTTTTTAAATGGAGCTTTCCAAAATTCCATACCTTCTTCGGTTACATTAAAACCATGTGTTCTGACGGTTACACATTTCACTTTGGCGTGGAATTTCTTCGCAATAGCCACTACCCGATGCAACACTTCACTATCTTGATCGTTGAATGTTGTAGTGAATCCTATATTTTGCAATAGTTTGAATTTGGCTTTATTAGGCACACATAAAAGCGTTACCGGCACATTCACAATCGCATTTCCAGTATTGGAACCCAAAAACACTTCCTGCATACCGGAAGCGCCATTAGTACCCATTACAACCATATCTACTTTTTCGTCATGACATATTTCTTTCATGATGCGCACCAAATCACCATGACGCAACACATGACTCATCTTAACATCCCCAAGCTGGTGTTTTTCTGCTATTTCGCGT
The DNA here is from genome assembly GCF_000498495.1 of Flavobacterium enshiense DK69. Classification (GTDB taxonomy): domain Bacteria; phylum Bacteroidota; class Bacteroidia; order Flavobacteriales; family Flavobacteriaceae; genus Flavobacterium; species Flavobacterium enshiense. Next base: position 40,267 of record NZ_AVCS01000003.1, on the reverse strand, counting down.
AAAATCGGAATCTGGTCCTTAAAATTTTCAAAGTTGTCCAATTCAATAGAATCGTAAATCTCAACCAATGTCACCGGAACTTCCCCGAATGACACCGTAGGCAAATCATAAACATGAAGCACAATTACTTCTGCGTCGATAGATTTTGCCATATCCAAAGCATAAACAAATGCATTGTTCGCTGTTTCGGAAAAATCGGTAGGGAAAAGTATCTTTTTCATAACTGTCGGTTTTCGTGTTGGTTTTCAAATTGTTACATAAAGTTACTAAAAGAAAAGCAAATAAAATCTGATTAATATCAGTTTTTCAATTATTTAACCGTGAGGGAGTTATGATTTACAAATCATATGTTATGAGCTAAAGAATATGGAATTTTGTATCTAGGATTTGAAACTTTGAAATTTTGTAACTTTGCAACCGGAAAACCCTGTAACTCAAAAAAAAATGATTCCAAACGATACTATTGTAGCCTTAGCGACACCTTCCGGAGCGGGTGCAATTGCTGTTATCCGTCTTTCAGGGAAAGATGCTATTGCTATTGCTTCGCTGGTATTCCAATCGGTTTCCGGGAAGGACATTACCCTGCAAAAAACCCATACGCTACATTTAGGGCATATTGTCGATGGCAGTAAAGTAATCGACCAGGTATTGTTATCACTTTTCAGAGGAACGAATTCATATACCGGAGAAAATACGGTTGAAATCTCGTGTCACGGCTCAACCTATATCCAACAACAAATTATCCAGTTATTGCTTCGTAAAGGATGTCGAATGGCACAGCCGGGCGAGTTCACCTTGCGTTCGTTTTTGAACGGTAAAATGGACTTATCGCAAGCCGAAGCCGTAGCCGATTTGATTGCTTCGGATAATGAAGCATCCCACCAAATTGCCATGCAGCAGATGCGCGGTGGTTTCAGTAACGAGATTGCAAAACTCCGTGAAGAGCTTCTTAACTTCGCTTCTTTGATTGAACTGGAGTTGGACTTTGCCGAAGAAGACGTCGAATTTGCTGATCGTACCCAATTCCATGATTTACTGAACCGAATCGAATTTGTCTTAAAACGTCTTATTGATTCGTTTGCTGTGGGCAACGTAATCAAAAACGGCATTCCAGTTGCTATTGTAGGTGAACCAAATGTTGGGAAGTCTACCCTACTGAATGCGTTGCTAAATGAAGAACGTGCCATCGTATCCGACATAGCCGGAACAACCCGCGATACTATCGAAGACGAATTGGTCATTGATGGTATCGGGTTTAGATTCATTGATACAGCCGGTATCCGTGAAACACAGGACCATGTGGAAAGCATCGGTATCAAGAAAACATTTGAGAAGATCGAATTAGCTCAAGTAATTTTGTATTTAGTTGACGGTTCACAGTTTGCAGCCAACGGTCAATTAGACACTTTTATCAATGAAATAGGTAAAATCCAAAACCAATATCCACAGAAATCTTTAATCGTTATTGTTAACAAAAAAGATGTGATCTCCCCAGATACTTTAACCCAAATTAACAACAGGTTAAACAAGTATCAGGAAGAACTGTTAACTGTAAATCGAACACTTTCAACTATCTTCATCTCCGCCAAAAACAAAGAAGGTGTCGATGACCTGAAAAACCAATTGCTTTCTTTTGTAAACACCGGAGCGCTACGCAACAACGAAACCATAGTAACCAACACAAGACATTACGATTCGTTACTGAAAGCCTTAGAGGAAATCCAAAAAGTACAATGGGGATTACAAAGCGGTCTTTCTGCCGATTTAATGGCAATCGACATCCGTCAGGCATTGTTCTATTTCGGGGAGATTACAGGACAGGTTACTAATGATGAGTTATTGGGGAATATTTTTGCTAATTTCTGTATCGGAAAGTAATCCGATTCTTTAGTTGGCGGGTTCGATTCCTTTAAAAACTGACAACATTACTATTTGACGTCAACTTCAGATTTTGTTAGCACATTTCTAATAGAATAAACACACAATTGACTGTAATTCAATTATTTATTATTAATTTTAATAAATAAAACAGTATATTAAATCAATTTTGATTTACAGTTTTACTATTCTAAAATAATCCAGTTTGGTTAGAATGATTTATATAACCTTGGTGATTAATTTTTCAATAAACCAAAAGTTTCATAAAAACCCCTAAGACCCCATTTCATAAAATTTATTTTTAACTGAAGTACTGTAAGAGACCGATCTCACAGTTCTAAAAAATTTAAATAGTTATGAAAACACATTTTACTTTTTTTATTGGATTACTGCTTTCTTTTCTTAGTTATTCCCAACCCGCCATACAATGGCAAAAAAACTATGGTGGCTCTGCAGATGATTACGGAAATAGCATTTGCCAAGCCTCAGACGGTGGTTATCTTATTTCCGGAATGACAGGTTCTAACGATGGTGACGTTACCGGATTTCATGGAGATTATGATTGTTGGATTGCAAAAATAAACAGCACTGGGACTATTCAATGGAAAAGAACATTTGGAGGTTCCGGTTTGGACGACATTAACAGTATACAACAAACTCTGGATGGCGGTTATATTCTCGCAGGCTCAACCAATTCATCAGATGGAGATATTACAAACAATCACGGCGGCTATGATTGTTGGGTTATAAAATTAAATAGCTCAGGAACCGTTGTTTGGCAAAAGACTTTTGGAGGTACCGGTTGGGAATCAGTACTAAGCATCCAACAAACCTCAGATGGAGGATATGTATTTGCTGGTTATAGCGGCTCTGCAAATGGTGATGTCACATCAGTTTATGGGGGTACTAATTTCTGGGTAGTAAAATTGAATCCTTCCGGAACTATTCAATGGCAGAAAACATTTGGGGGCAACGGGCAAGACTATGCACGGAGTATACAGCAAACTGCAGATAGCGGATACATTGTTGCCGGGGAAAGTAATTCTACAGATGGAGATATTACTACAAATGGCGGAGGTTACAATGGCTGGATTGTAAAATTGAGTGCAACCGGAATTATTCAATGGCAGAGAACCTTGGGAGGAGACAATGCTGACAGTATTTATTGTGTTAGACAAACCTCTGATGGAGGGTATATCCTTGTAGAGAATAGTTATGACAATATCTACATCCATAAACTAAATGCAAACGGCATTCCTCAATGGTATGAAATTGCAGGAGGTTCAGGCGCTGATACCCCCTATGATATGCAACAAACTGTTGATGGTGGTTACATTGTTGCAGGCGTCACTTCTTCTACAGACGGAGATGTGACGGGAAATCATGGTGGTTATGATTATTGGGTCATAAAATTTGACGCTACAGGAGGAATACTATGGCAAAAAACATTGGGCGGTTCAGGAGATGACAGGGCCTTTGCCATCCAAAAAACTTCTGACGGAGGCTATATTATCGCAGGAATGAGTAATTCTACAAATGGAGATATTTTGGATAATAAAGGCGATTATGATTATTGGATCGTGAAATTATCAGTCGACCCATTATCAGTAAATGACTTTCAACCGGAAAATTCATTTATAATTTATCCCAATCCAATTTCTGGATCCTCAACCATTTCCTTTTCCCTTTCACAACCGGAAAATGTGTCTGTTACTCTCTTTGATTTAAACGGAAGAATTGTAGAAAATTTATTTGAAGGTAATCTGGATTCAGGAGACAAACACATTGACATGAATGCTGATCATTTAAGAAGTGGAACCTATCTGATTCAAATCAAGATCGGTAACCATTATAAAACACAAAAATTGGTAGTCAGATAATCTTCATCAATGAAATAATTCAATAAAAAAGACGTGGCTTCGACAGGCTCAGCCACCGGAACGCCAATTTAATGACTGCATGGATCCTGAGCCTGTCGAAGGGTCGAAGGGTCGAAGGCACATTTCACCTATTCTTCAACTCATTAATTTCCCTTTTCAATTCAAGGAACATTTCTTTCACGCTTTCCGTTTCTGAGACCTCCTGTTTTCTGTCGCTTAGACCTATATTGCATTTGTATTCCCAAATTTCAAGAATATCCGAGGCTTTGACTTCATACGGTGGGTAAAAACTGTTATCCGATTCAACCATGAGGACATTCTTTTTGTTTTTATTCAATCGTTTATACACTATACCTTCATCTTTAGTAATAAAAATATAGGTCTTACCATCCACTACCCCACCTAAGTTCTCAACATAGCGTCCTACAATAATACTTCCGTCTTCATGGGGCGGCATGGAATCGCCTTCCACAGGAAAACCCCTGAATTTTCCCGAACCTAAAAAAGGCAAGGAAATATGTTGCAGGCTTTCTATAAACTCAGGGTCTGCATATCCGGTGAGGTAACCGGCTTTTGCTTTATGCGGAACGACCTCAATAAAACTTTCACCGTATTTATCTACGGTAATTGGTAAAAGCAGTCTGTTATCTTCCAGTTTCAGCAGTTCATCCATAGGTACTTTCCTCACATCCACAGAAAGCAGCAGATCAATACTGATATGATAAAAATAAGATATGCTTTTTAATATTTCATAAGGAGCTTCCGAAGTCCCGTCTTCATACTTAACGTACCTGCCTCGGGTTATACCCAGTGATTCGGCAAGCTTTTCCTGAGAAATCTTCCTTTCTGCCCTAAGATACCTGATGTTGTCCGAAAATAAAGACATGGTTATTTTGTTACAATTTGTAACATCAAATATACTAAATTTTGTTACAACCTGCACTAATTTTGTATAATACAAATAGAGAAAGATTATGGCAAGGGCAATTGTACACATGGATTTAGATACATTTTTCGTATCGTGCGAAAGAAAAACAAACTCCCAATTAATCGGAGTTCCACTGATTATCGGAGGCGGAGACAGAGGTGTTGTGGCTTCCTGTTCCTATGAAGCCCGTGTCTTTGGCGTACGTTCGGCTATGCCTGTTAAAATGGCTTTACGATTATGTCCTCAGGCAAAAGTAATGAAAGGTGACATGGAATTGTATTCCCGATTATCGCACGAAGTAACAGAAGTCATCAAAGAGAAAGCTCCTATTGTAGAAAAAGCGAGCATCGATGAGTTCTACCTGGACATTACCGGTTTAGACAAGTTTTTCGGTTGCTACAAATGGACGGATGAACTGGCCCAGTCAGTCACAAAAGAAACAGGTTTACCAATAAGCTTTGCATTATCGGTAAACAAAACGGTTTCTAAAATTGGAACCGGAGAAGCCAAGCAAAAAGGAAATCTGGAAATTCCGGAAAATAAGGTCAAGCCGTTCCTGAATCCGCTGTCCATTCAAAAAATCCCTATGGTGGGCGATGTGACTTTCCAGTTACTGTCCCGTATCGGAATCCGCACCATTCAGACGCTTTCTGAAATGCCTGTGGAAGTGTTACAGCAAATGATCGGTAAAAACGGCATTGAGTTATGGAAAAAAGCCAATGGTATCGATAATAATCCTGTTGAACCTTATACAGAAAGGAAATCCATTTCAACCGAACATACTTTTGTACACGACACCATCGATGTTCATAAACTCAAAGCGGTGCTATCCGGCATGGTCGAAAAACTTGCCTTTCAACTGCGGTCGGAACAATGGTTAACATCAACAGTGACGGTCAAAATCCGATACGCCAATTTTGATACCGAAACCAAACAGTGCAGGGTACAATATACTTCTGCCGATCATATCCTGACAAAAACAGTTACCGATCTATTCGATAAAGCCTACCAGCGTCGCATGCGGCTTCGGCTAATCGGAATCCGTTTCAGCGGACTGGTAAGAGGAACGTATCAGATAAACATGTTTGAAGATACTGAAGAAATGCTCTCACTGTATCAGGCTATGGATAATATAAAAAACCGGTTTGGTTATGATGCTGTAATGCGCTGCGCCGGCGCCACTTTCAAACCCAATAATAAAGATGAAATCTTAAAACGTAAATTATAACGCGATGTACCTGAATTGTCATTCCTTCCACTCCCTGCGCTACGGGACTATCCCTGTTTCCGAATTGGTACAGCAGTCTGTTGCCAACAATGTACAGGCAATGGCTTTAACAGACATTAATACGGTAACCGGTATTTATGATTTTATAAAACTGTGCAATGAAGTCAATATCAAACCGCTTGTCGGAATGGAGTTTCGTTGCGATCACAAATTACGTTACATCGGCTTGGCTAAAAATGCAAACGGACTGGCACAATTGAACCGCTTTCTTACCAAGCATAATTTTGACAACACTCCCCTACCGGTTTCAGCTCCGGAGTGTAATGACATATATTTCATTTATTCTTTCGAAGAAACGCCAACCGAATTGAAAGAAAACGAATATATAGGCATCCGTCCAGAACAACTTTCAAAATTATTTCTCCCACATTGGAAAGCCTGGCTGCATAAAATGGTGATACTGCAGCCTGTTACCTTCCGCACAAAAAAAGAATTCAATCTGCATAAGATATTACGGGCAATAGATACCAACACAATCTTATCCAAACTTTCGGATGACGATTATTGCAAAACTTCGGATGTAATGATTCCTCTGGAACAATTACTTGCGAAATTTTCAGAATACCCACAAATCATCGAAAACACGGAAAAACTAATCGATCAATGCAATTTTGAATTCGAATTCAAAAAACCCAGAAACAAAAAGTTCTATACCGAAAGCCGGGAAAGCGATATAGAACTGCTGACCAAACTCGCTCATGAAGGATTATCAAAAAGATACGGTCAAAATAATCTGCAAGCCTTGGCAAGGGTTGAAAAGGAATTAAAAGTAATTGATCAATTGCAGTTCAGCGGTTATTTCCTGATAACCTGGGATATTATCCAATACAGCAACAGTCAGGGGTTCCTCCATATCGGTCGTGGCAGTGGCGCGAACAGTATCGTGAGCTATTGCCTTGGCATAACGGATATTTGTCCTATTGAACTGGATTTGTATTTTGAACGCTTCCTGAATGAAAACCGCAAAAGCCCTCCCGATTTTGATATTGACTGGTCATGGAAAGAGCGTGACATTATTCTCACATACATTTTTAATAAATATGGAGCCGATTACGTTGCTTTTTGCGGAACCAATGTAGAATTTAAGTACCGTTCCATATTCAGGGAAGTGGGGAAAGTTTTTGGTTTACCCAAAGAAGAACTGGATGTATTGGCCAAAAATCCCATGGCGCTTCATGATACTAATTCTGTGGTAAAACTTGTTCAGGAATATGGAATGCTGCTCGAAAAATACCCCAATCAACGCAGTATGCATTCCTGTGGGATATTGATTTCCGAAGAGCCCATAACCAATTACACCCCCTTGGAAATGCCTCCGAAAGGTTTTCCGATTGTTTTGTTTGATATGCACATTGCAGAAGATATCGGTTTTGAAAAATTCGACATCCTTAGCCAGCGTGGTATTGGCCATATCGATGAAAGCGTAAAAGTGATTGAAAAAAACAGGGGAATCAGGGTAGATATCCGCGATACTTCTTTATCAAAAGATGAAGCAACGGCTAACGAATTCCTGAGCCGGGGAAAAACAATCGGGTGTTTTTACATTGAAAGTCCTGCCATGCGGGGATTATTACGCCGTCTGAAATGCGATAACTATAAAACCCTCGTAGCTGCTTCATCCATCATACGTCCCGGCGTGGCACAATCCGGTATGATGAAGGAATATATCTTCAGGCATAACCACCCCGACCGTTTCGAATATTTCCATGATGTTTTTAAAGAACAGCTCGGAGAAACCTATGGCATCATGGTATATCAGGAAGACGTGATTAAAATTGCCCTGCATTATGCCGGACTCCCGGCTGCCGATGGAGATATTCTCCGCCGGGCCATGAGCGGTAAAGGCCGTTCAAAATCGGCATTGCAAAAAGTAAAGGATAATTACTTTGCCTGTTGCGCCCAAAAAGGACATCCATTGAAATTGAGCGAGGAAATCTACAGACAGATTGAATCCTTTGCCGGTTATTCATTCTGCAAGGCGCACTCTGCTTCTTACGCTGTTGAAAGTTACCAAAGTCTTTATCTGAAAGTGCATTATCCCATCGAATTCATGGTGGCTGTCATCAATAACCAAGGCGGTTTTTACCGTACCGAAGTATATGTGCATGAAGCCAAAATGTCGGGGGCGATAATACAAAATCCATGCGTAAACAAAAGCGAATTCGAAACTACGGTATATGGCACAGGTGTATATTTAGGATTGATGCATCTAGACAGCTTTGAAACCAAAACAGCACAATTTCTGATTAAAGAACGTAAGAATAATGGCGAATTCCGATCATTGGAAGATTTTATCACCCGAATTCCCATTGGTATCGAAAGTATTCAGATTTTAATTTTTATCGGGGCTTTCCGCTTTACCGGAAAATCGAAAAACGAGTTGCTGGTCATTGCAAGACTGCTTATGGTAAACTTCAAACCTGAAAACAGAAACCTTATGCTCCTTCAGGAACCCATAAAAGAATATGAATTGCCGACACTCGAACGCTCACCGTTTGAAGATGCTTTTGATGAAATCGAACTGCTTGGCTTTCCGGTTTCCTTTACGCCATTCGAATTATTACAGACAAAATATCGCGGAAGCGTAATGGCCAAAGATTTATTGCACTATCATAAAAAGACCGTAAAAATGTTGGGGTATCTGATTTCAAGAAAACACGTTCCTACCAAAATGGGTACCATGTATTTTGGTACCTGGATCGATAATGAGGGAGAATATTTTGACACTGCCCATTTTACAAACAGTCTGGAGCAATACCCTTTTCAGGGTGGTGGTTGTTATCTGCTGCTCGGAAATGTCGAGGTCGATTTTCATTTCCCTACGATAACCATTACCAAAATGGCTAAAATGCCCTTTGTCCCCGATCCTCGATATTCGAATGCAAACGACAGGCAATATAAAGTACATCAGCAAATCCGTGAAGATGTCAGCATGACGCACCGTGCGCCTTATCCTCAGGAACATGAAATTAACTTACCAAGAAAAAATATGAACTCGTAGAATTAAACATTCATACTTCAGGAGTTTTCATAAATATGAATAAATAACGCTTTACAAATTTGTTGAGTTCCTGAAATAAAGTTGAGTTCTTTCGGCGACCGAAAATGAACTTATGAAAAAGAATGTTTCTTTTTCCTGAAATGCTCTCAATCATGCAAATTTGCAGTTGAGAGTAGTTTTAATTTTGTCGTACTAATTTATTCTTTTGTGAAATGTATTCTTCTTTTGTCAAAAGATTAGAATCAAAAAGATTCCGCAATTTTATTATTTCTTCTGCAATACTATTATTATAATCATAATCATTATTTAAGATATTTGCTTTAAGCGAGGTGAAATCATCTTTTGTGATGGCATCTTTTTCTAAAAGGGTTTTTAGTTTTATAAGTTCATCTGTCGAATTTGAATTAATATTTATAATAGCTGCTTGATAATTCTGAGCTGTTTGGGGGACAAGTTCATAATTGTGAATTGGATCATATTTCATTGTCCAGAGAAATGGAACCAAAACAAAACAGCCACTTATTATAGCAACAACATCTGCGCGCTCATCACGTCCAAGACTAATTATCAAGTCTTTATAGCCTTCTTTTTTTAAAGTCATGGCTGTGGAAGATCCAACAATTTTAGTGTCACTATATTCAAGAGGTGTTGTGCCTTTTTTCTGGCTATCAATATAAACATCTGCACCCGGTGGTGTACTTTGAATAATCGTTGTACTTGAACAGCTCGAAAGAAGAATGGTTGCTACAATTAGACCAGAAATTTTTTGTAGAATATTTTTCATTTTAAAATTATTTGTAGTGGTTGCTATCTCAAATCTTCATAAAATTACTGCCAACACCCCCCGACTTTAAGAAGTTGGGGATTTCGGAACCACAGTCTTCAAATTTACTATCTGATTCCCCTGGTAATTAATGAAGCACTTTGATTTACTTCATAGTCCACCGAAGAAACATTCTTTACGAACGGTCGGCTTACAACTGCTTTTACCATGTCAGAATTCATAAAATCCTCCATTGCCGCTTTGTTTTCCCATAAATAGAAACCTCCAAAAGTGTTTTTTTCTATGTCTGCGAGCCAAACTTTTGAAATAAGGCCTTTTACTTCCGCTATAATTGGTGCATCTGGTTCCACCATTTTCTTAAGATATTCCGCTTGCGAAATATCATTTAACTGATAAGTGATTATTTGTGCGTGCATTGCTCGATATTTTAAGTTAATAATACTATAAAGGTAAAAGTTTATTTTCAAAACCAAGTTCGTAAGCAATGGTTTTACTTCTTTCATTTGGTATGAATAAAAAGTCTTTTTCCTTCTTGTTGTATTCGTTCGTGTAGGATTGATATAATTGTTCCGTCATAGCATTACCGATAACACATATACATCAGCTGCTTTTTTCGAAAATATAAAAAATGCGCAAAGTCAAGAGACTTTGCGCAGCAGCCTTGTAATGCAATATGTTTGCGTTGTGTTTACGGACAAGATGTTCGCTCTGGCAAACGGGAATTGACTTTATATTTAATCCCTCATCTCAATAACAATCCGTTCAGGATACCATTCAGAAGTGACAACTCCATTAGTCACACTTTGCATTTTACAGAAACCATCATCAAAATAATAATGGAAAGCAATCTGCCCTTTTAATTTCAAAAAGCCGTTTTGTTTTTCACTCCTCAATTTCACTCTCCATGATGTTCCAAGCTGTGCCGAATGGAAAAGCAAAAACTCAGGATATATTCCTGTTTTTTCAAAAGCTGCAAATCCTCCTCTTTGTATTGTTAGCGTAAAATCCATTTACATTATTTACTTGTTTTACAAATATCTTTTTCTTGAAACTCTTGTGACCTCGACAGGATTCAGACCTGTAACCTTCCTACCACCGGGCAAAGTCAGGAGACTTTGCGTGGCCGATATATAAGCATCTTCAGTTTTTTATCAAAATCATAACTGTTTAATAAATCGAACCATTTCATCAATCCCTTTTTTACGCAATTCCAACTCCTCGACCGCGGTATTATTTTTTTTCCACAACTGATGTCTGGAATCATCATACAATAAAATGCAATCCGGACGATTCCAATACATTTTAAATCCTGGAATGCTAAACTCCAAATCTCTCATTTTAGGCTTATAAGCATTGAATAGATAATTTTGCTTTGTTTCTTCAAATTTCATTGAAAATTCTATTCTTGTATGTACCAATACATCTACTTTATCCATATAACTTTTACATAAATAGCCTTTATCACTATCAACAATAAATTTTTTATGCATAAAAACAGAATTCATCATTCTAACATATTCATCCCGCTTTTCTTGTTCCGTTTTTAAAATCTCAAGTTCAAAACCGTCTTCAATCGTTTCTTTACTTGGGCGTTCCATTTCCGCTCCATTTTTTATTTCGAGAATTTCTTCAAGAGCTTCATCAAAAACTGTTTCTCCGTCCGCATTTCCCCAGGCATCTCCACTAAATTCCGGAATATCAACTTTATGAAACAAAACACCCATTTCCCTATTATTCTTTTCAGAATACTCATATAAATTCATAGAACCAATAAGCAAGTAATTTTCATTATACAGACACTTTGCATGTATATTAGGATGATGCATAAGATTTAAGTTATCAATGGCCAATAACTTACCTTTTTCATAATCATTCAATTGATTTTCGCGATAAATCAAAATTGTTTCAACTCCGCGACTATCAGCATTCAATAACTTTTGAAATATTTTATTCGATAATTGCAGATAAGGAGAAATAATTACTAATTCCCTTTCAGTTTCATCAATAATGCGAGACATCCACTCGCTTAGGCCTTTGGTGTTTAGGAATTTTGGCATTACTTATCTATCCTTTTATCATTAACTCTCCATGAATCAAAAACTAAATCAAGTAGTATTTCTTGTCTTTTTATAATACTATCTTTATTCCAATTAAAAAAAATGTAGTCTGAATCGTTTTTAAATCTATTTAATGCTGTATTATTTCCTATTGAAAAATTATGATTCAATAAATTTGTTGAAGTCAGATTTGAATTTGAATACTCATTTTGCTTCAATTCAAACCAATTGGAATTTAAATCATTAAATTTATTTACCGCTTGATTAATTTGGGATTCTATCAAAGTAACATTCCCTAATTTATACACAGAATTTGCATAATCATCTTTATCTTTAAATTCAATTGTCAAAATTTTGTCTTTTGGCGTTTGAGGTAAAATATGCTCAACTTCTAAACGATCAATGAAGTCTTTACCTTTCTTTGGTAATCCAGATTTTTCAAGTACTGTATTTTCAATTTTACCTAATACATATCTCAAGCGATAATAACAATTTCAGTCCTTTAAGTGATTTTTCATCCAATTCTTCCGGTTTTGTACAAATGTTTGGGTTTCTACAATCTGATTTCGGTTATTTTCTATAAGTCATTTAAAACCCTGAATATAATCCTCCGGTTTTTTGGCTTTTCCATAACTACGTTCCACACGAACAACATGATCTTCATGCTCCGAAACCAATTGCAATTTGAGTTGGTATACTTTCTCGTCTAAAAAATGCGCAAAGTCAGGAGATTTTGCGCATTTAGTTACAGTTGTAGTGATAATAAGTTCCATGGTCGTACATCCCCCTGCCTGATGCAAAAAAATGTTAGTACCCAAGTATATTTCTATTCATTATTCCGTATCGTCAAAATAATTGGAACTCGTTTCCCTATCCATACGTATTTTTTCACTGTAATTAGCCCTTGCCCTGCTTTCTTTTGCAAACATTGCCTTTATATCGGCTTCGTTTTTATTAAAGACCAAAGTGTTATTGATTGAAAGAGAAATTGCGATTTTTTCCACATCGTGGTCGGTCCCAATATAAGTGAATGTCCAACGGTTTTGCTTTAACTCTTCAACAAGCTTTTTGATGTCATTTCCCGAAAACTCCGTTGAAGCATTTTCTTCTCCATCTGTCAAAATTGTCACGAGAACATTGTAGTCAGACTGTCCCTGTAGTGATTGTTTTAATTTATTTATACTAAACCCCATTGCATCAAATAATGGCGTAGAAGCGTCAGGTTGATAGTTCGTATCATCTATTTGTTTGAGTTTAGTAGCAGGATCAATAAAATGCAGCAATTTATGCCCCAATCCATTAAAAGACACGAGGGAGATAAAATGCTCCTGCTCTGGAAATTGTTTTTCAATTCCTTGTATAGTTTGCATTACTTCATTAAACCCTTGAATTATTGTTTGCTTTATGGATTCCATAGAGCCACTTTCGTCTAAAATAATTAGGTTATGCACCTGATGTTTTCTGTCCATAATTTTTGTTTTTTTTTAATTTTTGTAGTTAAGGTATATGTTTAAAATAGCTACTAAACATTCTGGACTTTATCAATTATTTCTCCCCCGAAAATAATTGAACGACAGCCATTTTTTTGAATGTCTTTTACAACATTCTCAAAAAAAAGAAATTATTTTATCCTCTTTGGAAAGTTTTCTTTTCTTTATTTCTATTGTTAATAGTAATTTCAGATTGGTCAACTTCTATCCATTGTCTTTTCTGACATACTGCAAAATTTTAGACATTTATTTTTTCATTTTTTAACAGATACCTTATAAAAATAATATTTTCTTTATCAAATATGTAAACTTTATAAACCTAAAATGTTAAAAATCTAAACGCATCTTTTAAGCCATTTATTTAGAGACAGTTAAAAATCAATTAATAAATATAAAGGGCAATCTGTCTTTAAAAATCAGAATGAAGCTACTACATCGTCACATAAAAGGCATAACCGCAACCAAAAGTCAAATGATTTTGTCGAAAACCTTCCTACCATGACTATTGTACATAATGATTATATTCTGTTTTTATGAAAATAAAAAATGCGCAAAGTCTCCTGACTTTGCGCATTTTTTATTTTTTTCAGTGATTACGTGTTCTTAATCGTGGATTTGAAATCACGTATTTTTTCAATACCAATCATGAATTTGGCTAAGAAAGCTACTGATGTTTACTCTTGAAATGATGCAACAATTTCCGGGTCGAATTCCATGTGGTCAACCATTTCTGTTACATCCTCTTTTACTGGTCTGGAAGCTTTAAGAGCATTAAACTTTTCTGCTTGTTCCAATGCATCTTCTTCGCCACTGAAATAAGGGAAAACATCCATAATCGGAGACTCGGAAATTGCCGGGATGGTATAATCGCCCATCGTATTTTTCATGGCTGTAACAGTATTATCATAAGCCTCTTTTACGTCGTTGGCTTGAACTAACAAATACATATTTGTCTTGCGCTCCTTACCGCTTTCTTCATCATAAGCCGTTAGGGAAACTTTTGATCTGAACCATCGGTCTGTATTCTCAAAAGGATGGATTTCTGCGTAATTTGCCACTTTTATATTCATGATTTTAAATTCTTCACTAATATAAGCGGTCATCTCTTCCGTTATCCTGCTTTCTGCTTCCGTATAAGATAAAGCATCTACCAAATAAGGCTCTGTTATTACCTTTTGTATTCCCGTTTCATCGGTTTTTCTGAATTTTACTTTACATTCATACCAAGTTGCACCCATATCATTTTTTTTAAGGATGGCAAAGGTAAATTTTAAATGAAAATAAATGGTTTGTTTGTAGAATTTTTTCTTTGGACTTGATACAAACAGAAACCTCAACCAATACTTAAATAAAGTAGTATGCTGTAAATTAAAGTTCTATAAGCTGGATTGATGTAAAATATATTGCGCTTTGCCTCAATACAAAACAAAGTATCCGCTGCGCAAAGTTAGTTGAGCTGACTTTATTAAACCTAATCCCTCATCTCTATTAAAATCCTGTCAATATACCATTCAGAGGCTACAACTCCATCAGTCGCACTTTGCATTTTACAGGAATGCATATCAAAAAATACTGGAAACCCATCATACCGGAATCTCTTTTTGAGAAACTCCCCTTATTGCTAATAATAAACCCTAAACCCCATACCGGTACACAATGTATATTGCTTCTCAAACAAAGCCTCCGTCAATTCCACCACGTCATCATACTCCTGACTCAGCGAAAAATACAGATTGTCCAGCATCGTACTTAAAATAGGAACTGAATTTGCATAACCGGAAACCGCTTTGGCTCCGGTAACATCTAAGAAGTATTGAAAGGTTTCCTCTTCCAGGTCCAGTTGCAGGGTATTGGCAAAGTGGATGATCTTGCCTTTTAGCTTGCCTTCAAAAAACTCGGCAATTTCCTCGAAGCTATAGTAGTAATTGTCTATTTTGAGTTCATTGCTTCTTCCTTCAAACACCAGATAAATAACAGCATAATCCTTAAAATGACGGTCTTCATACAATAAGGTGCTGATACTCTCTTCAAACCCTTCTATGCAGTCACAGGTTTTGTATACATTTGTGATCCCATACTGCATCGCCAAAGTTTCCAACGATGGGACAATAGGACTTTTTCCAGACACTTCTGCATCCTGGACCGATTCAAGACAATATATATACTTCTTATCAGACATAATAACTACAAACCGTTGCGTTAAAGCTTCTCTCTTTTCCCTCTTCTCTTTTTCTTTACCACTCCTGCAATTGGCTTATAACAAAGTTACCACAATGTCTGCCCAAATGAAAATATCAAACTGATTTACCTCCCTCAACCTCATCCCGTCCCGCCCTATCACTTTTTTACTGATGCATTTTCGGTTTGCTACGATTTTGATTTACCATGACCTAACCAATCAAACATTTTCCGACAGTGCTTTAATTTCTTTATTAAACAAGTGCTTTTCTGCAGCAATTACAATGGAGATTCCCACAACATAAGTAAGCAAATCAATCCATGAGAATGAAGTTCCTATAACCGTTCTGGCAGCTTTTGATGATTCTAAATTCAGCGTTTCGACTATATTTATAAATTGAAGAAATTCTATGCCGAAAGCAAAAAGCAGTACAGCTACTGAAACCGTCAAAACAGGAAGCTTTAAGAACGATTTCAAAAAGCAATAGATTAAAATAACAACCAGGACATCCCCAAGATAAGGCCGTACAAAATTATCGTGCATGAAAAGAGCAATCAAAACTTCTATTATGAAAATTAAAACAGCTGAGGCGAAGTAGTTTTTATTAAATGTTACCATACAATTGATTTTAGTTATGAACGCTTTCGTATTATGATTCTTAATTGTTTTCTTGCTTATTATTCGTGTATCGGAACGGCTTCCACCCTATTCTTAATTGCCGATGGTTTGATTTGCGCTTACCCAAAACTATTGTTTATACCATTTCAAATAAGCCCATGCTTTCCGATTTCTTTTTACAAATGTATCAAACTTTGAAACACAAAGTACTTTTAATAAAATAATTATTTGTAGCTTTACAAAAAGAAACGGATCCAATGAACAACTTCGTAAAACACAATTCGATTGTTAGAAAAATATGGGGAAAGAGTGACACCATTCTCTTTATTTTTGCCGGGGCGTCTGCTGAATTTGCCCTTAACAAAGCTGTGGATTGGCTGTACTATACCGGCAAACTTCCTTCCGACCCATTAGGCAGACTGTTCTCCACCGTTAGCTATGCCAGAAGGATTGTTTTTTCATCTATGGAGGAAGCTAATAAAGCCATTGATTCCATGCGACACATACATACTGCCGTCGAACAAAGCCGGGGAACTTCAATACCCGACTGGGCATACCGCGATGTATTGTTTATGCTGATTTATTATTCAATTGCCGCACACGAGTTGCTTGAAGCAAAACTGAGTGATGAGGAAAAAGAGGAGGTTTACAATGTTTTTTACCGAGTAGGCGTAAGAATGGGATTGAAAGAACTCCCTCTTACTTATCTTAAATGGCTGCCTGTAAGGGAATCCCATCTGAAAGAAAACCTTCAAAAGAGTGTCTATACTGAAGATCTCTTCAAACAGTATAAAAAACATCTTGGTGCCATGCGCTTTAAAGTACTGCTGGAAGCCCAAAAACTTGTTGTTCCTGGCAGGGCAAAAAAATTATTGGATTTCAGTGAATTTTCTTTTCTGACCCCTGTAGTTCCGTTATATAAAATCAGCAGGCTAATGAAGCTGGATTGGTTGTTCAAGAATATTTTGCTTCCTTCTGATTATAAGGAACAGATTAATGGATTGGATGTAGCAGCAGCAATTTGACAGATTCAGGTTCCAATTGAGTCACTGTTCCAACCAAGCAAAAAACAAAAAAACCGTTTCAGTAATTGAAGCGGTTTCTTTTTTTAGCAGTTAATCTTTGACTGCCATATCTAACGTGTTGAAATTTTAATTCAGATTAATAACATTCGGGCCAAACTCCTCATAAAAGATATTTTCCTTATTTACATTGAGGTTAATAAGTGCCTTGTACTGTGTTTTAATAAACAGTTCCGGACCACAGATGTAGTAATTGGCTTCTTCCAGTAAAATGGCTTCTTTGCATTTTTCCAGATCGACCTGACCTGCTATGACCTGATTGCTGCCATTATCATAATTTGTTACCGAATCATAAAACGTATAGGTTTCCAATGGTATTTCACTTTTAAGCTGCTCCACCTGTGTTTTAAATGCATGCACCGAATGATTTCGGCAACCGTGGATCCAGACATTCTTGTTCTGACCGCGATTGGCTTTATTGGTCTCCAACATACTCAGCATAGGTGTAAGTCCGATACCGCCACTTATCAATACTAAAGGTTTCTTATCATCCTGTTGTAGATGGAATAAACCTGCCGGTGCTGAAAGCATTACTATATCGCCTTCATTTTTAGCATGAAGCGTCTGCGAAACCATTCCGGATGGATTACCTTCCATACCTGGTTCTTTCTTCACAGAAATGCGGTAATATTCCGGATTAAACGCACTGGACAAACTGTATTGTCTTGGCTGCAATAAATCCAGTTCCGGTACATAAACCTGTACGCTCACAAACTGACCTGCCTTATAGTCGGCAATAGGATGCCCGTCTTCCGGATACAGATAAAACGATTTCACCTCTTCTGATTCTGCAACGATATTTCTGATTACGAATTTACGCCAGCCATTCCATGCTCCAGGTTTCGCATCGTTTTCGGCGTACATTTCTTTTTCAATGGCAATCATTATCTCAGCCAGTTCATTGTAAGCTGCAGTCCATGCCTCAAGTATTTCAGGAGTAGCGCCCTCTCCCACTACTTCGGCAATCGAATGGATAAGATGGTTCCCTACAATTTGGTATTGCTCCGGTTGTATATTCAGGCTTCGGTGTTTGGTTCCCATGCTTTTTAACGCACCGATTAACACACCCGGATTGTCAATATTCTCAGCATAAGCCAGTACTGCGTTCGCCAAAGCCGTTTTCTGTCTTCCATTGGCTTGATTTCCCATATTGAAGACATTCTTCAACTCAGGATTATGCGTAAACATTCGGTTATAAAAATGAGCGGTCAATGCTTCTCCGCCCGCCTGTAAAATTGGGATTGTGGCTTTAATAAGTTCTTTTTGTTCTGTGGTCATTCTTTTTATTTTTTTATAGCCCACAAAAGTATCCGCCACAAAACTCTACATTTATGACTTAAATCATAAAACGAAAAATATGCAGTATTTCATTAATCATACTGTCAAAGTAATTGTTCATTTGAAGATCAAAGGGATGTAAGCGTGAATTTATTATTGGCTCTTCAAGATCGCACCCTCCGAACCTCCTCAAAGTGGAAGTCCGGATAAGATGAGATTGTTTGGCAGTCCTTGCTCATAATAGCAGTGCCGATTCTATATTACACTAGTGCAGCACTTAGGCTAATTGCAGCTTTAATTGATTTAGAAATCGGACAGGTTTCTTTGGCTTCAGCAGCAATTTTCTGGAAGGCCTCATCACTTATTCCAGGCACTTTAGCCTTTAAATCCAAATGACTTTCTGTAATGGCACCGTCTTCGAAAGTAACTTTAGCTTCCACTTGTAAATCATCGGGAACAAAACCTGCATCCGCAAGCAAAAAACTCAGTTTCATGGCGTAACAACTACAATGCGCTGCCGCGACAAGTTCTTCAGGATTAGTACCCACCCCTTCCTCAAAACGGGATTTAAAAGAATATTGGGTATTGTTTAATACGGTACTCTGTGTGGTTACAGTTCCTTTCCCTTCCATACCGTTGCCTTTCCAGTTGGCGCTTGCTCTTCTGTTGAATTTCATAATAATGTATAATTGGTTAAACTTTTATAGATGATTTTATATCTACATAACTCATACCCTATAACCTCCTTTTTCTCTTTTCCCCTTTCTCCATTCACAATTCACAATTCATAATCCCCTTCTCCCTACTGCTTTCTGCCTTTTCCCTTTTCCTTCTCACAATCTTCTTCTCAACAAATCCAGTTCTCTCTGCATTTCCTCCATCTGAATTAACAAGCGGGTAATCACTTCAAGTCCTTCAATGTTAATTCCCAACTCATAATGCATGCGGATGTATTTTTCCAATATATCAATCTGTTGGTTCATAAGATAGAGTTCTTCCTTCTCTTTTTGTAAATCCAACAGTCCGCTTTCCTGCAAAGCATAAACAAAGTCAGGATCTATCTGATGGTACTGACAAAAAGTAATGACGGATATTTTGATGGATTGCTCGTTCATGACGCTTGTTTTCTGATGGAACGTAATTGCTGAAAGAGTTCTATTTCCTTTTCGGATAAATGCTTGGGAAGCACTACCGAGTAGGTTACATACAAATCACCGTACTCCCCTTCTTTCCTATAAACAGGTAAACCTTTACCCCGCAATTTTACCTTTTTGTGGTTCTCGGTTTCGGCGGCAATCGGAACTTTTACTTTTCCGCTGAGGGTTTCAACTATGATTTCACCCCCTAACAACGCATCATACAGGCTAATAGAAATGGTTTTATGGAGATTATGGCCATTAACCTCAAAGGCAGTGTTATTGGTGATATCAAAAGTAATGTACAAATCGCCGTTGGGACCGTTATTGTAGCCTTTACCGCCGTGACCGGCAATCTTAATGGTTTGTCCGTTTGCCACACCGGCTGGAATGTTAATACGGAGTTTTTTACCGTTGACCTCCAAAACCTGTTTTTGGGTAGTGAGAATATCCGTCAGCTGCAGATGAAGCGTAGCGGAGACATCCTGACCCTTAAAACCCTTCGTCTTGGTCCTACCTTCTTTACCAAACATTGATCCGAAGAAATCCGAGAAGGCTTCGTAATCGTCAAAGCCTTCTGCTCCCTGATGGTACTGAAAACCTCCGTCTCCGTCACCGGAACGCTGCTGTTGGCGACGGGCTTCTTCGTACTGCTCGGCGTGTTCCCAATGCTCTCCGTATTGGTCATATTTCTTGCGCTTTTCCGGGTCACCCAGCACCTCATTCGCTTCATTGATCTGCTTAAATTTATGGCTTGCCTCTTCCTTATTAGGATTCACATCGGGATGGTATTGACGTGCCAGCTTCCGGTAGGCCTTTTTAATCTCCTCCGCGGTTGCTGTTTTCGGGACGCCCAAAACGGCGTAATAATCAATGTATGCCATAAACCTCAGCGTTACTTTGACTTTAAATTTACAACTTTAAGTTATCCCATTCAAAGAGTTACGATAAAAGGCACGGTTTTGAAGTTATACGGTTTTTCTGTAATCACAGAATTGGCACAGCATTTTTTTATTCAGAAAATTAGGATTTTGTCCATTTTTTTTTATTTTTATAATGCCAACGGATTATTTTTAATCGTAAAACCAACCAAAAAACATGAAAAAAATTATTCTTACTTTATCGGCAGCGTTAGTGTTAGCAAGTTGTGCCGTAAAATTGGTAACTCCTACTCAGCCTGATGTTGACAGGATGCAGGCGAAATATCCTGGTTATACTTTAGACGAACTAAATCAAGGTAAATCAATGTTTGAACAACACTGTGCCGAATGTCATAAACTGAAAAAACCGACTAAATTCACCGAAGCGGAATTACAAAAAACGGTTCCGATAATGGTGAAAAAAGTAAACAAAAAACACCCTAATACACTCGATGAAAAATCTCAGGATCTGATCCTGAAATACATGATCACTATGAGTGGGCATAAGAAATAAAAAAGAATGCTGTCTAAAAAGTAACAACAGGTCATTTTACCCGAATAATAAATATGACAGTCTTTTTAGACAGCTTTTTTCAAAATGCCTTAATTAAACACTATCCCTTCCATTTACTTTTGCACCATGGATTCATTGACCCAAATAGTATTAGGCATTGCCGGAGCAGAAGTATGCGCCGGAAAAAAACTCCAGAACAGAGGGTTTGTTTATGGGGCCATCCTGGGCACTGTCCCCGATTTGGATGTGATCGTTGCAAAATTCTTGGATCCACTGGACGGAATTATGATTCACCGTGGAATGAGCCATTCCCTGCTGTTTCATCTGTTTCTTGCTCCGATTTTTGGCTGGAGCATCCAACGGATAGAGAAACAGCGGATATCCTTTAAATCGGCTACCTTGATGGCTTTTTGGTGTCTTTTCACCCATCCGCTTTTAGACATGTGCACGACTTGGGGCACCCAAGTACTGTGGCCGCTGCCCTACCGCTATTCCCTGAACTGCATCTTTGTCATCGATCCGCTTTATACCGTACCATTTCTGATTTTTTTAATAATGGTCTGGCGTACCAAGAACAATGATCTGCGTGCAAAATATGTACGCCGCGGATTATACATAAGCACAGGATACATGTTGTTAGCATTAAGTATCAAATCGTATGCGCTCTATAAGTTCGAAAAAGCACTGGAGAACCAAAACATTTCCTATAACGAAATCATGGTAAAACCAACCCCGTTCAACCTCATTCTTTGGAATGCGAACGTTGCCACCAAAGAAGGGTATTTCTTGGGCGATTATTCCCTTTTCGACACACAACCCATACATTTCACCCTTTATCCTAAAAATTACGGTTTAGAAGCTTCCTTAAAAGAAAATACAGACTTTCAGAAACTAAAGATCATCAGCGAAGGCTGGTTCATCGTAAACCAAATCAACGAAAAAATTTACTTTAACGACCTGCGCTTCGGAATTCTAAATGATGATCCCAAAGCACCTCAGTTTGTTTTCAGTTATCAGTTTATTCAATCTCCGGAAGGCCTGAAAGCCACAGAAGTACCCAAATACAAAGGGGACGCCAAAGCATTATTGAAAAGAATGTACATCCGCTTACAGGGAAATTAATCGCGTCCCGATTCATCCCTTTTACATATCGATATATCCCAGTCAACCAAAGGACTCTTTCTAAAGCAGAAGGATTTCTTAGTATTTACAAAATATGGTGCAATAAATTGCGTTAGTACCTGAATACAACATTGAAAAAAAATAGTAACTTTAGTCGGACAAAAAAAATACTACAAACCAACCTTATGAAAAAACACCATACTATCATTATTGCCGGAGCCGGTGGCATTGCCGAAGCCGTGGGTTTACTGCTTGCGGAATGGAGTGAAGTACATCCTACTCTTTTCATCGGGGACCGCATCCCTGAAAAAGCAAAAAAAGTAGCCCAGTGGATTATGGAAGGTACTACAAAACCATGTTCGGTTCAGGATTTTCATCTTCCTGAAGAAGGCATTACCGACGAAATGAAAGTATTGTTTGATGAGGGTGATATTATTCTGGACTGCCTTCCCGGTAGTCAAGGACCTAGGATAGCTCAATTTGCCAAAGATTTCCATATGCATTATGCTAACCTTACCGAATATGTGGCAGAAACTGAAATGATTAAAGAATTAGCTAAAGATGCCAAAACTGGCTTTGTACTTCAGACCGGCTTAGCTCCAGGCTATATCGATTTACTTGCCCACGGGCTATTCCAACAGTTTTGTAATGATTTTGGAGTGGATAAAGCCGACAAACTTGAGTTTAAAGTTGGCGCACTTACCAATCATGCCGTTGCTCCGCATTTTTACGGATTTACCTGGAGTCCTGTAGGCGTAGCGACCGAATACATGAAAGATACTATAGTGTTGCGTGATTTTAAGAAAACGACATTACCTTCTTTATCGGAACGGGCTTCCATAATCATTGACGGAATTACGTACGAAGAGGATCTAACGTCCGGTGGAGCGGCCGATTTACCGGATGCTTTATTAGGCAAAGTACGCTCACTTGACTACAAGACATTACGCCATCCGGGACATTATTCCTGGGTTGAGAAACAGTTAGCAGGGTCTGGGAATTCAAATGACGCAATTAAGGATTTACAAGAAAAAATGGAAGCTGTAATTCCGCACATAGAAGACGATCAGATTGTTTTATACGCTACGGTTGAAGGAAAAGATGCAACCGGTGTTTTACGGAGACGGGAAGTCGCGAAACGTATTTCCCCTCTAAAAGTCGGAAACCATCAGTTGAGGGCGATCCAAACCACTACAGCGGCTCCTTTGGCACAAGCAGCTCAATTATTACTGGAGGATTCCCTAACCGGTGTTATACAACAAAGTCAAATTGACCCAACTGCCTTTTTAAATGGGGATTATATTGTTCCTGTTTATGGGAAGGTTTAAAAGTTAAATCATCTTAAATATTACCCCTTCAACAAATTAATACTGACCGTAGCATAATCGGTATTAGGGAATTTTTTGAAGTATTGCGGATCGGGTTGCAAACCGGCTTCGGCAGCGATTTTGTGCAGGACATCTATTTCTACGATATATTGGTCTGAAAAACCGTGGGTGGTATCATAAGCTGTAGCTGCAGTTTTACCGAGATTAGCAGCTGTAAGTTCCGGTGGTATGGTATGCAGTTCGATAATAAGCAGCCCAAATTTATGTACGAATGGCGCCCACTTGTTGAAATGATCCAACAAATTATCTTCAACATCATTATTACTGATGCGTCTTCCCCTGTGTGCAAAAGCTCCGGTTGAAGTACTAACCCTATCCGGAGTGACAAGTGTCGGCAGTTCCCAAATACGATTATGGTCTAAGAAAGTACGGACGTTCAATAAGTCTCCTAAATCGATATTGTAGTTTTCTTTTAAATCCTGAGCTAACAAATCGGGTTTTCCGATATCACCCCATATTACTTTTGCCCAAATGTCCGCTTTTATCAGGTTGGCTCTGGAGACTTTCAACGCAGCCTGGTTATAATCTACTCCCACCAGAAAAAGAGGATATTCTTCTAACATTTTTCCTCGCAGGGTCTGACGTTCTATCACATCAAAAACATGCTGTAGGAAAGCACCGTTTCCACATCCCATGTCCAAAATCCCTTTGGGTTGCTCTTGAATCGGTTTATTGAAAATCTCTATGAGGATATCATCTACCACTTTAAAATAGGTGGCGTGCGCTCCTCCACTGCCCCATACATTCATTTCACGGTTTACGTGGAGTTCGTCTTCATTAACGCCAATATTACGCAAGGTTGATGGGTTGCCAAACAGCAAATCATCCATAGCCCTAAACATCGGCAAATAAGAAACAGTTACCCCATAAGCCGTTGCTCGTTTAGCAAAAAAGAGTCCGGTTTCGGTAAACTGGTAATACCCTTTCTTTTCGGTAAACCAATCGAGGTGGGTAAAGAAATCGAGAATAATCTTGAAGACTTCAGGTTCTTTGTGGAATTCTTCGGGGCGAAAAGAGGTTTCCATAAAGTACTTATGAAACATGCCCGTCATTCCCAAACTGACAATAATCGGTCCGACCAAATAACCTTCAATGTGATTTAGCACCTGCTCCTGCAATGCTTTTTCTTTTGGATCAGATGAAAAAGTAATACCAAAATGGTTTATGTATTTATTGAAAACCGTTTGCAATTCCGGAAGAAAGGCCGTAGCAATATGCACGCTCGTAAACAAATCCGAGTTCTTAAGCAGGTCAATCACATCCTTGTACAAAGGAAAAAGCGAAAAAGCAAACGCACTGTTCGCGTTTGTACTGACTATTATTTCTTCCGTCGCATTGTTAACGCTGTAATCCAAAAATCCCTGTGAAGCTAAAGTCCGCAAAGCTACATTCAAATAACCTTCATTAGCATTGAATTTATCGGTTAGTTCTTTTAAACTGATTGTCTTGACTTCCAGTAATACATCGAGTACTTTTTTATGATGCAAAGAATAAGCAACCGGAGCGGTTACAAGGCCATCTAAATGGTTAAAAATGATACTGCGTTGTTCTGGCTTTACGGTCATAGGGTAGTGATTTTCTCAAATTTAAGAAAAAATAGTTAATCTGTTAATTTATAAATTAATTGATAAAAAAGTTTTTTAACCACTTATTCCTAACCATTGAAATCCCAATAAATAACCTGTTCCTCTCCCCTTTAGCTTCTTTCCTCTTCCTTTTTCGGATATACTTTATGCCTTTTCCCTTATTCTCTATTTTTTATTAATTTTGATACAGATACAAACCAATTATGGAAGGACATTACTCGGTTGCAATAATTCCGTCGGAAGAAGTTATCGCTTTGGTTAAAACGATGAAGCAGGATCTTGCGGCAAAAGTGGGCTGGTTTAACAGCAAGAATTCGATGGGACACATCACTATTAATGAATTCAAAGCTTCGGACGCAGTAATTGAAAAAGTCAAACAACAATTGATCAGACTGTGTGATGGTTTTGAGCCGGTTGAAGTACATTTCACAGGTTTTGGTTCTTATCCGAACGGCGCTTTCTTTATCGATCCCGATGAAGATACCAAAAACCGGTTAAAACCAATAATGAAACGTATTAACGACACTCTCGTCATCAAGGATTTACACATAAGCAACGATCCTCATATGTCTATTGCCCGAAGATTGTCTCGCGAAAAACTGGGGATTGCCAAAAGCTATTTTACTTCCATAAACGAAAGTTTCCTTTGCAGCAGTGTGGTTTTGCGGACATTCGATGAAAACATAAAACAGTATTATGTTTCGGATGTTTTTCCTTTCCACAGTAATCCGACGGAAGTACAGGGAACGCTTTTTTAACTTTGGAAACTGTCAATAACCTCTCTTTTTATTACTTCGAGGGTTTTATCGGTACTGATTAATTCGGATACAATTCTTTTTCGCAGCACTTCAATATCCTGATCATAATGAGTAGCCCATTGGGTTAATGTGAGGATATTACGGATGTTTTTTAAGCGTTTCCGGGTTCCGGATGTGGTTCGCAAAAGAGTAGTTCCGTTGTAATCCGAACAGCTTTTGTGATAGTAGTTTGCCGTTTGGTTTTCGAAATCGGCTTCGATGTAGTATAACTTTTCAGTAGCATTATCAGGATAGAAATCTTCCCATTTAGCAAAACCCAATTTGATTTTAGATGACATTGGCGAATCCATAGCCAATAACCGCCACTTACTATTGGCCAGCCGTCCCCAATGATTGGAAAGACGGTACATCCCTTCAGCAGTATAATAATAGGCACTCCCTGACTCACTTTTGAACCGTTGTTCCAGATGTTCTATTTCCGATAGGGGAACTTCCCTAAAAATGCAAAAGGTGTTTTTGAAAGCTTCTTTCTTAGGCTGAAAAGCAGGTATTAAGTTCATTATCGAATAGCTTCGTTGAAAATGCCATCCACATAAAACCAACTATCACCCTCCTTTTTGAATGTGGATTTCTCGTGAAGGATATGGTTTTGCAAACTATTATCCATGAAATAGGCTTTGAATTCAACTGTATTTTCAGAAGAATTAATGATTTCCAGCTTAATCCAATTGTTTTCTTTTGACCAGGTCAAAATATCTTTTTTATTGTGATAACGACGAGTAGAGCGATGTGTGGTAGCCACCAGATAATCCGCATGCTGGGTGCAATACGCCGAATAGCGCGAACGCATCAGTGCTTCGGCAGATGGGGCTTTTTCTTTTCCTAAAATATAAGGATGACAACAATTTTCAAATGGTTTTCCAGAACCGCAATAACAGTTTTGCACAATACTTTGAGTTAAAAGTTATGATTTATGAGTATGAGGCATAATTAACAAAGGTAATTTTCTTCTTCACTATTTTTTTCGTCCGTTCCATATCTCATATTCTTCACCTCATTTATCTTTTGGTGCAATTGGTTCAGCAACACCTGATATCGGCTTATCTCAATAATATCCTCATCAGTTTCGGCATGGTCTATCAAATCAGTAATGATCTCATCTGCATCAACTAATTTTAGAGTTGCGGCATTAGTATCCTTGTCAACAACCAAATAATCAATTGCTTGTTGAATGGTTGCTCTTATTATGGTATAATTGATTTGCATTGTACTGGCTTTAACTGTTTTGATCATTAAACTGCTGCACAATAGCTTTGAGTTTTTCTTTTCTAAGTTGTGCTGCTTCCTTTTCCCTGTTTTTCTTTTGGTCCACTTTCTTTTTGTGTGCCAAACGATTAGTTTCGTTACGTCGTCCCATACAACTCTCCAATTTTGCGTTTTATTTCAAGAAATGTCTGGTTAGTAGTAATCAACCGTTCTATCACTTCTTTCCGCAGGTCATTTATACTATCAAATTTAAGGTATTTTGCCCAATTTTCAGTGGTAATTACCTCGTTAATTTGCCTGATTACACGAGCTGTTTCGGCTGCATTACGGACTTGTGCTTTACCATCGTACTTTGGGTTGGCCTTGTGCTGAAAACTTACTTCATTGGTGTCAAAATCCACTTCAATATAAAACAGGTTTTCATGTTCGTTATTCGGATAAAAATCATTCCAACCAGCATAACCAATTTTAGTCTTTAATGGTGTCCCTTCCGCCAGAGGCAACAATCGCCAGCGGCAGTTTGCAGCACGCCCCCAATGATTTGAAACACGGTACAATCCTTTTTCGGTGAAATAGTAGCTACTTCCCGATTTACTTGTGTAACCAAGTTTTAAACCGTTGATTTCCTCAGCCGGAACTTCTTTGTAAATACAAAAGGTATGTTTGTGGAAATTGGTTCTATTGTAGGTTTTCTGCATGGCGGCAAAGATAAAATTTTGAAACTTAACCGCAAAAAGTATAACAGTTACCCTTAAAAGAAGCCGAAATATACCAATCACAACAAAAGAACTAAATCTCTATCTTTGAAAAAAACATTTTTATGAAAGAAACCGTTCTGGCATTTGGAGCTTTGTATGGAGGATTGGCCGTTATTTTTGGTGCTTTTGGCGCACACGCCTTAAAGAAGCGAATGAGTGAGGATTTATTGAAAAGCTTTGAAACCGGTGTAAAATACCAAATGTATCACACTATAGTATTGCTGATACTTCCACAACTATTAACTTTTAGTTCTGCTTTGGAGGAAAGTATTGGCTGGTGTTTTATTACCGGAATACTATTGTTTTCTTTCAGCATTTATGGTTTGTGTCTTACTTCGATGACTGGCAACAAATGGCGCTTTCTTGGTCCGGTTACTCCCTTGGGAGGCTTGTTATTGGTTACCGGATGGGCCTTGCTATTTCTTACCGTGATTTAGAAATACTGTTGATTTAGCATTTTTTCTGCTTAAAACTTCAACTAATCAGCAGTTAATAAATTAATTGAATAAAAAAACCACTCAAATGAGTGGTTTTTTTATTTTGGAAAAGATATCCATTATGGGAAGATACCTCTTTGTTTGTATGCCATTTCAATTCGCACTAATGCTTGAATGTAAGCTGCTGTTCTCCAGTCTGTTTTGTACTGACCACCAGTAATAACAACACGGTTGAATGCGTCTTCCATTTTTCTTCTTAATTTGATGATCACATCGTCCATAGTCCAGATTTCTCCGTTACGGTTTTGTAACCACTCAAAGTAAGAACCGATTACACCTCCTGAATTACATAATATATCAGGGATGATCTCAACTCCTTTTGCTAATAAAATCTCTTCTCCTTCTGTATCTGTAGGTCCGTTAGCTCCTTCAGCGATTACTTTTGCTTTTACAGATTCTGCGTTATCAGCTGTAATCTGGTTACCCAAAGCAGCAGGAATGATGATATCACATTCGATTCCGAAGAATTCAGCTGAGTTATAGTCCTGTGTATTTTTGAAACCTGAAATAGTTCCGTTATCCGCCTGGAAACGCAATAATGCTTCTGGATCAATTCCTTCAGGATTATAGATAGTTCCTGTAGCATCCTGAACTCCAACAAGAATTGCTCCGTTTTTGTTCATGAAATGTGCTGCCCAGTATCCTACGTTACCAAATCCCTGAACGATATATGTTTTTCCTTCCAAAGAAGTGTTTCTTAATTTTGCCCATGATTCCAAAGTAACCACTACTCCAAATCCTGTTGCACGGTCACGTCCTTCCAAACCTCCTGATCCTACTGGTTTTCCAGTAACAACGTGTTGGTTTTTAGAACGCTCAGCCGGAGATTTTGTAGACATGTAAGTATCTGCAATCCAAGCCATCATTTGTGCGTTAGTGTTCACGTCCGGTGCCGGAATATCATGCTCAGGACCAATATTGTCACCTAATGCATAAGTAAAACGACGAGTAATACGCTCTAATTCACCCTGAGAATATTTTTTAGGATCCAATTGGATTCCACCTTTACCACCTCCATAAGGAAGTCCTGCTAAAGATGTTTTCCAAGTCATCCAAGTCGCTAATGCTCTTGCAGCATCGATATCAACTGTTGGGTGGTAACGCAATCCTCCTTTGTAAGGACCTAATACATTGTTATGCTGAACTCGGTATCCCGTAAATACTTCTACGGTTCCGTTATCCATTTTCACAGGAAAGTTAACTATAATTTCATTGTTTGTAGAGGAAAGGATTTTCTTAACAGTATCATCCAATCCCATAACGTTAGCAGCTTTTTCAAACTGTATCTTAACGTTTTCATACATGCTCGGCTGGGGCTTTGCTGTTGTTGCCATAATTTTTATGATTTTCAACTTAAGTTTTTCGTTTGTTTATTCCTTGCTCTGTAAAAAAGCAAGCAAATATATGTTTTTTAAAATTACATAAACTGATTTTTATCATTAAAAATGTAACACAAACCAACAATTTAACAACGCCTTAAGGGTTATTTGTGAAATATCGCCAGATTAGTAACAAAAGTTACTTACTTAAGTTTTTCAAAATCTTACATTTGCAAAAAAACAAGCCATGCATCAGCAATTAATAGAATCCTATTCCTATTTATTTGAAGATGAATTACTAAAAGAAATTGCATCGGTAGGCATCCAACGAAAATTTCGTCAGGATGAAATTCTTATCGAAATTGGCGAACAGATAAAATTCATGCCGATACTTCTAAATGGCGCCATAAAAATTCTTCGTGAAGACGAAAACGGAAACGAATTACTATTGTATTTTCTAGAACGCGGAGACACTTGCGCAATGACATTAACCTGCTGCTTAGGTAAAACTAAGAGTAAAATAATGGCGATTTCCGAAACCGAAGGCAATTTAATCATGATCCCGATTGACAAAATGGAAGAATGGCTTGTCAAATACAAATCATGGCGCAATTTCGTCCTTGAAAGTTACAATACACGTTTACTGGAAATGTTGGAAGCCATAGACACGTTGGCATTTATGAAAATGGACGAACGCCTGTACAAATACCTGACAGATAAAGCCAAAGTTTTAGGAACTTCAGAAATTGCCAACACGCATCAGGAAATTGCAACCGACATGCACACATCGCGCGTGGTTGTTTCTCGCTTGTTAAAAAGTCTTGAACTGGAAGGAAAAATAAAACTAAACCGCAATAAAATAGAAATACTTCAATTTTAATGGAAATACTGGGATATATTGGCGCCTTGCTTATTGGATTAATACTTGGGTTGACAGGGGGTGGCGGTTCCATACTAACAGTTCCGATCCTGGTTTATATTTTAAGCTTCAGTCCAGTTACAGCAACGGCTTATTCCTTATTTATAGTAGGGACAACTTCAGCCTTTGGTGCCACTCAGAATTTTTTTAAAGGCTTTGTGGATGTCAAAAAAGGATTTCTTTTTGCAATCCCTTCTTTCACGGCGGTTTACTTAACCCGACGTATTTTAGTCCCAAAACTTCCTGACACTATTATTTCGCTCTTTGGATTCAGCCTGAGCAAAGAGGCATTTCTGATGATACTATTTGCAGTAATAATGCTTTTTGCAGCTGCATCAATGCTGAAGAAAAAGAAAATCGACGATTTTACACCTACCGAAAAAAAAGAATCCAAACTCCTTTTTGTTGCCCAGACTTTTGGAATTGGGATTTTAATTGGTTTCGTTGGAGCCGGTGGTGGTTTTTTGATCATTCCTTCATTGGTGTTTTTTGCTAAATTGCCAATGCGAAAAGCCATTGCCACTTCCCTATTTATCATCGCCTTGAATTCGCTGATTGGGTTTGCCGGCGACATACAGACACTGGAAATCGACTGGCTTTTCTTACTGAGTTTCTCGTCCTTATCTATTATTGGGATTTTTATCGGAATTTATCTTAATAAGTTCTTAAATGAGGCTCAACTTAAGAAAGGGTTTGGTTACTTTGTACTGTTAATGGCGATTTTTATTTTATCCAAAGAATTCCTCAGACTGTAACCAATGTTACTTTTGATTTTAAATAATAAATTACCTTTACACAAAATTTGAACATAGATATGAAAATAGAACAAATTTATACAGGATGTATGGCTCACGCTGCCTATTACATTGAAAATAATGGAGAGGCTGCTATTTTTGACCCTTTACGCGAGGTTCAGTCGTACATCGATAAAGCAACTAAAGACAACGCAAAAATCAAATACATTTTTGAAACGCATTTTCATGCTGATTTCGTTTCCGGACACTTGGATCTGTCGAAAAAAACAGGGGCACAAATTGTTTACGGACCAACAGCAAAACCTAATTTCGAAACGATTATAGCTGAAGACAACCAGGAGTTCAAAATCGGAAACTATACCATTAAAGCAATCCACACTCCCGGGCATACTTTAGAAAGCACAACGTACCTTTTAATTGACGAAAACGGACAACAGCACGGAATCATAACCGGTGACACTTTATTTATCGGTGACGTAGGAAGACCTGATTTGGCTCAGAAACTGGTTACTGATTTGACTCAGGAAAAACTGGCGGGAATGCTTTATGATTCACTTCGTAATAAAATTATGCCTTTATCCGATGATTTGATCGTATATCCTAATCACGGAGCTGGTAGTGCCTGCGGGAAAAACATGAGCAAAGAAACCACTGATACTTTAGGGAATCAGAAAAAGGTTAACTATGCTTTGCGTGCCGACATGACTAAAGAAGAATTCATCGCAGAATTATTGGATGGTCTTAGTGCTCCGCCTGCTTATTTCCCTCAAAATGTTTTAATGAACATTCAGGGATATGACAGTTTGGAAACCATCATGACCAAAGCCAATACTGCATTGGAACCAGATTCTTTTGAAGCACTTGCAAATCAATCGGAAGCTTTAATTTTGGACGTACGTCACGAAAATGATTTCGTAAAAGAACATGTTCCTAATTCTGTATTCATCGGTTTGCACGGAAACTTTGCTCCTTGGGTTGGCGCTTTGATTATGGATGTTAAACACCCAATTTTACTGATTACACCTGAAGGAAAAGAAGAAGAAGCCATTACCCGTTTAGCACGTGTAGGATTTGACAACTGTCTAGGTTATCTGAAAGGCGGATTGACTGCATGGAAAGCTGCGGGTTTTGAAACCGAAAGCATAGTTTCCATTTCTCCTGAGCAATTTGCTACAGAAAAAGATCAGACAAAACATCCAGTTGTAGATTCAAGAAAACCGAGTGAATATAAAGCCGAACATGTAGAAAATGCAATAAACATTCCGTTGGATTTTGTAAATGCCCAACTTTCGGAAGTCCCTAAGAAAGAAGAATTCTACCTGCATTGTGCAGGAGGATACCGTTCTGTAATCATGGCCTCGATATTAAAAGCCCGCGGTTATCACAACATGATCAATGTAGAAAAAGGAATCAGCGGAATCCGTAATGCCGGGGTACCGTTAACGCAATTTGTTTGTCCTTCGACATTAAAATAAGAAAGTAACAATCGTGAAATAGAAAAATCAGGCTCTAGCCTGATTTTTTTTATTCATAAACTAACAAAAATTAGTCGTGCGAATTATCATTCCTAAAAAATAAATACTTTTGTATCACTTATAAACAAACGCTAATGAATCAGACGATTCACAAATGCTAAAAAATCAAATTATGACTAAGAGACTTCTTTTATTGGCCGGATTATCCATTTTAGCTTCATGTAGTAAAGTTGGGGATAATGAATTCCTTATTACCGGTAAGGCTGAAGGTATCGAAAACGGAAAAATGGCGATACTTCAAATTCAGAATGAAGCGGGACCTGTTTCAAAAGATACTGTAAAAATAGAAAACGGAAAATTTGAATTTAAAGGAGAATTCAAAGAAGGACCGGAAATTGGTTTTCTCGTTATTGACGGTCTAAACAATATGGTTCCGTTTATCCTTGAAAATGGAGAGATCGATATCACTGTAGATAAAGACACCGTCCAAAAATCTAAAATCGGAGGCACTGCAAATAATGATAAATTCCAGGAATACAACGATGGTTCCAACGTTATTTTCAAAAAAATGATAGCTTTCCGAAAAGCCAACCAACAAAAATTCATGGATGCTCAAAAAGCAAAAGATACTGCAGTAATGAATTCACTTTCAAAGCAAAACTTTGGCTTCCAAAAAGATATGGATAAATTTTCTGAAGAATTCGTTGAAAAAAACCCAACGACATTCCTTTCAGTTCTTTTATTGGAAAACTTCATTGGCCGACAAACTTTAGAGACTGACAAAATTGTAAAATTATACAATGCCTTATCTACAGACGTTAAAAAAACAAAGTGTGGTATGCGCGTAAATGAACATGTAAACCGTCAAAAAGCAGTAAATACAGATAGCGTTGCCCCAGACTTTGCAGCTCCAACCCCGGAAGGAAAAACCGTTTCTTTAAAAGAATCATTAGGTAAAGTAACAATTGTTGATTTCTGGGCTTCATGGTGCTCCCCTTGCCGTCAGGAAAATCCTAATGTAGTTGCATTATACAATGAATTTCATGCAAAAGGATTAAATATCATTGGTGTTTCATTAGACAAAGATGCTGATAAATGGAAAGAAGCAATCGCAAAAGACAAATTAACTTGGACACAAGTATCGAATTTGAAACATTGGCAAGAGCCGATTGCAAAACTATACAATGTTGAATCAATCCCTGCCACTTTTATCCTTGATGCTTCAGGAAAAATCGTTGCAAAAGATTTAAGAGGAGCTGAATTGAAAGCAAAAATTGCCGAATTATTAGCTAAATAAGTTTCTTTTCATCCGAAAAATAAAAAAATCTCCTCAGGGAGATTTTTTTATTTTATTCACACCCAACACGTTAAAAAAAAGTTATGAATTATCTTTAAAATATGTTTGGATACTGAAAAAACAGTTCTATATTTGCACCGCAATAAACAATTATGCGTTGGGGAGATACTCAAGCGGCCAACGAGGGCAGACTGTAAATCTGCTGACTAAGTCTTCGCAGGTTCGAATCCTGCTCTCCCCACAAACAAAAAGCAAGCTACAACAGCTTGCTTTTTTTGTTTAATATGTGATCTAAGTTTTACTTTATAAAAACAGAAACAAACAATCCGGCTTTACTCAAAATACAAAAGTCCGTTTATCTCTTCTACTTTCGACATCAATATCAATAGATTTGATTAAACCTCTTTCAACTAAATGCGTCTGGAATTGCTTTTATTTTTTGTCTTAAAATTAGAGCAATCAGATGTTTTTTCTAAATTTACGCTTCAAAAATTACAAGCACATAATTCACAAAACATTTGAAAGTCGTATTTAAATTTTTCCTTACCCTGATTTTACTTTTAAATGTAAGTCTCTTATTTGCACAACACCGCAGCAATCTTACTGTAAATGTCGACATGGCCAACAAGGTTCTTAACATTGAACAAGAGATCGTCTATATCAATAATACCAACAATATTATAAAAGAACTCGTATTAAACGATTGGAACAACGCCTATTCCGACAAAAACTCTCCGCTAGGGAAACGATTTTCTGATGAATTTATTCGCAGTTTCCATTTAGCAAAGGAATCTGAACGCGGAAGAACTTCCATAATCTCAATCACTGATGAAAACGATCTTGATTTACAATTTTCCAGGCCTGAAAAGCAGGTTGACTTACTAAGCATTCATTTGGATTCTCCTATTTATCCGAATCAGGAATTTAAACTAAAAATCAAGTACACCATTCAGGTTCCCAACCAGCGTTTTACCCGTTTCGGCTATGACGAAAACCTAGGCAGTTTATATCTGAAAAACTGGTTTTTAGCCCCTGCCCGATTTGACAATGGCATCTTTATCAAAAACAGTAACGAAAATCTGAATGATATTGCCAATGCTATTTCTGATTATGACATCAAAATTACCCTTCCAACCGGCATTCATGTTTATACCGACTTGGAAAGCACTAAAATAGCGGGCAATGAAAATGATTACGAAAGCACCTATCAGCTGAAAGGAAAAAACATTACCGATTTCAATCTCATCATTGAAACCCTGCCAACCTTTGTCAGCCATAAAAACAAATACCAGGAAGTAGTTTCCAATTTGAAAGACAAACGATTAAACGATATCCAGAAAGCTATCGTAATTGATCGTGTGGTTAGTTTTGTTTCCAATCAATTAGGAAAACTACCTCAGGAAAAAATAGTTGTTTCTCAAGTGGATTACGACAGAAATCCGTTTTACGGACTGAATCAGCTTCCCGCCTTTTTGAGTCCGTTTCCAAATGAATTTCTTTATGAATTAAAATTCCTGAAAACATATATCAATAACTACCTGAAAGCCGCATTACACATCAATCCCAGAAAAGACACATGGCTGATTGACGGAATTCAGACTTACGTTATGATGAGATACATCGAAGAAAATTACCCCGACATGAAAATGATGGGTAGGCTGTCTCAATTCAAATTACTGAAAGGTTATAATCTTTTTAAGTCTGATTTTAACGACCAATACTACTATCTATATCTCCTGATGGCCCGAAAAAACCTGGACCAGTCAATCGGGGATTCAAAAAACACGTTCATTAAATTCAATGAACAAATATCCGGAAGATATAAGGCCGGAATGAGCCTTGACTACCTAAACGATTATTTAGGCGATGATAAAGTTTCCAAAACAATTGCAGATTTCGTGAAACTGAATCAGGCCCAACAAACCGGCGAAGAGGATTTCAAAACCCTTTTAAACCAAAAAACAGACAAAAACACTGATTGGTTTTTCAAAACCGTCGTGCATAAACGGGATCTGATTGATTATAAATTCGGAGACATCAAAAAAAACAGTGATTCCATAGAAGTAGTCATTAAAAACAGAACCAATACCAATGTGCCGGTTTCAGTTTACGGAATCAATAAGGACACAATTATTTTCAAAAGATGGGTTGAAAACGTTGTCAAAGACAGCGCCTTAACGCTCCCGAAAGAGAATGTCGACAAACTTGTACTGAATTACGAAAACAAAATTCCGGAATACAACGCCCGGAACAACTGGAAAGCAACGAAAAGCTTTTTAGGAAACAATCGCCCTATAAAATTCACTTTCATAAAAGACCTTGAAGATTCCTCGGTTAATCAAATCTTTTATGTACCGGAATTATCATATAACTATTACGATGGCATTTCTCCCGGCCTAAGCATTCATAATAAATCATTTCTGGACAAACCTTTTATCTTTGATCTCAGCCCTATTTACTCCGTCAAGACAAATTCACTCATTGGAGGGGCTTTTTTTACCGTAAATCAAAATGTCCGAGAAGACCGTTTATACAATATTCGTTACAGTCTTGGCGGATCTACATACCATTACGCGCCAGATGCCGCTTACACCAAAGTGACACCTTCCATTAACTTCCGTTTCAGGGATTTGAATTACAGATCCAACGAGAAGGAAAACGTTTTGATCCGACACGTATTTGTAGAACGAGAACACTCCAACGTAGTAGTCAGTAAAGATGAAAATTATTCGGTTTTCAATTTGCGTTATTCCAAAGGAGCTTCAGAAATTACCAGAGTTTATGGGATGATGGCGGATGTTCAGATTGATAAAAACTTTGCGAAATTAGCCGGTGAAGTACAATATCGAAAGCTTTTTGACAATAACCGGCAAATCAATTTACGCCTTTTTGCGGGAACTTTTATGTATCGGGATACCAAGTCAGAATTTTTCAGCTTCGGCTTAGATCGCCCAACGGATTATTTGTATGATTATGCATTACTGGGCCGCTCCGAAACAACAGGTATTTTCAGTCAGCAATACATAATGGCCGAAGGAGGCTTTAAATCGAAATTAGATCCCCCTTTAGCTAACCAATGGATGACAACTATAAATGCAAGTTTCAACATCTGGAACTGGATTGAAGTTTATGGCGATATCGGTTTGGTAAAAAATGAAGGTTTTAAATCTAAATTTTTGTACGACAACGGAATACGATTAAACTTAGTTCCTGATTATTTCGAATTGTATTTTCCGATTTCTTCAAATAACGGATGGGAAATTACACAGCCTCATTATGGTGAAAAGATACGTTATGTGATTACATTGAGTCCGAAAACACTGATATCATTATTCACAAGAAAGTGGTTATAATGCTGTATTTAAAAAAAACAGTCATTATTTTCAATCAGTTTTATTGGAAAAATATCATAAAAAAACATTTTTAGATAAGAATAATTCATAAAAAACACAGTATCAAACAATATTATTATCAAAAGTGAAATTATTATTTTATCGTCCCATTGTTTTATATCGGAGAAATAATTAAATTTGTCACTTAACATATCATTAGCTATATGAACCAAACAGCCACTAAAGAAGTACTTTCATTTGAAGATTTCAAAACAGAAGTACTTAATGATTACAAAATTGCAACCATAAGCCGGGAATGTAGTTTATTAGGAAGACGTGAAGTTTTAACCGGTAAAGCAAAGTTTGGAATTTTCGGTGACGGAAAAGAAGTACCGCAATTAGCCATGGCAAAAGCATTCCGTAATGGTGATTTCCGTTCGGGATACTACCGCGATCAGACTTTCATGATGGCCATCGGTCAAATGACAATCCAGCAGTTTTTCGCTGGTTTATACGGTCATACCGATTTAGCTCACGATCCAATGAGTGCCGGACGTCAGATGGGTGGTCACTTTGCAACCCATTCGCTTGACGAAAACGGAAACTGGAAGAATCTTACGCAACAGAAAAATTCAAGTGCCGACATCTCTCCTACTGCGGGACAAATGCCTCGTTTATTAGGTTTGGCACAAGCTTCTAAAATATACAGAAATGTTGGCGGTATCAACCAAACTAATTTCTCCGAAAAAGGGAATGAAGTAGCATGGGGAACCATCGGAAACGCCTCTACCTCTGAAGGTTTGTTTTTTGAAACCATCAATGCAGCAGGAGTATTGCAGGTACCAATGGTAATGAGCGTTTGGGATGACGAATACGGAATCTCGGTTCATGCAAGATACCAGACTACAAAAGAAAACATTTCAGAAATCTTAAAAGGTTTCCAGCGTGATGAAAACAACAAAGGGTATGAAATCATCACCGTTAAAGGTTGGGATTACCCTACTTTGGTGGAAACTTATCAGAGAGCATCACAAATTGCCCGAGAAGAGCATGTTCCGGTTTTAATTCACGTTTTGGAATTAACGCAACCGCAAGGACATTCAACCTCAGGATCTCACGAACGATACAAAAATGCAGATCGTTTGGCTTGGGAAGCAGAATTTGACTGTTTAGCACAAATGCGAAATTGGTTGATCAGCAATAATTTGGCTACAGCCGAAGAAATCGAAGCTATTGACAATCAAGCTAAAAAAGACGTTCTTGAGGGTAAAAAAGCGGCTTGGTCAGCTTTTGTCGAACCAATGAAAGCAGAACAACAAGAGTTAGTTGCTTTATTGAATTCGATTGCAGCATCAAGTGAGAACAAAGTTTTCATTGAAAAATATGTAAACGATTTGGCTTCCATTAAAGAGCCAATCCGAAAAGATATTATCACTGCAGCCCGTAAAGTTTTACGTTTAATCGTAAAAGAAAACGGAAAAGCACAACTTTCAGCTTGGATTACTGCTTATATCGAAAAAATCCAGCCGAAATTCAGTTCGCATTTATTCTCACAATCCGATAACAACGTATTCTCTACAAAAGAAGTTTTACCAAAATATGACGAAACTTCAGAAGAAGTTGATGCTCGTTTGGTATTGAGAAATAACTTCGATGTTATTTTCGACAAACATCCTGAAACTTTGATTTTCGGGGAAGATTCCGGAAATATTGGTGACGTTAACCAAGGTTTGGAAGGAATGCAGGAGAAATACGGTGAATTCCGCGTATCGGATGCCGGTATCCGTGAGGCTACTATTTTAGGACAGGGAATCGGTATGGCAATGAGAGGTTTACGCCCAATCGCTGAAATTCAGTATTTGGATTACCTTTTGTATGCTATCCAGATTATGAGTGACGATTTAGCTACTTTACAATACAGAACTGCCGGTCGCCAAAAAGCACCGCTAATCATAAGAACACGTGGTCACCGTTTGGAAGGAATCTGGCATTCAGGCTCTCCAATGGGTATGATTATCAATGCAATCCGCGGTATTCACGTTTTGGTTCCGAGAAACATGACTAAAGCAGCTGGTTTCTATAATACTTTATTGGAAACTGACGAACCAGCTTTATTGGTGGAATGTTTGAACGGTTACCGTTTGAAAGAAAAAATGCCAACTAACTTAGGTGAATTCAAAACACCTATCGGAGTTGTGGAAACCATTAAACAAGGAAGTGACATTACGTTAGTTTCATACGGTTCTACATTGCGTTTGGTTGAACAGGCTGCAAAAGAATTGCTTGAAGTTGGTATTGATGCTGAAATCATCGACATCCAATCGTTGCTTCCGTTCGATATTAATCATGACATCGTAAAATCGCTTGCTAAAACAAACCGTTTATTGGTAATTGACGAGGATGTTCCAGGTGGAGCTTCTGCCTTCATTTTACAACAGATTGTAGACGAGCAAAAAGGATACAAACATTTAGATAGTAATCCGGAAACGTTAGCCTCTAAAGCACACCGTCCTGCGTATGGTACTGACGGAGATTATTTCTCTAAACCTTCAGTTGAAGATATTTACGAGAAAGTATATGATATCATGCATGAAGTTAATCCGGTGAAATACCCAAGCTTGTATTAATCGGATTTAATCGAAACAGATACTTTTAAAATACAGATTCCGCTACCATTCAGTTAGCGGAATCTTTTTTTTGTCTCAATTGGGTACATTCAGAAGTAAACTATTTCAAAAAATAAAACAAAAACTCCGATTTTG
>NZ_AVCS01000002.1 GCF_000498495.1 Flavobacterium enshiense DK69 | reverse complement strand
ATCGGAGTTTTTGTTTTTAGATGTGCATCCCAAAAATCAAATCAGGTATGCGATATCATTTAATCAATCTAATAAAGGGTTTTATTTTTTTATTATCAGCAAAGAAGGTGTTTTATTCAACCATGAACTTTGGGAATCCAGTAATTTTTTCCAGCTTTCGACACTGATAATCATTAAATCCTGTTCATCCAAAAGCGCCTTCTCAATTTTTCGTTCCGTTGCCAGTTTAATGTGTTTCGGATGCTTGTGTTCAATTTTATGAATACAATCGATTAATTCTGTATTGTTTTTAAAATTTCCGGCCTTATCCAAAACTGTCACATTCGAATTCACATTGTGAATCAATTGTTTAGCATAATCCATCAAAAACAAATCCGATTCTTCCAAAAGCAATACGAAAACTCGTTTGGCATCGGTAAAATTCTTATCTACCAATATTCCGACCGGAACATCAGTTCGCGACAAAACGTGTTCTGTACGCTCGTCAAAAGGTGAATTTTCGAATAATTTCTCTTTTCCGGTAAACTTATTCAATAAACTTTCCGGATTGATTATACGCGTTGTAAATCCAAGTACTTTTCCTAATAGGGTTCCTTCAAAAATGGACTGACTTAAGCTCATCAGCACCAAATCGAAATCACCTTGATTAGATACTTCAATTAAATCCCCTTCCGTATCAATGGAACTTTTGAATAAGGTCGTTACTTTTTGATGCAATTCTTCCGAAGCCTGCAAAATAGGTTTAAAACTCTCCTCTTCGTACTCATCAATATTATACGGATTCAATTCATTGATCGGTAAAATATGCATGGCGGTAACGATGGAGTTGTTATGGTTTTTCTTTACAAAGTTATTGGCCAATCGAAGTAAAGACCTACCCTCTTCGGCATTATGAAACGAAAACAAAACTTTAAATTTATTGTTTTGAACGATTTCTTTCGGAACGATTTCAGTTTTCGATTTAAATACATATTCTATCAAATCCAAAGCAGGCCCCGTCATAAAAGTAGTTGCCAAAGCCATAATTACCATCATCGCAAAGATTTCCGGCTTTAAAACACCCAAGTCATATCCAATATTTAAAACCACGAGTTCCATCAAACCGCGGGTATTCATCAAAGCACCAATAGTCAAACTGTCTTTCCAACTCTGCCCTACAAACCTTGCTGTCAAAGCACTTCCCACAAACTTGCCGACAACGGCTACCAAAACAATGTAACCGCAAACTTCCCATAAATAGGCGTCATCCAATAAACCAATTTGCGTTCGAAGTCCGGTGAATACAAAGAACAAAGGCAAAAGCATAACCTGCGAAACATCTTCGACTTTTTCGATAAAAATATTACGAAAACGCATACTTTCCGGCATGATTACACCCGCCATAAAGGCTCCAAACAAAGCATGAATACCAATAACTTCCGTAGCATACGATGAAATCAGCAACGTAAGGAAAAATATCGCTATTACCGGTTTTGTAATAGTTTCGGTGTTATCATACAAATCACCTATTCGTTTCAAAAACGGTTTTACCACTTTAAGCATTAGCATAACATATACTATCGCAAGTGCCATGATGTAAAGCGAACTTAAAAAAGAACCCGCCTTAACAATTGCAATAACGGCAGCCAGAATACACCAAGCCGTAATATCGTCTGCAGCAGCACAGGTAATCACCATAGCGCCAAGTCGCGTTTTATGCAAACCGCGCTCCTGCACTATTCGGGCTAAAACCGGAAAAGCCGTTATACTCATGGCAATCCCTGTAAAAAGTGCAAAGGATATAAACTCGACACCGTCCGGAGCAAATTGCTGGAATATAAAATAAGCCAGAACAAGTCCTAACGTAAACGGGATCACAATACTGGCATGGCTGATAATTACTGCCTCTTTCGCTTTGTTCTGGAGCACTTTCAAATCGAGTTCCATCCCAACTACGAACATAAAGAGAATCAGTCCAATCTGGCTTAAAAACTGAAGGTTCCCAAGTGATGCGGCCGGAAATAAAGCATTCGAAAATTCAGGAAAATAATTTCCCAATAATGAAGGCCCTAGCGCAATTCCGGCAAGGATTTCTCCAATTACGGAAGGCTGGCCGATTTTTTTGAAAATTGCACCAAACAATCTTGCCACGAAAACAATCGTAACAATTTGGGCTAATAATATGGCTAACGGATGGGTTAGATTGTGTGTAAGTGAAATTATAAATTCTTCCCACTGGCTTTTTCCGTTATTGGGAAGGACAACATTTCGACCTTCTTCCAGGATTTTCCCGTTTTGAATCGTCCAATACATTATTGCGGTTGTTACACCAACAATTCCGATATAAAAAAAGCTATTTTTAAATTTTTTCATACTAAAACCAAGCGGTTTTTTTGCCTTTCGCTTACGGACGCCAATATTACTAATAAAATAAATGGAAAACAATTTTTCTTACACACCTAAAAATATGACAATTATCATTTTAACAGAAGGTATTCTAACCTACTTTTGATGTAGAAAAATGGCAAAGTATGACAACTTCATTAGTACAAAAATATAATGTTCCGGGACCAAGATACACAAGTTATCCGACAGTTCCTTATTGGGAAGATGAAAGTTTTTCAGGTAAAATATGGCAGGATACTTTTATCCGATCTTTCAATGAAAGCAATGCTTCGGAGGGAATCAGCCTTTACATCCATCTGCCGTTTTGCGAAAGTTTATGCACGTTCTGTGGTTGCCATAAACGAATCACTAAGCGACACGAAGTTGAAAATCCATATATAGAAGCAGTTCTGAAAGAATGGAATCTGTACTGCGACATGTTTCCGGAAAGACCAATAATCAAAGAAATTCATTTGGGAGGAGGAACACCAACTTTTTTTTCACCAGAAAATCTTAAAACTTTAATTGATGGGTTATTCCTAAGAGCTGAAAGAGCCGAACACCATGAATTCAGTTTTGAAGGTCACCCCAACAATACTACAAGGGAACATCTGAAACAACTTTACGATTTAGGCTTCAGACGCGTAAGTTTTGGCGTTCAAGACTACAGTGAGACAGTGCAAAAAGCAATACATCGAATCCAGCCGTTTCATAATGTGGCCAAGGTTACGTTTTGGGCAAAGGAAATAGGCTATACTTCTGTTTCTCATGATTTGATTTTCGGATTACCTTTTCAAACACTGGAAGATGTTGTGGATACAATCGAAAAAACAAAATCGCTTTCCCCTGATCGTTTAGCCTTCTACAGTTACGCCCACGTGCCATGGATTAAAGGTAACGGACAGCGCGGTTTTAAAGACGAAGACGTTCCAAAAGACGACGAAAAGAGAAGACTTTACGAAATCGGGAAACAATTGCTGACAAAAAAAGGCTATCACGAAATCGGCATGGATCATTTTGCATTGAAAAGAGACAACATGTTTACTTCATTTCGAGAAGGAAAACTTCACCGCAATTTTATGGGTTATACTTCTTCCAAAACACAGCTGATGATTGGATTGGGATCTTCTTCCATAAGCGACAGCTGGTATGGTTTTGCCCAAAATGAAAAAACAATTGAGGATTACTATGCAAGACTGGAAAAGAATGAATTACCTGTTTTCAAGGGGCATTTTCTAACGAATGAAGATTTAATCATTCGCAAACACATCCTGAATTTAATGTGTCAATTTACCACTTCCTGGGATGAATCACATTTATACTTTAAAGAACTTCCCGAAGTTATTTCACAACTCGACGAAATGGAAAACGACGGCTTACTGATTATTCAGAACAATGCCATTACCGTTACCGAAAAAGGCAAACCCTTTGTCAGAAACATATGCATGGCCTTCGATTTACGCCTGAAACGCAAAGCTCCCCAAACACAGTTGTTTTCAATGACTGTGTAATTTTTCATAACTTTTTTACAGTAAATTCCTTCTTATTTTTATATTTGAAGGAATTTTTCTATTAATGCTGTTGTCGGATCAACTTCTGTTTACGGAAAATAACCCTCTACGAAGTTGAACAAAACTTTTAAAACCAAACACAAAATGAAATTAGTCTTAAAATTTAGTGTTATCCTCTTTACACTGGTTTACGCTATATTTAGTCACGAAAATGAAAAAAAATGTGTAATCAATGGAACGGTAATTAATTCTGATACCAAATCCATCCTATTAATGAAACCTAATCAAGATCTTTCCAATGATTCTCTAATTGAAATTCCGGTCATTAAAGGAAAGTTTCATTATGAAACGAAGTTACAAAATCCCGAAGCCGTTTTGCTATTACTTGGTGAAGCTAAAAATGGCTTGGGACGTATCATGGAACTATTTTTAGAGAACGAAACTATTACTCTTACAATCTATCCTGAAAAGGATTTTGATAAAAATATGGTACAAGGCGGAAAACTAAATGCTGAGTACAAAAAATTCAAACAAAATGAGAAACTTAAATATATAAGCAAGATAAAACAACTTAATGACAGTATTAATGT
The DNA here is from genome assembly GCF_000498495.1 of Flavobacterium enshiense DK69. GTDB lineage: Bacteria > Bacteroidota > Bacteroidia > Flavobacteriales > Flavobacteriaceae > Flavobacterium > Flavobacterium enshiense. The sequence continues at coordinate 150,563 of NZ_AVCS01000002.1, read as the reverse complement.
ACTAAATAATACAGACAAGTATGATAGAGAGACTCTTCTAAATTTAAGTTCGAAAAGAAAATTACTGGAAGATAAATTAAAACTAATTTATGCCGAACACAATGAATGGAAACAGAAGTACATTAATGAAAACCCAACAATTGTGTCCTATTCTTTTTTGTTAAATGAATTAATCTATGGTAAAGAAACCATTGATATAAATCTTGCTAAGAACAACTACGATAAACTGTCAAAAGCTAATCCAAAACATCCTTACAATGAATTAGCACTGAATATGATAAACGCGATTGACAATATAAAAATCGGAAAAAATTATGTCGATTTTTCAGCACCTGATTTAAATGGAAACATTGTTAATTTGTCTGACAAAATCAAAGGCAGAATCGTATTGTTGGATCTTTGGTCAACGTGGTGTAGCCCTTGCATCGAAAAAAGCAGAACTATGGTACCTGTTTATAACGAGTATAAAAATAAAGGATTCACAATTATTGGAGTCGGCGGAGAATCCAAAAATACCGACAGGCTTACAAAATTCTTAGAAAAAGAAAAATGGCCGTGGTTAAATTTGGTAGAACTTGATAAGCAAAATAAAATTTGGCAAAAGTATAGCATTGGTAACGGTGGCGGTGGCGGAATGTTCCTGATTGATGATCAAGGTAAAATTATCGCGATAGACCCAACAGCAGAAGAAGTTAAAAAAGAACTAGAAGCCAGACTTAGATAAAAACTTCACGAAATTAGGTTCCCAATGACTTTGTGATTTTATTAACGAGTTTTTTTACAGTAAATTCCTTCTTATTTATATATTTGAAGGAATTTTTCTATTTATACAATTAACCGTAATTCGATTTTATTGAAAATTAATTAAATTTAAGTCATCACAATCAAAAAAAACAGTACATCAATGATACGAACCTTAATTCATCTGTTCCTTTTTCTGCTTGGGCTCCAGTCAGCCAATGCCCAAAACCTTACTGGAAAAATTATTGATTCGAAAACCGGCGAAAGCCTTCCTTACGCCAACATTATTGTAAATGAAACAGTAAATCTTGTTTCGAATGCGGAAGGGAACTTCACCCTGACTGAAAACAACAACAGTGATACGACTGTACTGACCGTTTCGTATCTCGGATATGTTAAACGCCAGTTAACCGTGGGTGAACTAAAAAACCTGCAATACATCATCAGACTTGAGCCGGGTGTATTTGAACTCGAAAACCTCACCATTTCAAATGTCAAACCAGATCCCTATGCAATTATGGCAGAGGTTAAAAAGAATCTTCCGGTTCATTACAAAAATGACGGACAATCATCGAAAAATATGCTTTTTTATCGTGATGGGACCTCTTTTAAACCAAAGAAAATCGATGTGGAAATCACAAAATCGACCGGTTTTACAGAAAATGCACTTAAATCGACCAACGCAGAAATGAATGCATTTACCGCAAAACTCATTTCACACCCGCCAAAAGAATTAAAGGATATGTTGTGCAATTATTATACGCTTTCAAAAAAGAAGGACGATAAACCAACATTCTTAAATAAACTTGAAGTGATAAAAGCCACAGTGCTTAAGAATGGTGACAATTCAGTATCATTGGACGATATAGAGGAAACAGGAACAAATATCGTTCTGAAACATTTGGACACCACCAAGTTTTACAGAATTAAAAGCGGGTGGTTTGGTTCCCGTGATACCATTTCATTAAGTAAAAATTATAATGAGAAAAAAAACAAAAAGGATGTCAAAAACAAAAACACCAAATTGACTTCTTCAAAAGCGAATCTTACAGGATTTATCGCCGAAAACAACCCGCTGAGCAGCAAATTAGATTTCTTAAACAAACCTGAATTGTATGAGTATTCTTATGAGAGTAAGATATACAACGATGAAAATGATGGCATGTATGTCCTGAAATTCGAACCCAGAAAAAGTAAGGCAAAATATTCCGGAAAATTATACATTTCAGAAACGGATTATGCGGTAGTACGCTGCGATTATAACTTAGCTGACGGGAAAGATCTGGGCGGATTCAACATGAAACTTTTATTGGGAGTGAAAGTATCTGAAAATATAAGCAAAGGAACAATTCTTTACAAGAAAAGTCCTGAGGGTACAGGTTATTATTTGCAGTATGCCTCAGAGGAAACAGGCCAATATTTTTACATAAACAGACCACTGAAATTTATTGAACTTACCAACAGCGAAAAAGATGTAGTAGCCTTTGACTTTAAAGTAGAAGGAAATTTGGGTGAGAAAACCGAATTCCTGAATATTTCCAAATCAGAAATCAGTGAAAATGCCTTTGAAAATATTAAAGAAGAAGATTTCAATTACTTGGTCCTTAAACGCTATGATCCTGCCATATGGAAAGATTTCGTTTCTATTGAACCATTGGAAGAAATGAAGCAATTTAGGGTGACTGAATAATAGCAAAAAAAGAGACAATCGTTTCAATTATAATACTACTTCTCAAAAACTTTATGAAGAAACTTTTTTTAACATTCCTTATGCTTTTCTTTTCATTTTCTGTTTTTTCTCAAGAAAAGCTAATTAAAGGAATTATCATTGATAGTTTGAACAAACCGATTCAGTATGCCAATATTGGGATTCTAAATAAACCAATCGGAACGGTTTCAAATCAAAACGGAGAATATTTCTTGAATATTGACAATGCTGTTAATTCGGATACTTTGAAAATATCATGTTTGGGTTTTAAATCAGTGGAAAAAACAATAAATAACATTCTGAATTCTAATTACAACGTCACATTAGAAAACCATATAGAAAAACTTGAAGAAATTGTAATAAAATCAGATAACCTAAAAACTTACACTGAAGGAAAAGATAAAACTAACACGAAAAAACAAGTTTTCTTTGCTATTAAAAACCAAAAAAATCTGAATTTAGGATCCGAAATAGGAAGAAAATTTACTTTAGGTTCGAAAAAACCCAGTTTATTAAAAGAGTTTAAGTTTTTCATAAAAGAAAATAATTTTGAAACAGTTAAGTTCAGAATAAACTTTTATACAATTGTTGACAACAAACCTTCCAAAAAAATTAATAAAACAAATATTATTGTTGGTGTAGATAATAAAACCAAGGGTTGGATCAATGTTGATTTAACTGATTATGAAATTAAGACACAAGAAGACATTATCGTTGCTGTTGAATGGATTGAATGTTCAAAAATTGGAGATAAATTAAGTTTGCCAATAATAATTCCGTCATTTAGTTCAACCCATTATTACAAATTTGGTACTCAGGCGAAATGGGAAAAATATGGAAGTATTTCTTCTTCAATGATGTTGACATATAAACAATAATTGCCTGCAGTAAACAAACGATTTAAGACTAAATCAAAGTAATACTACACATCTGCATAAAAAAACCTTTAAAGAATCGAATTGAAAAAAATAACAGCCTTAATTTTCAGCATATTATACATCACGGTAAATGCTCAGAGTTTCAATCCTAAAACGATTACATTACCCAAAAATATTGAAATTGAGGATTTATCATTTTTAAAAGAAGAACTGAAAAATGTCCAGGTTATAATGCTTGGCGAAAATTCACATCTTGACGGTAATGTATTTGAAATGAAAACCAAAGTTGTAAAATACTTACATCAGGAAATGGGTTTCAACACAATCGCTTTTGAATCGGGAATATATGATGTCTGGAAAGCACAAACTGATATTAACAAAGGTTTTGATACTCAAAAAGCTTTTATAAAATCGTTATTCACCATATGGGCTAAAAAGAATGAATTTCAGAGTTTCATTGAATTTTACGACAAAAATAAAACAGATTTAAAGCTCTTTGGATTTGACAATCAAATTACCGGAAAATACGGCGAAGAAGAACTGGTAAAAGATCTTTATGCATATTGTAAAAAGTATCACTTAAAGTTAAAATTTAAAAGTGACGATTTTTCATTACTCATAGAATCGATGAGTATTTCCGGAGTATTTGATGAAGGAGATATAAGCTATACTCAATATAAATCCTCATTAACGGAGCTATGTAGCAGTATTGCCGCAAAACCTCAAAATGAAGAACATTTCTATTGGTCACAAATAATTAAAGGACTGCTCACTTTGGGGGAAGAACGCTATTTAAATATACAAAACCCAAACTCTTTTTATTGTGATGTAAAAGACAACATTCGAGACAGGCAAATGGCTGAGAATCTGTTAACTTATATAAAGAAACATCCGGACGAAAAAATAATCTGTTGGGGTGCCAACGTACATTTCGCAAATGATATGTCTTCTGTGAACACTCCTGTTCTTAAAGAGTTCATTCCTATGGGTTCTTATATAAAAAGTGAGTTAAAAGATGAGGCTTACAGTTTGGCCACCGTAACGGCTTCCGACTCAATTTTTCTGCAAAACAAATGGCATCAAACACCAATAAATACTACTTCATTTGAACATTATCTAAAGAATAGTAATGCCCCCCACCTCTTTATTTCTTCCAATCAGCCGGAAATGAAGAAAACACAGCTAAATAGATTGTTCAGTCCGATAACTTTCGCAGAAGCACGCTTAGATTTAGTACATGACGGTTATTTGTATTTAAATGAATCCAAGTTAACAACGCCAATATTAAATGACGGCAATGACGAACAAAAAACAAAAAATCAAAATGTCATCTCGCCAGAAAAAAACATATTGAATCAAATAAATAAAATTGAGTTCGATACTACAGCCAATACAAATACGATTGCTTTAAAAGAAATAATCGTATACAGCAAAAGAACACCTTGGCAAATTGTTAAAAAAGCCATTGACAACCTGGGCAAAAACTATCCGAATGTCCCGTTATACTCTAAGATGTTTACCAACCTCACCACGGATATTCAAGACAAAACGTGTTTAAATTTAGATATTACGGCGAATCAATATGAAAAGAGCTATTTTAACTATGAACGGAGCACAAAACAATTAAAAGAAATCAGGTGGAACCTCAAAAAAGAATATGAACCCAAAAATTTGAGGGAATTCTATAGTTTAATAGCCAATAACCCAATAAGAAATGGTGCTTTTTTAACAAACAGAAAATTCATTAAGTTTGATTTTACTTTAGAAGAAATAAAAAAACACAATAATAAAGATGTTTACGTTATAACCTTTTCGTCACCCAGAAATCATTCCAATTATACGGGAAGAGTGTACCTAAGTAATTTTACAGGTACATTATTCATCAATAAAGATGACTATGCAATTGTAAAAGTCATAGAGAATTGGGAAGTTACGGAATTCCCTGAGCAGCACAGAGAGGGTTTAAACTTAAATGGTGCTTTTACAAATTACACTATGAAAGAATATATCAATGAAACAATTGAAACCGATTTAATAAAAAGTGAGAATTTTTACTTTATATCACATTCTGAAATTAATATAACCGGTAAAATAATAAATGCTGAAAATAAATCACTGCCGTTTAAAACGACTCTTGATTCATATTGGAGTGATTTTAACATCACTAACCCTGAAAAAATCAGCAACAATGAAGAACAACATTTGTTTCAAAAAGTAATCTATAATGAAGAATTCTGGAAAACTTATAAACTCCCGAATTGAGAACTGAATGCCTGCAACAATTTTGAATAAATAGAATTTTAAAAACTTCTTTTGTATATTTAAAATTCGAAAAAATCAGGATCATGAAATACACAACAGAAATAGAAATCAACAAACCAATCGACACAGTCATAGCGCTTTTCGATAATCCTGATAATCTTAAAAAATGGATGGAAGGTTTGGAGAGTTTTGAACATATGAGCGGGACACCCGGACAACCCGGAGCTAAATCAAGGTTAAAATTCAAAATGGGCAAACGCGAAATGGAAATGATTGAAACCGTTACTGTCCGAAATTTACCCGATGAATTTACCGGAACATACGAAGCAAAAGGAGTTGTCAACATTGTAAAGAACTCGTTTGTTAAGATATCCGATTCCAAAACTAAGTATATTACCGAACACGAATTTCAGTTGAAAGGTTTGGCGATGAAAATAATTGCGTTTCTGATGCCCGGCGTTTTTAAAAAACAATCCATGAAATACCTCACAGCGTTCAAAAGTTTTGCCGAAAGCCAGGAGTAATTGGCAGTTGTTATCACCCCTTTTAAACACACCTATACTTTACAGATTAAATACTAAAGAACTTAAAGACATATTAAGTAATACAACTTAAGAAAAGTTGTTATAAATTTTAACATTTAGCTTTTTTCTTATGGAATAAGTTGCTATCTTTAAAGTGATTACCAGCAGACTTAAAACGAGTCTATCACCATTATCAGGATTACCACATTATTTCTAACCAATTAGTAAAACTTAATCCTATGAAAAAAATCACATTACTTTTAGCTGTATTCTTCGTTAGCACTGCTACGACCTATTGTCAGACATCTGATGCAGAAATGGAAGCTATGGTTAATCTTTTGGGTGTTCAGAAAAAAGAAGCTATGGCTCGTCTTGTAAATGTTACAGGAAAAGATGCAGATGCATTCTGGAAAATTTATGATGAATATCAAAAAGAAAACAAAAAGACCGCAACCCAAAGGATGAAATTGTATGAGAAAACTGCACTATCTTACAACAACCTGACTCCGCAAAGGGCCGATTCTTTAGCCAACCTGTATTTTGCCAACCGGATGGAACAGGAAAAAAAACTGGAGGTTTATTACAAAAAGATCAAATCAGCCACTAACGCTACGGTAGCTTTTCAGTTCTATCAGGCAGAAGTTTACCTGTTAACTCTTGTAAGAGCACAAATCATGCAGCAGATACCTACTTACGGAGAGATACAGGCTGCCAAAAAATAAATATCAGGAATTTACGTACCTGCAGACTTTAGTATCTATTCGAAGTTTTAAACCTACTTGAAACTCGGGGGAGCTACTCCATCGAAAATACTAAAGCGGTTAACTTACTACGAAAATAAAATCCTGAAACTATCAAAAAAAGAACCGCAGATTTCACGAATTAAACATATTAAATCTTGAAATCTGCGGTTCTTTTTTCAACCTTCAAAATGGTTTCTGTTCAGTTTTGAAGCATCGAAAAAATTTCATCCTTAATAAAAAGCAGCCTTGCTTTCATTTCGTGAGTTGCCTCATCTGTAACAACCTCTTCCCCCGTGTTAATCAGGTGAATTTCATGTTCCAGTTTGTCGTATTCGTCAAATAATTCTCTAAAATGAGCATCAGACGTTTTTAATTGGTGAATTTTGTCCTGATGCTCAGGAAACTCGTGTAATAAATCATGTCTTTCCATAGTGCTTCTATATCAAGTTAATATCTTACTATAAAGTTACTTAATCTGTTTTACATATTGAATCACCCTGCACAAAAAGACTCATATTACCTGGAGATACAAACGGAATATCTAATCCCAATCCGCGCATGATAAACAACATTCCAATGCAAACAGTAACAATCGGTATGATTTTCTGAATTCTATTCCGAACCGGAACTGTCAGAAACCCGGAAACATACGTAATCATGCTCATCATCGGGATAGTTCCCAATCCGTACAAAAACATATAAGTTACACCCAAAGTTTCATTCTGCATGGCAATTGCACCAAAAAGCGCTACATAAACCAATCCGCAAGGCAAAAATCCGTTAAGTAACCCAATGGTGAAAAGCGCTTTAAAGGTTTTCTTTTTGAACTGACTTCCCAGTTTGGTTTTAAGTGCCGAAATGACTTTATAAACCGGTTTCGAAAAATTATATTGGGCAAATACTTTTTCCGGGATCAAAACGAATGCAATCATCAAAATACCAATGACAATAGACAATTTCTGTTGCATTCCTGCCAGAAAAAGTCCTTTACCCAACAAACCAAAAACCAAACCTAACGTCATGTAAGCCATTATCCGGCCCAAATGATACGTAAGAAGCTGCGTTGTTTTCTTAGCCGGATTTTTATGATCGACAGGCAACATCATAGCAATGGGACCGCACATCCCAATGCAATGCAAACTGCTTATTAAACCTAATATGAATCCGGAATACAACATATTTTAATTTTGAGAAAAAAGATATTAGAGCAAAGATGATAGAAGGAGGAAACTTCTATCTCCTTTTCCCTTTACCCCTTTTCTTTATAAACTAATCCCCTTTTTATTAAGGTACTCTTTCCCATCATATTCCCATTCCACAGCAATGTCCCAACGACCGCCAACCAAATCTGTTTTAGGTATGAGCAAATTTGAAGTAGACAACGAAATCGGAACTTCGAAATCTAATTTCTGATTGGACGGTCGGTATAAGGACACTTTTCCTTTTATTTTGGCAATATCAAAGGTTTTCGGAAAAACAATCAACAAACCATTTCCATTTGATTCGATTGAAACTCTTTCCGTAAGATTATTAGCGTTTTGTTGCTTATCGATCTGATTTTGAAAATCAAGTTCTTTTTTATAGTATTCTTCAGTAACCATTTCATGGTCGTACTGCGAGTCAACTTGCACCTTGAAAACGAAGTATAAAATAAACGTCATAAACAAAGCAAATGCAATCACGACTCCTGTTCCCCAATTGATTCTCATAATTTCTCTTTTTTATTTAAAGCGAATGGCCTGTGACTTATCAGTTATGGCAATTCCTGCTGTCCGTTACAATCCACGCAAAGCGTGGGATTTTCACTCCCATCAGGGCTGTTTGACAAACCATTTATCTTTTTGTAAGCAACTTTTTTAGATTGGCTCTTCGGTTTTTCATTTAATTAAAACTTCTCGGGCCAAGGAAATTAGTCGTTGTTGTCTCCAAAAGCAAATCTCCGTCATACACTTCAATTTTAATCTTGGTTTTATCTCCTTTTAAAAAAGCAGGGTGAATCTCTATGAACAATGTTCCTTGGGCCATCCCTTCTTTTTTGATTGTAAACTCAGGTTTTCCCACCACCTTAATTTCACCTTTAATGTCAACCAACTTAAAGTGTACGTGATTAAAATCCTTAACTGTTTTGTTTACAATTTTATAAGTAAACACGTTGCTTATATTTTCTCCTTTGTGTTCAAATAATTGCCCGGGTAAGCGCAAAACCGTAGCCTGTACGTCATTTCTCAGGAACAACATTCCAATAAAAACACCGGTCAATATAGCTAAAACAGCTACATAACCTTTCATTCGCGCTGTGAAAACGAATTTTTCCTTTTTGACGATTTCGTCTTCCGATGCATAGCGTATCAACCCTCGCGGCAAATTCACGCTTTGCATGATAAAGTCGCAAGCATCAATACAGGCAGTACAGTTGACACATTCCAGTTGTGTTCCGTTACGGATATCTATTCCGGTCGGACAAACATTTACGCATAGGCGATCGTCGATACAATCTCCTTTTCCTAACGCTTTTCTGTCTTCAGTTTTATTGAATTTGCCGCGACCTTTTTCAGCCTCTCCTCTTTTATGATCGTAGGCAACAACTACCGATTTATTGTCAAGCAAAACACCTTGCAGACGCCCGTATGGACAAGCAATGATACAAACCTGCTCCCTAAACCAGGCGTATATGAAATAAAACACACTGGTAAAAATCAGTAAAGCCAAAAGCGTTGTTGTGTTATGCAGTGGGCCTTCGGTCACCATTTTCAGAAGTTCATCACTTCCGATAATATAGGCAAGAAAAATATTGGCTATAAAGAACGAAATAATGAAAAAGATAGTCCACTTTGTACTTCTCTTTCTTACCTTTTCGCTGTCCCACTTCTGTTTAGCCAATCTCATCTGGGCTGCTCTGTCACCATCAATCCAAAATTCGATTCTTCTGAAAACCATCTCCATGAAAATGGTTTGCGGGCAAATCCAACCACAGAAAATACGGCCAAAAGCAACTGTAAATAATGCCAGTCCGACAACGCAGATAATCATCATAGTTACGAACAGATAAAAATCCTGAGGCCAGAACGGAAATCCGAAAATATTAAACTTCCTGTCGATTACATTAAACAATAAGAACTGATTTCCATTGATTTTGATAAACGGTGCAGTGAATAAAAAGAGTAACAAAAAATAACTTACCCATTTTCTTCTTTCATACCATTTACCTTTTGGAATTTTTGGAAAGACCCAAGCACGTTTGCCCTCTTTGTCAATGGTTCCAATGGTGTCTCTAAAACTATCTTCGGGTAATTTGGACATACTTGTTTTATTTTGCTGTCATTTATGGTGCAGCTGTTTTTGTTGTATCTGCTGTCGGTGCAGTTGTTTCTGCTGGAGCAGCACCATCTTCGGCCCAAACATCTCCTTCCGGTGCTTTTGGATTTGGTGGATTTGATCCCTGTAAACTCAACACATAACTCGCTACTTTTTGAATATCTGACGGCTTGATTGTTGCTTTCCAGGCTACCATTCCTTTTCCGTCACGACCACCTTCCATAATTGTATTGAAGACATTTTTGATTCCCCCACCTAAAATCCAGTGATTATCGGTCAGGTTCGGCCCAATTGCCCCACCTGCATCCGGACGGTGACACGCCACACAATTGGTTTCGAAAATGGTTTTACCGGCAGCAATACTTTCAGCATCTGTCAGCAAAGTAACTTTTTCCTTATCCATAATATCCGGAGCCGTTTTTTTGTACTCCTCTACAGCAATTTTTGCAGCTGCCATTTCTTTATCAAATTCTTGAATCTGATTATCATGACCCAAAATATGGAAACGAACCATGTAAATAAAGGCAAAAGCGACACAGGCATAGAAAAGGTACACCCACCAAGGAGGCAGCACATTATCAAGCTCTTTGATACCATCATAATCGTGATGCAGCAATAATTCTTTTTCCTCTTCCATTTTATTGGAACGCGTTAATTTGTGCATCAGATTTTTATAGAATTGAGTCTCCTTGAACGGAAGATTTTCTTCTGTTTCTTTAGCTTTAAGCTGTTCTTCCGTCAGTAAACTGTTTAAAACGTTGTTAGACGCTTTAACAACAATTTCTATTGCTATTAACACGAACAGGAACAATAAAAGCAATATCATGACAATCGGGTATTTTATAAATGCCGGTTTGTCTCCGGAATCGATAAAGAATTCCATTGCCATATAAAACAAGAAGAACAATACTGGAATTCGAACGTATATTGGAAAAAACTTTTTCATCTTTTAACTGTTTAAAATATCATTGGTTTTCTCATCCGCAAAAGGAATGTTGCTCATTTCGTCTATTTTTTCTTTTTTATAGGTAAATACCCATATATACAATCCAATAAAGAAGACAAAGAAAATCAGTAATGAAATGATTGGATAAATCTCAACTCCCGAGATCGTTTCCAAATTATGTTTAACAAACTTCAGCATACCTTTTATTTTTGAAGTTGAGCTACATCTTTAACTTTAATATCAGTCCCTAATCGCTGTAAATAAGCAATCAATGCCACTATTTCACGATCTTTCATAGGTATAAAACGCTCGCCTCTGGCTTGTGCATTTTTCTTACTTTCCTCATAACTTTTTACGAAATCAGGATCGTTAGTAAGGTTCTTTTCAATCATTTCCGACTGTTTTGCGATACTTTGTTTGGCATTGGCAATGTCTTGCTCTGAATAAGGAACGCCTAATGTTACCATTGCTTTCATTTTCTCCTCAATATTGGCATAATCCATCGGTTTATTTTCGAATAGCCATTTATAACCCGGCATGATTGATCCAGAAGAAGTACTTTGCGGATCCCACATATGGTTAAAATGCCAGTTGTCTGAATATTTGCCGCCTACTCTGAATAAGTCTGGTCCTGTACGCTTCGATCCCCAAAGGAACGGGTGGTCATAAACATATTCTCCGGATTTAGAGTACTCTCCGTAACGTTCCACTTCCGAACGGAACGGACGTACCATCTGCGAGTGGCATCCCACACATCCTTCTCGTATGTACAGATCGCGACCTTCCAGTTCAAGCGGAGTATAAGGTTTTACACTTGAAATCGTCGGAATGTTCGATTTCACTACCAGCGTCGGAATAATCTGAATGATTCCACCGATTAAAATCGCAATAGTAGCCAAAATCGTAAGTTGGACAGGTTTTCTTTCTAACCAGGTGTGGAATTTTTCACCTTTTAATCTTCTAGCGGCTATTCTTTGTAATTCAGGTGCTTCAGCCAATTCATCTTCAACACTTTGTCCCTGTCTTACCGTCATGATAATATTATATACCAAGACTAACATTCCAGTAAGATATAAGGTTCCTCCAATGGCACGCATCGCATACATCGGCATAATTGCTGTAACAGTTTCAAGGAAGTTACCGTATACTAAAGATCCGTCCGGATTAAATTGTTTCCACATTTGTGCTTGGGTAAATCCGGCCACATAAAGCGGTAAGGCATATAAAATGATTCCAAGGGTTCCTACCCAGAAGTGGAAATTAGCCAACTTAATCGAGTACAGATTCGTTTTTGTCATTCTCGGAATCAGCCAGTAAATCATACCGAAAGTCATGAATCCGTTCCAGGCCAAGGCTCCTACGTGAACGTGAGCCACGATCCAATCCGTAAAGTGAGCAATAGCGTTTACATTTTTAAGGGATAACATTGGTCCTTCAAAAGTGGCCATACCATAACCGGTAATAGCTACCACGAAGAACTTTAATATTGGTTCTGTGCGAACTTTATCCCAAACTCCTCTAAGGGTTAATAATCCGTTGATCATACCTCCCCAGGACGGAGCAATCAGCATAACAGAGAAAACTACACCTAGATTTTGAGCCCATTCCGGCAGCGCAGTATAAAGTAAATGGTGCGGACCTGCCCAGATATATAAGAAAATAAGCGACCAGAAGTGAATGATTGACAATTTATAAGAATATACAGGTCGGTTAGCCGCTTTAGGAATGAAATAATACATCAATCCCAGGAAAGGTGTCGTAAGGAAGAATGCTACCGCATTGTGTCCGTACCACCACTGCACCAGGGCATCCTGAACGCCGGCATAAACCGAATAACTTTTCAACCCAGCAACAGGAATCTCTAAACTGTTAACAATATGCAATACAGCTACCGTTACGAAAGTGGCAATATAAAACCATATGGCTACATACAAATGACGTTCCCTGCGCTTAATAATGGTCATCATCATATTGATACCAAACACTACCCATACAATGGCAATAGCAATATCAATCGGCCATTCTAATTCGGCATATTCTTTAGAAGTTGTATAGCCCAGAGGTAAAGTAATTGCGGCTGCAACGATAATCAATTGCCAGCCCCAGAAGTTAATGTTACTCAGAACATCACTGTACATCCTTGCTTTTAAAAGGCGTTGCAAAGAATAATATATCCCAGCAAAAATGGCATTCCCCACAAATGCAAAAATTACTGCATTTGTGTGTAATGGCCTCAAACGACCGTAGCTCAACCAAGGGATTCCGTCAGTCAGGTTAGGAAAAAGGTAGAATACCGCTACCAACAGCCCAACTAACATTCCTACTACACCAAAAACGATTGTAGCATACAGGAATTTCTTTACAATTTTGTTGTCATAGTAAAATTGTTGCACTTCCATAATTAATTTTGTTTTTCGGATTTATTTGGATTTTTTTTCAATTCATCGTCAAAAAGTATTCTGACAGAGGGAGTGTAATCGTCGTCAAACTGGCCACTTTTTACGGCTCTTATAAAAATGTATAAGAACACCAGGGCCACAACGATACTGATGGAGATTAACAGATAAATAACGCTCATACCTTAAATTTTGTTTATCAAAGTTAGTTTAGCGATATGGGACAAAATATGACAATTGTCATATCTGAAATTATAGTTTAAATTAATAATAATTTTCTGAACAACAATGCATTACTACCCCTTTTTCGAGAAAATGTTACTTATAACCGTCACGAAGCTTATAATTGTGACGGTGCTCAGAGGCATGATAATCGCCGCAACTATAGGTGAAAGATTCCCTGTAATTGCAAAACTCAGCCCCACTACATTGTAGAGTAATGAAAGTCCGAAGCTCATCATAATGGTTCGCATCGCATTTTTAGAGAAGTTGAGGAAATAGCCGATTTTCGAAAATTGAGAAGCGTCCAATATACCGTCACATGCCGGAGAAAACACGTTTACATTTTCGGTAATGGAAATCCCCACATTACTTTGTGCCAATGCACCTGCGTCATTAAGACCATCTCCAATCATAAGTACATTCTTCCCTTGTTTCTGAAGGTTTTCAATAAAGGCCAGTTTTTGTTCCGGTTTTTGGTTAAAAACCAGCTCTGTATTTTTAGGAAGCAATCGTTCCAGAACTTCTCTTTCACCTTCATTATCACCGGAAAGAACCTTTACATCATGAGTCTTACTCAAATTGAAAAACAACTTTTCTAAACCCTCGCGATATTGATTATCAAACACATAATTCCCTAAGTAATTATCATCAATACTGATATGAACTGAAGTCTGCTTAATTTGATTGTCTTTCTTTTTTCCAATAAATTCAGCCGAACCTATCTTAACTGTTTTTCCTTCAATAGTTCCCGAAATCCCTTTTCCGGTTATTTCCTCAAAATGCTCGACCTTTTTAATTTCCGTTTGAGGAAGAAAATCATATAATCTTCGGCTTAACGGATGGTTTGAGCCTCTCAGAATATTTTTTACTAGGATTGCATCGCTTTCAGAAATTGGCGTTCCAAAGAATTCAATCGCCGATTTTCTATTTGACGTAATCGTCCCCGTCTTATCAAAAACGATTGTATCCACTTTTGCCAATTGTTCAATCACCGTGGCATTTTTCAGGTATAATTTTTTGTAACCAATTATCCGCAGGACATTCCCCAATGTAAAAGGTGCTGTTAAAGCCAAAGCACATGGACATGCTACAATTAAGATTGCCGTAAAGACATTAAATGCAGTGCTTGTATCGATCAAAATCCAATATCCAAAAGAAACAAAAGCCAGTATCAATAAGGCAGGTGTAAAATAACGGCTAAGCGTATCGGTTATCGTTTTGTATTTCTGATTGACTTTTTTCTGAAAAACATCGTTGCTCCATAATTGCGTCAGATAACTTTGAGAAACCGAATGCAAAACTTCCATTTCAATAACCTTTCCCAATTGTTTTCCACCAGCAAATATCTTATCACCCGATTTTTTCTCTATCGGCTCCGCTTCACCTGTAACAAAACTGTAATCAATTAGTGTAGATTCCGATATTAATATCCCATCAACAGGAATTAACTCCTGATTTCTGATTAATAATCTGTCGCCTTTATTAACATCATATACCTGAATCGCTTCTTCGGTACCGTCGTTGTGCATTTTGGTAACCGCAATCGGGAAATACGATTTATAATCGCGTTCGAAAGATAAAAAGTTGTAGGTTTTCTGCTGGAACAACTTGCCCAAAAGCATGAAAAAAATCAGTCCGCACATACTGTCGAAGAATCCCTGACCGTAATTGAATGCAATATCGACCGTACTTCTAATGAACATAACAACAATTCCCAATGCAATAGGGATATCGATATTAAGCATCCGTGACTTAATGCTTTTCCACGCCGAAACGTAATATCCCCAGGCTGAATAAAAAAATGCCGGTAAAGACAGTGCAAAAATCAACCAGCGAAAGAATCCTTTATATTGTTCGATCCAGAATTCGCCGACTTCAAAATACTCGGGAAATGACAAAAGCATGATATTTCCAAAACAGAAAAAGGCAACACCAATTTTGTAATACAAACTTCGATCGACTGCCTCTTTTTTTGCGTCGTAATTTTCCAGACTGATGTAAGGTTCATATCCTATGGAACTCAGTAACAATACAATTTCTTTCAGATTGGTTTCACTCGGATTGTAAGTAACCCTCACTTTTTTGCTGTGGAAGTTTACCTGAGAAGTAGTGATCCCATTTTGGAGTTTGTGTAGGTTTTCCAGAATCCAAATACACGAACTGCAATGTACATGCGGAATATAAAGTGAAACAATACGAATTGAATCTTCATCAAATTCAAGAAGTTTTGAAACAATGTCTTCATTATCCAAAAAATCATATTTGCCTTTAATATCCTGTGGCGTTGCTCCCGGAGCATTTTCAAAATCGTAATAACAGGTTAAATCATTCAGACTGAAAATCTCATACACGGTTTTGCAACCGTTGCAACAAAAGATCCTTTCATCGAAAACAATTTCTTCCGCTTTTACGACATCGTTACCACAATGGAAACAATTGGGATTATCCATAATTTGCTCATTTACCTGACACAAAGGTTACAATTTACAAATTTTTAAGATATGATATTTGTCATCCTTTAGTATCTTTGCAAAAACATTCTATTTCAATGAGTAAATGTGAGCAATGCATTGTTAGGGAGTTCAGCGCCTTAAAAGCCCTGAATAAGGATGAATTACTAAAGCTTTCTGATTGTAAAACTTCCTTCAGTGTAAAAAAAGGAGAAGTAATTTTTGAAGAAGGTGACAGTCTTGATGGAATCTTTTGTATTAAAGACGGAGTTTGCAAACTTACCAAACTAAGTTCTAACGGTAAAGACCAGATTGTCAAACTCGTAACAAAAGGAGAACTGTTAGGACAGCGTTCCCTGATAAGCGAGGAACCTGCAAATTTGGGAGCGGTTGCATTGGAAGATATGCAGGTATGTTTTGTTCCGAAGAGTCAGGTAATGGAATTTTTCAACGCAAACAATAAATTTTCGCTTAGTATGATGAAAAATGTTTGCCATGATTTAAAAGAAGCCGATAACATTTTAGTGAACCTGGCTCAAAAAAGTGTAAAGGAAAGACTTGCCATCGCACTTTTATATCTTGAAGACACCTTTGGGCTAAACAATGATGATTCTTTGAAAATTCAATTGTCGAGAGAAGAGATTTCCAGCATAATTGGAACCGCTACAGAAAGTTGCATCCGATTACTTTCGGAATTCAACAAGAGCGGCCTGATTGAACTTACCGGAAAAAAAATAATATTGAAAGATAAAAAAGGGCTTAGAAAATTAGCCGAATAAAAAAAAGGAGCTTGAAACAGCTCCTTTTTTTTATTTTTATTCTGGCGAAACAACAGGTCCGTTCCACTCCATTATACCCCCTGAAAGGTTGAATGCATTTTCAAATCCCATTTGTTGCATAATGTTACATGCCTGACCACTGCGGGCTCCAGACCGGCAATACACATAATATTTTTTTGATTTATCCAGTTCATCCAATTTATAGATGAAACCTTGCCCTTTATAAATATCGATGTTAATTGCTCCCGGTATAATGCCTTCATTCCATTCACCTTCCGTCCTTACATCAAGGATTACAGCATTCTCATTATCCTGAGCACCTTGCCACCATTGTTCTTGTGAAATATTCATAATTGTGTTTTTTGCAAAAATACTATGCTTTGATGGAACATCCAATAGCTTTGGTTGTTTTTACCGGAACATCCTGATTCTTTAAAAGAGCATCTACAGCATTTTCAACATATTTTGTCTTTACCGCCGCTTCATCAGAATAGTTGTCATCAATAGCTCCAATGTATCTCACCACATTACCCGCTTTAGTTTTCTCCAGAATATATACATGAGGCGTTTTTGTAGCTCCGTACTGTGGATAAATTTTTTGGCCTTCGTCAAATAAATACGGGAAAGTATATCCTTTTTCTTTGGCTCTTTTCTGCATCATTTCAAAACTGTCATCGGGTTGTACGGCAGGATTGTTCGGATTGATTGCAACAACGGGATAACCCAGTTTTTTGTATTTCTTGTCCAAAGCCATAATTCTTTCTTCATAGGCTTTTGCGTATGGACAATGATTACAGGTAAAAACGACAATAAATCCCTTCGCGTCTTTAAAATCGCTTAATGATACTTTTTTCGTATCTACATTTTGAAGGCTGAAATCGGTAGCAACGTCACCAATCTGATAACCTCCCAAATCTGATTTAACTAAGGTAAAAGCACTCACGATGCTCACCAATAATACTAATGCTGCAATTTTGACTGTTTTCATAATTTATTTATTAATGATTGTTGATAGTTCTTTTTCAAGTTCTTCAAACGTAAAGGAACGCTCGTAAAACTTTCTGGTTTTATTATTATAGATTATCGTTGCCGGAATCGCTCCGCTCCAGTTTTTATCTACTTTTTCTATCCAGGCATTTGCGTCGGGATCGTCCAGATGAATGATTTCAGACTCCAGCTTTTTTTTCTTCACAAACGGAATCAAAGCGGATTCCACCTTCTTCGGCATATCCATGCTCACCAATATCACTTTTACGTTTTGATTTTTGTATTTCTTATTAATCTGTTCGAAATAAGGTAATTCCTTTACGCAAGGCAGACACCATGTAGCCCAAAAATTAATCACATAAATTGCATCGTCATTTTTATGCAGAATAGGCTCGAAGGAATTAAAATCAAAGGAAGCTATCTTAACCCCTTCACTATTATAAATCCTAGTGGGTTTCAAATCAGCACCAGCTTCACCTTTATTGATTTGTGCGAAGGATAAAAAACCGGTAAATAACAAAAGAATGGACCAACTTCTCATGGAATTACTTTTTTATTTTGCTTAAAGATAAAAAATCTTACTTTTTTCAAGCATTCTATTAACATAAAATTTTAATCAGAAGATAAAAAAGGTATAAATTGCAATATTGAAATGGTAATACTATAATTGATAAGCCTGCACCGCTTTTTATAACATTAACAAAAATTTAATAACACATTTGTATATACAATTAAAAACATTACTACATTTGTATCAACAAATTAATGATGGTATGAAAATCGAAGAAATCATAAAATCGACAAAAGAATTAACAACGGCTAAAAAGACGGTGCTTAATATCTTCTACACGCAAAATATAGTTTCCGACAAATTTTCAGAAATACTAAAACCTTATGATCTTTCCGGGGAACAATATAATGTACTGCGAATTTTGAGAGGACAAAACGGCAAAGCCACTAATATGTGCGATATTCAGGAACGAATGCTGGCCAAAACAAGTAACACTACCCGATTGGTCGACAAACTTTTACTGAAAGACCTGGTTACACGTGAAGTCTGCCCTGAAAACAGGAGAAAAATGGAAGTAACCATTACCGAAAAAGGAATGCAGTTGTTAACCGAACTGGATCCGAAAGTAGAAAATCATGAACATCTCTTTTCTCAAAACCTGACACAGGATGAACTGGAGCAATTAAATAATTTATTAGAAAAATACAGAACAATTTAAAGATGAGCAATTTCATAAAACATCAAAACTGGCGTTATGCCACCAAAAAATTCGATGCTTCCAAAAAAATATCGGAACACGATTTGGAAATATTAAAAGAAGCCATCCGATTAAGCTCTTCTTCTTATGGTTTACAACCTTATAAAGTTATCATCGTTGAAAACCCTGAATTAAGAGCAAAAATACAACCGGTAGCTTGGGGACAAACCCAAATTACAGAAGCGTCTCACCTGTTCGTTTTTGCCAATATGGTAAATTTAGGCGGAAAAGAAATAGACAAATATATCGCCAACATAGCTGAAACCAGAGGAATTCCGGCAGAAAATCTGGCAGGTTACGGAGATTTCATGAAATCTAAAATTATATCTTTACCGGAAAATGTAAAGAACAACTGGACTTCAAAACAAACGTATCTGGCTTTAGGAAATTTACTGAATGCCGCTGCAGAACTTCAGATTGATGCCACTCCGATGGAAGGTTTCGAAACAGAAAAAGTAAACGAAATCCTCGGACTGGATGCATTAGGATTAAATGCTTCACTAATTGCTACCGTTGGTTACCGTCATGAGGAGGATACAACTCAGCATAATGTGAAAGTCCGCAAATCAAAAAAAGAATTATTTATCAATTTATAATTATAAACACTAACCAATAAATTAAATTAAATCAATTAAAATCATGAAACAATTAAAATCAATTGCATTGGCATTAGTAGTAGCTTTAGGAACATTAACAGCTACAGCTCAAACAACAAAAAAAGTAGATGTATCAAAAAGTAACATTGGATGGATTGGTAAAAAAGTAACCGGTCAGCACGAAGGAACAATTGCTCTTAAAGATGGTGCTTTAGTATTCAAAGGAAAAAAATTAGCAGGAGGAAACTTCACAGTGGATATGACTTCTATTAATGTAACGGATATTCCGGCAGGTAATATGAAAGACAAATTAGAAGGTCACTTAAAAGCTGATGATTTCTTCGGTTCAGAAAAATTCGCTACTTCAAAATTAGTTTTCAAAACTATCGCTGCTAAAGGTAACAACACGTATACTGTTACTGCGGACTTAACAATCAAGGGAATCACAAACCCAATCACTTTTGACATGGTTGTTGATAAAAACACAGCTACAACTAAATTGATGGTAGACAGAACTAAATATGATATCAAATACGCTTCTAAATCATTCTTCGAGAGCATTGGTGACAAAGCTATCTATGATGAATTTGAATTGAATGTTACTTTAGCAATCTAATTCCTGATGCATTGTAAAAAAGCCGCTTACTTTTAAGCGGCTTTTATATTTAAACTATTTTAAACAACATCCTGATACTGAAAACAATTACCAGAAAAGCAACTGCCAGTATTGCCGTTTTTTGAGGAAGCTTTCCTGCCACCCTAGCCGCTAAGGGTGCAGCCAATGAGCCGCCGAGTATCAAACCTACAACTATATACCAGTGACTGACACCTATCGAAGCAAAAAAGGTTAAAGAGGCTGCCAAGGTTACGAAAAACTCAGCCAGACTTACCGTCCCAACTACATAACTCGATTTTCTTCCTTTGGATAAAAGTGTAGATGTCACGATCGGACCCCAGCCTCCTCCTCCAAAAGCATCTAAAAGTCCACCGGAAAAACCTAAGATCCCCGTATTTTTCACTTTTTGTTTTGCGATTTTCTTTCGGAAAGCAATGATAATCAAGCGAATTCCGATAATCATCGTATAAGAAGCCAATATAGCATACGTAACGGTTTCATATTTATTACCGAGGTAAATCAACAGCAAAGCACCACTCACTGCTCCTATCACACCCGGAACAGCCAACCACAACAACAGTTTCTTATTGACATTTCCGAATTTATAATGCGAAAAACCGCTGATACCGCTTGAAAACATTTCCGCCGTATGAATACTTCCGCTGATGGCAGGCAGTTTGACTCCAAACAACATCATGCTCGTCGCACAAGTCACTCCATAGCCCAGTCCTACAGCCCCATCCACCATTTGTGCAAAAAAACCAACCGCTATCATCGCAAAAAAAGCAGGGGGAATATCGCTGGCAAAAGCATTCAAATCCTGAACCGAAATCACGGTCGACAATCCGTAACCAAAGAAAAGCGCCAGAAAAACAACAGCAATTTCAAACGTCAATTTTTTATATTTTTTCCCTTGTTTTTTAGGATTTTCATTGGTAACCAGCAACGACGTCACTTCATTCAAAGAGGCTAATTTCGCTTGAAAATCGGCTTTGTGTTTCTCTCTGAATTGATTCAGATTTTCTATGCTTTCATTGATATCATCCGGAATAGCTTCTTCCAGATGTTCTCGTAAACGCCTTGCTAAAACAGGTGATTTTCCGTTAGTGGAAATGGCGATTTTTAGGTTTCCTTTCTTTACAATCGAACCCAAATAGAAATCACATAAATCCAGCTGATCCGCAGCATTGACCAATATTTTTCTTCCGTTGGCTTGACGCTTTATTTCGATGTTAACCAAAGTATCGTTTGTAGCTGTTATCACAAAATCGGTTTCATTCAAATCGGCTTCCTGAAACGGGCGTTCGTGAAAATCAATATGCGGATGTTTCGCCAAGACTTCTTTCAAAGCCGACGAAATTTCACTGGCTACCAATTTTATGTTGATATCAGGATTCTGTCTTAATAAGGTTTCCGTTTTTTCCAAACCTACATTGCCGCCCCCAACGATCAAAAAGCGGGCGGTTTCAGTTTTCAGGAATACAGGAAATAATGTACTACTCATGGTTTTTCTTTTTTAATGTCAGATTATGGAATAATGAAAATCGGATGATATCCCGATTGTAATAATCGACTCCCGATTTCTGTTGCTGAAACCAATTCATATAACCGGCTTCAACAGCAATTACGGGGCTTACTACATAATTCAATGCCAGATAAACACGGTTCTGATCAAAGGAGTTTTTAACTATTTTACTGCCTACATTGAACATTACCTCATCTTTCAGTTTGAAAATGACCCGCTCCTGATTTTCTTTTTTTACCACCGGAATATCAAATCCCAACTGGTAGCGCAACCGGAAATTCGAAAAACGATAACCTCCTGTCAGTTCTTCATTTTCAACATCGTGAAAAAAACGGGCTTCGGCTTTATAGCGGTGTGAAATGGTCAGAAAGGATAATTTTTGTTTATTGTTGAAACCAATATTCGGGCGTAATTCAGGAACAACTAGATTACTGTCTGAATCAGGATCATTCGGACTTTGCAGAAAAAAAGCACCTCCAACAAAAACATTCCAGTTTCCCTCCAGCTTGTATTCCAAATCCGTACGGAAAAGCAACTGATGCTGTGCAGAAGGATTAATAAATTGCCGCTCCTGAATTTCGCTCTTCAAACACCAATTCTCATTAAACGTCAACGAATTGTAGTAACCGTACCAAATCTGTTGCTGATGCGTCACGTTCTTCTGAGCCAAAACATTCAGCTGAGAAAACAGCAATACTACAAGTACTGCTGTTCTATTACTATTAATTTTGTGAAATGATTTTCCTGAACGTAAAATCGCCAAAGGTTTCATTCTCATTTTTCTCTTTTGTATAGCTATCCAGTAAATGATCGACTTCATTTAAAATTTCTGATTCTGTCTGCTTCTCCTTATATAATTTGTTCAGCCTTTCGCCGTATCGGTCGCCTCCTAACATGAAATTATACTGCCCCGGACCGGTTCCAACAAAGCCCAATTCGGCTACATACGGACGACCGCAACCGTTTGGACAACCTGTCATCCTAATGGTTATTTCCTCGTTCTGAAGGTTATATTTTTCCAAAATGGGTTCTATTTTCGTTACCAATTCCGGCAAATAGCGTTGGGCTTCCGCTAAAGCAAGTGGACAAGTGGGCAACGCCACACACGCCATCGAATTTTTACGAAGCGCACTGTCGTGTTTGTCAATTTCGTGTTTAACCAGCAAGTCTTCAATTTTTGCTTTGTCGCCATCTGCAATCTCTCCCAGAATCAAATTCTGGTTTCCGGAAAAAATGAAATTGGAAATTTTGAATTGTGCCACTTCATATAAAAACTGCTTCTGATAAGGTTTCACCACGCCATGCTCTACAAATAAGGTATAAAACCACTTCCCTTCGTGATTTTGCTCCCAACCAAAACGGTCACTTCTTTCAGTAAATCGGAATGGCTGTTCCGGTAGCAATTCAAACCCGATGCGGCGTTCCAGTTCATTTTTAAAACCTTCTACCGTAAGTTTATCGACCGTGTATTTCAGGCGTGACAATTTTCTGTCTACCCTGTTTCCGAAATCCCTTTGCACAGTAAGTATTTCATACACTGCTTTCAGAGTTTTTTCTTCGGTATCGGCAAATCCGATGATGGAACCCAAACGTGAATACGTATTCGGATTACCGTGTGTCGTTGCCAATCCGCCTCCTATGGCAATATTGAAACCCTTCAATTTATTGTTTTCGATAATGGCAATCAAGCCAATATCATTTGTAAAAACATCCACATCATTACTCGGCGGAATCGCAATGGCAATCTTGAATTTTCGTGGCAGATAACGGTCTTCATACAACGGATCGGCTTCCGAAGAACGTTCGTAAATCTTTTCTCCGTCGATAAAAACTTCGTAATAAGATTGCGTTTTAGGCAATAACAATGTTGAAATTTTATCGGCATATTCATAAATCTCCTGATGCAATGGTGAAAGCTGCGGGTGCGAACTCACGATTACGTTTCTATTCACGTCGCCACAGGCTGCAATCGAATCCAGTTTAGCCGTGTTAAACGCCTGTATAGTCGGACGCAGCTGGTGTTTTAGCAAGCCGTGCAATTGTACCGTTTGGCGGGTTGTAATCTTTAAAGTTCCGGTTCCGAATTCCTCCGAAATGTCATGGGTCGCAATCCACTGATCGGCATTGATTACTCCGCCCGGAATCCGAAGACGGATCATGAAGGAATACAGTTTATCCAGTTTTTTGGCTGCCCGTTCAGCTCTTCTGTCCCGATCATCCTGTACGTACATTCCGTGGAACTTCACAAGAGTTTCATCATCCGGACGTACATTTCCCGTATGATTGTCTAAATCAATACTTTCTTTTAAAGTGCCTCGCAAACCGTCACTTTTGATTTTTATGGCTTCTATTGGTGATAATTTATTACTCATTTTTTTATAAGCTTACAGCAGTTAGCATTTAACTATTAGCTGGTTATTAATACACGTCTTTTTGATATTTACCGGCAGTTTCCAAATCTTCTAAAACAGCCTTTGCATCATCAATGCTGATATTTCTTTCCGAAGCAATTACTTCGATTATAGTATTCTCTACATCAATACTCATTGGGTTTTTCTGTCCGCAGATATAAATCGACGCCCCGTTTTCCAACCAGACATTAAACTCTTTTGCCTTTTCCCGTATGCGGTCCTGCACGTAGATTTTCTTTTGCTGGTCACGTGAAAAGGCCGTGTCTAATTTGGTCAGCGAGCCCGTGGCCAACCATTCCTGAATTTCGGTCTGATAATAAAAATCCAACACAAAATGCTGTTCCCCAAAGAACAACCAGTTCCTGCCTTCTGTACCCTCTGCATCGCGATGAGCAAGAAAACTTCGGAAGGGAGCTATTCCCGTTCCCGGACCAATCATGATAATATCCGCATCGTCTGATGGAAGTTTGAAATTGTTGTTTTTATGGATGTAGAATTCGATTTCCGAATCGTTGGGGAAATCTGCCAAAAACTGGGAACATAACCCTGTTTTAATTGTTCCGTCAACTGAAAACGTGTTCAGGTTAACCGTTACATGTACTTCGCCGTCGTGAGCATTGGCAGCCGATGAAATTGAATACAATCGCGGCGCAATTGGATGAAGTACAGCAACGATATCGTCGAAGGAAACTGAGCCAGGTTTGGGATATTTTTTCAGGATATCCAACAAATCGGCTTTCTCTTCTTCAATATCGGTTTCAAATAATCCGGAAATCGACTGAATTGATTTTTTACCCAATCCGCGTATATTTTTATCAAAAAGCACTTCTTTTTTATCATTTTCATCAAAAAATGAAATAATTTCATCAATTTCAAGCTCATTATTTTTTGGATAAAATCCGATGGCATCGCCGGGTTCGTAAATCACTTCTTCGTTTGGCGTGATTTCGATATGATAGGTTTCCTTGTTCGAACCTCTGTCGTTCAAAACAACTTTATGCGAAACGATGCCTTTGTAATTCTTCTTGTGACTTACCGAAGCTCTCGTACTTTTTTCTGTCGGAACCGAAGCTGAAGAAACATTTTTCGAAAACACCTGCTGCAGATCGTTTTCCCAATTTGTCACGGTTTCAGCAAAATCGACATCGGCTTTCACCAAGGATAATAAGCGTTTGGCTCCTTTCTGTTCCAAAACCTCATCCAACAATACACTGGCATTACAGAAAAGCGGATAGGACGTGTCGCCCAATCCCAAAACAGCGAAATTCAGATGGCTTAAATCGGTTTCTGAAGCTTTCAGTTTTTCATAAAAGGCAACGGCATTCTGCGGAAATTCGCCTTCGCCCTGCGTACTCACGATGAAAAGCACCAGACTTTCTTTGGCCAGTTTTACAACGTCCAGCTGAAAAATATCGATAGATTTTGCCTGAATTTTGCTTTTCTTAAAGTTACCCAGTAATTGAGAAGCAATTTTTTTGGCATTACCGGTTTCGGTACCATATACAATCAATGGTTTTACTGTCACCGCAACCGGAGTTTCCGCAGGCTTAAGAGCAATCTGATTACTGTCCAGAAAACCGGCCAGGTAACCTTTCGTCCAGATGATTTCTTCTTTGGAAGCTTGCTGGACCAGTTGTTGCAATAGCGTTAATTTAATTTCAGATAGCATTTTGGTAGGTGTTTTTATGATTATCGAAATAGGATTCAGTACCGTTTTTCTCTTTTATCCAGTTAAATTGTTCATGAAGCTGAACCACATTACCTACAATAATGAGTGTGGGTACGTATTCAAACTCGGGCAATATCTTGGTTTGCAATTCTTCAAAAGAAAAGACCGTCGTTTTTTGGTTCGGAGTCGTAGCCTGCTGAACCACGGCAATTCCTTTTAAAGCACTGATGCCGTTTTCCAGCAATGATTCCGTTAAAGCGTCCAATCGTTGTCCGCTCATGTAAAAAACCAATGTATCACTCGTTGTTGCCCAATCTTTCCATTGACTTGGCGCAACGGTTTTCAAATCATACAATGTCAAGAACCGGACACCACTTGAATAGCCCCTTGCCGTGAGCGGGATTCCGGTATAAGAAGCAGCACCGAAAGCCGCAGAGATTCCGGGAATGATCTCATAATCAATACCATTGGCTTTAAGCACCTGCAATTCATCCAGAATATTGGAAAACAGCATCGAATCGCCGCCTTTTAAACGAAGAACCAATTTGTTCTGCAAGGCAAATTCAACCATCAGTTCGTTGATGTCCTGCTGTGGCGTATGGATTCCTTTGGAACATTGTTTACCCGCATAAATCACAATTGCATCTTTATTGGCGTGCGCTTCAATCAATTCAGGAGAAACCAAACGGTCGGTTAAAATCACATCGGCACTCTGAAGATATTTGAGTGCTTTCAGGGTAATCAAATCCGGATCGCCCGAACCTGCGCCTGCCAAAATCACTTTTCCTTTATTTAAAATTTTCATATTTACTTAAAATTTAGGCATGAGAATCCCCTACTCACTTAAAAAAGCAAGGAAAATCATACAGTATGTTATTAGATTTTTAGAACAACCCTTCTATGGAAAGGTAACGTTCCCCAGTATCGTAATTAAAGGTAAGCACCGTCGCGCCATCAGGAATTTCATTGATTTTTTTAGCTACCGCCGATAAGGATGCTCCTGTTGAAATTCCAACCAAAATACCTTCCTCTTTGGCAATCTTTCGGGCGTTTTCAAAAGCTTCGTCTCGGCCTACCTGAATCACTTCGTCAATTAAATCATTACCATAAATAGTCGGAACAAAACCTGCCCCGATACCTTGCAAAGGGTGTGGAGATGGAGCTCCTCCACTCAAAACAGGCGACAATTCCGGCTCGACCGCAATTACTTTCAGATTGGGGAATTTCTTTTTCAGAACCCTTGCCGTTCCCGTAATGTGCCCACCGGTACCCACGCCTGTAATCAAGTAGTCCAATCCTTCTGGGAAATCGGCTATAATCTCCTGAGCAGTTGTTTTTTCATGAACTTCCACATTTGCGGGATTGTCAAACTGCTGTGGTGACCAGGCATTCGGGATTTGACTAGTCAGTTCGTTTGCTTTTTCGATGGCTCCTTTCATTCCTTTTTCGCGTGGCGTCAATTCGAATTGCGCTCCGTAGATTTCCATCAGTTTTCTGCGCTCAACGCTCATCGATTCGGGCATTACCAGGATTACTTCGTATCCTTTTACGGCCGCTACCAAAGCCAGACCAATACCAGTATTTCCTGAGGTTGGTTCGATAATCACACTGTTGGGTTTTAATATTCCTTTGCGCTCGGCATCTTCAATCATCGCCAAAGCAATTCGGTCTTTGATACTGTTACCCGGATTGGTTCTCTCCAGTTTAATCCACACGTTTTTATTTGCTCCGAAGAGTTTATTGATTTTTACCACGGGTGTGTTTCCAATGGTTTCCAAAATGGTAGTTTTTTTCATCTCACTAAATTTTATTTGTTATAGGTGTTCGATGCTGTTCGCCCTGCAGGCTCGAGCCATTGTATTTATTTTTTTTTGTTATCATTTATTTTTTCTCGCAGATTAATCAGATTTCTATTCTTATCTCTTTAGATAACAAAATTCAGAGGCTCCGGAAATTCAGCTTTACTCTTAATGACGATTTCACTTTTATGATACACTAGTGACTTTGCGGGAATCGATTGTGTAATCCAGACATTTCCTCCGATTACGGCATTATCGCCAATAATCGTATTTCCTCCCAAAATAGTCGCATTGGTATAAAGCGTAACATTATTCCCAATGGTCGGATGACGTTTTATTTTAGCTTTGTCTTTACTGACCGTCAACGCTCCAAGTGTAACGCCTTGATATATTTTCACATCGTTCCCAATTACCGACGTTTCCCCAATTACGATTCCGGTTCCGTGATCGATAAAAAAACGTTCTCCTATTTTCGCTCCGGGATGAATGTCGATTCCTGTTTTACTGTGAACATATTCCGCCATTATTCTCGGAAGAATCGGTACGTTGTCAATCCAAAGCTCGTGTGCTAATCGGTATACCGCTATGGCAAAAAAACCAGGATAAGCAATCAAGACTTCGCTCACTGATTTGGCTGCCGGATCGAAATTAAATACCGCTTCAAGATCAGCTTCCAATTGGATGTGAATCGTTTCCAGTTTGTCAAAAAAGCGATTTGCCGTTTCGAACCTGTTTTCATTATCTGTAAGAACATTATCCAGTAATTCAGTTAATTCCGACCAAAGTTGGGCTTCTTTTTTCAGGAAGAAACTGTAATTGGCATAATCCTCTCCTATCGAAAAGAGCCACTTAAAAATTTCTTCTGTCCAGGTTTCAGTTTTTGCTTTGTCAGGCAATATTTTTTCGCTCAGACTATTTGTTTTATAGATGCTATGTTTCATTTTTATATATTTTACAGGAACATTAAGGCCCCGACAGTACTGAAATTGGTCTCATCTATTAATATCGCATTTCCGTTTTTCGAATTTTCTGTAAAAGCATCAAAAAACAAAGGCTGGTTCGTTCTGACTGAAATTTGTCCAATATCGTTGAGTCTTACTTCATTTGAATCATTGAACTGCCACTCATTGATGTCCCATTTCCGATCGATTCCCTGAATTTTTACGCGAACGGTTCTGAAACGATGCTGCAGCAGGTAGGTTTTCCCAATCTGCAAAGGCGAATTATCCAGCCAGCAAACCCAGGTTTTCAGTTCATTGGAAACAGTTGGCTGATAATCAGTTTTGACAATGCTGTCACCACGGCTGATGTCGATATTATCCGTCAGATGGAAAACTACATTTTCCCCGGCAATAGCTCTTTCAACAGTTTCCTGATGTTTTTCTATACGAACGATGGTCGATTCAATTCCTGATGGAAAAATTTTTACTGTATCACCTGTTTTGTAATTACCGCTTAGCACCTGTCCTGCATAACCTCGATAATCGTGGTTTTCTTCATCTTTCGGACGGATTACCCACTGTACCTGAAAACGGGAAGCCAGATTTTCTTTTGAAGAAATCACGATATGTTCCAACGTACTCAATAACGTATCACCTTCAAACCAAGGCGTTTTTTCGGATTTAGCTACTATATTGTCTCCTACCAGCGCACTCACAGGGATGTACACCACTTCATCATAATTCAACTCCCCTTTAATGGTCTCGAAATCATTTTTAATAGTGGTAAAAACATCTTCTGAATAATTTACCAGATCAATTTTATTTACAGCAATTATGGCTTTCTTAATTCCCATTAACGAACCTATGCTGGCATGTCTTTTAGTTTGTGTTGTGATTCCTTTTCGGGCATCTACCAAAATGATAATTAAATCGGAATTCGAAGCTCCGGTAATCATGTTACGGGTGTATTGCTCGTGTCCCGGCGCATCGGCTATGATGAACTTTCGCTTTTTTGTCGAGAAATATTTGTAAGCTACATCTATGGTAATTCCTTGCTCGCGTTCGGCTCGCAATCCGTCAGTGATTAATGACAAATCTATGTCGACACCCTCCTGTTTCGTTTGCTTTTGCAATACGCCCAGTTGATCGGTATGTATACTGTCGGAATCGTAAAGCAGACGGCCAATCAAAGTGCTTTTTCCGTCGTCAACGTTTCCCGCAGTTATAAATTTTAATGTGTTCATTTTTTTAATTTTTTAGTTAGTGGCTAATTCCCTTGTCCCTTGTTCTCTAAAAATATCCCTGCTTCTTTCGGTCCTCCATTGCCGCTTCAGAAAGCTGATCGTCCAGTCGGGTTTGTCCTCTTTCGCTGATTCGCGTCTGAATGATTTCATCAATAATATCCTGAACAGAATCTGCTTCGGAAGGAACGGCTGCTGTACAAGTCATATCGCCAACGGTCCGATAGCGTACTTTTTCAACCACGACCGTGTCAGTTGTCAGAGGCTGAATAAATTCAGAGGTTGCCACCAGTTTGTCCTGATGCAGAATACATTCCCGTTCGTGTGTGAAATACAGACTCGGCAATTCGATATTGTACTTTTGGATGTAATTCCACACGTCTAATTCTGTCCAATTGCTGATTGGAAACACTCGGACATTATGACCCTTTTGCACCTTTCCATTCAGTATATCCCACAATTCAGGGCGTTGTAGCTTTGGATCCCATTGCCCGAAATCATCCCTAACAGAAAAAATACGTTCTTTGGCTCTGGCTTTTTCCTCGTCACGTCGAGCTCCGCCGATGCAGGCATCAAATTCATTTTCCTGAATTACATCTAATAAAGCATAAGTTTGTAAAGCATTCCGTGATGGAAATCGACCTTGGGTTTCTTTCAGGTTGTACTTTTTGATACTTTCTTCCACCGAACCCACAATCAGTTTTTCACCGATTTTGTTTACCAGATAATCCCTGAAGGCAATGGCTTCCGGAAAATTATGCCCGGTATCGATATGTACTAACGGAAACGGAAATTTACCCGGACGAAAGGCTTTCAAAGCCAGATGTACCAATACGATAGAGTCTTTTCCTCCTGAAAACAACAAAGCCGGTTTTTCGAACTGAGCAGCGGTTTCGCGAAGAATATAAATTGCTTCGTCTTCCAATTGATTTAAATAATTTATTGTATTGCTCATTTTAGATAATGAATTATGAGTTATAAACTGAATACTGTTTCTGTGTCTAAATACTGTGATTAAAAACTAACCATGCAATCCGCATTCTTTTTTAGAAGCATCTTCCCACCACCAGCGGCCTGCCCTGAAATCCTCTCCCTCCTTGACAGCTCTGGTACAAGGCGCGCAGCCGATACTTATGAATCCTTTGTCGTGTAAAACATTATATGGGATTCCTTTGCTGTTTACATATTCCTTGACTTCGTCGCTTGTCCAATGCAGTAAGGGATTGTATTTGTAAAGCTGATATTGTTCATCCCATTGCACTGTTTCAATTGAGTTCCTGTTCGGCGAATGTTCTGCCCTTAGCCCTGTTATCCATACTTTCGTATCTTTTAGAGCCCGTTGCAACGGTTCCACTTTTCGGATGTAACAGCATTGCTTTCGTAATTCCTGACTCTCGTAAAAAGGATTGATTCCGCGTTCATTAATGAAGATTTCAAGGTCTTCAGTATTCGGATAAAACGACTTAATCTTTTGGTTGTAATGCAATTCCGTTTTATGCCATGTAGCATAGGTTTCCTGAAAAAGTCGTCCCGTATCCAAAGTAAAAACCTCAATATTTTTCAATTTCTGAGAGAAAATAACATCAGTAATCAATTGGTCTTCAATTCCGAAACTGGTTGAAAACACAATCTTTCCCGTTGCGTTTTCGGACAAAACTTTCAGGTTTTGTGCGATATCCTGATTTTGCGTTAGTTTATTTAAAATTTCGATATTCATTGGTGAGTTAATTAACGATTAGAAATAAAAAAAGCCCCTTGAAATCAAGAGGCTTGTGTTTTCATATACTATTCTTTACTTCAAATAATACAACAGACGGCCTCTTGCGAAGTTTCGCATACAACACATCATCATCATACAAGTTGCAGATGTTATTGAGATGGCCGTTATGATTGTTACTGTATTCATTTTTGTGTTTCTTATTGTTGTTAAAATCCAGAGTAAAAAAAAACTCCCCAATTGCTTGAGGAGTTTTTGCCGAATATTTTTGATTTTAAATATTAACGAATAGCAAAGCCCTCCTCATTGTCTGAGCAGCACATACACATCATCATATTTAAAACTTGGTTTTTCATTTTTGTCGGTTCTTTTGAACTCTGCAAATGTATAAAGTTTTTTTATTAATCAAATATATTTTTGCAAAATTGTTATTAATATCAACAAAAGCCTTTATTTTTCTGCATATATAACAAAAACAAAACCTTTGCAGAATGTGGAAAATTCAAGAAAAACAATCATTTTTTTTTAAATTAAAACTTCTTTTTTCATCACTGCATTCTCAAATCGGTCTCTTTTAAAGGCTCAATTCTTGTAAAAAGTGATTCAATCTTTGCATGATACTTTTTATCCGAAACTTTGTATAATTCTGCAATGAAATCCGTAGAAACCGGTTTAGGATTTGGAAATTTATTGTTTTGCAAAAATCGCTTTAAAGCCAAATTCATCTTGTCTTCCCCTATTATTTCACTTAAAAGACACATCACGGCTGCTCCTTTCGAATACGAAATATGAGTTGCATCGGATTTTACTTGATACAAAGGCATTTCATTTGAAAAACCTCTCTCATTATTGTAAATATCCATGTGCATCTGAACACGTTTCAGCATTGCTTCTTTCCCGTACATTTTCTTCAAAAGCATCATTTCGGTATACATCGCTAAGGTTTCCGTGAGCATGGAGGCTCCATCCCTGTCGTCAGGAACAATCTGATTACTACCCCACCACAAATGCGCCAATTCATGACCGGCCAATTCATTGATTACATCTTGCTGCTCATCGGCTTTGATATTGCTGTGAAAAATCATATCCTCTGTCATGTAAACTGTTGTTGGATAAGCCGTAGCCGCAAAACCTTTTGTAAAACCTGAAACTTCGGCAAAACGAATCGTTTTATAAGGATATGGACCGAAATTCTCTTCGCAGTAATCCATCGTCTGTTTGGCGTTCATTAGCAAATGCTGTACATTTTCATGATGGGAAGGATGATAATACACTTCAAAAGTCTTGTCTTTGTATTGTTCTCTTTTTAAAGCATATTTCGCAGATGAAAC
This sequence comes from Flavobacterium enshiense DK69, assembly GCF_000498495.1. Lineage (GTDB taxonomy): Bacteria > Bacteroidota > Bacteroidia > Flavobacteriales > Flavobacteriaceae > Flavobacterium > Flavobacterium enshiense. The sequence continues at coordinate 117,498 of NZ_AVCS01000002.1, read as the reverse complement.
AGCAAACCGGAAAGGAATTTGATTTGCCTGATATCGGAACCAATTTCGTTTTCCCTGCTTCCAGTTTTTAACCAATTCTCCCGTTCCAATCGCAATTTGGTTTTCGGAAGTTGCAATAGTCATTTCCAAATTGACAAAATCATTGTTGGGTGATTTGGGTGCATCAAAAGACTTGGATTGCGTTTTTTCTGCCAATCCGAATTGCTTTCTGATATTATCCTCCTGAATTTCATCATCCGAGTTATACCCTATTTGCGGATAATAGCGGCTAATTCTCATAAAGGAACCGTTTTCCACTATGGCATTAAACGACTGATGACCGTTTACAGGCTGCCATCTATAGGATAGCTTAAATGTAAATTTCGCTTTCTCTTTCGGTAACATCGACTGCTTCAAATTCAGAATTTGATGCTGACCAGCAACTGTTTGTGCGTCGTCCTTAAACTGAAAATCAGCGTTGGCGACCATAAAACCATCTGAAAAGCCGATCAAAACTTTTTCAATATTCTTTGCTGTCATATTTTCCAGAATATAAGTTCCCTCAATCGTATACGAATTACGCTCCGGAAATAATTCTACTGTAGTTTTTACATCGATAATGGTAGGTTGAGGAAGCTTCTGATAACTACGAAATTGTTTTTCATAATCAGCTTGTGCCTGCCATTCTGAATTTTCATCTTTAGGCAAATAATCCGTCTTGATTTTCTGTGCCAAACCATACGCACTTACACTCAAAAAAACTAACGCCAAATAGGGATAGACCTTCTTTAAATGAGGTTTCCTAAGATGGGTGGCATACAGCAAAGCGGACAGTAAAACTGCTCCAAAAAGCAATCGGAATACGAACGCGGTTTCATAACTGCTAAAGCCATTCATGTCGCTATAATCGAAATTGATGCTGTAAAGAAATTTGAACAATGGATTAGTAATTAATTTTCTTCCTAAAGGCGTTGCCATAACAAAAGCGAATAAAGCCGAAACGCCAAAAGCAACATATTTCTGATTGACCATTTTTTGGACAAGCAACAGAAAACCGCTTAAAAGAAATAACGGCAATGTGGTAAACAGGAAAACCCGTGCGTACACAAATCCCTCTAAAATAGTATACTCATAGAAGCATTGAAAAACGATTCCTTCAAAAATCAATACTGTGGAAAAGGTTGTGATTACCAAGAGTAAGGTTATCCAATGTGCCCAGAATTGCGTTTTAGCATTAGGAGTGCTGCCTTCGATCAAATTAAAGTTAACATTCCTGCTGCGCCAGTAAACATCATGGATATAAAAAAGCACCACAATAACGCCCAACACGTAAAAATTCTGAATGATTGCAGAGGTCATCAATCCTGAAGTGGCATATTTCTGTGGAATCCGGATACCCTTTTCAATTTCGGCGTACATTTCCATCCCAACAGCAAAAAGGAGTGCCAAAACAATCAGTACAAACGGAATACTTTTAAAAATGTAAATCAGGTTTATTTTTACGAATGACAATAAGGCCATCAACTTAACTTTTAAACCTTCTTTTGTACTTACGAATGTAAAAGGACCAGCAATAAGTTCCTGATTTTCTTCTGATAAGCTAACCTTTTTATGTTTGATTTTTGTTGTAAAAGAATACTTTCTGAAAGCAATATAAAGCAGAACAAAAGCTATCATCAAAACACCTGCACGATTGCCCAAAAAAACACCATCCAAGCCTATTATTGCCGAATTTCTTTGCACTACCGTCCATTGTGCCGTCTGATTAAAAAAAGCCGACAGTCCGAAAGGGTCCAAAATTCCCGAAATGAATTTCGTTTGCTCCGATTGAGGTAAACTCTGGGCTATGAAGGGAGAACTGGAAAACAATAGCGCAACCATGTACAAAATATAAAGCAGCAAACCACTCACATAAATGGGCATTTTACTTTTAGTAAACCAAGCCACCACGCACAGAACAGCGGTTACAAAAATCGTGTTGATGACCGTAAAATAAAGCATCGGAACGAGGTAGTGCATCAAATTGAAATGACCGCTTTCTAAAATTCGTGAGTTTGTGGCCTGACCGATAAAAAAGCTGATGGTCAAAACAATTGTAAACAAAAGACTCAATACAAAAACCGAAGCATATCGGCCTGAAAGAAACTTTTTCATTTGAATCGGAGTACTGAAATAAATCTGTTCAAACCGATTATCAACCTCTTTAATGGCGAGTTGAGCAACGAAAAGCGTACTGAAAAAAATAGTGGTCAAACTGATAAAAGCCGTTATGAAACCAACTTGGTAAGGCGAATTGAAAAACACATTTTCACTAACTGAAAAACGGGCATTTTGTCCGCCAAAAACTCCGAAAGAAAAAATCAATAGTAGTACAACATAAAAACCCCATCTTTTGAAATACCCCTGAAGGTCGAACCGGAAAACTGTTTTCATAACACAAATGATTTTTGGTTAAGCGCAGTAAAATAAACATCTTCCAGCGTTGGATTTACTTTCAGAAAGTCAGCTGGCTGCTGCTCAGAAAACACGTGAATATTCATTTTTCCGGCCGTAAACTGGGAAGAAATCACAGAATATTCGCTTTTGTAATGAGTCAGCTCCTCTTTCTGGATCTGCTTTCTCCAGATTTTAGCTTCTAAAGATTGAATTAAATCTGTTGGATTACCGAGAAGAAGTACTTTACCTCCATCCATAATTGCCATTTTTGAACATAAATTACGGACATCTTCTACCAAATGCGTGGATAAAATAACAATCCGGTCTTCGCCTATTTCGCTTAAAAGACTGTTGAATCGGTTGCGTTCTTCCGGATCAAGACCTGCGGTTGGTTCATCCACGATAATGATTTTCGGATTCCCCAATAACGTCTGAGCCACACCAAACCGTTGACGCATACCGCCTGAGAAAGTGTGAACTTCTTTTTTTCGCTGGGAGAACAAATTCACTTTTTCAAGCAACGACAGTACTTGCTCTTTCCGCTCTTTTGAATCACTTACTCCTTTCAAAACCGCCAAATGATTCAACAAATCGTAGGCGGACACTTTAGGATAGACACCAAAATCCTGCGGTAAAAAACCCAATTGTTTCTTAATGAAGTCCGGACGCTCCAAAACATTGACATCATTGAAGAAAATCTCGCCGCTATCAGCAGATTGTAAACCGACAATAGTGCGCATCAATGATGATTTTCCTGCTCCGTTTGGGCCTAATAACCCAAACATTCCATTTCCGATTTCAAGCGAAATGCCTTCAATGGCTTTTACTCCGTTTCCATAGGTTTTTTGGAGATTTTTAATGATTAAACTGTTCATTTTTGATTGATTTTTTTCCGCTGCGCTCCAAACAGTTCGGCTGCGCCTCGGGTTTGATGATTACTGATTAATTTTCATGAATTCCAATTGGAAAAATTTGGGCAAAAAAATCCTTGTCGGTTAAAAAACCGATATTTTATATTTTACTAAAATGACTGAATTTATTCGCTGACGTATTCTAAAACATCCCCTGGCTGACAATCCAACGCTTTACAAATCGCTTCGAGGGTTTCAAACCGGATACCTTTCGCTTTTCCCGTTTTCAGGATTGACAAATTTGCCGGGGTAATACCCAGAATTTCCGCCAATTCCTTGGACTGCATTTTGCGCTTAGCCAGCATCACATCCACATTTACTATAATTGGCATACTTCTAAATATATAAATCCTGTTCGTTTTGAAGACTTACCCCCTGTTGAAAAATAGCAGCCATAAAAAAGATAAAGACTCCCATAATCGCATGAGCCACAATCATGGCAAAAAAAGGAAAATCTTCAATACTGATAACAGACCAAAGTACAGCAGCGATTGGATACAACAACAAATTGAACTGATAAAACTGCTTCAAGTTTTTCAATCCGTCTTTGGTAAACAAACGTTCCTGTTTAAAGGTTTTAAAAACATTGCCCAACACCCAAAAGAACAAACCATATAAAGCCAAACCTAAAACCATTTCCGAAACATATTCCAATGTAAATTCTGAACCTAAAAGAAAATGCTGATTGGTAAACGGAAAGTTTATTGCAAAACGATTTTCCTCCATTATTTCAAAAAACGGACCTCCAAAAACGCAATTAATCAAAGTATAAAACGCCGTTAACAAATAAGCAACAGCTACAATTTTTACCACTATATGCAAATAAGAAGCTATAATTCTAACTAATTTCATATATCCGAAATTTAAATTCTACAAAGCAAATGTAATAATTAATTATCGTTATACAATAATTTATTATCATATTTTTATAATTACAGGATCTTCATTATTTTCTGCATAAAAATTTTTTAGCAAAAAAGCTTGTGTATTCGAAAATCATTTCTATAACTTTGCATCAAACAAAAACACAAAATGAACAACATTTTAAACAATACTTGGTGGTGGATTAACTTACGTCGAAAATCGTGAGCGAATCCTCCTATCTGTATTTTTAAAAACTACATAGATAAAAGGCTTGTCAATCACGACAAGCCTTTTTTTATTCCCAAAACTGAAGCTTTATGAAAAAATATAAATTACATACTCACTACAAACAAATCCTTGCCGATACCATTACACCGGTGAGCGTTTATCTGAAAATCAGAGACAAATTTCCGAATAGCCTTTTGCTGGAAAGCAATGATTACCAAGGCAACAACAATAGTTTTTCGTATATCTGCTGCAACCCTATTTCCAGCATCAAAGTGGAAAGCGAGGAAATCACAATGACTTTTCCTGATGGCACATTAATCAATAAAAACATTGAAAATCAGAAAAATGTAATCGAAGGTATTGAAAAATTCGTATCATGCTTTGAGTCCGAAAAAAATGATTTCAAATTCATCACCAACGGATTATTCGGATTTACGAGCTATGATGCGGTACGTTATTTTGAAAAAGCAAGCATTGAAAAGAAAGCTGCTGATTTACAAATTCCCGACTTGTACTATGCGGTGTATCAAAATATCATCGCCATCAATCACTTTAAAAACGAAGCCTATATTTTCTGTCACAGTATTGAAAATCAAAACAATATTGCCGAAATCGAACAACTGATTCAGTCGAAAAATTTTACTTCCTATTCGTTTTCAAAAGAAGGTAATTCGGTTTCCAATCTATCCGATGACGATTTCAAAGCCAATGTAGTTTTAGCCAAAAAACACTGTTACCGTGGTGATGTGTTTCAATTGGTTTTGTCCAGACGGTTTACTCAGGGGTTCAAAGGAGACGAATTCAATGTTTATCGTGCTTTACGAAGCATCAATCCATCGCCTTATCTGTTCTTTTTCGATTACGGAAATTTCAAAATCATGGGTTCCTCTCCTGAAGCACAATTGGTTGTCAAGAACCGAAAAGCAGAAATCCATCCGATTGCCGGAACGTTCAAACGAACAGGCAATGATGAACAAGACGCGCTTTTGGCCAAACAATTATCTGAAGACCCAAAAGAAAATAGTGAACACGTGATGCTAGTGGATTTGGCGAGAAACGATTTAAGCAGAAACGGTTACAATGTTGAAGTTGAAAAATACAGGGAAGTTCAGTTTTTTTCGCATGTAATTCATCTGGTTTCGAAAGTTAGCGGACAAATGCACGAAAAGGCTTCCACCATGCAAGTTGTTAGCGATACATTTCCAGCCGGAACTTTGTCTGGCGCCCCGAAACACAAAGCCTTACAACTGATTGAAACCATTGAAAACACTAATCGGAATTTCTATGGAGGCGCCATTGGATTTATGGATTTTGATGGTAACTTTAACCACGCCATTATGATTCGGACATTTTTAAGCAAAAATCATCAGCTGCATTATCAGGCTGGGGCCGGAATTGTAGCAAATTCAGATGAAGAAAGCGAAATGCAGGAAGTCTACAATAAATTAGGAGCACTAAACAGAGCGTTAGATTTAGCCGAAAAAATATAGCTTTCAATCACAGTTAACAGAAAAACAAAACTTAGCAACTCAGGTGCTCAGCAACTTAGCAACTTTAAAAACATGAAAAAGATAGTAGTCATAGACAATTACGATAGTTTCACTTATAATTTAGTGCATTATCTGGAAGATTTAAATTGCAAAGTAACCGTTTTCCGAAATGATGAATTCTATATTGATGAGCTCAAAGACTTCGATAAAATCCTCCTTTCTCCTGGGCCAGGAATCCCTGATGAAGCCGGATTATTAAAAAAAGTCATCAAAACCTATGCGCCTACCAAAAGCATTCTCGGCGTTTGCCTTGGCCAACAAGCGATTGGGGAAGTTTTTGGAGGAAGCCTGACTAACCTTGAAAAAGTCTATCATGGTGTTTCCACCAAAGTTAAGATTACCGTTCCCGATGAGATTCTTTATCAAGGTTTACCTAATGAAATTGAAGTTGGACGCTACCATTCCTGGGTAGTAAATTCAGGCGATTTCCCTGATGTCCTTGAAGTCACTTCAACCGATGAAAACGGAGAAATCATGTCGCTCCGTCACAAAACCTACGATGTCCGTGGGGTACAATACCATCCGGAAAGCGTTCTTACTCCCGACGGAAAGAAGATTCTTGAGAATTGGGTGAATAGCTAACTAGCAACTCTTTTATCGAAAATATCAATCAGTTTTAAGTTGAAAAAACTTAAGACCTGGCACAACTCATACCTAATTCAGACACCATGAAAACAATACTAAACAGACTTATACAACACGAAACGCTTACCAAAGAAGAAGCTAAAACCGTACTCAAAAACATCTCCAATGGATTGTACAACCCTAGCCAGATTGCCAGTTTCCTGACCGTTTACATGATGCGAAGCATTACCATTGAGGAATTGTCCGGATTTCGAGAAGCCCTACTAGAACTCTGCGTCGCCATTGATTTAAGCGACTATGATACCATAGATTTATGCGGAACCGGTGGCGACGGAAAAAACACATTCAACATATCAACTTTGGCTTCGTTTGTAACTGCCGGAGCAGGAATTCAGGTTGCCAAACATGGTAATTATGGGGTTTCTTCCATTTCAGGATCGAGCAATGTCATGGAAAACTTAGGTGTGAAATTCAGTAATGAAGAGAACTTTTTAAAGAAATGTATCGAGGAAGCCGGAATCTGTGTGCTGCATGCCCCGCTCTTCCATCCCGCTATGAAAAATGTTGCACCGATTCGTAAGGAACTGGCCGTAAAAACGTTCTTTAACATGTTGGGCCCGATGGTAAATCCGAGTTTTCCTAAGCATCAGATGGTAGGCGTTTTCAGTCTGGAATTGGCACGAATGTATGCTTATTTGTATCAGAATACCGAAACAAACTTCACGATTCTGCACAGTCTGGATGGCTATGACGAAATCTCGCTAACAGGAAATACCAAAATCATTTCCAAAAACACAGAGCAAATCTTGAAACCTGAAGATTTTCAAACAAAAAAACTCTATGAAACCGAAATTATAGGCGGAATAACCGTTGAAAAATCGGCTGAAATCTTCCTAAACATATTAAAAGGAAGCGGAACGGAAGCCCAAAACAATGTAGTATGTGCCAATGCTGGAATGGCCATCGCTACAGTAAAATATTGTTCCATTTCAGAAGGATTTGAATTGGCTAAAGAAAGCTTACTGAGCGGAAAAGCACTAGAAAAACTCAAAAAACTACAGCTTTTGAGCAATTTATAATTCATAACTTATAATTCATAACTTATAATTCATAACTTATAATTCATAACTCAAATGACCATTCTAGATAAAATCATATCCGATAAAAAAAGAGAAGTCACACTCAAAAAACAACTTATTCCGGTTTCACAACTTGAGAATTCAGCTTTATTTGGAAGCCAAACCCATTCGTTAAGCAAGAATTTACGAAACAATTTGGTGGGAATCATAGCAGAACACAAACGTCGTTCCCCTTCTAAATCATTAATGAACAACAATTTTTCAGTTGAAGAAGTGGCAATTGGTTACCAAAATGCCGGAGTTTCAGGGATTTCTGTCTTGACCGATGGTAAATATTTCGGGGGGTCTCTGGATGATTTATTGTTTGCCAGAGCTTCCGTAAATATTCCATTGCTAAGAAAAGAATTCATCATCGACGAATACCAGATTCTGGAAGCCAAAGCCCACGGCGCCGATGTTATCTTACTGATTGCTGCTATTTTAACTCGTACAGAAATCAAACAGCTTTCAGAATTCGCACATTCCTTAGGCCTCGAAGTATTATTGGAAGTACATAATCGCAAAGAATTGGACAAAGCCGTTATGCCAAGCCTAGACATGATCGGCGTAAATAACCGCAACCTGAAAACCTTTGAAGTCGGTTTGGAATACAGCAAAGAGCTAGCACAACATATTCCGGATGAATTCATAAAAGTTTCCGAGAGCGGCATCAGTTCTACAGAAGCAATCATAGAATTGCAACAATTTGGTTATCAGGGATTTTTAATCGGCGAACATTTCATGAAAACTGAGAATCCGGGAATAGCTGCAAAATCTTTTATCAACGCTTTACTTATAAAACCATGAAAACAAAAATCTGCGGAATGAAATATTCGTCTAATATTGAGGAAGTTGCAAAATTACAACCTGATTACCTGGGCTTCATCTTCTATGAGAAATCACCAAGGTTTTTCAATAAAGAAATCCCGATCTTGCCCAAATCGACACAAAAAGTAGGCGTTTTTGTTGATGCTTATTTGGATGATATACTAGACAAAATACGACGATATAATTTACAGCTCGTTCAGTTACATGGCAATGAATCACCTGAATTCTGTTATCTGCTGAAACATATAAATATCAAAGTGATCAAGGCATTTTCAATTGATGACAACTTTGATTTTCAAACCATTACACCCTACGAAAATGTTTGTGATTATTTCTTATTCGATACTAAAGGGCAATATCATGGCGGCAACGGAACAACTTTTAACTGGCAGATTCTGAAAAACTATCCTTCTCAAAAGCCTTTCTTTTTAAGCGGAGGTATTGGTTTGGAAGAAGTTAAAACCATACAACAAATGAATTTACCCATTCACGCAATTGATGTCAACAGCAAATTTGAAATCGAACCCGGATTAAAAAACACACAACTTTTAAAACAATTACAACATGTCATATCAAGTTAACGAAAAAGGATTTTACGGCGAATTCGGAGGTGCATTTATCCCCGAAATGCTTTATCCGAACGTAGAAGCATTGCGTCAAAATTACCTTGAAATCATTCAGACAGAAAGCTTTCAAACCGAGTTCCAACAATTACTGAAAGATTATGTCGGACGCCCTACGCCGCTCTATTTTGCCGAGCGTTTGTCTCAAAAATATAATACCAAAATCTACCTAAAACGTGAAGATTTGTGTCATACTGGTGCGCATAAAATCAACAATACCATTGGGCAGATCCTATTGGCCAAACGATTGGGCAAAACCCGAATCATCGCCGAAACTGGTGCCGGCCAACATGGAGTAGCCACCGCAACGGTCTGTGCACTAATGGGCTTACAATGCATAGTGTATATGGGAGAAATCGACATCCAACGACAAGCGCCAAACGTGGCCCGAATGAAAATGCTCGGTGCAGAAGTTCGTTCAGCCAATTCAGGCTCGAAAACCCTGAAAGACGCTACCAATGAAGCGATTAGGGATTGGATCAATAACCCGATAGATACTTTCTACATCATCGGTTCTGTAGTGGGTCCGCATCCTTATCCGGACATGGTGTCACGTTTTCAAAGCATTATTTCTCAGGAGATTAAGAAGCAATTATCGGAAAAAGAAGGCCGTAAAAACCCTGATTATGTCATCGCTTGCGTTGGTGGCGGAAGTAACGCTGCCGGGGCATTTTATCATTTTCTGGAGGAAGAAAACGTGCAACTCATTGCAGTCGAAGCAGCCGGAAAGGGGCTTGATTCAGGAGAAAGTGCAGCTACTTCAGTATTGGGAAAAATAGGGATTATCCATGGAAGCAAGACCTTATTGATGCAATCGGAAGACGGTCAAATCACAGAGCCTTACTCGATTTCCGCGGGATTGGATTACCCAGGTGTCGGACCATTACATGCGCATCTGCATACATCAAAAAGGGCTGAATTTGCTGCTATTACAGACGATGAAGCAATGCAAGCTGGTCTAAATCTCTGTAAAACAGAAGGCATCATTCCGGCTATCGAAAGTTCGCATGCTTTGGCGGTTTTAGACCAGAAAACATTTGACAAAAACGACATCGTAATCATCAATTTATCGGGCCGGGGCGACAAGGATTTGAATACCTATATCGACTATTTTAACTATTAATTTGGGCGTTACCACAAGGGTCGGGCTGTACACTATATCTTTTTTGTGCCTGAAAAAGCCACAAAAAAGGATGTCGTTCCCATCCCTAACGCAGGTAAAAAACACTAAAAAATGAACAGAATAAACATCAAATTACAAGAGAAAAAGAAGCTGCTTTCCATCTATTTTACAGCCGGATTCCCTAACCTCAACGATACGGTTTCAATTATTGAGGAACTCGAAAAAAGTGGTGTGGACATGATTGAAATCGGCTTGCCTTTCAGTGATCCGTTGGCAGACGGACCGACAATTCAGGATAGTTCAACCATCGCTTTGGAGAACGGAATGACCACAAAATTGCTTTTCGAACAGCTCAAAAACATCCGAAAAACAGTCAAAATTCCGCTCCTTATTATGGGTTATTTCAACCCGATTTTGCAGTTTGGAGTAGAAGAATTTTGTCAAAAATGTGCCGAAATTGGCATCGACGGACTGATCATTCCAGACCTTCCTTTGGAGGTTTTCGAGGATGAATTTAAGGTGATTTTTGAGCACCATAATCTCAAAAACATCTTCTTGATCACACCTCAAACATCAGAAGAAAGGATACGGAAAATTGATAATTTGTCCGATAGTTTTATCTATATGGTAAGCAGTTCAAACACTACCGGAAGCCAAAATTCGTTTGGAAAAACACAGCAAAACTACTTCGATAAAGTCGCGAAAATGAACCTAAAAAATCCGCAAATTGTCGGCTTCGGAATCTCAAATAAAGAAACGTTTTCAGAGGCAACCAAGCATCAAAAAGGAGCCATTATCGGAAGCTCATTCGTAAATTACCTTAAAAACAACGAAATAAGAAGTATTGAAAAATATATTAAACCTTTAATTCAATAAAATTCACACAAACAACTGGTTATTAATAATTTAAATAATCACTATAGATTTTGTTTATATACAAAAAAACCACTTTTTAAAGGCTTAAAAAGTGGTTTTTCGTTCCCCACGATCTATTAAGATCATCAATTTTTCATTTGATAAAACTAAACAAATTATTGACTCAAAAAAGGATTCATACCACTTAATTTTCACTCGCCTACTCCATCTGAAAATCATCAAAAATCAATCAAATCCACATTGTTAAAAAAAATGTTAAAATTAATTTAAACAAACGTTTAATTTAAACAAGTGTTTAATTTTGCATCCGATTCCAAAATCAAATTAAAATGACTGATTTTAACGACAAGCAAATTGAAATTTTACAGGCGGCTGAAAAGCTTTTTGCCGAACAAGGTTTTGACGGAACTTCGGTACGCGATATTGCCAAAGTTGCTAACGTCAATATCGCGATGATCTCCTACTATTTCGGTTCTAAAGAAAAGTTGCTCGAAGCGTTAATTATTTACCGCATTTCGGATATGCGTCTGCAGATGGAAAATTTGTATCGCGAAGACCTCACCCCTTTAGAAAAAATTGATCGCTTAATCGAATTATACATCAAGCGCATCAATCGAAATAAAAGCATGTATCAGATTATCCACTTTGAAATTTCATCCGGAAAAAGAATCATCAATTGCGATGCTTTCAATGAAATAAAAAAACACAATCTGGAGATTTTGAAAAATATTATTGCTGAAGGTCAGGACAAAGGTTTTTTCCGGAAAGATGTCAATACCATTTTGATTCCTACTACCATCATGGGAACATATTTTCATTTCCAGATGAACAAACCCTATTTTAAAGACATTCTGAATTTAAATACGCCGGAAGATATCGACAACTACGTTAACACAGAACTTACACGTCATATCAAACAAACAATTAAAGCTCTACTTACCTATGAAAATTAACTTTATCAAGCTGGGAATTTTCTTCCTGCTTGGCATATCTTCAGCATTAGCGCAGGAGAAAAAAAACATGACTCTTGAAGAAGCTATTCAAATGGCGACAACACAGAGCACTGAAGCCAAGTTGTCAGACACCAAAGTGGCAACAAAAGAATTCGAAATGCAGACGGTTAAAAACAAGCAATATCCCGATGTAAAAATCAACGGGCAATACCAACGCCTTACCAATGCGGATGTGGATTTCAAATTAGGAAACCAATCGCAAGGCGGAAGTACTCCAGATGTGCACCAGCTTATTTTAGGCAACGCGATGGCAACTGTTCCGGTATTTGCCGGTTTTAAAATCCAAAACAGCATCAAAGCCTCACAAAGTCTGTATGAAGCGGAGCAATTCTATTCTAAACAAACTAAAGAAGATGTCGCGCTACAGGCTGTAAAACTTTACGTAACGTTATACAAAGCTCAGGAAAATGAAAAACTGATTCAGGAAAACATCAAAAGAGCCGAACAGCGTGTGGTCGATTTCAAAGCGATGGAAGAAAACGGACTGATTGCCCGAAACGACTTGTTGAGAGCACAATTACAGGTTTCCAATTATCAGATTGCCCTTGAAGAAGCCAGAAAAAATATGAGTACCATAAATTACCAATTGGCAACTCTTTTGAAATTACCCGAAGGAACGATCATAAATCCCGATTCTGACACTTTTAAGAAAGAAACTGGTTTTGATACGCCTTCAGACGATATTTCCGGCAGAAACGATTTAAATGCAATCCGTTTGCAGCAAAAGGCCGCGGAAACCAACGTAAAAATAGCAAAAGGGAACTACTACCCTGCTTTAACCCTTATGGGAGGTTACATTGGTTTTGATTTGCAGAACACTGTAACCGTTACCAATGCAATGAACTTTGGTGCGGGGCTTTCTTATGATTTGTCTTCCGTTTTCAAAAACGGAAAAGATGTCAAAGCCGCTAAAAGCAAAGCAAAAGAAACAGAACAATCATTGGACATAATGACCGATCAGGCAAAAATACAGATTCAGCAGGCCAATGAAAATTACGTTCTGGCCCAGAAGCAAAACAAAGTTTACGAAGAAGCCGTTGCACAGGCCGCTGAAAATTTCAGAATTGTAAAAGACAAACACGACAACGGTTTGGCCGACACAGACGAATTATTGGAAGCAGACGTACAGCAGTTGCTTTCAAAAATCAACGAATCCTCTTCAAGAGCCGATATCGTTGAGAAATATTATGAAATCTTAGCGGCTTCCGGCAAATTAACCTCATCAACAGTATTACCAACCAAAAACTAAATTAACATCACTCATCATGGAAAATAAACCAGCAAATAAAAAATTCATTCTAATAATTGGCTCTTTAGTTCTTCTGGGGGGTGTATACGGAACTTTCAAATACATGCACGGTCAGGCACACGAAGAAACCGATGACGCTCAGATCGAACAGAACATGAATCCGATCATCCCGCGTGTGGCAGGTTATGTATCAAAAGTTTACATCAAAGACAACGACTTCGTGAAAAAAGGCGATACGCTTTTGGTAATCGACGACAAGGACTTTTTAGTTAAAGTGGAGGAAGCAAAAGCAGCGTTGGCCGTAGCAGAAAATTCACTTGAAGTTTCAAAAGCCGATGTAGGAGCCACAGCCGCAAACATTTCAATTTCAGAAGCTACGATTCAGTCCAACCTGGGAAGCATCGAAGCAGCTAAAATACGTTTAGGAAGAGCTAACAACGATTTTGAACGCTATTCGAATCTCTATAAAAACCATTCCATTACAAAACAGCAATACGAGCAGGCTTTAGCAGCTAAACAAGAAGCTGAAAAACAGGTTGAAATTCTGCAACAGCAACGCAATGCAAGTTCTCACCAGCGTGAAGCCGTGGTTTCAAAAACTAATGTAGCCAGTAAGCAAATAGGCGTAGCAAATGCCAACATAAAACGTGCGCAATCTGTTTTAGATGCTGCTGTACTCAACTTAGGTTATACCGTTATTACAGCTTCTGTAGACGGTCAGGTTTCAAGTGTAGATGTACAGGCTGGCCAAATGATACAACCGGGACAGTCGTTATTTTATATTGTAAACAATGCAGACACTTGGGTAATCGCCAATTTCAAAGAGACACAATTGAACAAAATGCGCATAGGACAAAAAGTTACATTCAAAGTAGATGCTTACCCTGACACTGAATTCGAAGGTGAAGTAAACTCGTTCTCTCCAGCAACCGGATCACGTTTCTCTATCTTGCCTCCGGACAACGCAACGGGCAACTTTGTTAAAACGATTCAACGCCTACCGGTTAAAATAAAATTATCCGCAAATAATGATGCGGAAAAAGTAAAATTACTACGCCCGGGAATGAATGTGGAAGTAGATGTTCACGTAAAATAATATGACAACACAAGCAGAAGATTTAGTAGAATACGGCTTTCGCAGGGTCATCATCACAATTACGGCAGTACTTTGTGCACTGCTGGAAATTGTAGATACTACTATCGTAAACGTAGCCCTAAACGACATGAAAGGTAGTTTGGGAGCCACTCTGACCGATGTTGCCTGGGTAATTACCGCTTATGCCATTGCCAATGTAATCATCATTCCGATGACCAGTTGGCTCTCCCAACAATTCGGAAGAAGAAATTACTTTGCGGCTTCCATTATCATATTTACCGTTTCCTCTTTCCTTTGCGGAAATGCGTCCAACATTTGGGAATTGGTATTTTTCCGATTCATTCAGGGAATGGGCGGTGGTGCACTTTTGGTAACGGCTCAAACCATTATTACCGAAAGTTATCCGGCAGCCAAACGCGGAATGGCACAGGCAATTTACGGAATGGGAGTAATTGTGGGACCCACTTTAGGTCCGCCTCTTGGAGGATATCTTGTGGATAATTTCTCGTGGCCTTATATTTTCTACATCAATATCCCACTGGGAATAATTGCGACCATTTTGACGCTTTACTTTGTGAAGAGTCCGAAATACGGCGAAAAACTAAAAGCTAATCAGGTGGATTGGTGGGGAATCGTGTTTCTGGCGTCCTTTATCGGATCGCTGCAATTTGTTTTGGAGCACGGGCAACAGGACGACTGGTTTGAAGACATTACAATCATCATCCTTTCAGTTGTTTCGTTTTTTGGGTTAATTTTATTCATCTGGCGACAGCTCACTTATAAATACCCAATTGTAAACCTGCGCGTGCTTCAGGATCGAAATCTGCGCATCGGAACCATAATGTGTTTTATTTTGGGTTTCGGATTGTATGGCTCAACGTTCATTATCCCGATTTACACGCAGGCTATTTTGGGATGGACAGCCACTGATGCAGGATTATTGCTGATTCCGAGTTCAATCATGACTGGGATTATGATGCCGATTATCGGGAAAATGATTCAAAAAGGAGTTCCGCAAGCCTATCTGGTAGCTATCGGGTTTATGATTTTCTTCGGATTTACTTTTTGGATGTACAGCATAATGACTCCGGACACAGGAACGGAACATATGTTCTGGCCGTTAATTTTGCGCGGTATGGGACTCGGTCTCCTCTTTGTGCCTATTACCACTTTGGCCTTGTCAACGTTACATGGCAGACAAATTGGAGAAGGTGCCGCTTTTACAGGGATGATGCGACAATTGGGAGGTTCCTTCGGGATTGCCATTATTACAACATTTATTTCCCGTTTCACGCAAGGACACCGTGTTAACCTCATCGCCCATCTGGATTCAACAAAATTTGAAGTACAGCAACGCATTCAACAACTGCAAATGGGTTTCATGTCTAAAGGCTTCAGCGCAAGCGAATCGCTGGACAAAGCTCATAAAGCCATTGAAATGTCGGTAATGAAACAAAGTACTGTACTCTCGTACATGGATGTCTTTCTCTATTTAGGCATCATGTTCCTTATCTGTATCCCGTTTGTGCTCTTAATCAAACGAGGAGCCGGAAAAGTAGACATGTCGAATGTTCATTAATTTAAACATAGTAGTTATTTGATTAGGAAACTCTGAACAGTAATTGTTCAGAGTTTTTTTATTGTTTTTTCGCTTAGTCGTTTTTTTTTTCACTTAATCGATTTGCAAAAAAAATAACTATAATTTAAGCTAATTTTAAAACTCAATTAAAACTCATTTCGTTGTTATTCAGATAGTTACATATTATTAATCAAAACTACATTCATCATGGGCATCTTTACTAACGGAGACAGAAGAATTCTAAAAGAATTTTTAATGAAAAGTGAACATAATTGTCACGATATCGAGAAGGAAATTGATGAGTTTCTAGTAGACTTACAAGCGGAATATGATGAAAACAGTTATATAATGAATGAATTTTCTGAGTTCGTAAACGAACTTCGCGAAAAACTTCATCCTTCCGATGCGAATAAACTGATGGAATTCTCCTCAAGATTGACAAGAGTTAAACATTGTGCCCGCAAAGGTGTTGAAGCTCTACGTGAGATATCTCGCGATCAGCGCAAAATGACACGCGACACGTTCCGCGATTATGAAGAATATTTACATTTAGGATATTAACGCGTAAAAACCAGAGTATTGCCCTTGCTCAGGTTTTCGTCGAACTTATAACCCTCATAATTGAAATCCTTCAAATCCTGGAGGGTTTCTGCATTTGTATCAATAATGTAACGCACCATCATTCCTCTGGCCTTCTTGGCGAAGAAACTTATCATTTTAAGTTTTCCGTCTTTGTAATCTTTGAACTCAGGGGTAATTACAGGCACTTTCAATGCTTTTACATCTACAGCCGAAAAATACTCATTGCTGGCAAGATTAAGGAATAAATCTTCCTTTTTAAGCTCCTTATTCAGCTCTTTAGTGATTTTCGTTTTCCAGAATTCATAAAGGTTTTTGTTTTTACCGATTGGCATATGAGTACCCATTTCCAGACGGTAGGGCTGGATTAAATCCAATGGTTTCAGAAGGCCATACAAACCGGAGAGAATTCGTAGTTTATCCTGCAAAACGTCTAATTTTTCAACCGGTAGGTTATAAGCATCCAAACCGTGATAAACATCTCCATTAAATGCATAAACTGCAGGACGCGCATTTTCGGGAGTAAAAGGAGTAGCCCACTCCTGATTGCGCTGCCAGTTCAGATCGGCCAGCTTATCCGAAATATCCATTAATTCCATCAGCTGTTTGGGCTTCTTTTTCTTCAACACTTTATGGACCGAATTAGCCTCTTTTAAAAAGCAGGCTTCGGTAAATTGAGGTGTTGGCAGTTCTTTTTCAAAATCCAATGACTTAGCCGGGGAAATAACGATTTTCATTCTTTGTTTTTTAATGGTTTTCAAAAGTACAAATTCCAATCATAAATCCATATACGACTGAATTGATTGTACCGATTTGAATATTGATAAAAATGATTTCGTTTGTAAAACATCACATCCAATTCGCATATAACTCACTGAATTTATTTACAAAAAAATTCTTTTATTGCAAACATTAGTCGTAAATTTATAGGTTGATTGCAAACAAAATCAACAACGCAATAATGGACAAATTTTAGCACAAAAAATTATGACAACTATTCAAATCATAGGAATCATCTTTGTGATCCTCCTTCTTTCAGGATTTCGCATAGCACAGGAATATCAGCGAGGCATTGTTTTCAGGCTCGGGCGGTTTTATAAGGTAAAAGGCCCGGGACTATACTATAACATTCCTTTAATAGACTGGCAACAACGAGTTGACATCAGAACAAAAACCGTCGATCTTGAGCAACAGGAAACCATTACAAAAGACAGCGTAACCATAAAAGTAAACGCGGTGCTCTGGTTCAAAATCACCAATCCGGAAGATGCCATCATCAAAGTCGCCGATTTCAATAAAGCCGTTTATCAGTTTTCAGTAACTGCATTACGAAATATCATCGGACAACACTCGTTGGATGAAGTATTAAGGGAAAGGGAAAAAATAAACGGAACGCTGCAACGGATTGTGGATTCGGCAACGGAACCCTGGGGAATTAAAATTGAAATGGTGGAAATGAAAGACGTGGAAATCCCCGAAGGCATGCAAAGAGCCATGGCACGTGAAGCAGAAGCCATTCGGGAAAAAAGAGCCCGAATTGTCAAAGCCGAAGCCGAACTCGACGCTTCCATCAAACTCACGCAAGGAGCAACAAAAATGGCGGAAAGTCCCATAGCTCTGGAATTAAGAAGAATGCAGATGCTATCCGAAATCGGTATCGATAATAACACCACTACCATTGTTTTGATCCCTTCCGATTTTACCAATGCGGCGAAGAACTTTACGGAAGTCATCTCCAAAAAGAAATCAGAGGATAAAAAACGAAAAGGAAAATAGATTGTTTGGATTCCAATCCTAAATCTGCAGAACAGTATTAATGAAGAAGCTAGTTCCCGAATTCAATCTTTGAAAATTTTGATTTTAAGCACCGGTAATTCAATTTCCCTGATATTTTGATTGTTGATAGTATATTTTACTTCTTTTCGCAATTATAACCTAAGTTTAATTCTTAACTTTATTGGTTCAAAACGCAGTCTTTACAATAGATGCTACAAAACATAAACCCCATTTAATTAAACCATTCTTTGCCTGCAGATGCTACGAGTAATTATCAATTGTAAATCAATTATAATAACTGCTGAAAAACAAAGATGGAAAAATGAAAACAACACAAAAAATTGCTGCTTTGATACTGTTTTGCATCTGCAGCGTCGTTATGAATCTACAGGCACAGGATCATATGATGTCCGATCATATCATGGTAATGCCTAAAGATATTAAATGGACTGATGGCCCGGCCGGATTACCGCCAGGCAGTAAAATTGCCGTATTAGAAGGTGATCCAAGCGCTGTTGGCTTGTTCACAATACGCGTTAAATTACCATCTAATTATAAAATAAAACCACATACACATCCGGCAGATGAGCATATTACCGTCATCCAAGGAACTTTTAATATGGGTCTGGGTGCAACGTATGATGAAAAAGCCGCAAAAACAATGCCTGTGGGAGCATTTGCTGTAATGAAAGTTGGTACAGTTCACTATGCATTTACTAAAGGCGATGTCATTGTACAGATTCACGGCATGGGACCATGGGGAATAACCTATGTCAATCCTGCCGATGATCCGCGGTTAGCTAAGAAATAAACAAATACAAAAACCCTGAGTAAGTGCTCAGGGTTCTTTTTATATTAAAAACTGAAACAGTTTAAAATTATATACCGGCGATTTGCTTCAACTCCCCTACAAATCGTTCCGCTAAAACATCGGCAGCGTTTTGTGTCGGAGCTTCCGTGTAAATTCGGATAATCGGTTCAGTATTTGATTTTCTTAAATGAACCCATTCCGTTGGGAAATCGATTTTCACTCCGTCTATCGTTGAAATATTTTCCGAAGCGTATTTTTCAGTCATCGTTTTCAAAACTGCATCCACATCAATCTGCGGAGTCAACTCGATTTTGTTTTTACTCATGAAATACTGAGGATATGCCGCACGCATTTCGGCAACGGTTTGTGTCTGGTTAGCCAAATGAGTCAAGAACAAAGCTACACCAACTAAAGCATCGCGTCCGTAATGGATTTCCGGATAGATGATACCGCCATTCCCTTCTCCCCCGATAATCGCATTGGATGATTTCATCAGTTCCACCACATTCACCTCACCTACCGCACTCGCCTGATAGCTTCCGTTGTGTTTTTCGGTAATATCTCGTAAAGCTCGTGAAGAAGACATATTAGAAACCGTATTTCCCGGAGTTTTACTCAATACATAATCGGCAACAGCCACCAAAGTATATTCTTCCCCAAACATTTCGCCATCGTTTGAAATGAAGGCCAAACGGTCTACATCCGGATCTACTACAATTCCAAAATCGGCTTTTTCTTCCACAACCAATTTACAAATATCACCAAGATGTTCTTTCAAAGGTTCCGGATTGTGAGGGAAATGACCGTTTGGTTCGCAGTATAATTTTACTACTTCCACGCCCATTTGCTCCAATAGCTTCGGAATAATGATTCCTCCCGAAGAATTCACGCCGTCAACAACAACTTTGAATTTTCTTTTCGCTACAGCATCCACATCCACTAAAGGCAAATTCAACACCTCATCAATATGAATGTCCATATAAGCATCATTTTCAGTTACTGTTCCTAAACTGTCCACATCCGAAAAATCAAAAGCTTCAGCTTCGGCAATTTCAAGGATTTTAGTGCCATCAGCACCGCTTAAAAACTCACCTTTTGCGTTTAATAACTTCAAAGCATTCCACTGTTTCGGATTATGCGATGCCGTTAAAATAATTCCGCCATCAGCTTTTTCCAAAGGAACAGCCACTTCTACTGTCGGTGTTGTTGACAAACCTAAATCGATTACGTCAATCCCAAGCCCAACAAGCGTATTTACCACAAGATTGTGAATCATCGGTCCGGAAATACGGGCATCACGGCCAATAACCACGGTCAATCTCTCTTTATTTATATTTTGCTTCAGAAAAGTGCCGTAAGCCGATGCGAATTTAACGGCATCAACCGGCGTCAGATTATCGCCCACTTTACCACCGATGGTTCCGCGGATTCCAGAAATGGATTTTATTAAAGTCATATAAAGGGTTATTCTAAATTTTAAATGTTAAATTTTAAATGCAGTGACAAATATAGCGAATTGTGGTTTTGAGAAAATCAATTAAAATTTAAAAATCATCATTTAAAATTATTATATTAGTAATATGAACTTTTTAGCACATATCTATCTTTCCGGCGAAAACGATTTAATAAAAATCGGAAATTTCATGGCGGACGGTATTCGTGGGCATGACTATGAGCAGTTTCCACTGGATGTACAAAAAGGAATTTTACTGCACCGCGCCATTGACACATTTACAGATGCCCATCCTATTTTCAGGCAGAGTAAACACAGATTACATGATGCTTACGGACATTATTCCGGTGTGATTATGGATATTTTCTATGATCATTTCCTGGCAAAAAACTGGGCCCAATATTCCGATGAAAACCTGGAAGAGTACGCCAATCGTTTTTATAATTCGCTCAGGGAAAATTACGACTGGCTTACTTCAAAAACCCAAAGTATGATGCCGTCGATGATTGGCAGGAACTGGCTGGCAAGTTATGCCACTGTGGAAGGAATCGGAATGATCCTTTTTCAGATGGACCATCGCACCAAAAACCGGGTTTCCATGCAAAACGCCATAAAAGAACTTGAACAATACTATCCTCAATTCGAATCTGAATTCACTGCTTTTTTTGAAGATTTACGCGTTCATGTACAACAAAAACTATCCATTTTATAATGTATTTTGTTAGTGAACTCGAAACAGCTTTCCAACAAAATGCCTCAACTGAAACGGCGGGCCCAATGGAAGCTTACATGAAAAACAATTTCCCTTTCTTCGGAATCAAAACCAATCAGAGAAGAGAAATCCTGAAAGAACTCTGGAAAATCCATAAGGAAGAAGTCAATCAAAAAGCAAGAACTACCGGTTGGGAATTGTTCTCGAAAAAAGAACGGGAATTCCATTATTGTTCCATCGAAATTCTAATAAAAGAACTCAAAAAGAACTACGTCAAAGAAGACATACAGTTAATCGAAAAAATGATAACAACCCATTCCTGGTGGGACAGTGTGGACATAATTGCCAAGTACCTGCTGGGAAACTACTTCATTCAGTTTCCGGAAGAAACAAAAAAAGTTATTTCTAAATTTTCAAATTCCGATAACATGTGGCTCAACCGTTCTGCCATCCTTTTTCAATTGGATTACAAAGATAAAACAGATGCCCAGTTATTGTTTTCCCTCTCCGAACAACACAAAGATTCCAAAGAGTTTTTCATCCAGAAAGCCATCGGATGGGCTTTACGCGATTACAGTCGGTTTAACCCAAAAGGTGTTATGGACTTTGTAATGAAAACCAACTTAAAACCGCTCAGCAAAAGGGAAGCGCTCCGAAATTTATAATTTCATTTAAACAATGTTCTCACAGAAATGGCTTATTTTAGCATTTCATTCGTTTGAAAACACAAAAAAACCAATGCCCACCAAAAAAGTTTCACCGTTTATTTTGCTGTTACGCAAACAATTAAAGCGTTTTGAAGCTTTTTTGTTTTTACTGAAATCGATTTTATCCAACCGTCAGTTCTTGTACGTTTCCTGTGTCTTAGTTGGAATTTCTTCCGCTTTAGCCGTGATCGTACTGAAAACGTTTGCACACTCTGTTTTCCGGTTTGCGAACTATATTGACGGAATACTTCATCTGCCTTATTCCAACAGTATCCTGCCTATTTTTGGTATTTTACTGACTGCTTTTGTTGTTAAGAAATTCCTTGACGGAAGCATAGAAAAAGGCACCTCGCAAATCATGATTGCCGTAGCCAACAAATCAGGGATCATGCCCAAAAAGCAAATGTATGCGCAAATCGTAACCAGTTCCCTTACCGTTGGTTTGGGAGGTTCCGCCGGATTAGAGTCACCGATTACCATTACCGGTGCGGCTTTCGGGTCTAATTACGCTCAAAAATACCGCCTGAATTATAAAGACCGGACATTGTTACTGGCCTGTGGGGTAGCAGCTGGTATTGCAGCGGCTTTCAACGCTCCAATTGCCGGTGTTTTGTTTTCCATTGAAGTGATTTTGGCCGATATGAGCGTAACTGCCTTCATCCCAATTATGATTTCGGCAGCAACCGGCGCTTTGGTTTCTAAAGTGATTTTAAAAGAAGGCATCTTGCTGAGTTTTAAAAACCAGCTTACTTTCGACTACCACAACATCCCTTATTATATCATCCTGGGAATTTTAGCCGGATTGGTTTCGGTTTACCATGCGAGAAGTTTTCGAAAAGTCGAGCATTTTTTCGGCAAATCAAAATCAACCACCTACAAAAAAGCGCTCGTTGGGGCTACTGCTTTAGCCATTCTCATCTTCTTTTTCCCGACATTGTTCGGCGAAGGTTATGAGAGCATCAAAACGCTGTCGTCAGCAAATCCAGGAGTTTTACTAGAAAATACCATCCTCGATGAACACAAATCAAACCAATGGATCTTACTGTTTTTCATCGGTTTGACATTAATGATAAAATCGATAGCGACCGGACTGACATTAGGCAGCGGCGGTAATGGGGGTAACTTTGCCCCTTCCCTTTTTGTGGGGTCGTATCTTGGTTTTTTTGTGGCCCAATTTTTCAGGCTTACCGGAATCGACCGTGATTTACCCATCAGCAATTTTTCCGTTGTGGGTATGGCCGGTGTTTTAAGTGGTTTGTTCCATTCGCCTTTAACAGCCATCTTCCTCATTGCCGAAATTACGGGAGGCTATGGCTTGATGGTTCCGCTTTTAATTGTGTCTTCCATCAGTTTTGCCATCTCAAAAAACCTGGAAGGCCACTCAATGGACATTAAAAACCTTGCCAATACCGGAACCGTTTTCACCTCCGATAAAGACAAAAATATCCTTTCGTCCATCGAATTATCAAAACTCATCAGAACTGATTTTGTACCTATTAAATCCTCTTCAAAACTCGACGAGGTAGTGAAACTGCTTTCTGAAACAAAACTGTCTGTTTTCCCTGTGGTCAACGAACAGGATTCATTTGTAGGCGTCATTCATTTTGATTCCATCCGCCACATTATTTTCAATTCGTTTCAGGTGAAGTATTCTTTGCTCAGTGACATTATCGAAAGGCCGTCAGCAACCATTTCTTACGATGAAGTCATGGAAACAGTCATTGAAAAATTTGAAACCTCAAATGCCAAGCAGTTGTTTGTTTTAAAAGACAACAAATGTCTGGGCTATGTTACCAAAGTGGACATTCTGGATACTTATCGCGAAAAACTGAAATCGTTCCGAATAGAATAGCTTTATCTCTACTACTGCAAATTACTTTTAATAAAATAGCCCGTCACAAATTGACAGGCTATTTATAAATGTATTGTAGCTAAATATATAAAACTATCTTCCAATAAATCGTAATTTCACTATTCTTAAACCCTCATTCTCATCATATAGTTCCCAATAATGACCTTCGAAACGATCATCAAAAATGGGGTACCTTCCAGATGTTATAGTACCATTGTCCAGATTTATAGTTCTGCCTCTTGGTACAACTATAGAAAGTAATTGACTGCTCACACTTGCATACCTAGTACTTCCACTAACACGGAAGGTTAATTCACCGGCAGAACATACTTCATAGAAACCAGTGCCTCCGTCTGAATTATCACCATCGCAGGTAAAAATTCCTCCATTTGTTCCCACTAATTTTGCATAAATGCCATAGGCAGAAGTCCCGTCTTTATCAATATCCGAAGGTGGCAGTGTAAACTTTGCAGAGCCATCGGTAGCCAAATTATCAGATAACGCACTAAATGGATCACCTTTACCAAGCAGGATTTTCGGCCTTCCTTCTAAGGGAACAAAAATAGTATTCTGATATGTAATTGTACCAGGAGCAATACCTCCTTGTGGAAGCGAGGAGGGTATAGATCCTCCTTGTGGAATTCCGATAATGTTTAAATCGTAATAAGGAGGATCTGGTGGTGGGTCTCCCACAAGCGAATTTTCACTAACTATGGCTGTTGAATTTTCATCAGCTTCTGATGCAACAGCATCTTCTTTTGTACAGCTAATCACACCTAGCATTGCTGCCAGTGCAACAACTGCTAACAATTTAATGTTTCTCATAAATATCTTAATTTGGTTAATAATTCGAAAAAAGCGAATAGGCAGTCGGAGAAAAATACAACCTAATTTGTTTTTCGTGGATTAGTTAAGACAAATTTGAACACAAAACTTCGAAGCAAAAAAAAAATATGATTAACGGTATTAAAAATCGTTAACACGTGATAATAAAATAGTTAAAAAGAGAAAAAAGCAAAAAAAGATATGTTATTAATTGCTTTTCTTGATAATCATAACAATTTATTATTTGAAACAATATTGGAGCTGCATCAAAACAAAACCTTTCCCATTCCACTCTTCAATTTCACTTCAAAATCGTACCTTTGCGTTTTGCACAATTACAAAATAAATTATGCTAAATACCGAGGATACTATTGAAGTTATCGGCGCCCGCGCTCATAACCTGAAAAATATTGATGTTGTCATTCCGCGTGAAAAACTTGTGGTGATTACGGGGCTTTCGGGTTCCGGTAAATCGTCATTGGCTTTTGATACCATTTACGCCGAAGGTCAACGCCGTTACATTGAGACGTTTTCCGCCTACGCCCGCCAGTTCTTGGGCGGTCTGGAACGGCCGGACGTCGACAAGATAGACGGACTTTCCCCGGTAATTGCAATTGAGCAGAAAACGACAAGCAAAAGTCCGCGTTCCACCGTGGGAACCATCACCGAAATTTACGATTTCCTCCGATTGTTATTCGCCAGAGCAGGAGAAGCTTACAGTTACAACACTGGTGAGAAAATGGTTTCCTACTCCGATGATCAGATTAAGGAACTTATTTTTGAAAACTTCAACGGAAAACGCATCAACATATTAGCACCGATAATCCGTTCGCGTAAAGGACATTATCGTGAATTGTTTGAACAAATCTCCAAACAGGGCTTTGTAAAAGTGCGTGTCGACGGAGAAATCCGCGATTTGGAATACGGAATGAAAGTCGACCGCTACAAAACCCACGATATCGAAACGGTTATCGACAGAATGGCAATTGATTCAACGGAAGAAGTAGACAAACGTCTGACGGAAAGCATCAAAACGGCCATGTACCACGGAGACGGCATCATGATGGTTATCGAGCAGGAAAGTCAGGAAGTTCGTTATTTCAGTAGAAATTTAATGTGCCCTACCACAGGAATCTCCTATCCGAATCCGGAGCCGAACAACTTCTCGTTCAACTCCCCAAAAGGAGCCTGCCCGCATTGTAACGGACTGGGATCCGTAAATGAAATCAATCAGAACAAGATTATCCCTAACACGAAACTATCCATCAAACAAGGTGGTTTTGCACCGTTGGGCGAACAGAAAAGTACATGGATTTTCAAGCAATTGGAATTTATTGGTGAAAAATTCGGTTTTAAACTGACCGACCCCATCGAATCCATTCCAGCTGAGGCCATGGACATGATTTTAAATGGTGGAAACGAGAAATTCTCAGTGGTTTCCAAAGTGATGGGCATTACAAAAGATTATAAAATCGATTTTGAAGGGATTTCTAATTTCATCAAAAATCAATATGAGGAAAGCGATTCGGCTTCCATAAAACGCTGGGCCAAAGAATTCATGGATGAAATCGAATGTCCGGAATGTCATGGAACCCGCTTGAGAAAAGAATCCTTATATTTTAAAATAAACGAAAAAAACATTGGCGATTTATCGTCTATGGATATTGATGAACTGAGCGGATGGTTTAAAAATCTGGACGCTCATTTATCAGAAAAACAAAAAGCCATTGCAGTCGAAGTGGTTAAAGAAATTAAAGCCCGCCTTCAGTTTTTGGTGGATGTGGGACTTAATTATCTGGCATTGCACCGAAGTTCAAAATCTCTTTCCGGCGGTGAAGCTCAACGTATTAGATTAGCAACTCAGATTGGTTCGCAATTAGTTGGTGTGCTTTACATTCTGGATGAGCCGAGTATCGGTTTGCATCAGCGCGATAATGAAAAACTGATCCATTCGTTAGAGCAATTACGCGATATCGGGAATTCGGTTATCGTGGTAGAACATGACAAAGACATGATTGAACGTGCTGATTATGTAATTGACATTGGTCCGAAAGCCGGACGTTTTGGAGGAGAAATTATTAGCATAGGGACACCAGCCGAGTTACTCAAAGAAGACACCATCACAGCACAGTTCCTGAATGGTAAAATGGAAATTGCTGTTCCGAAAACACGTCGAGAAGGCAATGGAAAAGTCTTGAAATTATCGGGCGCCACAGGAAACAACCTGAAAAATGTTACGGTAGAATTACCGTTAGGCAAGCTTATTTGCGTTACGGGGGTTTCAGGAAGCGGAAAATCGACATTGATTAATGAAACGCTTTATCCGATCCTGAATACCCATTTCTTCAACGCCGTAAAAAAACCGCAGCCTTATAAAAAAATTGAAGGGCTTGAACATATCGACAAGGTAATCGACATCGATCAAAGTCCGATCGGACGTACACCACGCTCCAATCCGGCCACATATACCGATGTTTTCTCCGAAATCAGAAGTTTATATACCCAAACTCCTGAAGCGATGATCCGTGGCTACAAACCGGGACGTTTCAGTTTTAATGTTTCGGGCGGGCGTTGTGAAACCTGCGAAGGCTCGGGCGTTAGAACCATTGAAATGAGTTTCCTTCCGGATGTTTATGTGGAATGCGAAACTTGTCAGGGCAAGCGTTTTAACAGGGAGACACTGGAAATCCGTTATAAAGGAAAATCGATTTCGGATGTATTGGAAATGACTGTGGATGAAGCGGTTCCGTTCTTTGAAAACATTCCGAAAATCTATCGTAAAATCAAAACGATACAAGATGTTGGATTGGGGTATATCACACTGGGACAGCAAAGTACAACACTTTCGGGAGGCGAAGCCCAGAGAATCAAACTGGCAACCGAATTATCCAAAAAAGATACCGGAAACACCTTTTACATCCTTGATGAACCTACAACCGGATTGCACTTTGAAGATATTCGCGTATTGATGGACGTAATCAATAAACTCGTTGACAAAGGAAATACCGTTTTGATTATCGAACACAACATGGACGTAATTAAACTTGCCGATTACATAATCGATATCGGATATGAAGGAGGAAAAGGCGGAGGTGAATTAATTGCCAAGGGAACACCTGAAGAAATCATTAAAAATAAACGTAGTTACACCGCACAATTCCTGAAAAAAGAGTTATCTTAGTAAGACTAAAGACTAACTTTTACTTAATGGAAAAGATGATGAAAGATGATTATTTAAATGACGAAGACAGAATTCATGATAAATTTAAAAGAAAAACCTGGAACGAGATTCGTGCTAACGACTCGTGGGCTATCTTTAAAATTATGTCGGAATTCGTTAATGGTTATGAATCCATGGGGAGAATTGGTCCCTGCGTTACCATATTTGGATCCGCAAGAACACAGCCGGATAATAAATATTACATTTTGGCAGAAAAGATTGCCTATAAACTCAGTCAGTCGGGTTATGGTGTAATTACCGGTGGAGGTCCCGGGATCATGGAAGCCGGAAACAAAGGAGCCCATTTAGGCAACGGAATTTCGGTGGGTTTAAATATTGATTTACCCTTTGAGCAACATCACAACCCGTATATTGACAAAGACAAGAACCTTAATTTCGATTATTTCTTCGTTCGTAAAGTAATGTTCGTGAAATATTCTCAGGGCTTTGTAGTTATGCCGGGAGGTTTTGGAACTTTAGACGAATTTTTTGAAGCAGTTACCCTTATCCAAACCAAGAAAATAGGCAAATTCCCTATCATATTGGTTGGAAGGAGTTTTTGGTCCGGATTATTGGAATGGATCAAAAACGTACTGATTGACGAAGAAAAAAATGCAGATATTGAAGACATGAACCTGATTAAGGTTGTAGATACCGAAGATGAAGTGCTCGAAGTGCTTGATACATTCTATAAAAAATACAATCTCAGTCCGAACTTCTAAAAGTCACAAGCCTCATTTTGGAGGCTTTTTTATTTAAAATCAGACAGATAAATCGGAATCGAAAAATAAGAAAAGTACTTCTTTAAAAAAATTTTCATAACTTTATTTACGGTAAACATCATTTCAACCATGAGTAAAGGTGCACTTCGTGAAGACAAATACTGTTTAAACTGCGGTACTTATGTTCAAGGCCGCTTTTGTCCTCTTTGCGGGCAGGAAAACACAGAAACGCGAAAGTCTTTCCATTACCTTTTTACGCATACCGCTGAAGACCTTGTCCATTATGACAGTGGTTTTTGGACAACCATAAAATACCTGCTCTTCCACCCCGCCCGACTCACTCGGGAATATCTTTCCGGAAGAAGAAAAGCTTATGTTGTACCTGTTAAACTGTATATTTTTATAAGTTTTATTACCTTCTTCATCACGAGTTTCTTTATCAATCTGGACGACATGACTGTTAATGATAAGAGTGATCCGGTTGCCATTAATGAAACAGCTCCAAAAGAATTTCAAAAAAAGAAAGGAATCAATATCAACTATTCCACAGAAAGCCCTGTTGATGAAAAAGTAATTTCAAACAGCGGCGAAAAAGTAATTTCAAACAGTGCTGAAAAAATAATTTCAAAAAATGATGAATACGGGTGGGTTCCCGGCTGTGAATCAGTACGCGAACTCGATTCTGTTCAGAATTCACTTCCGGAAAACAAACGGATGTCGAAACTGCAATACTGGTTTACCAAAAGGCTGGTTATGATTGCCGAACACAATACCATGCAGGAAGCCTTCCGAAAATCGGTTGAACTTTTTATCCGTAATCTTCCAAAACTTCTCTTTTTCTACATGCCTTTTTTTGCTTTTTGGCTGTGGCTGGTCCATGGAAAAAAACGCTGGTATTATTTTGATCACGGAATCTTCACGCTCCACTATTTTTCATTCCTTCTTTTACTGACAAGTATCTTTATGATATTGGCGTGGTTATTAAATATGAGCGACTGGCTTGCAATGGATATCATTCTGGGCCTTTTATTTACCGTTTACATGTTCTGGCCTATAATTTATTTTTATAAGGCCCATAAAAGACTTTACGGTGAAAGTAAAATAATATCATTTTTGAAAAGTTCTGCTTTATTTTTAATAAATTTCACCACATTTTGGATCATTCTTGCCTTGTATAGTTTATACACTTTCATGAGCATTCATTAAATACTGTACTTTTTTTGAAACAAAATGTACTTTTTAGCTACTAATTTGAGAAACACATCATCCATGAAAAAGATACTCATTCTAAGTTTTGCAGTTTCGCTAAGTTTTTTAAGCTGTACCTCACAGCAGAAACTGGCGGAACCCA
The DNA here is from genome assembly GCF_000498495.1 of Flavobacterium enshiense DK69. Lineage (GTDB taxonomy): Bacteria > Bacteroidota > Bacteroidia > Flavobacteriales > Flavobacteriaceae > Flavobacterium > Flavobacterium enshiense. The sequence continues at coordinate 87,432 of NZ_AVCS01000002.1, read as the reverse complement.
CTAAAAATTCACGTGATACTTATATAACTTCAATAAGTTCCGAAAACTTAAAGAAAAACCTTTTTGTTATTGCTTCAGATGAAATGGAAGGCAGAAATACCGGAGAACCTGGTCAGAAAAAAGCCGGGGAATATATCATCAGTCAGTACAAAAAAATGGGAATCTCTTATCCGAAAGGAGCTGACAGCTACTACCAAAAAGTACCTTCCGAATTCATGAAAAAAGGATTTGCTCCGAAATTAAATGATTCTGAAAACATTTGGGCATTTATCGAAGGTTCTGAAAAACCCGAAGAAGTATTGATTATTTCCGCTCATTATGACCACGTGGGAATGAAAAACGGAGAAGTTTACAACGGTGCCGATGATGACGGATCGGGAACAGTTGGGGTTATGGAAATTGCTAAAGCATTTATGGAAGCTAAAAAAGCAGGACACGGACCAAAACGTTCCATTTTATTTCTTCATGTTACTGGAGAAGAACACGGGCTTCATGGTTCGAGATATTATTCAGAGAATCCGTTATTCCCTATTGCCAATACCATAGCCGATATCAATATTGACATGATCGGGCGTCGCGACAACATAAATCCGAACGATAACAATTATATTTATGTGATCGGATCGGATCGTTTAAGTTCTGATTTGCACCGAATGAACGAAGAAGCAAATAAAGAGACCGTAAACCTGCGTTTGGACTACAAATACAACGACAGAAACGATCCTGAACAGATTTACTATCGTTCAGACCATTACAACTTTGCAAAAAAAGGAATTCCGGCTATTTTCTTTTTCAACGGAATTCACGACGATTATCATAAATCTACCGACACTCCGGATAAAATCGAATATGATTTGCTAGCCAAACGAGCTAAACTGGCTTTTGCATTAGCCTGGAAACTGGCCAACAGCGAAAATCGACCGGTAGTTGACAAAGACGGTAAATAATAAAAAAAGCTCCAAATTAACTTGGAGCTTTTTTTATTTTATTGCTGTTTCTATAAATCTTCTTTTACACCTGCCTCAGCTGCATTTTTCTTAACCGATTCGATGCCATTTTCACGAGCTGACTCCGATTCGTACATTTCGCTGTTTCCGATGATCTGTCCGTTTGATGCTTTCAGATTAAAATAAGGCTTTCCGTTTTTTGATTCCAATCTCTCAAATCGGCCATCATCCTGAGAATTTTTCTTAACCGATTCGATGCCGTTTTCACAGGCCGCTTTTGTTGTATACCCTTCACTAGCCAAAATAACCTGACCATTTCCTGCTTTTAAAACAAACTGAAACTCACCATTTGCTCTTTTTGTAATTAAAAATGAACCCATAATTTATCTTTTATTGATTAGTAATTGATTTACCACTAAAATAGTAAGATTATGGTTAACTTTTCAAAAATTGAAGAAATTTAATATCAGTATGCTAAAGTCGTTTCACATAACATTTGGGTTCCGGCCTTGTATAAACCCCTTGACAACACGAATGTTTCGCCTGAGCACTCTCTTTTGTTATTCCGATTACAATTGCAAACTATAATATGGCTGTTTTCGAAGCTAATTTGAATTTGCAATTTTAAAACAATCGTCAGTTTGTCGGCTTGAATATTAACAACGTAGGTACTTTTCCGGCAGCTTCATTTGTAATTATCATGGTACCATCACTCAAAAACGTTATTCCTTCCGCTTTAGCGAATAAATCGTCATTGAGACGTTCCATATTACGTATTTCACCTTGCTCATTAATCACTAACAGCAACTTATCCGCTGCTGATATGATATAAATATCTGAAGTTTGCGGATGGACCGCCAGACTTGCGGGACGAAAATTAAACGGCCTTAGCTTTCCGGACTCTGTCCTGTTTTGCTGAACGATTTTAAACTCTTTAGCGGCAGCCTCCAGTTCAATCGTATTTATACTGTAAGCAGGGCTTTTATTCAACTTTTTTTGGTTCAAATCAAACTCATAAATAAATCTTTCCGATTTATAGTCATGATTAATCGGTTTGCTTTTCGCTGCAATTAGGAGACGGTTTTTTTTGCTGTCAAAGCAAAGTCCCTCATTATTTGTCGTTTGAAGCGGCAGCATTGTATGTAAAACTTTTCCAGACCCCGTTTTTGGACTAAAATTTTCCCATTCAGTCAATCGTCCGTCACTTCTCAGGACAAAGAGGGATTTACCGGTGAAAGTCAGCCCTTCAAAATCACCAACGCTGTCAAATTTATGCCTGACTACAATCGAATCTATCAGAAAGTTATAAATGAACACCATCCCAATCTCATCCTGAACACAGGCTACATGAGCCGAATCAATATCTGTCAGTCCTGATATTTCTTCGAGAATAGCAGGTAAATGATACTTTTTGTTTGGTGTACTAAGGTTGTACGGTATCGCAGAACGGGAACTGTATGTTGGAGCCGAAATACTATTCTGAATTTTAAAATCGTTTTTTGGTTTTCTGTTTGTCTGTGATTCACAATTGGAAACAAATAAACAAACCATAAATAGCTTAAAAAATCTGTTCATAGCAAAAGGATATTTAACAATGTTACATTTAACTTTTAAACAACTGAGACTTATTTTTTTAAATGATTTTTTGATAGACGATTCCGAATTCAGTTTCAATTTTCACAAAATACACACCGTCGCTAAGTTCTTTTAAGCAGATTTATCGCAGTAACAAATATACGAAAGAAATTTCAGCCGAAATAGCTGTGAAAAAACTTTAAAACAAGCTTCTTAAAAACAATTAAGCCTAAAAATCAACAACTTATACAAATATAAAGTGGCCGGCCTTATAATTACAAAGCTTGCTACTCTAGACTAAAAAGGATAGAAATACCGGTTTATAATTTCTCTTTCAATAGTAACATTCTTCATAAAAAAACATTTTTTTTCTTCAATAAAACAATGTATATCCCTAATGCTCAATAACATAACAAAAATATAACTAACTTTACAAGAAATTTTAGTATAGATACTCTTAACAAAATTGAGATAGAAAAACAAAGGAACGGTTAAAACAAAATTTCGAATTTCAGGGAGAGAGATTTTAGTTTTTGATGGCAAAAAATAAAATGATGAGCATATTTAGGCAAAATAGTTAAAACCAAAAGGGTTCATATTTTATTCAATCGATTTAAGTTTCAACTTAAACTAAAAAACAATGAGAAAATCAATATTTGTCCTGGCCATATCAAATTTTGTGGCAGGAATTCTCGGAACAAGTTGTAAATCGGATGCAGATTCAGAAATGACTACTGAAGAAGCTCGGATAGAGCAAGAAGCGACTGAACACAGGAAAATGGAAATGGAAGAGGAAGAGTTGATAGATTCTATCAATACGATAAATATCGCCAAAAATGACAGCATAGAATGGAACGCCTATAAAAAAGAAGTTAAGACTGAGATAGAAATCAACAAAAAACTCATCAAAAATTTGAAAACGCAAGCTAAAAAGTCCGATCAGGCACTTTTAGAAAATGTCAATCAGATTGAAAAGACAAATGCCGATATACTCGTGAAAGTAGACAGTTACACAATTAGTAGCGAAAATGATTGGGAAGATTTTAAACGAGAACTTGAAAAACAGTTGGAAGAACTTGACAAATCAATCGACAAAGTAGCTAGCATCAAGAAAAAATAAAAAAGCTCCGAGTTTCCTCGAAGCTTTTCAGTAGTAAGGGTGAAAGACGGGTCTCGAACCCGCGACCTTCGGAACCACAATCCGACGCTCTAACCAACTGAGCTACAATCACCATTTGATTACGGGTGCAAATATAGTGCATTTATCGGCTTTCGCAAATAAAATTTTGAAAAAATTATCGTAAATCACCTAAACTATTGACAGCCAAATATCTTTCAACAGTAAATCCTTCGCCAAAATCAGTTCCAATGAGCCTTCCAAGATCCTGAGCACGATAAATTAGACTGTCTTTAAAGTTTTTTGTGGCTATTGGGGTAATTGGCTCGGTAGAATTTGGCTCATAAAATTGCGAACTGTAAGCCATAATTGCTTCGACCTTTTTATCCATAAACCCGGTTACATCAACAACAAAATCAGGTTCGATGTTTCTCCACTGAATGTAATGGTATACTAAATTCGGCCTATATGCTTCTTGTTGCTCTCCATCCAACTCGGTCTCGATTCTGCGTAACCCGGAAAGAAAACAAGCATCGGAAACCAGCTTACTTCCCTTAGCGTGGTCGATATGACGATCGTCTACCGCATTGCACAAAACTATTTCCGGTTTATATTTTCGAATCATTTTGATAATTTCCAGTTGATGCTGTTCGTCGTTCACAAAAAATCCGTCACGGAATTTCAGGTTTTCACGAACAGCAACACCCAGTATTTTTGCTGCAAGCACCGACTCTTCATCGCGAATATCTGCAGTACCGCGCGTACCTAATTCGCCACGCGTCAAATCAATGATGCCTACTTTCTTTTCTAATGAGATTTCTTTGGCAATTGTCGCTCCGCAGCCTAATTCAACATCATCGGGATGCGCCCCGAAAGCGAGTATATCTAATTTCATATATTAATTCAGAATTTTTTTCATCGTCATTGATTTGTTGACAGTTTCCAGGAATTCCTGTTCCGGATCGCTGTCTTTGGTTATACCGCACCCAACAAACAAATGTGCTTTTTTATCTTTTATTTTCATGCATCGTAAATTGACAAACAAATCGGAATTTTCACTTCTTCCGGTAGCAAAATCCATATTCAGTTCACCTAAAAAACCGGCATAGTATTCACGGTCGTATCCTTCATTCTGCAAAATAAAATCTTTGGCCAACAATTTCGGATAACCACAAACAGCGGGCGTTGGGTGCAAGATTTTCAATACCGGTTTTAAACTGTTGGCATCATTCATTTTTGCGGAAATATCGGTTTTGATATGCAGTAAATTACCGGCATAAGCCGTGTACGGACTGGAAACTGTCTGCTCCGAAACATGATTCTTAAGATTTTCCAATATAAAATCGGTCACCAATTGCTGTTCATCTTTTTCTTTCTGCTTCCAAACCACTTCTTCTTTCCCTTTATTTATTTTGGTTCCAGCAAGTGCCACGGTGTGAATTTCAAAATCTTTCACTTTTAAAAGCTGTTCTGGAGTTGCTCCCATCCACATGCCTATTTTCGGATGAAAAAAACAGTATTTAAAGGCCTGAGGGTAATTACTTAGAAGTTTCTGAAAAAAGTCTACTACATCAAAGTGGTCAAGATTTACAATTTCTTCTCTCGAAAGCACTACTTTTTTAAAATACCCGGAATGAATTTCGTCTACCGCTTTCGCAACCAGATGTTCAAAATCATGTTTGGCTTTTTCGTCCATTTCGTAAAAAACCGCCGGAAGATCATCGGCAGGAACACTTTTAAAAGGCTCTACGATAACATCCAGATGATTTTCCGGCAAAAGAACATAATTTTCCCCGTCGAAAGGTGCAAACACAAATCCGTTCTCCTCAAATGATTCCACAAAATACAAATGATCATTTCGCTGAAACAGTCCTACAATCTCTTTTGCGTTCGGTTTGCAATATAAAACAAAAGGAAGCTGTTGTTCCTGATGCGTTTTTACTTTTAAAAATATATCAGTCATGTTTCTTTTTTCTTGGCAGCACCATCGTTGTGAGTTTGCATAATGAAACCAGTTTTTCCTGTTCGTCAACAATCCTGATTTCCCACAAATGAATACTGGCGCCTTTGTGAATAATTTTGGCGGTGGCCGTAACCACGCCTTCCCTTTTACTTCTTAAATGATTGGCCGAAATTTCAATCCCGCGCACTTCCTGTTTTTCCCCATTAACAAACATCATAGACGCTGCACTCCCCACGCTTTCAGCAAGAGCAACGGAAGCACCACCGTGCAAGAGACCCATCGGCTGATGTACACGCGGGTTAACAGGCATAGTGGCCGTTAAAAAATCTTCACCGGCATCGGTAAATTGAATTTCCAATGTTTCCATTAAAGTATTTTTACCATATGAATTGCAGCGTTGCAGTACTTTATCTTTATCAAATGACATATTTTTTTCTTTAGAAATGTAAATTTATAAAATGTGACGAAAGTTAAACACCCCAATCTAAACTAATTTGTTTTAAAAAGCGTTCTAAAGTATAGGATAATCTTCTCAAAATTTAAAAAAAATCAATACTTTTACCAAAATAAGCTTTTTATGCGTCATTACATTTATATACTTTTTATTGGATTTATACTGACACTTACTTCCTGCCGACAGGATTTTGAATTTGAACCAAGCACAGGCGGATTGCAATTTTCGAAACAAACGGTATATCTTGACACTGTTTTCACTAATATCGGTTCGAGTACTTACACCCTTAAAGTTTACAACAACAGCGACAAAGACATTAAAATTCCGACTCTCAAACTGGCACAAGGAGAAAATTCAAAATACCGTTTAATGGTAGACGGAATCCCGGGTAAAGTCTTTAACAACGTAGAATTACTGGCCAAGGACAGTATGTTCATTTTCATAGAAACCACGATTGATTACAGCGAATATGCCAATCCGGATTCTGAATACCTGTACACTGATAAAATTGAGTTTAGTAATATAAGCGGCGCTCCACAAACGGTTGATTTGGTTACTTTGGTAAGAGATGCCTATTTTTTATATCCGAAACGTTTTTCCGACGGAACGTATGAAACACTCCCTATCGGAGAGGATGAAGTCTACGGTTTCTTTTTAGACCACAACGACCCTGTAAATGGAGACGAATATAACTGGACCAACGAAAAACCTTATGTAGTTTATGGTTATGGCGCTGTACCAACAGGTGAAACCTTAAATATTAGACCGGGCGCAAAAATTCACTTCCATGCCGATTCCGGTTTGATTATCGGAAACGGAGCAACTATCAGTGCACTCGGTGATTATTCCACTTACGATTCTGAAGGGAATATTTTAGTCGATAATGAAATCACTTTTGAAAGCGATCGTCTTGAACCTGATTTCTCAGATATCGCCGGACAATGGGGGACCATTTGGATGACCGAAGGAAGTGCCGGAAGTTTTAAAAATGTTACCATTAAAAACGCTACTGTTGGCTTATTGATTGAACATAATCCAAGCGTAATTAACATGAGGGATGTTCAGATTTACAATTGTTCGAATTTCGGAATCCTAGCCAGAACAGCCACAATCAACGGACAAAACGTGGTAATCAACAACTGCGGTCAGGCCGGATTAGCCTGTTCATTAGGGGGCGATTATAATTTTACACACTGTACGTTTGCTAATTACTGGCCAAGACCGAATCAGGTTCCGGTTTATATTGATAACGGTACGCTGGAAAACCCGTTCGCCCTCATCAATGCTAACTTTACAAATTGTATCATTTACGGTTCAAGCAGCTATGGAATTTCTTTGAAAAATGAAGGCAATACTGATTTTAATTACAATTTCAGAAACTGTCTGATTAAGTTTATTGATTTCGGGCAATTCGAGGAGGACCCTTTGTATCCGATAGCCAATACCGCAAATTATCCGGGCTGCATTATCGCAAGAAATACAAATACCAATAAACCTGATTTCAAAAATTCGTCGGAAAATAAGCTAATCATTGGCGATAATTCGGCAGCAAAAGGAACCGCAGATCCGGCATTTTCAACATTTGAAGATATTTTAAATAATTCAAGAAACAGTCCAACAACAGACATGGGCGCTTATAATCACATTGTTTTTCCAAATTAATTATTAACCAAAACCAAAATAATTATGAACAAAACAATTTTAACTCTGGCAATTGCATCTTTAAGTTTGATTGCCTGCAAAAAAGAAGAAGAGAAAAAAGCAGAAACCCCTGAAACAACAACGGAAACTCCTGCCGCAGAGCCTGAAACAGCTGCAGCAATACCGGATTCGGCAACAATTAACAAAGCTTGGACAGAATATGCCGCTGTTGGTGAGGCTCAAAAATTGATGGCCATGGAAGACGGAAAGTGGACCGGTGAAATGACCATGTGGATGGATGCCAATGCCAAACCAACGAAGAGCACAACCACTGCCGAATACAAAATGGTATTGGGCGGACGTTATCAGGAAGGAACCTATAAAGGAAACTTCATGGGAATGCCTTTTGAAGGGAAAGGTACTCTAGCCTACGACAATGCCACTCAGGAATACATTTCTACCTGGATTGACAACATGGGTACCGGAATCATGATTATGAAAGGAAAATACGACCCTGCAACAAAAATGTTCAGTTTTGAAGGCGATGCTGTGGACCCAGTAACAAAAAAGACCAGAAAAATGAGAGAAACGATAACCATAGTTGATGACAATACCCGTAAAATGGAAATGTATGACACCGGTTATGATGGGAAAGAATTCAAAAACATGGAAATCATTTCGACCAGAAAGAAATAAATCGTGTATGAATAATACTGTAAAAGCACAAGGTAAATCTTGTGCTTTTTTTATGAAAACAAACTTTGTCAACTGACTTTTTTAGAATAAATTTGCACTTTAAAAACAACAACACACCCGAGGCGAGCCTAACTATTTGGAGCGTAGCGGAATAAAACAAATTAACATGATTCATTTCTTCGGAAACCAAACGAACACTGTTTTTGCAGTCCAAACGCAAAACGAATTATCGACTGAAGACATCTCAAAATTAAACTGGCTTTTCGGCAACGCACATAAAATAGAGAAATCCGTACTTGCGGATTTTTTTGTTGGACCTCGTGCCGCCATGGTAACACCTTGGAGTACCAATGCTGTTGAAATTACTCAGAATATGGGTATTTCGGGAATTATCAGAATTGAAGAATTTGAAAAAGTTTCGGCTGATTTCAATACTTTCGACCCGATGATTTCACAAAAATATGCAGAATTAAATCAAGATATTTTCACCATCAACATTGAGCCGGAAGCAATTCTGGATATTGATGATATCGCTACATACAACAAACAGGAAGGTTTAGCTTTAAGTGATGAAGAAGTAGACTATCTGAATAATTTAGCAACCAAACTTGGAAGAAAACTAACGGATTCTGAAGTTTTTGCTTTCTCTCAAGCCAATTCTGAACACTGTCGTCACAAAATCTTCAATGGAACTTTTGTTGTGGATGGTGAAGAAAAACCGACTTCCTTATTCAAATTAATCAAGAAAACATCGGAGACAAATCCTAACGATATTGTTTCGGCGTATAAAGATAACGTCGCTTTTGTTAAAGGACCAAAAGTGACACAATTCGCACCAAAAAGTGCTGACAAACCTGATTTTTACCAGGAAAAAGAATTTGATTCAGTACTTTCCCTAAAAGCAGAAACACACAACTTCCCTACTACGGTTGAGCCATTCAGTGGAGCAGCAACAGGTTCAGGAGGAGAAATTCGTGACCGTTTGGCAGGTGGACAAGGTTCATTGCCATTAGCGGGAACAGCCGTTTACATGACTTCTTATTCTCGTCTAGAAAACGGCAGAAATTGGGAAGAAGCTATGAACGAAAGACCTTGGTTATACCAAACACCAATGGATATCCTAATCAAAGCTTCCAATGGAGCTTCTGATTTCGGTAATAAATTCGGTCAACCGTTAATTACAGGTTCTATTTTAACTTTCGAGCATGAGGAAAACAACCGTAAAATAGGTTACGACAAAGTAATCATGCAGGCTGGTGGAATCGGTTACGGAAAATTAGATCAAGCGATTAAAAAGAAACCACAGGAAGGCGATAAAATCGTAATCTTAGGTGGTGAAAATTATAGAATTGGAATGGGTGGCGCTGCGGTTTCTTCTGCAGATACCGGAGCTTTCGGTTCAGGAATTGAATTGAATGCGATCCAACGTTCCAACCCAGAAATGCAAAAACGTGCTGCCAACGCCATTCGTGGTTTGGTGGAAAGCGATAACAACCCAATCGTATCTATTCACGATCACGGAGCTGGAGGACATTTGAACTGTCTTTCTGAACTAGTGGAAGATACAGGAGGTTTAATCGATTTAGATAAATTACCGGTGGGTGACCCTACCCTTTCTGCTAAAGAAATCATCGGAAACGAATCTCAGGAAAGAATGGGATTGGTTATTGGAGAAGAAAACATTGGCACTCTTCAGAAAATTGCAGACAGAGAGCGTTCGCCTATGTATCAGGTGGGTGATGTAACTTCGGATCACCGTTTTACGTTCGAATCAAAAACAACTGGTGCTAAGCCGATGGATTATGCTTTGGAAGATTTCTTCGGAAGTTCACCAAAAACTATCATGACCGACAAAACAGTTGCTGCTAATTATTCGGATTTAAATTATACAACTGAGAATATACCAACCTATTTAAACCAAGTATTACAGTTAGAAGCTGTTGCTTGTAAAGACTGGTTAACCAACAAAGTTGACCGTTGTGTGGGTGGACGCGTAGCAAAACAGCAATGTGCCGGACCATTACAATTGCCATTGAACAATGTTGGGGTTATGGCCTTGGATTTCAAAGGAAAAGAAGGAATTGCTACAACTATCGGACACTCGCCAGTTTCGGCATTGGTTGATCCGGTTGCAGGTTCCAGAAACGCAATTGGAGAAGCGCTAAGTAATCTTGTTTGGGCGCCATTAAAAGATAATTTAAAATCGGTTTCCCTTTCTGCAAACTGGATGTGGGCTTGTAAAAACGAAGGCGAAGACGCAAGATTATACGAAGCAGTTAAAGGTTGTTCGGATTTTGCTATCGAATTAGGAATCAACATTCCAACCGGAAAAGATTCACTTTCAATGAAACAGAAATATCCAAATGAAGAAGTAATCGCGCCGGGAACGGTTATTATTTCGGCAGCCGGAAACTGTTCGAACATTACTAAAGTTGTGGAACCTGTTTTGAAAAGAAACGGCGGAAACATCTACTATATCAATTTATCGCAGGATACTTTCAAATTAGGAGGTTCTTCCTTTGCTCAGGTTTTAAACAAAGTAGGTTCTGAAGTGCCGACCGTTACCAATGCGGAATTCTTCAAAAAAGCCTTCAACGTTTTACAAGACTTAATTAAGGATCGTAAAATAAATGCCGGACACGACGTAGGAAGCGGTGGTTTAATCACTACTTTATTGGAAATGTGTTTTGCAGATGTGAATTTAGGAGCTTCTTTCAACTTGACTTCTCTTGGCGAAAAAGACACCGTAAAAGCATTATTCAACGAGAACATCGGAGTGGTTTTCCAGGCAGATTCATCTGTTGAAGCTATTTTTGCTCAGAACAGCATCGAAATTTTCAACATCGGTTCAGTAGCGGAAGGAAATTCAGTTACCATTAAAAACAACGCAGATTCGTTCACATTCAATGTATCGGATTTAAGAGATACCTGGTACAAAACATCTTTCCTTTTAGATTCAAAACAATCTAAAAACGGAACCGCTTTAGAGCGTTACAACAACTATAAAAACCAACCGCTTATTTACACTTTCCCATCTCATTTTGATGGAAAAGCACCGATTATAGACAATAGTAAGCCAAGACCAAAAGCAGCTATCATCCGTGAAAAAGGAAGTAACTCCGAGCGTGAAATGGCAAACTCCATGTACTTGGCAGGATTCGATGTAAAAGACGTTCACATGACGGATTTGATTTCGGGTCGCGAAACGTTGGAAGACATTCAGTTCATCGGAGCTGTTGGAGGTTTCTCGAATTCGGACGTATTAGGTTCTGCTAAAGGTTGGGCCGGAGCATTCTTATACAACGAAAAAGCAAAAACCGCTTTAGAGAATTTCTTCAAACGCGAAGACACTTTATCAGTAGGTATCTGTAACGGTTGTCAGTTGTTCATGGAATTGGAATTGATTAACCCGGAACATGAAGTACACGGAAAAATGCTTCACAACAATTCACACAAACACGAAAGCGGCTTTACTTCGGTAACGGTTCAGAAAAACAATTCGGTAATGCTTTCTTCTTTGGAAGGTGCTACTTTAGGAGTTTGGATTTCTCACGGTGAAGGTAAATTCAAGTTACCGTATTCTGAAGACAAATACAACATCGTTGGAAAATACGCTTACGAAGGTTATCCGGCGAATCCAAACGGTTCTGCTTTCAACACAGCTATGATGTGCGACAAAACAGGACGTCATTTGGTAACCATGCCACACATTGAGCGTTCTACTTTCCCTTGGAACTGGGCACATTACCCGGAAAACGGAGAGAAAAACGAAGTAACTCCATGGCACGAAGCTTTTGTGAATGCCAGAAAATGGATTGAAGCAAAGAACAAATAAGATTTTAAAATAAATTTTGAAAGAAAGCACTCTGATTTTAGGGTGCTTTTTTTTGTGTTATTGTAAGAAATTATCTTGCTTTAATATGCATCATACCAATTGCTTAAACTGTGACACTTCTTTATCGGGTAAATTTTGTTCGAATTGCGGACAAAAAACAGATACACATCGAATCACGTTCAAACATTTCATCATGCATGATGTTTTGCATGGTGTGTGGCATTTTGAATCGGATATATTAAATATCAATCGTAAAATTGATATTGTTTCAAAAGGTTAATAGAACTTTTCTATTCACAATAAAAGCTGATTGTCTTGTACAATTCTTCAACATCTACCGGTTTACTTAAAACCTTTTTGATTTTTGAAGCTGAAAACAATTCCTTATTAACATCTTCCGAAATAGCTGTTAAAGCTACAATCGGGATATCCGGTTTGAACTTTGAAATATAATCCGATGCTTCAAAACCATCCATAATCGGCATCATAATATCCATTAAAACCAAAGAATAATTGGCCAGCCCAACCATATTACAGGCTTCAAATCCGTTATCGGCAACATCACATATATAGCCTTTCTTCGTAATGATTCTTTTTGTGATGAGTTGATTGGTTTTATTGTCTTCCACCAGTAAAATCCTTATTTCTGAAGGTTCTTTTATTCGTTTTGATTTTGACAATTCAGGCTCATCCGATTCCATATAATTTTCAAAATCCAGTGAAAAAGAAATAGTTGTACCTAAGTTGGGCTCCGAATCTATTGTGATGGTTTTATCAAATAAATCCAGCGTTTTTTTAACTAAGGTCAATCCCAGCCCGGTTCCTCCATATTCATAATTGATTTTATCAGAACCCTGAAAAAACAAATCGTATATTTTATCCCTGATTTCGGGAGCTATCCCAATGCCGGTATCGCTAATTATAAATTTAATCTGTGTTTTTTCTTCTGTTTCAGATACTTTTTTTACTTCAACAACAATACTTCCGTTTTTTGTAAATTTAAAAGCATTATCAATCAGACTAAATAATACCTGATACAATTTTGCTTCGTCGAATATCAATTTTTCTGGTATCATTTCATCAAACAACAATGAGCCGCTATTGCTGTTGTTTCTACTTTTTTTCACCGAAGTAAGCATTTTCGAGAGCAATTCTTGCAATGAAACCACATCCTTCTTAGGTATGTAATCGTTATCAAAACTGTCCAACACATTAATCTCGATGATATTTCCAGACAAATTATAGAGGTTTTGAACGGAAGCTTGTAACTGGTCTATATTTTTCTCCAAATTAGTTTTGTCCTCTTTCATCAGATGAAGGAGTCCGTTTAAAGTATAAATTGGTGTTCGCAATTCATGGGAAATTGTATCCAATAACTTCTTTCTGATGTTTAAAGCCGCTTCCAGATCAGAATTGGCTTTATGAAGCAGCTCGTTCTTTTCATTTAGGAGCTGGTTTGTAGAACTTTTAAATTTGGCATTCCAGTATTGAATATACAGCAGTACCAATAAACTGATTATGGTTATGAAACAGAGAATAAGCAAGTAATTTTTATACTTGACATTTTCACTTTTAAGTAGATTTTGCTTTATGACAGACTGAAATTCAATATTCTTTACTTCTAGTTCCCTTTTTTGATTTAACGAATGATTCGTTTTTTCCACTCGGTAAACCAATCTTTTTTTATAATAGTCATTTGCAATTTTTAAATTGTCTGCCGCCAGTTTATATTGGTTTTGTTTTTCATACAACTGACCTTGTATAGAATGATATCTGGATTTTAATAAAAAATCATCATCGTGGTTTAAAAAGATATCTGAGTTTTTTACTTTTTCCAAATACTGAGAAGCCTTATCAAACTGATTCTGATGCAGATAACTTTCGGCAACCAATAAATTCATTTCAGGCTGATCCGGGTCGCCTCCGGTTTCTTCGTTTATCTTTAAAAACTTAAGGGAATTGATCAGCATCTTATTCCAATCTTCCCTTTTTAAATACAAAAGGGTGAGATTATAGTACATGTCAACCTGCTTTATTTTCGGAGCATATTTGGTCAGATACTTTTCAGATAAAAGCGTATATTTTTCATCGAGAACCCTATTTCCCTGAGCATTATAAAACACCGCCAAATGCTCATAATATTCTCCGCGAATGCTGTTATTGTTATGTTTTTGCAATAACTTGCCCGCTTTATCCAGTATTTTTTTACTGGAGTTATAATCATATTGCCTTAAATGAAAATAGGAGATTTTTAAATATAAGTATAAGAGCTGATCATAGTCTTTTTTGGTGATTAACTTATTTTCTAAATCGTTTAAGATTTGAGTTCCCTGCTGATACAATTCATAATTGTTCTGGGAGATTAACTTTTTGGCTTTTTCTAATTCTTTTAAATAAGCAGTATCTATGGATGACTGTTGTGAAAATATGGACGATGAAATTAGAAGAAAAAAGAGCAAATACCCTAAACACCATAGCGAAGATTTTAAACCTGCGTTTATAAGTAAACCATCTCCTGCTCTATTGATGTGTTTCACAATTCAGTCAATTAGTTTTTATTGAATTTACGACAATAATCACTTTTAATCAAATATATCCGACCAACACAACTATATCCGGTTAAATTTCAAGACCTCAAACAATGAAATCATGATTGTTTTTTTGTTGAATCAGGAATAACTTTGGCTTGATCTTTCAGAAGAAGGCATAAAAAAGCCATTTTTGAAATCAAAAACGGCTTTTTTCTATTACCTAATTAAGGATTCTTATTTTGTTTCCTTCTCTTTTCTGCTTTTATAACTATGTAAATAATCTCCTTTAGGCTTGCCCAGATCGAATGAACTCCATTTGGTTAGGAAACGAGTAGAGGTTCTTGCTTCATCCCTATCCATTCCTTCATATTCAATACGATACAATGCCGAGTACATTTCCGCGCGACCAACACCATGATAACAGTGGATTAAAACAGGATAGTTTTTCTGATCATCCATAATTTTAAAAAACGTGTCCAAATTATGTTGCTGCGGAACCTGATCAGAACCGTTGTTAAAATAATTCACTCCAGGGATTTTAGCTATAGCTTCTCTTTCCGCAATCAATTCAGCAGGAATTTCAGGATTATTTACATCATCGCCCGTACCCGGAAAACGTAAATCCACGATACTTTTAATATGATACTTGTTTACATACTCCTCTATTTCATCTGGAGGGATCACACCACTTTTATACACTTTTCCTTCTGTGATGGTTTCGAAGTTGTGGTTGATGTTCATATCGTAAACATATTTCCCCACTCCGGCCAAAACTATTAAAAGGACTAATAATCCAATTTTCTTTTTCATATATGTATAATTTATTTTTTATAATATAATTTCTGATCAATAATTCTTTCGAAGTAATCCTGAATAATTGCTTTACAAGCTTCAGCGTTTTCCAACATCTCTTTGTTGGGTTTAGCTATTAAATTTCGCTCAAGCGCTTTATCATTTATATCATAATATCCGACTATTTCCTTACCGTCGAAAGTACAAATATAATTACCACGCTGAAACTGATACAGGTTTCCGTTAAAGTTAATTGTATACGGCTTTATCTTTTTGTCTCCGATTAAACTTCTTCCCCAGCTTCTGAATGGTTTGTCATAACCCACAATATCTAAGATGGTCGGATAAATATCTATTTGTTGTGCCAATTCTTTATTGACACCTTTCAGGCTTCCGTCAGGTTTATAAATGAGAATCGGAGTAGCCGTTCGGTTGACCACTTTTTCATATTCATTATAATACGTTTGGTTTCCGTGATCGGCCGTGATAATAAAAATGGTATTTTTAAACCAAGGCTGTTTTTTAGCTTCCTCGAAGAATTTTTTAAACGAATAATCGGTGTATCCAACACATTGGTGCATTGGCACATGCCCTTTAGGAAACTTGTTCCTATATTTTTCAGGAACAATATAAGGCTCGTGTGAGGAAACCGTAAATATCGTACTGAAGAACGGTTTTTGCTTTTTATCCAACGTCTGTTTCATGAACTGCAGGAAAGGTTCATCCCAGATTCCCCACACGCCGTCAAACTCAGCATCGTTATTAAATTCCGTTTTACCGTAATAATGATCAAAACCCAAGATATTTCCGAAACCGAGAAAGCCCATTGATCCGTTTGGCGCTCCGTGGAAAAATGAAGTATCATATCCCATCTCTTTCAGGCAGGAAACCAAAGATTGTATTTTCTGTTTCGGATACGGAGAGGATGTAAATGCATCCCTGAACGAAGGAACACCCGCTATAATCGATGACATTCCATGAATTGACTTGCTTCCGTTGGCAAAGCCGTTGGTATAAATCATACTGTGTTGCGCCAAAGAATCCAAAAACGGCGTATAGCCAACATAATCTGGGATTTTCATATCCTTATTGAAAGATCCCCAATATTCCCTTCCAAAACTTTCAGTGATGATCAGCACCACATTCGGAGTAGATTTCGGATTGTTATCGTAGTGTTTAATCGGCTGAAAATTAGCTTCTACTACATTTTCATCTACCAGATTTATTTTTTTGAAACTTGTTGTTCCAGCAGTCCTTATAATAGCAAACGGAGTATTTAAAACGATATCGGCATGTTGCGGTTGCCCTACATACCTATTAGCATCTATTAAATTTATAGGACGCGTACTCTTTTTAAAATCACCTCGTATACCTCCAACAGTTAAAAAAGCAACCGCCAATAAACCGATGACGGAAAAAGGAAAATACTTCATTTTACTGTGAGTAACCGGTTCATGATCGACCCTTACTTTTTTATACAGGTAAATCCACAACGCAGCCAAAAGAAAAAACAGCATATAAACGTGCCAGTAGCTTATCAGGAAACGGAACATCATAGAACCTTTATCTTTTTCATGCTCCAGGGAATCCCAAACGGCAATTGTGGTACGGGCGTAGATGAATTTGTAATAAATCAGATCAATGAAATTCGTTGCGTACGCTATCAGATTAGTAACGAAATACAGATAAAATAAGAATTTCTGATAACCCGCTTTGGTATTAACCCAAAACGGTAAAACCGAAAACAGGATAAATAAGCCGTTGATATAAAGAATCGCAGTAGTGTCAAATGTTAATCCGTGATAAGCCAGCCTGAAAAATTCACCCACAGAATTGACTTTCAGCAAACTGTAATTGTAAACAAAAAATAAGGCTCGGGCAATGAAATAAAAGAAATATACCAGCAACAATCTATACAACAGCGCTTTATATTCGCTTATACGGAAGAAATTTTTCATATTAAACCAATGAAAATCATTTTTTTTAGCGCCCAAAATTACAAAATACGGAGGACAAAAACCCTTCATTGTGAAAACATTAGTAAACTCTTAAATTCATAAATTAAATTCTTTGTCAACGACAAAAAATACTATGAAAGCATACTATTTTACTTTTCAAAATCATATTTCGATTCACACCCCTTCCATTTTCATAACAAATGACATCGAAAAACAGGGCAAATCAGAGAGATTCAGAACAAAAATGGTATTCACCGTAAAACCCAAAGCTATATATATCAACGAGTTATTCATTATTTTTCACAAAAACACATCGAAATCCAAAAACCATCCATGTAATTTTCTTTTTTTTTGCAATAAAATTTAATTTTTCCTATTTTGCAGTAATAAAATTTGAGAAAATGAATCAAATAACACGTCTTTTTGATTTCCCATATTATCAGTTGGAAAAATACAATTTGTCCGATGCTTTGGTAACCAAACAAAACGGAGAATGGGTCAAAACTTCCACAAAAGAATATGTAGACAAGGCGAATACCATTTCGCGTGGGTTGCTTCGAATGGGAGTTCAGAAAAATGACAAGATAGCCATTATATCTTCCAACAACAGAACCGAGTGGAATATTACAGATATAGGCGTTTTACAAACAGGCGCACAAACGGTACCTATTTATCCGACCATTTCGGCCGAAGATTACGAATACATACTAAGACACTCTGAATCCAAGTACTGCTTCGTTTCAGACAGTGAAGTTTTTGCCAAAATAAATTCGATTAAACATAATGTTCCTTCACTAAAGGAAATTTATTCCTATAATGATATTTCCGGCAGCAAAAGCTGGAAAGAAGTACTGCAATTAGGAACAGACGAAAGCAATCAAAACGAAGTTGAAGACAGAAAAAACAGCATTACGACAAATGATCTGGCTACAATAATCTACACTTCCGGAACTACAGGGCGTCCTAAAGGCGTCATGCTGAGTCATAACAATATAGTATCCGACGTATTGATGAGCGCTCCACGTGTACCATTAAGAGCAGGTGATTGCCGTGGATTAAGCTTTTTACCTGTTTGTCACATTTTCGAAAGAATGATTTTGTACCTCTACCAATATTATGGTATTTCAATCTACTTCGCGGAAAGTATCGAGAAAATGAGCGATAACCTGAAAGAAGTAAAACCGAATGTAATGACTGCGGTTCCAAGACTTTTGGAAAAAGTATACGATAAGATATACGCCAAGGGAGCTGATTTAACCGGAATCAAAAAGAAACTTTTCTTTTGGGCTATTGAATTAGGCCTGAAATATGAACCTTATGAAGCTAACGGCTGGTGGTATGAATTTCAATTAAAGATTGCCCGTAAACTTATTTTCAGCAAATGGAAAGAAGGACTTGGCGGACAATTGGAATTGATGGTTTCCGGAAGCGCTGCCTTACAACCAAGACTTACCCGAGTGTTTGCCGCAGCCGGTATCCCGATTATGGAAGGTTATGGCTTAACAGAAACATCCCCTGTAATTTCGGTAAACGACCAAAACAACAGAGGATTTAAAATAGGAACCGTGGGACGCGTATTGGAAGGTGTTGAAGTTAAAATTGCTGAAGACGGCGAAATCCTTTGCAAAGGTCCGAATATTATGATGGGCTATTACAAAGACGAAACTCAGACAGAGGAAGCGCTTAGAGGAGGATATTTCCATACTGGAGACATCGGCGAGGTGGACGCTGACGGCTTCTTAAAAATAACCGATCGCAAAAAAGAAATGTTCAAAACTTCTGGTGGAAAATATGTAGCACCTCAAGTACTGGAAAACACCTTTAAGCAATCGCGCTTCATCGAACAGATTATGGTTGTTGGCGATGGCGAAAAAATGCCAGGCGCATTCATCCAGCCTAATTTTGATTTTATAAAAGAGTGGGCAAAATTAAAAGGCATAAATATCGGAACAACTACAGCTGAAATTTCATCCAATCCGGAAGTAAAACAGCGTATAGACGAAGAAATAGAAGGATTGAACAAAAAATTCGGAAGTTGGGAACAGGTTAAAAGATTTGAACTTACCCCTGATATCTGGTCAATTGACGGAGGACATTTAACACCAACAATGAAATTAAAACGCAAAATCATAAAAGAAAAATATCAACATCTTTATGATAAAATCTATAATAACGCATAGAAAAGACTCAAACTCCTCTCACTTGAGGAGTTTTTTTTTAACAAACTTAAAAATAATATAATTTTATTATGCATGCATAATAAATATTTGTATATTTGAATTCCTTTTAAACAAAATATGAAAGACAAAACCATAGATTATGTTTTAAGAGCCACCTGGCAGGCAGTAGCAAGAATGTATAATGAAGAAGCCACAAAATATGGCGCTACAATGGCTACAGGATTTGCCCTGCTGAGTATCGACAAGGAAAAAGGAACGCCTTCAACGGCAATTGGAACCAGAATGGGAATGGAAGCAACAAGTCTGACCCGTACTTTAAAGTCGATGGAAGAAAAGGGATTGATTCAGCGAAAAAAAAATCCGACAGACGGTCGTGGTGTTATTATTCATCTGACCAGACTCGGAAAAGAAAAGAGAGAATTGTCAAAATCAACCGTATTAAAATTTAATGAAACCGTAAAAAATCATATAACCGATGAACAATTGAACAGTTTCATGGAAGTGGCGGAAATTATAAATGAATTGATTGCTGATAAAAACATATTCCATACAGAAAACAACGAATAGAAAAACTAACAATCTTAAACGAATGGATACAACCTTTGCTTCACCCGTAGACCAAAATCAAAGATTTGAGCCCCTTTCAATAAACAACAAACTCAAACAGATGAAACGACTTATCAAAAAAGTAGCGGTGGTAGGATCCGGAATTATGGGATCCGGAATTGCTTGTCACTTTGCCAATATCGGTGTTGAAGTACTTCTTCTCGATATTGTTCCGCGAGAGCTTACCGAAATGGAACAAAAGAAGGGTCTGACTTTGGAAAGTAAAGCAGTTCGCAACCGAATTGTAAACGATCATTTAACCAATGCTCTAAAATCGAAGCCCTCTCCTATTTACGATCAGAAATTTGCAAGTCGTATCACAACAGGAAACACTACTGACGATTTAGAAAAAATCAAAGACTGTGATTGGATCATCGAAGTTGTTGTTGAACGATTAGACATCAAAAAATCTGTTTTCGAACAGATTGAAAAATACAGAAAACCGGGAACACTGATTACTTCCAACACTTCCGGTATTCCGATTCATTTTATGAGCGAAGGAAGAAGCGAGGATTTCCAGAAACATTTCTGCGGAACACACTTCTTTAACCCTGCACGTTATTTAAAATTATTCGAAATCATACCAGGTCCTCAAACATCAACAGAAGTACTGGATTTCTTAAATGAATATGGCGAAAAATTCCTTGGAAAAACTTCAGTTGTTGCCAAAGATACGCCTGCTTTCATCGGAAATCGAATCGGAATCTTCGGCATTATGAGTTTGTTCCATCTGGTAAAAGAAATGGGATTAACCATTGAAGAAGTCGATAAACTAACCGGACCGGTAATAGGCCGACCAAAATCAGCGACTTTCAGAACCGTGGATGTTGTTGGTCTGGATACTTTGGTCCACGTTGCCAATGGTTTATACGAAAACTGCCTGGACGACGAAGCACACGAATTGTTCAAACTTCCTGATTTTATTAAAATAATGTTGGAAAACAACTGGTTCGGAAGCAAAACAGGACAAGGATTCTACAAAAAAGTTGATAAAGACATACTTTCCTTAGATTTAGATACTTTAGAATACAGAGCGGCTAAAAAAGCATCTTTTGCCACTTTGGAAATGACCAAAACGATTGACAAACCTATTGATCGTTTCAAAGTATTAGTAAAAGGGACCGACAAAGCAGGTGAATTCTACAGAAAGAATTTCACTGCCATGTTCGCTTACGTTTCAAACAGAGTTCCTGAGATCACCGATGATTTCTACAAAATTGACGATGCCATGAAAGCTGGTTTCGGTTGGGAAAACGGTCCGTTCGAAATCTGGGATGCCATCGGGGTGGAAAAAGGAATCGAACTGATGAAAGCGGAAGGACTGGTTCCTTCAGCCTGGGTAATCGATATGCTTGCTTCCGGAAACAAATCATTCTATACGGTTAAGGAAGGTGCTACTCACTATTATGATATTGCTTCAAAATCTCAGGTAAAAGTTCCGGGACAAGACGCATTTATCATCTTAAATAACATCCGCGAAAGCAAAAAAGTGTGGAGCAACAGCGAAGCCGTTATTCAGGATTTGGGAGATGGAATTTTGAATTTAGAATTCCAGTCCAAAATGAATACTATTGGTGGAGGTGTAATTCAAGGTATTAACAAAGCCGTCGATTTAGCCGAAAAAGATTTTCAGGGCTTGGTTATCGGAAATCAGGCAGCCAATTTCTCGGTTGGAGCCAATATAGGCATGATTTTCATGATGGCGGTTGAACAAGAATATGACGAATTAAACATGGCCATCAAAATGTTCCAGGACACCATGATGCGTTTACGATATTCAGCAATCCCAGTAATTGCAGCGCCTCACGGAATGACGTTAGGAGGTGGTTGTGAGCTAACCATGCACGCAGATAAAGCCGTGGTGGCAGCCGAAACCTACATTGGTTTAGTTGAATTTGGCGTCGGTGTAATTCCGGGCGGTGGTGGCTCAAAAGAAATGGCGCTTCGTGCTTCGGATACCTTCCGAAAAAACGACGTCGAATTAAACGTGTTGCAGGAATATTTCCTTTCGATTGGTATGGCGAAAGTGGCTACATCGGCTTATGAAGGCTTTGATATAGGAGTACTTCAAAAAGGCAGGGATATTGTCGTGGTTAACAAAGACCGCCAGATTGCTGAAGCTAAAAAACACGCGCTGCTAATGGCAGAAGCCGGCTACACACAACCCGTGAAACGCAAAGACATTAAAGTTTTAGGAAAACAGGCATTAGGAATGTTCCTGGTTGGAACAGACAGTATGGTTGCCGGTCAGTATATATCTGAGCACGACCAGAAAATTGCCAATAAACTGGCTTATGTAATGGCTGGAGGTGATTTATCCGAACCAACATTAGTAACCGAACAATATTTATTGGATTTAGAACGGGAAGCTTTCTTATCGCTTTGTACCGAAAGAAAAACACTGGAAAGAATCCAATTTATGTTAACCAAAGGAAAACCACTTCGCAATTAATTACGTACATAATAGGTTGAATTATTCGCGTTGATTTTTGATAAAACAACTAAAAATCAATACAAATGATTTAAAATTTAAAATCTAAAATAATGAAAACAGCGTATATAGTAAAAGCATACAGAACCGCCGTTGGTAAAGCGCCAAAAGGAGTGTTCCGCTTTAAAAGACCTGATGAACTGGCAGCCGAAACCATCGAGCACATGATGAACGAACTGCCAGATTTCGACAAAACCCGAATCGATGATGTGATGGTTGGAAATGCCATGCCGGAAGCCGAACAAGGTTTAAACATGGGTCGATTAATCTCTTTGATGGGATTAAAAATCGATGATGTTCCGGGCGTGACCGTAAACCGTTATTGTGCATCAGGAATTGAAACAATCGGGATGGCGACTGCTAAAATCCAGGCCGGAATGGCGAATTGTATCATTGCCGGTGGGGCCGAAAGCATGAGTTATATTCCGATGGGAGGTTACAAACCCACTCCGGATTATAAAGCCGCAGCTGCAGGACATGAAGATTACTACTGGGGAATGGGACTGACAGCCGAAGCGGTTGCCAAACAATTCAATGTTTCCCGCGATGATCAGGATGAGTTTGCGTACAACTCGCACCAAAAAGCGCTTAAAGCCCAAGCAGAAGGCAAGTTCGATAAACAAATCGCACCAATTACCGTTGAACAGGTTTATATCGATGAGAATGGTAAAAAAGCAGCCAAATCTTATGTTGTCACTAAAGATGAAGGTCCGAGAGCGGATACAAATAAAGATGCATTATCAAAATTGAAACCTGTTTTTGCTGCCGATGGTTCGGTTACAGCAGGAAACTCTTCACAAATGAGCGACGGTGCGGCATTCGTACTGGTAATGTCGGAAGAATTAGTAAAAGAATTAAACCTTGAACCGATTGCAAGATTAGTCAACTTCGCTTCTTCTGGTGTAGAGCCAAGAATTATGGGAATCGGCCCTGTAAAAGCCATTCCGAAAGCCGTAAAACAGGCCGGCATGCAATTAAAAGACATCGAATTAATCGAACTTAACGAAGCATTTGCATCGCAATCTTTAGCCGTTATCCGTGAATTGGGATTAAATCCCGATATCGTAAACGTAAACGGTGGCGCTATTGCCTTAGGGCATCCTCTGGGTTGTACCGGCGCTAAACTTTCTGTTCAGTTATTCGACGAAATGAAACGCCGCGGTAACAAATATGGAATGGTAACCATGTGTGTGGGAACAGGACAAGGAACTGCTGGAATTTACGAGTTATTATAATAAACGCTTCTTCTTTCTGTCTTTCTGACGAAAGGGGACTCCAGGATAAAGCAATCTGATAAAGTAAAACTATTGTATAACGTGATTTCTCTTTCGTCGAAATGACAAGTTTGAGAAAAAAAAATTAAAAACTATGGAAGATATTCTAATACAAAACAAAAAAACCATGGAAGATATCACCAGAGGAGGTCAATTCCTTGTCAAAGAAACAAAATGTGAAACTGTTTTCACGCCGGAAGATTTCACAGAAGATCAGATTATGATGCGGGACTCGGTAAAAGAGTTTGTTGATAAAGAACTTTGGGCCCATAAAGATAAATTTGAACAAAAAGATTATGCCTATACCGAAGAGTGCATGAAGAAAGCCGGAGAACTAGGTTTTCTGAGTATAGCCGTTCCGGAAGAATACGGTGGATTAGGCATGGGATTCACCAATACGGTATTGGTTTGTGATTATATCTCCGGTGCAACAGGTTCGTTCTCGACCGCTTTTGGAGCACATACCGGGATTGGTACATTGCCTATTACTTTATATGGAACCGAAGAGCAAAAACAAAAATATATTCCGAAATTAGCCAGCGGGGAATGGTTTGGTTCCTACTGTCTGACAGAGCCGGATGCCGGTTCGGATGCTAATTCCGGAAAAACGAGAGCAGAACTTTCAGCCGATGGTAAAAGCTATAAAATCAACGGACAGAAAATGTGGATTTCCAATGCCGGTTTCTGTCGCCTGATGATTGTTTTTGCACGCATCGAACACGACAAAAACATTACTGGTTTCATAGTGGAATACGATCCTGCCAATCCAAACGGGATTACCCTTGGCGAGGAAGAGCACAAACTGGGAATCCGTTCCTCTTCTACCCGTCAGGTATTTTTCAGTGACACGGTAGTTCCTGTTGAGAATATGTTGGCCGGTCGCGGAGAAGGTTTCAAAATTGCCATGAACGCCTTAAACGTTGGTCGTATTAAATTGGCTGCCGCTTGTTTGGATGCACAGCGCCGAACTATATCCGGAGCTGTTAAATACGCTAACGAAAGACTGCAGTTTAATACTCCTATTGCTAATTTCGGAGCGATCCGTTCTAAAATTGCAGAGATGTCTGCTTCATGTTATGCCGGCGAAAGTGCAACATACCGCGCCACTGGCAGTATCGAAGAAAGAATCAATGCACGTGAAGCCGAAGGAAATTCACATCAGGAAGCCGAATTAAAAGGAGTTGAAGAATTTGCTATAGAATGTTCCATCCTTAAAGTTGCTGTTTCTGAAGATATTCAAAACTGTACCGACGAAGGTATCCAAGTATTTGGAGGAATGGGATTCTCTGAAGACACTCCGATGGAAGCTGCCTGGAGAGATGCGCGTATTGCCCGTATTTATGAGGGTACCAACGAAATTAACCGCATGCTTTCGGTGGGGATGTTAATTAAAAAAGCAATGAAAGGACATGTTGATTTATTAGGCCCTGCGATGAAAGTGGCTGAGGAATTAATGGGAATCCCTTCTTTCGACATGCCTGATCATTCCGAATTATTTGCGGAAGAAAAAGAAATGATCAGAAAACTGAAAAAAGCCTTTTTAATGGTTGCAGGTTCTGCAGTTCAGAAATATGGCCCTGATTTAGAAGCACACCAACAACTGCTGCTGGCTGCTGCCGATATGCTGATCGAAATCTACATGGCGGAAAGTACCGTTCTGAGAACCGAAAAATTAGCAAAATCAAAAGGTGCTGAAAACGTAAAAGAACAAATTGCAATGGCGCAATTGTATTTATATCATGCTGTAGACATCATCACTCAAAAAGGAAAAGAAGGTATCGCCTCTTTTGCTGAAGGCGATGAACAACGAATGATGTTAATGGGATTACGCCGATTCACAAAATACACAAACATGCCAAACGTAGCGGCTTTACGAGAAACTATCGCTGCCAAAGTTGTGGCTGAAAACACTTACTGCTTTTAACCCAAAGGGTTATCTGACTTGAAAATTGGTTTAGTTTGTTTAAAAACCGCTTTTTGCATTTTGCAGGGCGGTTTTTTTTATGTTTTTTCAAATCGAAACAAGTTTTAAATCAAGATCATACTTAAACAAAACCATTTAAAAAACAAACACCTAAAAATCAACGAAATAAAATTACACATTAACGTAAAAAAGAAAGTGATTCTCTAAAAAAAGGTATCTTTAAGATCCAATTCAGAATTCCCCTACCTACATTTTTCATTATCATTAGTAATTACTGCATAAGCAAATAGCCATTTGGCCATAAGTAACATTAAACTATTAGGATTATGAAACAAATCAAGATTATTTTTTTTATTGGTTTTGCTTTAATGAGTCTGACCAATTTGGCGCAAAAAAAACAATTGCCTCCCATTATTGACAGAGAGTTGTTTTTTGGGGATCCTGAAATTACCGGAGCGCAATTGTCACCCGACGGTAAATTTATTTCTTTCATTAAAACCTATAAAGGAACGAGGAACATTTGGGTAAAAAAAACTAATGAGGACTTCAAAAAAGCCAAACCAGTCTCAGCTGATACCCTGCGTCCTATTTCCAATTACTTCTGGTCGAGAAATGGGAAGTATATCCTGTATTCTCAAGATAAAGGAGGTGATGAAAATTTCAACCTTTATGCGATCGACCCAAATGAAGCCTTAAAAAAAGGACAAGATGTGCCAACAAGTAAAGACTTAACAAACTTAAAAGGTGTCAGGGTTTATATTTATGAACTTCCATTAAATGATCCCGATATAATTTACATAGGATTAAACGACCGCGATAAAGCATGGCATGATCTTTATAAATTAAAAATTTCCACAGGAGAAAAAACCTTAATTTATAAAAACTTGGAAACCGACAGAATTACCGGCTGGATTTTTGACTGGGACGGTAACTTACGATTAGCCACACGTTCCAATCAGGACGGAAGTAATGATATATTAAGGGTTGAAAAGAATGGCTTCGAAAAAATATACAGTACCAACTCATTTGAGTCGTCCGATCCATACATTTTTGACAAAGACAACAAGAAAATTTATATCGTAACCAACAAAGGTGATGATATAAACTTCTCACAATTAATCTTATTAGATCCCATAACCAAAAAAGAAGAGTTTGTAGAAAAAGATCCTCTAAACAAAGTTGATTTAAATAGTCTTAATTTTTCCGAAAAAACAAAATCAATCATTTCAACAATTTACAATGACAGCAGACGAAGAATCTACTGGAAAGACAAGAGATTTGAAAATGATTATAAAATGATTCAAAAATCATTTCCTAATGATGATATCTCATTCTTTTCTTCCAACTTTGATGAAAATCTCTGGCTTTTCAATGTTTCAAGTGATATCAACCCTGGCAGTGTGTATCTCTTCGACAGAACAACGAAAAAAACAACTTTTCAATATTCACCCAGACCAAAAATCCCAATCAAAAATTTAGCGAAAATGAATTCCATTTCCTATAAATCTTCAGATGGAATGGAAATACCGGCCTTTTTGGTTTTACCTAAAGGTGTTGACAAAAAAAATCTTCCATTAATTGTGGTTCCTCACGGTGGTCCATGGTCGAGAATTTATTGGGGGTATGGTGGGCTTCCTCAATTTTTAGCCAATAGAGGTTATGCAGTTCTACTCCCAAATTTCAGAGGTTCGAGCGGCTACGGCAAAAAATTCATTGATGCCGGGAATAATGAATGGGGGCAAAAAATGCAGGACGACATCACTTGGGGAGTCAAATACCTGGTTAATCAAGGTATTGCGGACCCTAAAAGAGTCGGCATAATGGGCGGCTCTTACGGGGGGTATGCAACATTAGCCGGTGTAACATTCACGCCAGACACTTATGCCGCAGCCGTTTCCATCGTAGGACCTTCCAATCTGAACACGTTACTTAACTCCATCCCTCCTTATTGGGAATCAATTCGAAAAGTGTTTTATTTGAGAATGGGAGACCCAACCACCCCTGAAGGCAAAGAACAGCTAGTACGACAATCACCTTTGACCCATGCCAATAAAATTAAAACACCTCTCATGGTAGTACAAGGAGCGAATGACCCAAGAGTGAACAAAGCAGAATCAGATCAAATAGTTGTTGCATTACGCGACAGAGGATTTCCTGTCTCCTATATTTTAGCACCCGATGAGGGACATGGTTTTGCAAGACCTGTCAATAATATGGCGATGTATGCCGAAGCAGAAAAATTCCTTGCCAAACATTTAAACGGCCGTTACCAAGCTAGCATGACACCGGAAGTTGAAAAGCGATTAAAAGAAATAACCGTTGATGTGAGCACTGTCACTTTGAAATAGAGTTATTAATCAATAAAATAATAACCGCTGCGTAAATCTGTCTTTTTACAAAGCGGTTTTTTCATTTTATAAAAAAGCCTGAAAAGTCATCCAACAATTCAGGCTTATTAAGTAATCTTTGAAAACAAACTTATTCGTTATGCAAAAATGCTTGTCTGTTTAACAACGTTTCTTCGTCTTCCACATGATTATCATCCGGAACACAACAATCTACCGGACAAACGGCAGCACATTGCGGCTCTTCATGGAATCCTTTACATTCCGTACATTTTCCTGGAACAATGAAGTAAATGTCATCAGAAATAGGCGTTTGCGGAGCGTCTGCATCCACTTCAGTTCCATCCGGAAGAACGATTTTACCTCTCAAACTTGTTCCGTCTTTGTATCTCCAGTCGTCTGCTCCTTCATAAATTGCAGTATTTGGACACTCCGGTTCACATGCCCCGCAGTTGATACATTCGTCTGTTATTATGATTGCCATAGCGTATATTAATTATTAAGCGTAAATTTGCACAAAATTACAATCAAAACCTATCATAAACAAATTATATGGACCTTAATCAGAAAAAATCAGCTTTCATAGAATTAGGCAAATTTTTAAGCCAGTTTTCATTGGATAACTCTGCTAAAAAAGTAGGCGTCTTATACAATGATTTGTTCTTTGATAAGTTTATCGATCTGATTCAGTTATCGCAAAGTCATAATGGTTGGTTTACACCGGAACAAGTGCATTATGCAATAGATTCATGGGCAGAAGCATTAACCGATGAAAACTTGAATGAATGGCTTTCTGCTTATGATTTTTCAAATGTTCAGCCAAAAACTGTCGGATTAATTCTTGCCGGCAACATTCCGCTGGTGGGTTTCCATGATTTTTTAAGCGTATTGATTTCCGGTCATAACGTATTGGTAAAAATGTCTTCCAGCGATCAGAAGCTACTTCCCTTCTTAGCCGATTACCTCATCGCTGTAGCTCCGGAAATGGCTGACAACATCACGTTTATTGAAGGGAAACTGGAAAATTTTGACGCGGTAATTGCCACCGGAAGCAACAATACGGCGCGATACTTTGATTATTATTTTAAAGATGTGCCAAACATCATCCGCAAAAACAGAAATTCTGTTGCGGTTCTTAACGGAAAAGAATCCAAAGAAGATTTAGAAGCATTAGGAGAAGATATTTTCAGGTATTTTGGTTTGGGATGCCGAAATGTTTCCAAGCTTTTTGTTCCCAGAGGATACGATTTCAAAATGTTTTTTGAATCTATATATAAATATGGAGACATTATTCATTATGAAAAGTATGCCAACAATTACGATTACAACAAAGCAGTATTCTTAATGAGCCTTTTTAAGCTTTTGGATAACGAATTTTTGACTTTAAAAGAAGATCCGGGATATGCTTCCCCTATTTCTTCTGTCTTTTATGAATATTACGACGATTTGGAAGCCATAAAAAGTAGACTGTTAGAAGATTCGGAAAAAATCCAATGCATTGTGTCAAATAATTTGATAAATCGCAGTATTTTGTTTGGAAAATCACAAAAACCAAAATTATGTGATTATGCTGATAATGTCGATACTATTTCATTTTTATTAAAAATATAGCATTTTAGTCCCGAAAATGATAATAATTATCCCATTTGTGTTTTTTTATAAATAAATTCGTTTTTTATTTTGAAATTTGCTTGCATTAAACACACAACGCTAATGCAACTACAACACAAAGACAACATTAGTCCAGTTTTACCAAACGGGATTAAGAACTACCTCATTGACATTGACGGTACAATTACGGAAGACGTTCCCAACGAACAACCCGAAAGAATGGCAACCTGCGAGCCATTTCCCGATGCCCTGGAAACCATCAACAAATGGTATGATGAAGGCCATCAGATTTGTTTCTTTACCTCAAGAACAGAAGAACACAGAGAAGTAACCACGCAATGGCTGAATAAACACGGATTCAGATTCCACAGTATTTTATTTGGTAAACCAAGAGGAGGAAACTATCACTGGATTGACAACCATCTGGTGAAAGCAACCCGTTTTAATGGTAAATTTACCGAATTGATAGAAAAAGAAGCAGTAATCCAGGTTTTTAACGACTAAATAATGAAAAAACATAATTTCAGCGCCGGGCCGTGTATTCTGCCTCAGGAAGTATTTGAAAAAGCATCACAAGCAGTATTAGATTTCAACGGTATGGGATTGTCCATCCTTGAAATTTCCCACAGAGACAAGGCTTTCGTGGCCGTAATGGAGGAAGCCAGAGCCTTGGCTTTAGAGCTTTTAGGCTTAACAGGAAAAGGTTATCAGGCAGTGTTTTTACAAGGTGGCGCGAGCATGGAATTCTTGCGAGTTCCTTATAACCTAATGAAAGTTGACGGAAAAGCAGCCTATCTTGACACCGGAACCTGGGCAAACAACGCCATCAAAGAAGCAAAACCTTTCGGCGAAACAGTCGTAGTTGCTTCTTCTAAATCAGACAATTACGTTTATATTCCAAAAGAATATTCTATTCCTTCGGATGCAGATTATTTCCACTGCACCAGCAACAACACTATTTTCGGAACACAAATGAGGAGCTTTCCGGAAACAAATGTTCCAATAGTTTGCGACATGAGTTCGGATATTTTTTCCAGAACTTTAGATTTTTCAAAATTCGATTTGATTTATGCCGGAGCCCAAAAAAACATGGGCCCTGCCGGAACAACGCTGATTGTTGTAAAAGAAGAAATTCTTGGCAAAACCGGAAGAGCGATTCCAAATATAATGAACTATCAGCAGCATATTGAAAAGGAAAGCATGTACAATACGCCTGCGGTTTTTGCAGTATATACGTCGCTTCTTACCTTACAATGGCTAAAAAACCTTGGCGGAATCGCAGCAATTGAAAAAGTCAACGAAGCTAAAGCAAAACTGCTTTACGAAGAAATAGACAGAAACCCGCTTTTCAGAGGAACTACCGTAAAAGAAGACCGTTCGAACATGAATGCGACCTTCGTATTGAATGATGAAAATCATAAGGAACTTTTCTATTCGATGTGGAAAGCAGCAGGAATTTCGGGAATCACAGGGCACCGTTCTGTAGGAGGTTACAGGGCTTCTATGTACAACGCATTGCCGATTGGTAGCGTTCAGGTTTTAGTTGACGTGATGAAAGAGTTAGAAAAAAGTATTCAGTAATTAGATAGCAGAAGGCAGAAGGCAGAAGAAGAAGTGGTATTTGAAAGATCTCTTTTCCCATCTACCTTCATAAATTAATAAAATAATAAATGAAAATATTAGCAAACGACGGTCTATCAGAAAGCGGTATCATCGCTCTTGAAAAAGCCGGATTTGAAGTTATAACAACCAAAGTAGCACAAGAACAGGTTGCCAATTATATCAACAACAATGACATTTCTGTACTCTTAGTTCGCAGTGCAACCAAAGTACGCAAAGATATTATAGACAATTGCCCCTCTTTAAAAATCATCGGTCGTGGCGGTGTTGGAATGGACAATATCGACGTAGATTATGCCGTTGAAAAAGGGATTCACGTAATCAATACGCCGGCTTCTTCTTCGGAATCTGTAGCCGAATTGGTTTTCGCGCACTTATTCTCGGGAGCTCGTTTTTTACATGATGCCAACAGAAACATGCCTTTGGAAGGCGATTCGCAATTCAACAATCTGAAAAAAGCCTATACGAACGGTATCGAACTTCGCGGAAAAACCATCGGAATTATCGGTTTTGGCCGTATCGGGCGTGAAGTAGCCAGAATGGCGCTTGGCTTTGGAATGAAAGTTCTGGCAACAGACAAACACGTTGACGAAGCGGTAATCAAAGTAGATTTCTATAACGGCCAGTTCATCAATGTAAACATCGAAACAGAACCTTTGGAAGATATTTTCAAACATTCTGATTTCATCACCGTTCATACCCCGGCAGTAGGTGACCATTTAATTGGAAGCAAAGAATTTGCAATGATGAAAAATGGCGTAGGTATAATCAATTGCGCCAGAGGTGGTGTTATCGATGAAGTGGCCCTTATTGACGCTTTAGATGAAGAAAAAGTACTTTTCGCAGGTTTGGATGTTTTTGAAGAAGAACCGACGCCGGCCATTCAGGTTTTGATGCATCCGAAGATTTCCATGACTCCGCATATTGGTGCCGCTACATTGGAAGCCCAAGATCGAATCGGAACAGAACTGGCAACGCAGATTATCAGTTTGTTAAAGAACGATTAACTCAAATTTGTAAATATTTTTTGCTAAATTTGATATCCAACCTTTAAAATTTATTTCAATGTTAGATCAGATATCAGAATTAGTAAAACAATTTGGTGGTGATGCCATTGTTAGAAATCCGTCAGTTCCAAACGAGCATAACGAGGCCGTAATGAACGAAACCGGGAACAGTATTTTGTTAGGGCTCCAAAATATGGTAGCGCAAGGCAATGTAAACGATATTGCAGGACTTTTAAATGGCGGAAATATTGATGCTTCAAATCCCGTTGTAAAACAGTTGACCGAACAGCTTTCGGGCAATTTGGGACAGAAATTTGGTTTAAGTTCTAATGCTGCATCTGATGTCGCCGGGAATATGATCCCGAACGTATTGGGTTCTTTAATAGGCAAGGCCAATGATCCTAATCAGCCTGGATTTAATGTTTCTGATATTGTTAACTCTATCGGAGGCGGATCGGGATTAATGGATGCCATCACTAAATACGGCGGCCAGTTTGGATTGGATCAAAACAGGGACGGAAAAGTAGACATCAATGATGCCACTGCAGCCGTTTCCGGAAAAAGTGGTGGTTTTTTAAGCGGAATTCTCAGCAAACTATTCGGAAAGTAAAATAAAGCATACAGCTAGAAGCCAGACATAAACGTCTGGCTTTTTGTTAATTAGATATTTCTTTTACCTGAGTTTTAGTAACTTTACAGTAAATTCCGAAGTGATGAAAACCTTGATTTACATACTTGTCGTAACCTTGGTTACTATAATGTTCGGATGTAATTCGACATCGAAGCCCGTGGCTGAAAATAACCCGAATGCGAAGACTGTTGCTGAAAACAAATCTAATAATACTACAAGCGACTCCCTTTGGATTAAAAACCCAGAAATTAAATATGAGATATTAATTATCGACGGCGGTTTTAATCCGTGGCTGCAATCAACAGCTAAACCACGTGGGGTTTATACACAAAAACAACTGGAAAGCCGTAATGCTCCATGGATAATCGAATGGAACAATAGAGTACGTTCACCAAAAACAAAACTAGATTCACAATTGTTCAATCTGCATATTGATTATGATACCGGAACAGATTACGGTTACGAAGTAAATTATCTGCTTTATAATTATCTGGTTTATTTTCAGTTAAAAAATAATATTCGCTTAGGAGGTTTTACGCCTCGACCATAATTTGTATTTTTGGGCATATTTTTTAAAAATGTCTAATTTAAAACAACGTTGGGGTATAAAAAGTAACTGGCAGATGACGATTATATTTATCGTTTTTGCCATTACCGGAACCACTGCTTCCTTTCTTTCGAAGCCCATCCTGACATGGTTAGGTATTACCAGGGATAATTTGCATCCGGTATTTTATTGGGCGCTTTATATCCTGATAATTTTACCTGTATATAAAGTTTTGCTTGTTCTTATCGGAACAATATTCGGGCAACATACTTTCTTTAAAAATTTTGTTTTCAAAATGTTGCGCGGAATGAAACTTGGATTTATCGCCGACGCGTTCGAAAATAAAAAAGGAGACCAATAAGCCTCCTTCTGTTTACTTTTCCTCTTTCTTTATCAGATAAGTATATATCCACGTTAACGTAAATGTCGGTATGAAATCCGTTCCTGGAATCAATTCTTCCAGAAATTCCAAAAGCCCTCCTACTCTTCCCACCGTTCCTTTATACATACGTGACAACACAAACCCCGCTATCGGAGCCCAAACCACATCTGTAATTTCAGCTAAAAAAGGAACTCCGTAAGAAGCATATCCAACCAAATCGAAAATAATGCCTAAAATCAGGTTTCGGTTTCGTGAACTCTTTTCTGTTTTTACTATTCCTGTTTCTGTCATTTACTTTTTTTTTTCACAAATCAGGCACAAATCCGATGCAAAAATTCCAGTCACATTGCTTTGCCTACCTCAAATAAACCTAACAAATCGGTTTAGCTTTATTTCAGTTTCGATTTGTAGTTTTTTTTCAGTTTATCCAATTTCGGACTGATAACTGCCATACAATATCCCTGATTTTTATTTCGGCTGTAATAATTCTGATGGTAATCTTCCGCCGGGTAAAATTCCTTGGCAGCAGAAACTTTGGTCACCACTTTTTTACCATAGAAATTTTGTTCGTTCAACAACTGAATAAAATTCTCGACTTCTTTTTTCTGTGCTTCCGAATGGTAAAATACTTCACTTCTGTATTGCGTACCAATATCAGCCCCTTGGCGGTTTAACGTTGTAGGATCGTGTGTCCCGAAAAAAACCTCCAATAAATCTTCGTAAGAAACCAAATCCGGATTATAAATAATTTCAATAGCTTCGGCATGACCGGTAGTTCCTGTACACACTTCTTCATAAGATGGATTTTTAACCGTTCCTCCGGTATATCCCGGCATCACTTTCTCCACTCCTTTCAATTCCAAAAAAAGCGCTTCCGTACACCAGAAACATCCGCCTGCAAATGTTGCTTTTTCATGCTTTTGATTATCCATAACCGCAATTTCGTTTTCTTTATTTACACTACCAGCCTTGTCTTTGTCTTTACCTTCGCAAGACATAAAAACAAGCGCAAAACAACTAAAAAATAAACTTTTCATAGTCTCAATTTTGTTTATCAAATATACCTATATAACTAAACATCAAAGTCTCTTTAACTAAACTTTATAAACACACTTACGAATTTTATAGCCGCTTGGATTTAATAGTTTGTCAAATCTTCGTTTCTTTGTACAAATTGAGAATGATGATCAAGGTAAAAAACATCCATAAATATTTCGATAAACTGCACGTCCTTAAAGGAGTAAACCTTCATATCAAAAAAGGAGAAGTCGTATCAATCGTTGGAGCTTCGGGAGCGGGAAAAACCACTTTGCTTCAAATTATGGGTACACTTGATAAACCGACTGCAGAGAAAGAAACCGAATTGTTCATCAACGGTGAAAATCTTCTGAAGATGAGCGACAAAGCCATCTCCAAATTCCGAAATCTAAAATTAGGATTCATTTTCCAGTTTCATCAGCTTTTACCTGAATTTACGGCGCTTGAGAACGTTTGCATTCCAGCATTCATCGCGGGAAAAGACAAAAAAGAAATCGAAGAGGAAGCAAAACGTTTATTGGATTATTTAGGATTATCACACCGATACGACCACAAACCTGGAGAACTTTCAGGAGGGGAGCAACAACGTGTTGCCGTTGCCAGAGCTTTAATAAATAAGCCTGCAGTTATTTTTGCCGACGAACCTTCAGGAAATTTAGATACGCATTCAGCCGAAAATCTGCATCAGCTGTTTTTCAAACTCAGAGACGAATTCGGGCAAACTTTCGTAATTGTGACGCATAACGAGGAGTTGGCAAACATGGCCGACAGAAAACTGATAATGGTCGATGGCAACATCCGAAATGAAGTAATCCGACCTTTACATTAGCAATGAGCTTTGGGATGAATTTCCCATATTCTCTATAAACTTACTATCTATTGCCTCTTTATTCTATCAACCTTTGGATCACTCTGAATTAAAATCCTTCCTCGACGAGAAAGTCGAACTGTACAATAATCCGAATTTTATCGAAAGTGACCCGATACAGATTCCGCATTCCTATACTTTGAAAGAAGATATTGAAATTGCCGGTTTTCTGGCTTCGGTTATTGCCTGGGGCAACCGTAAGATGATTATCCGAAATGCCCAAAAGAAAATGGATCTGATGGGGAATTCTCCTTTTGATTTCGTCATGAGCCATACTGAAAAAGACCTGGAACGCCTTGAAAATTTTGTACATCGAACATTCAACGGCCAGGATTTTATCGGATTCATCAAAAGCCTGCAAAACATTTACAAAAACCACGGCGGACTTGAAGCTGTTTTTGCATTGCATCAGGAAGAAAACTCTATGCAAAAAAGCATATCCGAATTCAAAAAAATATTCTTCGAAATCAATCACTTAACCCGAACTGAAAAACATTTACCCGATCCTTTGAGCGGTTCAGCCGCCAAAAGAATCAATATGTATCTGCGATGGATGTGCCGGAAAGACAATAAAGGTGTTGATTTCGGGATCTGGAAAAGCATAGCTCCTTCCAAACTTTCATGTCCTTTAGACGTTCATTCGGGAAACGTCGCACGCAAATTAGAATTGCTGACACGTAAACAAAACGATGCCAAAGCCCTTTTGGAATTAGACAAAAACCTGAGGCTACTTGACCCGACGGACCCCGTAAAATACGATTTTGCTCTTTTTGGATTAGGCGTTTTTGAAGATTTTTAGTCAAATACAACATTTAACAAACTAAAAACGAATTTTATCTCTATATTTGCCGCTAATTTTGATTTTTATTCAAACATATTCCCAAATCTGTTATATAAAAACCTAAATAACCGTGATTTTGTGATTATTTTGTATGTTTAATCTTATTTTTTTCTTCCTTAAAGACAAAAATCAAACCATTACCGCTAAAACAGGGGAATTAGATTTCAAACCAGCTTCAGATTTTTTTAACAGCCTAAATCTTATTGATTTAACTACCTGTAATTCAGCTGAATGCATTTTCTTACTTTTGAAATTCGTTCTGATTCCACTTTTTATAGTGCTTCTGACGGTATTGATTTTTTTCCTCATTACTAACCGATACCGATTTGAACATTTAGCTTCCAAGAAAAAGGAAATCGATTCTTTGGTAAATGATTTTTTAACAGACATTATTTTTTCAGTTTACGATTCAAAAGAACTGAAGAAAAAAATTGCTGAGTTTAAAACCGTAATCCCTTTTCAGAAAAAATGGTGCCAGTATATGGTGCTTAACAAACTGATCCATTTCAAACAAAACGTTCACGGATTCGATCAAAACAGGATCTTATTAATTTATAAATATTTCGGTTTACAAAGCCATAGCCAAAAACTAATCAAAGATAAAAGATGGTATTATAAATCCTTGGGTATTTTTCATTACCAGGTTTTGGACTATAAAATCAAAAAAGGTCAACTAAAATCACTTTTAAAAGACAAAAACAAATACCTGCGTTCAAATGCATTAATAGCTACCATAGCGCTTTCAGATGAAAAGTTTGGGATTTTGGACAATTACACCGAAAAGATCTCAATGGCGGATGAACTCAAAATCTTAGATATTATCTATCAGAAAAAATCCAAACTTCCAAAAAACATAACGAAATGGATTTCCCATGAGAATAATTCCATTGTAATTCTGGCTTTGAAGCTAATGATTCGATACAAAGAAGCATTGACCATACCGCAAATAAAGCAGCTATTACTTAACACTGATGTTTTGGTGAGAAAAGAAACATTATTAGCCATAAGGGAATTAACCATTTATGAAGCCAATGACATCCTTATAAATCACTATCCGAAAGAAACAAATAAACGAAATAAGATTTCCTGCCTGAAAACATTGGGAATTATCGGAAATCAAAAAACCGTTGAATTTGCATCGCAAATCCTGACTCAGGAAAACGATTTGGAAATCAAGTTTGAAATTGTAAGCTGTATCAATAAAATAGATCAATCCTACTTTAAAAACTTCACCTCCGGTGACAGTAACGAGGACTACATCATTGATAAAATTGTGTTACACGCCACTAATCCATATTTAAATTGAAAACGTTAGAATTCTTTGTAAATCAATACGAAATTTTTGCAGGTTATTTTTCGGTAAGCTATGTAATAATTTATTTGGTTTTGGCAATAATGTCTTATCTGGCCATCAAAAAATATTACAACTCGAAATACTATTTGCACAAAGACGTATTGATTAAATCCAACCATACCGTTGGGGTTTCCATAATTGCACCTGCATTCAATGAATCTGCAACCATTGTGTACAATGTCAAATCGTTACTTTCCCAAGAATATCCGAAATTTGAAGTAATTATTGTAAACGATGGCAGCACGGATAATTCTCTGGAATTGCTTATATCCGAATTCAGTTTGGTGAAAGTTGATTTTTTCTATCAGGAAAAGATTCACACACAACCGGTAAAAGGACATTACAAATCAACCAATCCGATATATTCAAAATTATTGGTTGTTGATAAATTTAACGGAAACAGCAAAGCCGATGCTACCAATGCCGGAATCAATTCGGCCAAATATTCTCTTTTCCTTTGCACCGATGTGGATTGCATTTTGCGAAAAGATACTGTAGCTATTTTAGTAAAACCCTTTATTGAGAATACAGAAAAAGTTATCGCTACCGGCGCCACGATACGAACATCTAACTCCTGTGAATTCAAAGACGGCGTACTATACAAATCACGTTATCCGAGTAAATTGTTTGTCGGATTTCAGGAATTGGAATACATCAGAGCCTTCATATTCGGAAGGATGGCCTGGAGCAGAATTAACAGTTTACTCTTAGTGTCTGGCGGATTAGGAATGTTTGACAAGGAAACGGTGATCAAAGTGGGAGGCTACTTTCATAAATCATTAGGAGAAGATCTTGAATTAATTACCCGCATGAGAAAATACATGCATGAGAAAAATGAAAAATTCCTGATCAAATACATTCCGGAAACACTTTGCTGGACTGAAGTTCCTGACACTATGGAATTGTTCATGAAACAACGCAAAAGATGGTCAAGAGGCTTAATTCAGGCATTGTATATGCACAGAAAACTGTTTCTGAACCCGAAATACGGAAAAACGGGATTACTCGCCTTTCCTTATTTTGTTTTCTTTGAATTTGCCGTACCTGTACTGGAAGTTATCGGATTGGCTGTTTTGTTACTGGACTTTCTTTATTTCGACATCAGCTATAATTTACTTTTTACAGCGAGTGTGTTCATTTACCTGTTCTATACGACGATAACACTGTTATCGGTTCTTTTGGATCAATTGCTTTACAAGCATTATTCCGATGTCAAGGAGATATTCAAATTGATCGTAATGGTTTTTTTAGAACCTTTCATCTATCATCCGGTGAACGTTTTCGCCTCATTAAACGGGTATTGGAATTATCTGATACGAAGAAAACAAAAATGGGGAATGATGTCGCGAAAAGGATTTATTAATTCAAAGCAGTTACAGTGAAAAAAATAATACTTATAATCATAATAAACCTGCTGTTTGTTTTCAATGTTCAGGCACAAAAAATTGATACAGACAGCCTTTTGATAAAAGCGGCATACGAGTTAAACACGAAAAAAGATTACTCAAAAGCTATTGAATTATCACGATTGGGAATTAAAAAAGCACCCAACTATCTGGATTTTCATCTTCTTTTGGGAAGAGCTCATTGGCTTACCCAACAAAAAGACAGCGCACGCTATTATTTCAACCATGTTATCAATCAGAATCCAAAATATAAAGATGCGTTCAGTTATCTTTCAAAATTGGAAATCGAAGAAAATAACAGTACAAATGCGGTTACTGTTTTAAATAAAGCTATCTCTTTTTATCCGGAAGAAAAAGAATTTTATCTGCTTAAAGCAGATGCCATAGCCCTGGAAAATGATGATGAAAAAACCATCGGCTACCTGAGTAATTTATCCGAAAAGTATCCTGACGATAAGCAATTACAAAACCGTTTGGCCGAATTGAGGCTGAAATCGGTTTCAGACCGTATTGGTTTAGGGTACAACTATACCACATTTAGCCGGGCAGGCGTTGGTCCGTGGCATTTGGTCGGATTACAATATGTCCGAGAGCGAAAAAAACTAACGCTTATCGGCCGTATTAATTATGCTGACCGACGTTCCTACGGAAGCAGCGTAAACTCCGGTTTCCAATATGAATTAGAAACCTATGCTGCACATGGCAAAAAAAGTTATTCGTTTGCCAATGCCGCGTTCAGTGATGATATAATATTTCCGAAACTGCGTCTCTCCTATTCTTATTTCCGAAATCTTGGCAAAGGCTGGGAAGGTGATTTAGGATTCCGTTATACAAATACAGCCGATGCCGATTTATATGCCGGCGTATTGGGAGTAGGAAAATATGTTGGCCCCTATTGGTTTAACGTAAAATCGTATTGGCAATGGGAGAAGGATAACAAAATGTATCCGGCTTTCACGGCAACGGCCAGATATTATTTCAATACAAAATTCGACTATGTTACGCTTTTAACCGGATACGGAACGTCACCGGATGAAAGGGTGACTTTGGGACAGATAGAGCAAAGGGTCCAGCTAAACTCCTTCAGGTTTGGAGCCGGTTATTACAAACTTCTATGGGAACACTATTGCTTAGGAATACAGAGTGTTCTCAACCATCAGGAATATACTTCTGATAAATACCAGAACGAATTAGATATATTTTTTTCAATTCAGTATAAATTCTAACTTAAAATTCGATTACGCATGAAAAAAGTTTTAATTATTGAAGATGATAGAATTATCATCAACATATTGAATTTTCTTCTTAAAAAAGAAGGTTTTGAAATATCATTTGCCCAAGATGGTATTGAAGGTATCGAAAAAATAAGTGCCATTCGTCCGGACCTAATCATTTCGGATATAATGATGCCTTATAAATCAGGCCGTGAAATCACGTTGTTTGCAAAAACCAATTTCCCGGAAATCCCTATAATCATGATTTCTTCATTAGGTAAAGAAGATCAAACGGTAATTGAAGTTGCCAATTTAGGAGTAGACGAATTCATTGCCAAACCTTTTGATCCGAAAGAACTGATTGAAAAAGTAAAAGCATTACTTCATCCAGTAGAAGCGTAACGCCTTCACCTAAATAACACACTCTAATTTGCCGTGAATTTTGCCCCAATTCACGACATTAACAACCAATTGGCAATAACTTGCTCAGAAATCGTATCTTTGCACAAAATATACGTTTTATGAGTACTTTCGAGCAATTCGGTCTTCCAAAATCCCTACAAAAAGCCATAGACGATTTAGGCATAACTACGCCTACGCCTATTCAGGTAAAATCTTTTCCTGTAATTATGTCGGGCCGTGATGTAATGGGAATTGCACAAACCGGTACCGGTAAAACGTATGCTTATTTACTTCCCATCCTAAAACAATGGA
This sequence comes from Flavobacterium enshiense DK69, assembly GCF_000498495.1. Taxonomy (GTDB): domain Bacteria; phylum Bacteroidota; class Bacteroidia; order Flavobacteriales; family Flavobacteriaceae; genus Flavobacterium; species Flavobacterium enshiense. Next base: position 45,870 of record NZ_AVCS01000002.1, on the reverse strand, counting down.
AATTTACTCCGACGCATACGCCCAAAGTGGTTATTATCGTTCCCACACGTGAACTGGTAGTACAGGTGGCGGAAGAAGTGGAAAAACTAACCAAATACATGTCGGTTCGTGTATTGGGAGTTTATGGTGGCGTAAACATCAACACACAAAAAACATCAGTATATCAAGGGGTTGACATCTTAGTGGGGACACCTGGACGTATGATGGACTTGGCCCTGGACAATGTGGTTCGTTTCGATGAAATGCAAAAATTAGTAATTGACGAGTTCGATGAAATCCTGAATTTAGGCTTCCGTTTCCAGATTACTTCCATCCTTTCGATGATGCGACCAAAACGCCAGAATATCTTATTTTCGGCAACCATGACAGATGAAGTTGATGAGATTTTGGAAGAATTTTTCGATTTTCCTGAAGAAGTATCCCTGGCACAATCCGGCACACCTTTGGAAAAAATCGAACAATTGGCCTACCATGTTCCCAATTTCCTTACAAAAGTCAACATACTAAAGCATTTGCTTTCAGAGAACGAAAGCATGGAGCGCCTTTTGGTGTTCGTCAACAATAAGAAAGTGGCTGATATTCTGATGGACCTGCTGGAAGAAGATTTCCCGGGGCAATTCGGGGTTATCCATTCCAATAAATCACAGAATTACCGTCTGAACACGATGGCGACTTTCCAGGCCGGAGAAATCCGTGGTATCGTGACAACCGATATCATGGCGCGTGGTTTGGACATTTCCGATATCACACACGTAATTAATATGCAGTTTTCGGAAGTTCCGGAACAGTACATTCACCGTATCGGTCGTACCGGTCGTGCAGACAAAGACGGTGTTGCCATCAGTTTGATTTCTCCTTCCGAAGAAGAATTCCAGATGGAAGCCGAACTTTTAATGGAAAAAGAATTGGAAATCCTTCCAATTCCGGAAGAAGTAACTATCGAAGAGAAACGATTGGAATTTGAAAAAGACAAGAAGAAAGTCAAATTCCTTATGAAAAAGGTAAAACTAGAAGGTGGCGCTGCATTCCATGAAAAATCGGAGAAAAATAAAAAAGTAAATCTTGGCGGACCCGGAAAAACAAAACCAAGAAAAACTGCACCGAGAAACAGAGCGGTTGAGAAAAAAAGAGCGCAGAAGAGAAAGAAAAAATAGTTGGCAGAATTCAGTGATCAGTCAGCAGAAAACCAACAACACTATTTACTGTTTACTGATTACTAAAAAATAGTTATCTTTGAAAAATCTTTAAAAATAAATGCAATTCAAACATCCCGAAATTCTGTATTTCCTTTTTTTATTGGTAATACCAATTTTGGTGCATTTGTTTCAATTACGACGCTTTAAAACCGAATATTTCACCAATGTTCGCTTCCTGAAAGAACTCAGCATTCAAACGCGAAAAAGTTCGAAAATCAAAAAATGGCTTTTATTGGCAACCCGTTTGCTCTTGTTGGCATGTTTGATTATTGCTTTCGCCCAACCTTTTTTTAAGGCGAAAGACAGTCAGCATTCCGGAAACGAAATGATCATCATCCTGGACAACTCCTTTTCCATGCAGGCCAAAGGAAGCCGTGGTGAATTATTAAAACGTTCTGTTCAGGAATTATTGGAAGACACGCCCGGAGACCAACGCTTTTCATTGGTAACCAACACCGAAACTTTTTGGGATACCGATATCAAATCGATCCAGAAAGACCTGCAAAACCTGCAATACAGCTCCACTCCTTTTCAACTGGATTTTCTGTTGACCAAAATCGAAACCAAAAAGCACAATGTGCCCAAAGATATTTTCATCATTACCGATGCCGTTAACGTGCAATCAAAGAATCTTGAAAAGCTTAGTGAGAACTCTCCGGTTTATTATTGGATTCCATCCGCAGAACACAAAAACAATGTGAGTATCGAAGGGGTTTCCATATCAGGCCAATCGGAAACATTTTATGAAATAAAGGTTGATGTAAAAGGATATGGCGAACTAGAAAACGATATTCCGATGTCCGTTTACAACGGAAAGAACCTGGTTGCCAAAACAGTGGTAAAACTGGAGGATAATAAGAAATCAGTTCAGTTTAATTTACCCAAAAAGGACTTTCACGGCTATGTAGCCATTGAGGATAACAGCCTGAACTACGACAATTCCTATTATTTCAGCATATCCAAGCCTGAAAAATCAAACGTTATTGTCATCGGCGAAAACCAGAAAAACAATTTCCTTTCCCGAATTTATACTTCCGATGAGTTCAATCTCACAACAACAGAACTCAACGGACTCGATTACAACACAATAGAAAAACAGGATGTTATCATCCTGAACGAAATCAAGGACATTCCGCAGGCATTAACCACTACGCTGAAAGCTTTTTATGAAAAAGGCGGTAACGTAGTTTTGATTCCATCTGCAGAAAGCACAACCCAAAACCTGAACGCTTTCTTAGGCAATTTCAGTGGTATTCAGTTCGGTTCTTTACAAAATCAGGAAAAACAGATTACGAAAATCGCATTCAGTCATCCGTTATACCAAACCGTATTCGAAAAGAGAACTGATAATTTTCAGTATCCGAAAGTAAACGCAGCCTTTAGCGTGAACAGTAATGCTTCTCCCGTTTTAAGTTATGCCGACCAATCATTTTTCCTGGGTTCGGCAACCAACAAAATAGGGAACTTATACGTTTTTTCGGCTCCGATAAACAAGACGAACAGTAATTTCCAGAATTCGCCATTGATTGTCCCTACTTTTTTCAACATGGGACAAAACAACCAGAAAACAGGCATTTCAGCATTTATCATTGGTGAAAATCAAAATTTAGTTTTAGATGCATTGCTATCTAAAGATGAAGTTGTTACCATTGCTAATGACGACTCGGATTTCATCCCAATGCAGCAAATCCTGAACAACAAAATCAAATTGACATTTGGGGATTATCCGGAGCAATCGGGTAATTTTTCGGTAATGAAAGGCAAAGAAGTGTTGAAAAAAATCAGTTTCAACCATCCCAGGACCGAAAGTAACCTGAGTTTGACAAACGACAATATATTTGATAATTTCACTTCCGTTACTTCTGTGGAATCGGTATTTAACGACATCCATTCGGCTCGAACCGGCAACGAAGTATGGAATTACTTTATACTCGCAACACTACTATTTTTAGTACTCGAACTACTGATACAAAAATTCGTAAAATGAACGTAATTTTAAAAAACACAACCATTATCGATAAAGAAAGTGCTTTTCACAATCAGAAAGCCGACATCAAAATTATCGACGGAATAATCGCAAAAATAGGACAAAACCTTTCCAATGAAGAGAACCTTGAAGTAATTGAATTAAATGACCTTCACGTTTCCCAAGGTTGGTTTGATGCATCGGTTTCCTTTGGCGAACCCGGATTTGAAGACCGTGAAACTATTGCGAACGGACTTTCAACTGCGGCAAAAAGCGGTTTTACCAATATCGCTTTACAGCCAAATTCTTTCCCTGTAATCGACAATCAATCGCAGGTGAGTTTCGTACTGAATAAAGCGAACGGATTCGCTACACAATTACACCCTATCGGAGCATTCACCAAAAACAGCGAAGGCACTGATTTGGCTGAAATGTTTGATATGAAAAATGCCGGAGCTGTTGCTTTTGGGGATTATAACAAGAATTCCGACAATGCCAATATATTGAAGATTGGCTTACAGTATGTTCAGGATTTCGATGGATTAGTAGTTGCCTACTGTCAGGATAAAACCATCAAAGGAAACGGCGTGGTTCATGAAGGTTTGGTAAGCACACGCTTAGGACTAAAAGGAATTCCGGCTTTGGCAGAAGAACTTGAAATTGCCAGAAACTTGTTTTTATTGGAGTATACAGGCGGCAAAATGCATATTCCGACTGTATCATCAGCTCAATCAGTAGCAATGATTAAAGCTGCAAAAGCTAAAGGATTGAATGTTTCCTGCAGCGTTGCGGTTCATAATTTAGTTTTGACCGATGAAGTCTTAACCGGATTTGACACAAGATATAAAGTAACGCCGCCTTTACGTGACGAAAACCACAGAAAAGCTTTAATTGAAGGTGTTTTAGACGGAACGATTGATATGATTACCTCCGACCATAATCCGTTAGATATCGAGCATAAGAAAATGGAATTTGACAATGCCAAAAACGGAACTATCGGTTTGGAAAGTGCTTTTGGGGCTCTGCAGACCGTGTTGCCTTTGGAAATCATTATTGATAAATTAACCAACGGGAAAAACGTTTTCGGTATCGAAAAAATCGCTGTTAAAGAAGGAAACAAAGCCTCACTTTCCTTATTCACTCCAAACGGAAATTGGGAATTCGGTAAAGAAAATATCCTTTCAAAATCGAAAAACTCGGCATTTTTAGGACAGGCCATGAAAGGAAGAGCATTCGGAATCTACAATAACAGCCAATTAATTTTAAACTAGTCGCCATGGAAAACAATTCTGTAAAAGAAGGAAAAACTACCGCCATAATAAGTTACATCACTATTTTGGGAAGTATTATTGCCATTTTCATGAATATGGAACCTAAAAATCCTTTTGCCGGTTTTCATATCCGTCAGGCATTCGGAATTAATATTACTTTTTACGTATTGGGTTATTTTGTAGGCAATTTTGACAGTTGGATGGTTTCCGGAGCATTTTATATTTTCTTTTCCGTACTTTGGATTTATGGTCTTATTGGAGCCATTCAGGGGGAAATGAAAGTCATTCCGTTATTAGGGGAGTATTTCCAAAAATGGTTTAAAAATTTAGCATAACATGAATTTATCATTATATCATCTCGTTAGAGAACCGAAAGTTAAAAAAGAGAAAAATCCATTACTGTTACTATTGCACGGCTACGGAAGCAATGAAGAAGATTTATTCTCTTTTGCAAGTGAATTACCAGAAGAGTACTTTGTGATTTCGGCAAGGGCACCTTACCCGCTTCCTCCTTATGGGAATGCGTGGTATGCGATTCATTTTGATGCGGATGAAAACAAATTTTCCGATAATGATGAAGCAAGGGCTTCCCGCGAATTAATTGCCGGATTTATAGACGAATTAGTAGCTAACTACCCTATAGATGCGGAAAATGTTACATTGATCGGATTCAGTCAGGGTACCATTTTAAGTTATTCGGTAGCACTTTCCTATCCGGAAAAAGTACAACGTGTAGTAGCCTTGAGCGGTTATCTGAATTTTGATATCCTGCAGGAAAACTATCAGGACAACAATATAGGAAAGCTGAAATTCTTTATTTCCCACGGAACTGCCGATCAGGTAATCCCTGTCGATTGGGCGAGAAAAGCACCGGAATATTTAAAGAGTCTGGGACTTGATGTTGTTTATAAAGAATATCCTGTTGGCCACGGTGTAGCTCCTCAGAATTTTTATGACTTTAAAAATTGGCTGGAACAATAAAAAAATAAAAAAAGCTCCTTACGGAGCTTTTTTTATTCACCGGTATCACTACCTGTTATTTTCTTTTCTATAGCCATAGCCGAAACATATTCTATCTGACTACCTTTTTTAAGGACGTAGCCTTTTTGGGCTTCCAGTTTCCAATCATCTTTCACATATGGTTCTCCTTCATTTTCACGTTGCAACAAAATGGATTTTTTAGAATCCGGTAAAAACAATTCCGCAATAGATTTCTCTTCATTAAAGATAACATAAGCGTTTAATGTCGCCTGTTCTCCATCAACATCTATTGTATCTGCAGAAGAATGATAGGGAGTCAATCGGAAACCTTCTTCAAAAACACGAATGCAATTGTTTTTGGTTTGCGACCAAACATAGCCTGCCGAAGTAACACAACCTTTTTCATCTTTATCTGTTCCAAGCACAACAGGCTTTGGTTCCACTAAAATCTCATCATCTTTGGAATGATCCTTAAGAATAAGATCGCAGGAAGTAAACAGCATAACTGCAAAGATTATTGATAAAGCTGATTTCATATCAAAAAATAATTAAGTAAGAGCTAATTTACTACAAATTTATTGGACAGGAGCAGTATTGCTATGTAAAATCGTTTCGATGGTTTCGAAATCGGTTGGTTTGTTTTCGTTTACGAAATATTTGATTAAAATTTCGCCGCGGATCTTTCCGGAATAAAAATCGGCAATAATCCAACGATGATTTAACAATTTTATTTTATTGATAATAAACTTATTACCACCTATCGGATCATATGGAATCAAAGGATTACCGTTTGGTTTTTCATTTAAAGTCAGTAATTCATTTTTCATTTTTTCAGTCAATTCCGGAATGCTGTAATTCTCAAAATAATTCATCGATTCGTCGTCCATTTCCAGAGAGAAATAATTAGCATCCAGCATCTGATTGTAAACAATATTGGACGAATCCCTTACCATTTTTGTTTTTGCCTTCGCGCTTTCAATTTCTTTGCTTTGCGTTTTAAGGATTTTTGTTGAATTCATGTACTGAAAAACATTGAACAACAAGGATAAAATAAATAAATATAAGACTGCTCTTTTCATTATTAAATAGTAATTTCTAAATTATCGTAGGCCAAAAACACGTTTTTAGGCAATTTTTTCTCCACTTCCGCATGGAAACCCAACAGGTGGCTAATGTGTGTTAAATAAGCGCGTTCCGGCTGTATCAAATCTATGAAATCCAAGGCTTCCTGCAAATTAAAATGTGTCGCGTGCGGTTCTTCCCTAAGCGCATTGATTACCAAAACCTTAACCCCTTTCAGCTTATCAATTTCGGGTTCATCGATGGTTTTCACATCAGTCAAATAAGCAAAATCTTCTATTCTGAAACCAAAAACCTGTAAACTTCCATGCCAGACAGAAATTGGCTCTGCCATCTTATTTCCGATCAAGAAGGGTTTGTTATTTTCAATTTCATTTACAATAACCGACGGAGCTCCCGGATAACGATTTTCGGTTTCAAAAATATAGTCGAAACGTTTTTTCAAACTTTCAACTACTCTATCCTGTGCAAAAATTGGCAAGGCTCCTTTTCGGAAATTAAACGGGCGGATATCATCCAGACCAGCTGTATGGTCAGCATGTTCATGAGTGAACAGTATTCCGTCAATAGATTGGCATTTTGAAGCCAGCATCTGCTGTCGGAAATCAGGTCCGCAATCAATCACATAAGAGTAATCCTCCCAATGAATCCACACGGATACGCGCAATCGCTTATCTTTAAAATCATCGCTCAGACACACCGAATGATGACTGCCGATTACGGGAATACCCTGCGAAGTTCCGGTTCCTAAAAAATATACTTTCAAAATTGTATGGTTTTTTACAAAAATAGGATTATTTATCTTTTGTAAAAATAGCTATTTTACTAACTTTGTCAATATAACATGGAATCATTATGAATTTAAGCGGCGAAATTAAATTAAAAGGAGATCGCGAAATTGAAGTTATCCCCGCTAGTGCAGATAAAGCACTACGAATAAACCTCAACAAAAACATCTACGGGACCTTTGCTGAAATTGGAGCCGGACAGGAAACGGTGAGGCACTTTTTCCGTGCCGGGGGATCTTCCGGTACTATTGCGAAAGCCATGTCCGCCTATGATAAAGATTTCAGTGATGCCATTTACGGCGTGGAAGACGATGGCCGTTATGTTACAGAAAGCCGTCTGCGCAAAATGCTTTCACACGAAACTCGGCTAATAGAGGAGCGCTTGGATAGAGCAAAGCATCCGGACAAAATGTTTTTCAGTTATGCTAATACCGTAACAACCATCGACTTTGCAAAACAATTCAAAGGCCATGGCTGGGTTGGTATCAAATTCCAGGTCGAACCCAATGAAGAATACAACGAAATTATTCTACATATTCGATTTAAAGAAAACGATTCCAAATTACAACAGGAAACCCTTGGCATCTTAGGAGTAAACCTTATTTATGGGGCATTTTACAAATATAATGACCCAAGAAAGTTATTACGTTATTTATATGACCATTTGGACAAAGATCAATTGGAAATAGACACCATCAACTTCTCCGGCCCTCGTTTTAAAGATGTAGACAACCGAATAATGAGTCTGCAATTGGTTAAAAACGGAATGACTGATGCAGTTATGTTTGGCCCTGACGGAAACAACGTACTGCCAGCTGCCGTTCTGTACAAGAAAAACATTTTGGCACTTCGAGGAAGTTTCCGACCGGTTACGAAGGTAAACATGGACATGTATGAGAAATCATTGGAAATGTTCCTTCAGGAGAAAAAAGTGGAAAAAGAAAACGCTTTAGTAGTTTTTGAAATCACTTTGTCCAATTTACGTTCTGAAGGAGAAATTGACGAACTTGACTTTATGGACAGAGCCGAATTACTTTGTTCCTTAGGTCAAACCGTAATGATTTCCAACTTTCAGGAATACTATAAAGTGGTTGAGTACTTCTCAGAATACACCAAAGCCCGTATGGGATTAACCATGGGAGTAAGTAATCTGATTGACATTTTCGACGAAAAATATTACCGTCATTTAAGCGGAGGTATTTTGGAAGCGTTCGGTAAATTGTTCTATCGCGATTTAAAAGTGTTCTTATATCCGATGGAAGATGAAGATGGCGTAGTCCTCACCTCCCAAAATCTGAAAGTTCATCCGCGTATGAAAGAATTGTATAAATTCTTTGCTTACAACGGAAAAGTACTTGACATTACCGATTTCGACAAGGATCACCTTAAAATCTTCTCTCGTGAAGTACTGAAAATGATTAGCAAAGGCAAAAAAGGATGGGAAGATATGCTGCCGGAAGGTATTGCAGAACTCATCAAGAAAAAAAATCTTTTCGGTTACAACGAAGAAACCATTTTAGAAGAAAACACAAGCAAATAAAAAAAGAAAAGAGGAAGCCTTGCTTCCTCTTTTCTTTTATATCATAAAATTTGTCTAGCCTAAAATTTGGGCAGTATGTGCCTTTGTTTTAACATTGGAAATAACATCTTCTATTATTCCGTTTTCATCAATAATAAATGTAGTTCGGTGAATGCCGTCAAATTCTCTTCCCATAAATTTCTTAGGTCCCCAAACCCCGAATGCTTCGATTACTTTCCTGTCTTCATCAGCCAAAAGCGGAAAAGGAAAATTGAATTTATTCTTGAATTTTCCTTGAGCTTTCTGACTGTCGGCACTAACTCCTAAAAGAACATAATTATTTGAAATAAAACGGTCATAATTATCCCTTAAATCACAGGCTTCAGCAATACAACCCGGCGTATTAGCTCTCGGATAGAAAAAAACCACCAATTTCTTTCCGGTATAATCGGCTAATGAATGCAATATACCGTCCTGATCTAACCCTGAAAAATTAGGTGCCTTATCTCCTTTTTTTAATGTTGTCATAAATGTATCTTTGTTGGCCGTAAAAGTAATCAAAATGACTAAAGAAGAAAAGGTAGCCTTCGTTATAGAAACATTAAACGAAATTTATCCCGAAATCCCTATTCCTCTTGACCACAAAGACCCTTATACCCTACTGGTTGCTGTTTTACTTTCGGCACAATGCACTGATGTTCGCGTGAACCAAATTACGCCGCTTTTATTTGCAAAAGCAGACAATCCTTACGACATGGTAAAACTTTCAGTGGAAGAAATTAAGGAAATAATTAAACCTTGCGGACTTTCGCCAATGAAATCAAAAGGAATCCATGGCTTGTCACAAATATTAATCGAAAAACACAACGGAGAAGTCCCTCAAAGTTTTGAAGATTTGGAAGCTTTGCCTGCAGTTGGACACAAAACGGCAAGCGTGGTAATGAGCCAAGCCTTCGGTGTACCTGCATTTCCCGTGGACACGCACATCCACAGACTGATGTACCGCTGGAATCTGACCAATGGTAAAAATGTACAGCAAACGGAAAAAGACGCCAAACGTATTTTCCCACGCGAACTGTGGAACGATTTACATCTTCAGATCATTTGGTATGGAAGGGAATACTCACCGGCACGCGGGTGGAACTTGGAGAAAGACATCATCACTAAAACCATCGGCAGAAAATCGGTCCTGGGTGAATACTACAAGAATAAATAAAAAATGTCCCGAAACCTTCAGTTCCGGGACATTTTCCTAATTAGCAATGTTCTCAAAAGTTAAATCACCCACCTTTGTAATACTCAACGCCTTAGAATAGTTGAGCAAAAAATTAACAGTTTCCTTTTTAGGTGACATTTTTGGATTTGCTTTTTTCTTTTTAGAGTAGAGTTTTGCCATTGTTTCAATATAAATTATAAAACAATAACGCAACTCACCTATAAATATTGTTTAATTGGTTAAAATTATTTGATTTTTCTCAATCACTTTTCTCAAGTTCATTAAGGCATAGCGCATTCTGCCCAAGGCTGTATTAATACTGACTCCTGTCAGATCAGCTATTTCCTTAAAACTTAAATCATCATAAATACGCATTACCAAAACTTCTCGCTGATCGTCCGGCAATTCGCTGATTAAACGCTGCAAATCAACCTCAACCTGCTCCGTGATTATTTTACTCTCAATATTCGGACTGTTGTCTGTCATGAGTGAAAACACTGAAAACTCCTCGGTATCTCTGTTGAAAGGCATTTTTTTGGTTTTTCTGAAATAATCCACAATCAGATTATGAGAAATACGCATCACCCATGGTAAAAACTTACCTTCTTCGTTGTAGTTTTTTGTCTTTAAAGTCTTGATAACTTTAATAAAAGTGTCCTGGAAAATATCCTCGGTAACATCTCTGTCCATTACCTTTGAATAGATAAATCCGTAAATTTTAGATTGGTGTCTCTCAATTAATGTAGCTAAAGCATTTTCATCTCCGCCTACATAATTTTTTACTAGGACTGCGTCCGGAAGTACAACATTAGCCATAATAATACTTTTTAGTTTTTGGTTTGGGAATTAATTCTAAAAAAAGTATTTTTATACGATAGGCAAATGTTTTTATAAATTATTGTTAACCAAATATAGCAATAAATGTTTTTATCCTACAAATAATAATTTAAAATTTAACATTTGACAACACAATATTTTTCAAAAAACTGAAAACAAAAATTCAAATCATAGGCATCGAATCAATGTTCTAATAATAATCATATCGCTTTTAAGACTAATAATACCGAAACAAATCCCTTAAAATTTGGTTTTTAGTTATCTTTGCATTTCACCCACATTTTTCTATGAAAACTGACATCACAACATTAGAGCCAAAGAAAAATATTATCATAAAAGGAGCGCAACTTCACAACCTTAAGAATGTGGATGTGGCGATTCCGAGAAATAAACTTGTGGTTATCACAGGACTTTCGGGTTCTGGAAAATCAAGTTTGGCTTTCGACACGCTTTATGCTGAAGGACAGCGACGTTATGTTGAAAGCTTATCTTCCTATGCCCGTCAGTTTTTAGGACGACTTGACAAGCCAAAAGTTGATTATATAAAAGGAATCGCACCGGCCATAGCCATTGAACAGAAAGTAAACACTACCAATGCGCGTTCTACCGTTGGAACTTCAACCGAAATTTACGATTACCTTAAATTGTTATATGCCCGAATAGGCAAAACCTTTTCCCCAATTTCAGGCAACGAGGTCAGAAAACATACTGTCAGTGATGTTATTGCCGAAGTTCAAAATTTCGATTTGGAAAGTAAATGGCTCCTGCTCTCCCCTATCCATTTAGAAGAAGGAAGAGCGCTGGAAGACAAGTTAAAAGTATTGCTGCAACAAGGTTTTGCACGTATTTTGGTTGATAATGAAATGGTTCGTCTGGATGAAATCGACCAACACTCGCTTGATAACAAAGATGTGCTGTTAATCATTGACCGAATCATCGTAAAAGAAGAGGAAGAATTTTACAACCGATTGGCAGATGCCGTGCAGACAGCATTTTATGAAGGAAAAGGCGAATGCTATCTGCAGGAATTAAATTCAGAGAGACGATTTGTCTTCAGCAATAATTTTGAATTGGACGGAATCACATTTCTGGAGCCAAATATCCACTTGTTCAGTTTTAACAATCCGTACGGTGCCTGTCCGAAATGTGAAGGCTATGGCAATGTTATCGGAATTGATGAAGAATTGGTGATTCCAAACACAGCACTTTCCGTATATGAAAATGCCATTTACCCATGGCGTGGCGAAAGCATGGGCTGGTATCGCGATCAATTAGTAAACAACAGTCATCGTTTTGATTTCCCTATCCACAAGCCTTATTTCGAATTGTCACCGGAACAAAAAACCTTAATCTGGTCCGGAAACAAATATTTTGTAGGATTGGACGCTTTCTTCCAGGAATTGGAAGAGAAAAACTATAAAATTCAAAACCGCGTTATGCTGTCACGCTATCGCGGAAAAACCAAATGTACTGCCTGTAAAGGAAAACGCTTACGCCCGGAAGCCAATTACATTCAGGTAGGCGGAAAAACCATTTCTGATTTGGTTGATTTACCAATCAAAAATCTGATTGAATTCTTTAAAGGATTGACTTTATCCGAATACGATGAAAAAGTAGCCAAACGCCTTTTGATTGAAATCAATAACCGTTTGCGCTTTTTGGATGAAGTCGGACTAAATTATCTGACATTAAACAGAAATTCGGCTACCCTTTCCGGCGGAGAATCACAGCGAATCAATCTTGCTACTTCGTTAGGAAGCAGTTTGGTAGGATCGATGTATATTTTGGACGAACCGAGTATTGGTCTGCATCCGAAAGACACAGAAAGACTGATCAAAGTCCTTGAAGATCTGCGCAATTTAGGAAATACCGTAATTGTAGTGGAGCACGACGAAGACATCATGAAAGCTGCCGACATGATTATCGACATTGGCCCGGAAGCTGGAACTTTCGGAGGTGAATTGGTCGCTCAGGGAACTTATGACGAAATCCTGAAAGCCGACACGCTTACCGGAAAATACCTTAGCGGAAAAATGGAGATTGAAGTTCCGAAAATTCGCCGCAAATTTAAAAATCATGTGGATGTTATCGGTGCGCGCGAAAACAACTTAAAAAACATAGATGTTACTTTTCCTTTGGAATGCTTAACGGTAATTACCGGAGTTTCAGGAAGCGGAAAAAGTACGTTGGTTAAAAAAATATTATTCCCGGCCATCCAGAAAAAACTGGAAGGGGTTGGAGAAAAAGCAGGTCAGTTTACAGAATTGGCAGGAAGTTTTTCTCAGTTAAAACACATCGAATATGTTGATCAGAACCCAATTGGAAGAAGTTCGCGTTCCAATCCGGTAACGTATATCAAAGCTTATGATGACATTCGGGATTTATTCTCGAAACAGCAATTATCAAAAATGCGCGGTTATCAGCCGAAACATTTTTCGTTTAATGTGGAAGGCGGTCGTTGCGAAACCTGCAAAGGTGATGGTGAGGTAACCATTGAAATGCAATTTATGGCCGACGTACATCTGGAATGTGAAACCTGCGGCGGAAAACGCTTCAAAAAAGAAATTCTGGAAGTTAATTATGAAAACAAGAACATCGATGACATCCTTACGATGACCATTGATGATGCCATTGCGTTTTTCAGCGAGCATAAACAAACTAAGATTACTCAAAAATTACAGCCCCTTCAAGATGTTGGTTTGGGATATGTACAATTGGGACAATCCTCTTCTACGCTTTCTGGTGGAGAGGCACAGCGTATCAAATTGGCATCATTTTTAGTTAAGGGGGCAACAAAAGAAAAAGCCTTATTTGTATTCGACGAACCAACAACCGGATTGCATTTTCACGATATCAAAAAATTATTAGCTTCGTTTGATGCCTTAATTGAAAAAGGACATTCCATAATCGTGATCGAGCACAATCTAGATTTAATCAAATGCGCTGATTACATAATCGATATCGGTCCGGAAGGCGGTGAAAACGGAGGAAATCTGATTGCATTCGGCACTCCTGAAGAAATTGTCAAAAATTCCAAATCCATTACAGGGAAATACCTGAAAGAAAAGCTGTAAAAAGATCTTATGTACCATTCAAAACCGGGTATTCTTTAAAAAGTATCCGGTGTGATACTATTTCGGAAATATTTAAAAACTGGTTCAAAAGTATTTTGAGCGTTTTTACTGCTCTTTTATCAAAATTTATATTGTAAAAATACAACACAGGCACTCTTACTTTCTTTAAACCAATACTTTTAAAAATATTTTTTGAAAGAATTTACATTCATTAATGGTTATATTTTTATTATTTTCGCACGAAATTTTAAAAAATAAAACAGCATGAAAAAAATTGTTCTTTCACTTATGGCAGTACTTACATTTGGTTTTGCTAATGCACAAGAAAAATCAAAAAACAATGATACCTCGAAAGTAAGTGTAGGAGCCAAAGTAGGCCTAAATTTAGCTAACATTGTTGGAGATGATGCTGGTAACACTAGTATGTATGTAGGTTTTAATGCCGGATTGTTTTTTGAAATCCCGATAACTGAAAAATTATCAATACAACCGGAACTATTATATTCAACTCAGGGCTCAAAAAATAGCGGTACTATCAACGGAGTTAATTATAATGCTACAATGAAATTAAGTTACATGAATGTCCCAGTAATGGTCAAATATGAAATAGTTCCAAAATTCTCATTGGAAGCAGGGACGTACGTAGGTTTTTTGTTAGAATCCAAAATAAAATCAGAAACTTATTACGGTTCAAGAAGCCAAGACATGGATAACCTCTTAAAATCAGCTGATTTTGGTTTAGCTTTCGGCATGAACTATGAATTATCTGAAATTATTTTTGCCAACGCCAGATACCAGGCAGGATTAACACAAATTGGAGACTCAGGAGAAGGAGATGACATTAAAAACTCGGTAATTCAAATTGGTTTAGGATTCCGATTCTAACATGAAAATCCCTCAGAGCGCAGTACATAAGCTATATTAAAAGGCTTTATACAAAAAAACAAGCGATTGAGAATCCTATTTTTCGATTCAACAAACGCTTGTTTTTGTATGTTTTAGATACTTTTTCTTAAAAGAACAACCGCTACTCTATCACTATCTTTTTAGTGATACGGTTTTCTTCCGACTCCAACACCCCCAAATACACCCCTTTACTAAAACGGGAAACATCAATGGTTTCGATTTGTTTCGCATTGGGAATGGAATCCTTATAAACTTGTTTCCCTTGAATATCAATCAGTGAAAACGTATAATTGTTTATCGGCAATGTTCCTAAATTAATATTCAGTCTTCCCTTAGTAGGGTTTGGAAAGAAACTAATTTGAAAATCGGCATTATAATCAATATTTGAAAGAGTCGCACTTGCTTTTGCAAAATGCATCATGGCACCCGTTGCCGCTTTAGAAATCTTATACACATAAACCGGATCCATGTTAACGAGTAAATCAGTAGCCGTATGCCTATGTGAGCTTTCATTCTTTTCAAAGAAACCAGTAATCACTTCATTGTTATTCTCAAACGGCATATAATCGGAAGCGTAAGCATAATTTAAAAACGTATTTAACGTGGAATACAATCCAACACACGTAATTAGTTCGTTAGTGATAGTATTAGATGCCGCATTGTTTGATGTTGGACTTCCAGTATCGCGTTCGCAGGTAATGGTATTATTCACCATGCCCGCTACACCCCCTACTTCATCAATATTGAACACTAATTTAATATCCATTTTTGGAGTAGTTCCATTTACGACTGAAGACACATAATGCTGACTTCCATACAAACCATCTTCTTCCCCACTGAAATTGATAAATTTAATAGAATATTCTGTAGGGATACTTTGCAGTAAACGTGCAACTTCAAGAAGAACGACTGTACCACTGCCATTATCATTTGTACCGGTACCGGTAATCGAATCATAATGCCCACAAATGATTACATAGGTGTTCGGATAAACGGTCCCTACTTTTGTCAGTACCAGATTTTTACAGGTAAAACCGGAATACGAATAGGAATCTTCCATCATTTGCCCAGCAGTGTATCCATAACTTAAATACTTGTTCTTTAACCAATCTAAGGTATTTTGCAGTGCAACAGTTCCTTTTCGCTTCACCCCAAGGGCTTCATATTGTGTCAGATTATTGGTAATATTGGCCTGAGATGCTTGATTGGCAACATCTGCATATCGTTGAATGAAAGTCTGCGCAGTGGTGGTTTGCAAACTTCCAATCGCCAATAAAAAAAGTACGATTTTTCGTTTAAAAAAATTCATTTTTCTATCAGTTTCAGTTAAGTTAGTTAGTTTTGGCTCACGAATTTATAAAATTTTAACTAATTAGCTTGATTTTTTTATATTTTTTCGTTCTATCCTTAAAACCCACAAAAAATCATACCGTCTAATTCGGGAATTTCTTCCATAAACAAGAAAAACAATATTTTTTAATAAATACAAAAACTTAATAACCAGCAACTTACAACAAAATTACTCATTATTAAAAATACCACCTCCTTTTTTGGCACGTAAATTGGATATCGCTTATCAAATAAAAAACTGAATAAAATCAGAAACGTGGAAACCGAAAGACGTTACGAGTAGGTAAACTATTAAAATTAATGTATTATGAAGAAAATTACTCTTTTAGTAGCCAGTGTACTTCTGGTAGGAAGTATGGCATATGCGTCAGAAAACCCTGCTTTTTATGATACAAACGAAAAAAAACCTCGCCACACTGCAGATTACAGAAATGCGGAACCAATCATGTTTATGGAGCGTGGAATAGAGTTTTATGTTTTCCCTGACGGACAATTTGATTTCAACACACGTCCATCAGGTCCAAGACATGCAACAGCATATACAACCTATGGAGCACCTGGTGTACGCACCTCAAGTTATTATGGACCGGCAAACTATGGCATTCGAGTAGAGCATGACAACTTCGGCAGGGTAAGACGTATCGGAAACGTATTCATCAATTATGATGGGTTCAACAGGGTAAAACGTGTAGGTAATGTATATATGAGATACAACAGCTTTGCACTTACTCAGGTTGGTGGTCTTCGGATCCTATACAACAGAAGAGGTCACATCATTGATGTAATCGGGTATGTAAACGGATGGAGCCATGGATATGCATACAATCCTTACACATACAGCGAAAACGGGTATAACAATACGGATTACGGATACGAAAGTGGTTCAGGATATAATGAGGATGATTATTATTACTACAAAGCAGATGGCACAAAAGCTAAAATGACTGAAGAAGAAATCGATGCCGCTAAAAAAGATGAACAATCTGTAATGGAAAAAAACAAGAGAATATAGTTGAATAAATTTGGTTGGTTAAGTTTGGTTAAATTTCCCGCTAAGCAGCAATGTGAAGCGGGATTTTTTATTGCAGCAAACCGGCCAATTCTTTAGTCAAGTTCTTGCGGCTGTATTGCTGCAGCCCCACAGGATACACTTTTAAATTATTCTCCAAAAACAAATTGAAAAAACTTAAAATGGTTTCTTTTACTTTCTCTTTTTCATCATAAAGAGCAAAAACACCTGTATTGGTTTGTTTGAGAATTACAGAGAAATCGGCATCTTTTGGTCCGATGGCTAAAATTGGCCTTTCAGAAACCATATACTCAAAAAGTTTTCCGGGAATAATACTTTTTGTTTCTTCCGAATTAATTTCGACAAGCAATAGAACCTGGGATTTTCGTTGATGTTCTAAAGCTTCCTGATGGGAAACATAACCAAGATTATTTACATAATCAGTCAACCGAAATTCTGCAATAGCATCTAAAACTTCTTGGCTCACTGCTCCGATTAACTTCAGTTCGAAGTATTCCCTGAACTTATCATTTTCACGGATCAATTCCTTAAGTGCCTTCCATAAAATTCTCGGGTTCCGATCGGATAAAAACGAACCGATATGTGCTAAAGTGAACTTTTCATCCAAAGTTTGCCTGCTCACATTCTCAACATCATATCCATTGGTGATAACATGAATCGGTTTTGAAGTGATGGCCTCAAACTCTTTTTTTGTGGTCGGGCTCGTTACCAGAAGAAAATCGGCTTTATTCATAACTTCAGACTCCAACATTTTATGCTTTTTTGCCGAAGAAACCGATAATTTCAATGCTTTATGATAGCCAATGGTTGTCCATGGATCACGAAAATCAGCAATCCATTTTACTTTTAGTTTTTCTTTTAATTCTAAACCGATTAAATGCAAACTATGAGGTGGCCCCGTAGTAATTATAGTCTCAATCTCATTTTCCTGAATGTATTTTGACAAATAGTTAACTGATGGTTTCACCCACAAAACCCTTGCATCAGGAATAAACAGATTTCCTCTAACCCAAAGCAGCATTTTTTGAAGAAAGGATTGCTTTTTTTGATTCGGAATGATTCCAGAACTGATTTTTTTAGTGCTTTTTTTCGAGAATAACGAAGCCCATGCATAAGGCTCTACAATTTTATTTTTTAGAATCGTAACTTTTTCAGAAACGTCCGCCAATAGTTTTTCGTCCAATAAAGGATAGGTGGGATTCTCCGGAACGTAAACGATGGGTTCGATTCCAAAATCGGGTAAATACTTCACAAACTTTAACCAACGCTGAACGCCGGGTCCACCCGCAGGCGGCCAATAATACGTTATGATGAGTACTTTTTTCATATTACAGTTTTGAAATCATCAGGCCTCCCCAAGTAGCGGTCAATCCAACAACGACACTTAAGCCTATGTACAAAAAAGCTGTTCCGTACTGATTAGCTTGAAACAAACTTATATTTTCACTTGAAAAGGTCGAAAAAGTCGTATAACCACCACAAAATCCGGTTATCAGAAAGAATTTCAAATTTGGATGGGCAACATCATGTTTTTCCAACAACCCTAAGAATAACCCGATCAGGAAACATCCTAAAATATTTGCCACGAATGTCGCATATGGAAAATACAACTGGAAATGCTTATTAATAAATAACGTGGTCAGGTAGCGTAAAACACTGCCCAAAGCACCTCCTATGGCTATTAATAAAATAGTTCTCAATTTATTTTCGAAACTAATTAAGCGGCATCTTTCTTCTTCATTTTCGTAAAAATTCCGAAACCTACCAACACTAACATTCCAAAGAAACTGAACAGTGAAATCATACTTCCCGTTTGTACCACTTTTGGTTGGAATTTGAATTCAATCGTATGTTTTCCTGCCGGTACATTTATCGCTCTCAACACATAATCAGCGCAGAAAATATTGGTTTCTTTACCGTCAATAGTTGCAATCCAACCTTTAGGATAATAGATTTCAGAGAAAACCGCTACCCCATTGTTTGTATTGTTTGACGTATATTTTAAGTAATTCGGTTTATAAACATTCAATTTAACTGCAGCCAGACTGTCTTTTGTAAATGAAGCCGTCTTTACTGCACCAGCAAAATCCTTCTGATTTACAATCGCAGCATTCTTAGTATCCAGTTTATCCAGACCTTTCATTTCCTCATCAGCTGAATTCACCAGTTTTACTTCGCTTACAAACCATGCATTTCCATTTACATTCGGATTCTGCATCGGAACATCCTGACCTTGTTCGTCTTTCTGAATGATGTATTTTACATTCAGCATGTTCAATACACCGATATTATTTTTGGCAATCTGATAATCAAACAGCTGCTGCATTTTTCTTGGTTTGGCCGCATGATAGCCTCCAATCGATTTATGGAAATAAGAAGCTCTTGCGCTTGACATATTTCCATCTACTTCAAACACTCTGAAATGAGTTGTGTCACTCAAAATCTGTTGATCTGCTGGAGTCGCTTCAAACGGAATATCCGCTTGACGGGCAGAAACAAAACTATCGTTGTTTACATAATTTTTATCTACAAAGAACAAATCTCCGACCATTAAAACCCCAACAATAATCACGGTTGTCAGTTCCGATACTTTATTTTTGATGAAGAACCATAACGTTCCGGCTGTCAAAACAATCAATATTGCCGAACGCATTAAATCGGAAGAGTACATTTCCTGACGCTGCTCTTTCAACGCATTGATAAATGGTGGTCCCATCTCACCATACATTTGCAGGTACATACTGTCACTTCCTCCTGTAAAGCTGAACATTCCTTTACATATAAACAGTAAAATAACAATCCCCAACACAGTTGCTGCCGACATCCAAAGTGCCTTGAAACGGGCTTTTTCTTCTGAATTAAAGAAAGCCTGCATTCCTAAAATTGCCATAACCGGCATACACAATTCCAAAATTACCTGAATGGAGGAAACTGCTCGGAATTTGTTGTACATCGGCACGAAATCGATGAAGAAATCGGTTAAAGCCGGGAAATATTTTCCCCAAGACAATAGCAATGAAAGTACGGCTCCACCTAAAAAGGCATATTTAATTTTACGTTTGTCGATGAACATTCCCAAAACAAACAGGAAGAATACAATCGCTCCAATATAGGCCGGTGCCGCAACAATTGGCTGATCTCCCCAATAGGTTGGAACTGCTGATGCGAAATCTTTAGCTTCGGTTGGAGATGCTCCCTGCCCTAACACGAATTCATACATAGGAGAACCTTCTCCCACACTCTCATGATTGGAACCTCCAAATAAACGCGGTGCGATTAAATTCAAGCTTTCTGCAATTCCGTAACTGTATTCAGTAATGTAGTCATAAGACATTGCATTGTTGTTTTCTGCTTTTTTTCCATCTGCAGAAAACGTTAACTCACTATCATTACGGGTTGAATATTTTGCATATTCCGAAGTAGCCATTAAGTTGGTCGCATTGGCTCCAACAGCAAGAATCCCCGCAAGAATAAAAATCCCGAATGCTTTCCAAAGTCCTTTAAAATCTTTCTCTCTTAAATATTGAATTTTATAATATACGGTAATCACCAACAACAAAAACAACAGATAATAGGTCATCTGGAAGTGGTTCGCATTGATTTCAAAAGCGGCAGCCATCATGGTAAGCAACCCACCGGCAATATATCGTTTCTGATAAACCATAATCACGCCTGCAACAACCATCGGCATATAAGCAATCGCGTGGGCTTTAGCGTTGTGCCCTACCCCGAGAATGATTATCATATAGGTGGAAAAACCAAATGCGAGTGCGCCGAAGAAGGCTTTGAGATTATCAACCTTTAAAGCTTTTAGTAAAATGAAAAATCCAATAAAATACAGGAAAAGATAATCAGCAGGACGCGGTAGAAAACGTATCAGATTATCAAGTTGTTTGATATAATTATGCGGATAATTAGCCCCCAGCTGGTAAGTTGGCATTCCTCCGAAAGCGCTGTTGGTCCAGTAAGGTTCTTCCCCTGTTTCTTTTCTGAAATCGTTTTGCTCTTTGGCCATTCCGGTGTATTGAGCGATATCACTCTGAAACACTTTTTTACCTTGCATCACAGGATAAAAATAAAGAACGGAAATTACTGTAAAGCCGATTACGACTAATAAATAAGGGTAAATCTTGCTTAGGTTTTTCATGTTATTTTGCTTCAATTGGCTTAAAAATCAGGCTAAAGTAACAATAAAAACCCTTTTAAAAAAAGAAAACGAATAACTCGGTTGTTATTCGTTCTGTTTTAAACTATTCAATTTCTTCAAAATCAATATACTCGCCCACTTTCTTCCTCTCTTTGGGCATTTCGGCCTGAGAAGACGACTGCGTATTCGTTTGCGAATATTGCTGCTGGTAATTTTGCTGTTGTTGTTTGAAATTCTCCTCAGCTTTTTTAACTACCTGTTGTAAAAAGTAAGGAGCTAGCAATCGCATAACGAATTTTAATGCATAGTATATGAAAAGTATCCAAAGTAATGCTCTTATCAAACCTGTAAATGATGCTGTTTCCATCCTGAAATAAATTTTGTCAAATTTAAGCAAAGCTACATTTAAAAATAAGATCTGTTTCTTAAAATAATAATAAAATACTATTTTTGGAGGACTGATATACGTTCAAATTAAAACAAAAAAAGCAATCATGCCCCAATTAAAAACGAAACTTCTTGGTTTATTACTGATTACGTCAGGAATAGCAATCGCTCAACATACCGACGAAATTAATTCCAATCGCCCAGGAAAATCTTTTGGCGCCTTTTCGGTAGGAAAAAAGGTCATTCAGGCAGAATCCGGTATTTATTACACCAAAGAAAAACATGATTTACAGGAATGGGAAGCCAAAGGTTTCGGATTAGACCTGGTGGTGCGCTATGGTGCTTTTTTGGAGCAGCTTGAGTTTATAGGTGAAATGCAATACCAGACAGATAAATACTCTTCCCCTGTTTTGGACGAAAACAGAAACGGATTCAGGCAGCTGACTGTCGGTGCCAAATATTTATTTTACGATCCGTGGAAAAATTATGAAGAAAAAGTAAACGTATACAGTTGGAAGGCCAACCACAAATTCAAATGGAGAAAGTTACTGCCTGCGATTGGAGGATACGTGGGTGCAAATTTCAATGTTGGGGACAATCCTTATACATTCCCTACTGATCCCACGGTAAGCCCGAAAGTAATGTTGTTACTGCAGAACCACTTTGGTAGCCGAACCGTGTTAACCACAAACCTTATTGCTGACAAAATCGCAACCGATTACCCAAGCTACGGCTACATCTTGACATTAAGCCATGGCATCAACCAAAACTGGTCGGTGTTCATTGAAAATCAAGGATATAAAAGCGACTGGTACTCCGATTGTATTTTCCGTGGAGGAGCCGCTTACCTGATAAAGAAAAACATGCAGGTAGATGCTTCTGTAGGAGCAAGTATTAAAGACACCCCTTCCATTTTTACCGGAGCTGTAGGGTTCTCATGGCGTTTTGACAAAAGCTACAAACCGGTTGAAATCAAAGGCGGTAAAGAAGTAAAGGGCGATACAAAAGGCAAAAAAGTAGAAGAAGAGAAGAAGAAACGTTCCGACGAAGTACAATAATTTATGATTACAATAAAAGAAGTCAGTTCCCAAAAAGAACTAAAAGAGTTTGTTTTATTTTCTTTTGAAATTTTTAAAGACAACCCCTATTGGATTCCACCTATAATTGCTGATGAACTGGAAGGTTTTGACCGCACTAAAAACCCTGCTTTCAAAAATGCCGATGTACACTTTTATCTGGCGTACAAAGACAACAAAATTGCCGGTAAAATAGCAGTTATCATTAATTGGGATGAAGTAAACCAATTAGGTAAAAAGAAAGTACGTTTTGGTTGGTTTGATGTTATTGACGATATTGAAGTAACCAAAGCCTTGCTCGAAAAAGCCCGTGAACTGGGACAAAAACACCATATGGACCACATCGAAGGCCCAATGGGATTTTCAAATCTGGACAAGGTTGGCGTTCTGACCGAAGGCTTTAATGAATTAGGAACCATGATTTCCTGGTACAGCATGCCCTATTACAAGGAACATTTTGAAAAACTCGGAATGGTTACCGAAAAAGAATTCTTCGAGAGTTGGTTCACAATGGACGCCATCAACCCGGAACCTTTTCAACGAGCAAGCAAAATGATTAAGGAACGCTACGGGTTAAAAACGCTTCATTTCAAAAAAAACTCAGATATCTTTCCTTACGTGGATCAGATGTTCGACTTATTCAATGAATCCTATGCCGATTTACAATCCTTCGTTGCCATAAATGATGAAACCAAAGAATATTTCAAGAAAAAATATGTAAGCTTCATTAATCCGGAATACATAAAATTCATTGTCGACAGCAACAATAAGATGGTTGCCTTTACCATCGTAATGCCTTCGTATGAAACGGCTTTACAAAAAGCCAAAGGCAAATTGTTTCCATTCGGTTTTCTACATTTATTAAAAGCGAAAAAGAATTCCAGAGAAGTGGTTTTCTATTTAATCGGGGTACACCCAGAGTATCAAAACAAAGGAGTAACTGCTATCATTTTTGATGATTTTTATAAAGTCTTCAAAGAGAAAAAAATCAAAAAGTTTATCCGAACTCCTGAATTACTCGAAAATAACGCAATGCATAATCTTTGGAAAAACTTTGATCCAAAAATTCACAAAAGAAGAAAAACTTACAGAATGGATATTTGATCCCTTGTAATGATAAAAGAGAGGTTAAAATAATGAAACCAAGACTGAAAAAACAACTATTACATAGGCTACAAGTAACATGGTTTCAGTACGGTCTTTTTTGAAAATGGTTTTCATAGTAGGTAGATTTGTTCAACAAAAGTAGAATAATACATATTGTTATTTTTTTCAAACTTCTGAACAGCAACTTTAAGTTTACGAAACATAACATTCAGTTAACATAGAAAAATCACCCATTGTTAAAAAACTATCCATTTGCTTAAAAATAAAAACCCATCCGGCAGCGGATGGGTTTTTATTTATCTAACTAAGAAACAATTACGATACATCTACCGTTGTTTCCTGAGCAATCTGCTTATAAGTTCCGTTTACAAGTTTCTCACGGATTGCTTCGAAAGCTGATAATGTTTCCTCTATATCCTGCAGAGTATGAGACGCTGTTGGAATCATACGCAACAAAATAATACCTTTCGGAATTACCGGATATACTACAATAGAAAGGAAAATACCGTAGTTTTCACGTAGGTCATTTACCATTACCATTGCTTCCGGAATAGAACCCTCAAGGTACACTGGCGTGATACAAGTATTAGTATCTCCGATATTGAAACCTCTTTCTTTTAAACCGTTTTGTAATGCGTTTACATTCTCCCAAAGCTTGTCTTTAATCTCAGATGAATTACGCAATAACTCCAAACGTTTTAACGAACCGATTGTCTGAATCATTGGCAATGCTTTAGCAAACATTTGCGAACGTAAGTTGTATTTCAGATAATCGATAACATCTTTATCTGCTGCTACGAAAGCTCCAATGTTAGCCATTGATTTTGCAAACGTCGAGAAATAAACGTCGATTCCGTCCTGACAGCCTTGCTCCTCTCCTGCTCCGGCACCTGTTTTACCAAGTGTTCCAAAACCGTGTGCATCGTCAACCAACAAACGGAAATTATATTTCTCTTTCAAGGCAACGATTTCTTTCAGTTTCCCTTGTTGACCGCGCATTCCGAAAACACCTTCTGTGATGAATAAGATTCCACCACCAGTTTCTTCAGCCATTTTGGTAGCACGCTGAAGGTTTTTCTCCATGCTTTCCAAATCGTTGTGCTTGTAAGTAAAACGTTTACCCATGTGTAAACGAACACCATCAATAATACACGCATGTGAATCAACATCATAAACGATGATATCATTTTTAGACACCAACGCATCGATGATAGACACCATCCCCTGATAACCAAAGTTCAACAAATAAGCCGCTTCTTTCATTACAAAAGATGCCAATTCGTTTTCCAGTTGCTCGTGGTAATTTGTATGACCGGACATCATTCGGGCCCCCATAGGATAAGCTGCTCCGAATTGCATTGCAGCCTCAGTATCTGCTTTACGCACTTCAGGATGGTTAGCCAATCCCAAATAATCATTAATCGACCAGTTTAAAATTTCTCTTCCGTGAAATTTCATTCTTGGCCCTAATTCACCTTCCAATTTTGGAAACACATAGTAACCTTCTGCCTGTGAAGCCCATTTTCCTAACGGACCTTTATTATTTTGTATTCTTTCAAATAAATCCTTAACCATAATTCAAAAGTGTATAATTCTGATTTTTAATCGCACCAAAAGTAATTATTTCTGTTTTGGTATCATAATAATTTAAAGCAGAATTTTCAAAAATAAAAGCAATCAATTATGATTGAAATACTCTTAATAAAATCAGGATGTTACTATTTTAAATTGAGCAAAAAAGGCTTATTATTTTATTAAATTTATAAATTCCATTTTGGTTTTTTCCTCTTTAAATTTCCCGGAATAACTTGCGGTAATTGTACTGCTGTTTGTATCTTTTATTCCTCGGGAAGCAACGCAAAGATGAACAGCATCAATAACTACAGCAACATCATCAGACTGCAACACTTCTTTCAAACCGTTTGCAATTTGATTTGTCAATCTTTCCTGTACTTGTGGTCGCTTGGCATAATAATTTACCAGGCGGTTAATTTTAGATAACCCGACAACTTGCCCGTTAGAAATATAAGCCACGTGCACTTTCCCTATAATTGGCACAAAATGATGTTCACAATAAGAATACAATGTGATATCTTTTTCAATTAGCATCTCATTATACTGATACTTATTTTCAAAAAGTTTCACATCGGGTTTGTTGGCCGGATTAAGTCCGTTAAAAACTTCTTTTACATACATTTTTGCTACCCGATGCGGTGTCCCTCTCAAACTGTCATCCGTTAAATCAAGCCCTAAAATGTGCATGATCTCTTTGAAATGATGTTGAATATGTTCAATCTTCGTTTCATCACTCATTACAAATGCATCTTCACGAAGCGGCGTTTCCAATGAAGTACCAATATGTTCTTCACCGATTATATCAATTATATTCATTTTATTTATCCATCTTTTTGATTTGATTCATCACCCGGCTAACCATAGTATCACAATAAATCAGATTAAATTCGAAAATATCGTCCGGGGTATAACTTTTTTCTATTTCTTTTCTCAGCAATGCTTTGGCACGATTTAAGCGAACTTTTACATTGGCTTCACTGATATTCAGTACTTCTGCGGTTTCAGTAACATTTAAACCGTTGATTTCCCTGAGTGAAAATACAATTCTGTAATCTGAAGGCACTCGCTGAATTGCATCTTCAATGACCGAATGAAGTTCCCGGTTAATAATGTTCTTTTGAGTATCCGATTGCTTGTTATTGGTAAACATAGGTTGTGCTTTTTCATTAATTTCCTTTGGAGATTCATTTTTAAAACTCATTTTCTGTCGTTTCTGAAAACAGTTATTCAACATGATTTTTATAATCCACGTTTTAAACGATGCCCTGTTCTCAAATTTTGACAGATTTATATAAGCCTGAATAAAGGTTTCCTGCATCAAATCCTGAGTATCTTCATGATTGTAACTGTAAGACCGCCCTGTTTTGTACAAATAAGGATTATTTCTTCTGATAAGGATTTCAAACAATTCAATTTCCCCTCCCAAGACTTTTTGGATTATTTCAAAATCGGAATATTGCTCTAACAATTTCATTGTTTTCATTTAATATGAAGTTTAAAACACTTTAAAGTTACCTTTTTTCGATAACAACAGTTTTATTTATGAACTGCTTTTGCCATTCTTGCCAATGAAAAAGCACCGATTGCCATTACCAAATCACGCACGGCCACATCGAGAAATGTACCGCTTGCCAATAACGTTAATGCTATTGAAGTAAGCCAAGCGGCAACAATATACCCTCCAACGGACGGACGGACTAAAACGATAATTCCCGCTACAATTTCTATCACACCGACAATCATCATGAAAGTTCCCGCTTCAAAAGGAAGCATCTCTTTCATAAATGGAGCTAAATAGTCTTCCCACTTGGTCAGTATGTTAGTGAATTTATCCAACCCTGCCACAATTGGAACAAGACCATAGGTTAAGCGCAATAAATTTACAGTTGATGTAAATACTTGATTTGTTTCCATGACTCTTTATTTTTAGTTGATTTTTAATCGCTTCTAATAATATAGAGTGAATGAACTACCAAAAGGTTACAAAAGAGTTTTACTAATTTCAAAATGAGGCATTTTCCAGGCAGTAAAAAATATTTATAAATAAATAGTTGCCATCTCAGATGTTTGACTTATATTTGCACCTGAATGCACAGAAATGTGGTTACACATTCAACCAAAAAGTCGGGGGCTCCACCTCGACTTTTTACTTTTATACAAGTCCGCTTTTGCAGTTCTTTTCCGCAGAACTGATTTTTTCTTTTACCATAAGAACAACTTTATACTAATTATTCACTTGGGGGTGTTTGCGATTTCATATTGAATTTTGTGGAATACAAATCGTTTCTTTTGTCCAATAGGTTTTTAACACTGCCATGAAAGTGCAGGTTTTCAAGCAGACTCAAATCGACATCAGATATGAGTATCATTTCAGTATTGGCAGTGGCCTCACTTTTGATTCCGTTAAAAGGAAATGCGAAATCACAGGGGGTAAAAACAACAGCTTGTGAATAATGCAGGTCCATCGCTTCCACTTGAGGTAGGTTCCCTACACTTCCCGTAATTGCTACGAAACACTCGTTTTCTATGGCACGCGCGGCAGCACAATGACGAACTCTCATATAAGCATTGTGCGTATCGGTCAGATAAGGTACAAACAAAATCTGGATCCTGTCTTCAGATAGCAATCGGGCCAATTCCGGGAATTCCACATCATAGCAGATCAATATACCTATTTTACCGGCATCAGTATCATAGGACTGAATCATATCTCCGCCTTTCAATCCCCAGTATTTTTCTTCATCGGGTGTGATGTGAATCTTTTCGTAGTAATCTATTTTACCGCTGCGATGGCATAAAAAACCAACATTTTGAAGTCGGCCATCTTCCACAAAAGGCATACTTCCGGTAATGATATTCACATTATATTTAATGGCCCATTCGCTGAACTGATCTCTGATTTGCACAGTGTATTCCGAAAGCTGACGCATGGCATCCGCTTCGTTTTTACTGTCCAGCAAAGCCATCATTGGAGCGTTAAAAAACTCTGGAAACATAGCAAAATCCGCTTTATATCCCGAAACAGAGTCTATAAAATATTCCGCCTGCTTGAACAATTGTTCTAAGGTAGTATAATATCGCATCTCCCACTGAATCAAACCTAAACGCACATTGCGGGTAATTCTTTTGGATTCGAGAGCCTCTATGTCTTCATAATATACATTGTCCCATTGCAAAAGGGTTGCAAATTCCCGGCTTTGTGAATCTCCGGGCATATAATTGGTAAGCACTTTTTTTACGTGGAAATCATTGCTTAACTGAAACGTCAGTACCGGGTCGTAAATTTCTTTGTTCTTTACTTTAGCTATATATTCCCTGGGCTTCATTTCCGTCACATGCTTATAATAGTTTGGGATTCTGCCTCCAAAAACCACAGCTTTTAAGTTCATCTTTTCGCACAATTCCTTACGGACGTCATACAGCCTTCTCCCCAATCGTCTACCCCTGTAATCTGGATGAATGAATATTTCAATACCATAGAGTACATCCCCTTCCTTGTTATGTGTGGAAAAGGTATAATCACCGGTGATATCCTTATAGGTATGACGATCACCAAAGTCGTCGTAATTCACGATGATGGATAATGCACAGCCTACAATTTTATCGTTGAAACAAACCACCAGTTGCCCTTCTGGAAATTTTTGGATAAGGGTATCGATATTCGCGTATGTCCACATACCCCCTGCCCAGTTTGTATAGGCGGCTTCCATGGTTTCAATGAGTTGTTTGTAGTCCTCCAGTTTCAGCTCCCGTATTTCAACTGTATCATTCATGATTTCTCTATTTTGCTGATTTGAAAGGCCAACAATAACATTATCTATTGAAAATCGCATTGCAGCCAAACGGTCGCAGCTTCATTTTGAGGCGCTTAGCCTTACCGAGATGAGGAATAACAAATTTAAGAAATCTTACTCATTTTATGAAGAAATCCTAATGGCTAAAAAAAGCAATTCGTTAACATATTTTACTTGTAACAAATTCAACAATAGCACCTTACACCGAATCTTACTTATTCAGATATTGTATCCTTCTTTTTATAATTCTTGACTTCATTAAGATTGACCCTTTGAAAACAAACCTTTTTATCTGGAATTAAAGCATCAACCAGAAAAACCGGAGGCACTACAACAACTGCAAAAATACCTGCATAACCATTAAGCGAGAATTCCCCAGCCTCTCGGTAAAATCCTTTAACCTTCGAATAATAACGAGGCACTAAAAATAAATTTCCATCTTTAATTTCGGCATTTTGAAATCTTCTACCCACAACCTTTTTTTTAAAAATAGGGTCTTTTTCTAAAGAAGGATCACTTATAACCACTATAAACTCCATCTTTATTTTATTTTTTTTCACTTTATACCTGCCATAGTTAGCAACCGCAGTATCCTTAACTGTTGAATCGACCGGGTCGCCACTTAATACAACTTCATAAACCACACCATCAGGCATAAAACGGTAATAAAGATCTGAAACTTCCGGCTTCATCCTCCTAAAAGCCGAATTAATATAAATTGCATTCGTATCAACAACCAAACTAACATTTGCCATTGATTTGTTTTTATCCACCTTAAATTTGAACTGAGAGGTTGGTCGTGGCTTCAAATGAGTATTCAATACATAATGTTTTGTTCCACAGGAAAGTAAAAAAATGGAAGCCAGTAATAAAAAGAGGACTTTTTTCATACCACATATTTTCGTGTTAGACTAAGAAGCATTTACACTGCTTAAATTTTGTATATTATCTCATAAATTAAATACCTTAAACCACATTTTTATTTTCAAAACATCTGTCTTACTCGGACAAAACATTCTTTTTCGTACAATTTTCAGCATCTACAAGATTCATTCTATAAAAGCAAACCTTTTCATCAGGAATTACCAAATCGACCAAGTAAACAGGAGTTACTACCATAACTGCAAATAGGAATAGGAAAGGGTTACCTCCGATTTCCCCTGCTTTTTTATAAAATCCTTTTGGTTCTACATAATATTTATCAGGTACCATAAATAAATTTCCTTCTTTAATTATTGCCTTGCTAAATTTCTTCCCTACAACTGAAGGCTTATAAAGCGAATCTTTTGGTACACCAGACTCAACTGTAACAACCATAAATTCCATTTTAATTCTATTTTTTTCAACCCTATATTTTCCATAATCCCCCATCGCGGTATCCTTTACAACAGTTTTCATAGGCTCACCTTTCAACGTCACTTCATAAACTACTCCATTTGGCATAAAACGATAGTAAACACCAGTAATTCCTGGTGTCATTCTTTTGAAATTGGAACTAAGATAAATTGCATTTGTATCAATAACAGAATTGATATTGGTGGTGGATTTATTTTTATCAATCTTAAACTTATATTGTGAAGTTGGCCTTGGGTTAAAATGCTTATTTAACACATAATATTTTGTCCCGCATGAAAATAAAAAAACGGAAAACAACAATAAAAGGAAAGCTTTTTTCATAACAAATAATTTATTCGTTTAAAACCAAGCGGTATTTTTCTTTACTTAAAGTTACGAAAATTCAACTTTGCATTTATTTACTACCTTTGAAATTCTAATAAAACATGACAATCTAATGCTGCAACTCGTTTTCGCCTCCAACAACAAGAATAAAATAAAAGAAATCCAGCAATTACTTCCGGATAGCATTTCTATTTTATCCCTGGAGGATATTGGCTGCAATGTAGACATACCTGAAACAGCCGATACTATTGAAGGCAACGCCATACTGAAAGCCAATTATGTAACTGAACATTATGGATACCCTTGCTTTGCCGACGACAGCGGTTTGGAAATCGAAGCCTTAAATGGAGCTCCAGGTGTATATTCAGCCCGATTTGCGGGTCAGCAGCGAAATGACAACGACAATATCAATAAAGTGTTGGATCTTCTGAAAAACGAAACCAACCGAAAAGCAAATTTTAAAACTGTTATTGCTCTAAATCTTAAGGGCGAACAACACCTTTTTACAGGAATCATCGATGGAAAAATAACAAATGAACCACTTGGAACCAATGGTTTTGGTTATGATCCTATTTTTATTGCAGAAGGTTTTTCTGATACTTTTGCTCAAATTTCACTCGAAGAAAAGTCCACCATAAGCCATCGCGGCAGGGCTACTGCTCAGTTAGTCGCTTTTTTAAAACAGTAACTTATTGATTTTCAATTCATAATAAAATTTTAATATTGAATTTTGTATTAGTTTATTCCATTAATAAACAATACCTTTGCACCCAATTTAAAATATTTTATGAATAAATTTGAACAATTAGGATTGAATGAGTCGCTACTGCTGGCGATTAAGGATCTAGGATTTGAGAATCCGTCAGAAGTGCAAGAAAAAGCGATTCCAGTACTATTGGAACAAAACACAGATTTAGTTGCCTTAGCGCAAACAGGGACAGGGAAAACAGCCGCTTTTGGTTTCCCACTAATTCAAAAAATTGATGCTGAAAACAGAAATACGCAAGCATTAATTTTGTCGCCAACGCGTGAGTTATGCTTACAAATCACCAACGAGATAAAATTATACTCAAAGTACATAAAGGGGTTACATACTGTGGCTGTTTATGGTGGTGCAAGCATTACAGAACAAGCTAGAGAGGTAAAACGTGGCGCACAAATTATTGTGGCTACCCCAGGTAGAATGCAGGACATGATTAACAGAGGTCTTGTAAACATTAAAAACATCGATTTTTGCATCTTAGATGAGGCAGATGAAATGTTGAATATGGGATTCTACGACGACATTTGTTCCATATTATCGGACACACCAGAAGAGAAAAACACATGGTTATTCTCTGCAACAATGCCTGCTGAAGTAGCGCGCATCGGAAAACAATTCATGTCAAACCCGCAGGAAATTACGGTAGGACATAAAAACTCAGGTTCTGCAACGGTTTCTCACGAATTTTACATTGTAAATGCTCGTGACCGTTATGAAGCTTTAAAACGTTTGGCGGATGCTAACCCGGATATTTTCTCGGTGGTTTTCTGTCGTACGAAAAGAGACACTCAGGCAATTGCCGAAAAACTGATCGAAGACGGATACAACGCTGCTGCTTTACACGGTGATTTATCCCAGGCACAACGTGACGGGGTAATGAAATCGTTCCGTGGCCGTCAGATCCAGATGTTGGTAGCTACAGACGTTGCTGCCCGAGGAATCGACGTAGACAACGTAACTCACGTAGTAAACTACCAGTTACCAGATGAAATCGAAACCTACAACCACCGTTCAGGCCGTACAGGTCGTGCCGGTAAGTTAGGTACTTCCATCGTTATCGTAACGAAGAGTGAATTAAGAAAAATTCATTCGATTGAGCGAATCATCAAACAGAAGTTCGAAGAAAAAACAATCCCTAACGGAATTGAAATCTGCGAAATTCAGCTATTACACTTAGCAAACAAGATTAAAGACACAGAAGTTGATCACGAAATCGACAACTACTTACCGGCAATTAACGAAGTTTTGGATGGTTTATCTAAAGAAGAGTTAATCAAGAAAATGGTATCAGTGGAATTTAACCGATTCATCAGCTACTACAAAAAGAAAAGAGACCTATCAAGCCAATCATCCGGAGAAAGAAGTTCTGAAGGAAGAGCTCCTCAGGAAGGCGATGCGGTTCGTTATTTCATCAACATCGGTTCGAGAGACAACTTCGACTGGATGTCATTGAAAGATTACCTAAAAGAAACATTAGAATTGGGGCGTGATGACGTATTCAAAGTAGACGTTAAGGAAGGATTCTCTTTCTTCAATACTGATGCTGAGCATTCTGATAAAGTAATGGAAATCTTAAACAACGTTCAATTGGAAGGAAGACGTATCAACGTTGAAATTTCTAAAAACGACGGTGGCGGAAGACGTGATCATAACGGAAGAAATTCAGGCGGAGAAAGAAGAGGTGGCTTTGGCGGTGAACGCAGAGGCGGTTTCGGAGGAGAACGCAAAAGTTTCGGAGGAGATCGTGACAGAGGATCTAGAAGCGAAAGCCGTGGTGGTTTTGGCGGAAGAAGTTCTGACCGTTCAGAAAGAAGAGGCGGATCTGATGACAGAGCACCTAGAAATGAAAGACGTTCCGGAGGCACTACTCCGAGACGTTCTGACAGTCCAGCACCAAGAAGACCAAGAAGAAGCTAATTCTTTTTGTTAATTTTCTTCAAATAAAAATTAAAAGCTACAAAATATCTAGTACATTTAGACCTTTCTAAAAGCAGTATGAAATATTTTGTAGTTTTTTTATTAGCCTTATTTTCTCTTACAGGTTTTGCACAGGAGGGTGAGTATACTAAAATTTCGGGGGTAGTTGTCAATGAAGCCAATCTACTGCCTAAGAGCGACGTCAATGTTATCAACCTAAACACCGTACGGGGAACAACAACCAACGGAAGAGGAGAATTTGAAATTGAAGCTAAGGTAAATGACACGCTGCACTTTTCATACATAGGTTTCCAATCGATAAAAATCCGTGTTTCTGCTGATTGGGTTAAAAACAAAACTGGTTTCAAAGTAAAACTTACCGAGAAAGCCCATGCACTTGAGGAACTCTTCATCCCAAGATACTTACTTACAGGATTCATCGAAGTAGACACGAAGCTGATTGCGCTTAATGACGCATACCGTTACAGTATTTCCGGATTGCCATACGGTTATGAATCAGGAGGCAGTTCTTCATCACAAATTGGAAAAGTTATGCAATCGCTTTCAAATCCTGCTGATGCCTTGTACAATGTCTTCGGTAAGAAATCGAAGGAAATGAAGAAACTCAAGGAATTCAAAAAAGATGAAACCATCCGAAATGTACTGGCTTCCAAATACGACCGCGAAACTGTATCCGCCATTTTAGGCATCGAAAAAAAAGAAATCAAGGAGATTTTAAAACGATGTAACTACTCAGACACATTTATTGAAACTGCCAACGACCTTCAAATCATGGACGCCATCAAAGGGTGCTATGAGGATTATAAGTTGTTGAAGAAGAATCAGTAGACAGTTATCAGTAATCAGTATTCAGTACGCAGTTGTCAAAACGCAGAATTCAGAACGATGTATTCAGCAGACAGATTCCAAACTACATGTCTCGATATTGATTAACAAATTCCTCCTTCTATAGAATTATTTCTTAGCTAGAACACTTATCAATGGCTTTTGCTGCCTTTTACCAGCCATCCACGTTTTGCTATCCGCTATCTGTTACCTGTTACCTGCTACCTGCTACCTGCCATCTGCTACCTGAACATTAAACCCTCTCCAAATACTTTTTAGTAATAAAATCAATATCCTTGATCGATTTTCGGGTCCAGTCGATTCTTTTTGCCAGTAATTCCGATTCCGCAAGCTGCCAGTCAATATCCGAATGACGTAAACGCGTGGATATGTTTTGAAGAATTATTGCAGCGGAAACCGAAATATTGAGGCTCTCCGTAAAACCTACCATCGGGATTTTCAAAAAACCATCAGCTTGTTGAAGCACCTCATCCGAAAGCCCGTGTCTTTCCGTACCAAAAAAGATAGCAGAAGGTTTTGAAATATCAAAATCCTCCAACATACAGTCATTTTCATGAGGCGTAGTTGCAATAATCTGATATCCTCTGCCCTTCAGATTATCGATACAATCCTGATTGTTACTGAAACGATGTATATCAACCCATTTTTCGGCACCCATCGCAATTTCCTTATCGATTTTTTTTCCGAACCGCTGCTCTACCACATTCAACTCCTGAATACCAAAAACTTCACAACTGCGCATTACAGCACTGGTATTATGCAGCTGATAAACATCCTCAAGGGCAACTGTGAAATGTTTTGTACGGTTTTGAAGCACTTTTAAAAAACCTTCTTTTCGGTTTGGTGTGATAAATTCTTCGAGATAATTCAAATAATCAGGATCTGACAAAAGGTTTTCCATTAAAAATGCGGATTTTTAAATATTGTTTATTAATTTAGATGGAGTTAATTCTTACGTATGACTCAAGACGAATTATTGCCGCTAATTTATAAAAAAGACGACAAAGCTTTCACTCTTTTATACGACATGTATGCCAAGAGTCTTTTTGGCGTAATTTACAATCTTATAAAGGACAAGGAAGAAGCAGAAGACGTACTTCAGGAGACTTTTATAAAGATCTGGAAAAATATTGAGACGTATAACGAAAGTAAAGGACGCTTTTACACCTGGATTCTCAATATCGCACGCAACAGCGCCATAGACAAACTACGCTCCAAAAATTTTAACAATAACCTGAAAAACTTATCAGCCGATAATTTCGTACATATCTTGGATGACCCTGCAAAAGCGAGCAATAAAATTGACGCCATAGGTCTACATGAATTTGTCAAAAAATTAAAGCCCAGATGCATCCAGTTAATCGATTTGCTGTTCTTTAAAGGCTATACGCAACAAGAGGCCGCCGATGAACTTGAAATTCCGCTTGGCACTGTAAAAACACAAAACAGAAACTGCATCAACGAATTAAGAAACCTATTGAAAGCATAATGAACAGTAAAGAATATATAGAGAGCGGTATTTTAGAGCTTTACGTTTTCGGAAAACTTTCTGAAGAAGAAGCCCGTGACGTGCAGCAAATGGCATCCGACAATCCCGCAGTCCGAACTGAAATTGCAGCCATTGAGTATGCGGTAGTCAATCTTTCCCATAGTGTTTCACCTAACATTTCATCGGAAACCTACGATAAAATCCGCAGGGAATTACTTGGCGATGCCCCTATAGAAGTTCATAAAAAATCTAAAACCACCAATTGGGGGCAATATATGGGTTGGGCGGCAGCTGTAGTTATTCTTTTGGGAGCTGCTTCCATGTACCTGCTGATGAACAGCCAGATGAATGACAGCATCAATTCGGAAATCGACAAAAACAAATCCGAATTCAAGACCATGCAGAAAACCATCATCAGCCTTGAAGACCAAAACAAATCCTCCCAAAAACTACTGAAAATCATCCGCGACAAAAACAATATGGTCGTAACATTGGAAGGGCAACCCGCTATGCCTGGCGCAAAAGCTAAAATCTACTGGAACAAAGCCACCCAGGCGGTTTACGTAGACGTACAGGGATTACCTACTCCTCCGCAAGGAATGGTTTATCAGGTTTGGTCTTTAAAAATGGATCCGTTAACCCCAACAAGTATTGGAATCTTAAATAAAATAACGGCAGACACCTCCAAAATATACCAGGTCGAAAGCACTGTAGACGCAGAAGCCTTCGGAATCACACTCGAACCGGAAGGAGGAAGCGCCATACCTACCATGGAACAATTGTATGCTTTAGGAAAAATGTAAATTCTTTTGGAGCGTTCCGACAGCTATCAGGAAGGCTTGGCGTATTTAATGCCCATCTTTGTGTCTGCAGATTTTTTAAAACAACTTCATTTGTCCGTAAACATGAAAAAGAAACTCGTTATCCTCTCCGGGGCCGGAATGAGTGCCGAAAGCGGTATTAAAACCTTTCGCGACGCCGATGGCCTTTGGGAAGGTCATGACATCATGGAAGTAGCCTCTCCCATCGGCTGGGACAAAAATCCTGAATTGGTTTTGGATTTCTACAACAAACGCCGCGCACAACTTTTGGAAGTTCAACCCAACCGTGGACATGAAATCATAGCCGAACTGGAAAATCAGTTCGATGTTCATGTTATCACCCAAAATGTGGACGACTTACACGAACGTGCCGGAAGCAGCAATGTTTTACACCTGCACGGCGAATTACTAAAAGTACGCAGTGTAGCCAACGAAAACCACATCATCGATTGGAAAACCGATCTGTATTTAGGCGATACCGATAAACACGGCCACCAACTCCGTCCGCATATTGTCTGGTTTGGAGAAGCTGTTCCCGCCATAGATGAAGCCATCGAAATTGTACAGGATGCCGATATTCTAATTGTAATTGGCACATCGCTACAAGTCTATCCTGCGGCAGGTTTAATAAATTTTGCAAACAATGAAGTTCCGATTTATTACATCGATCCAAAACCTGCGACAATGTATGACGTAATCAATCCGGTAACAGTGATCCCAATGTCTGCCAGTGAAGGAATGGAGAAAATAATGAGTGATTCATTATAAGTTAATCATTCGTAAATCACAGTATTTCCTTTTTCAAAATTTTGCAATCCCTTTCCATTTAAATTTTTTATATACTATTTTACACTAATGAACGAAATACTGAAGTCCTTCCAAATCATTTTTCTATTGATTTTAATATCCCCTAATTCATACGGACAATCAGTAGCCATAACCATTGATGATGTTCCCAATATAAAAAACAATCTGCTCAGCAAATTAGATTCGCTTTCCATCCCCATAGCTATATTCATAAACGAAGGAAAAATTTATAAATCTGAAACGGTTGATAAAAACCATGCCATTTTGGAAAATTGGATAAAAAGGCATTACATCACAATTGGCAACCACACCTTTAACCATTCCAGATACTCAGAAGTAGGTATCAATTCTTTTAAAATTGATATCGAAAAAGGAACACTAATCAGCCTTGAATTAGCAAAAAAATACAACAAAAAATTAAAATATTTCCGGTTCCCCTACAACGATTTAGGGCACGACAGCATACAACATAAACAAATTGCCAACTATCTGATTTCAAAAAAATACATCATTACTCCGTTTACTATTGAGAGCATAGATTGGATGTATAATTCTGTTTATGAATATTATTTGAAACAAGATGACAAGACCAATGCTGATAAAATTGGAAATGCATATGTTCAAAAAACATTGGAATTGTTCAACTATTTTGAAAAAATAGGGTTTGATAAATACCATCGAAATATCAGCCAAATCTATTTGTGTCACGATAATCAGCTAAACACTGATTACCTGCCCGTTCTGATAAATGAATTGAAGAACAAAAAATATAAGTTCATCAGTTTAGAAAAAGCCTTAAAAGACAAAATCTATTCTCAAACTGACAATTACAACAAGAAATGGGGAATTTCATGGATGTATCGATGGCTGCATTCTAAAGAAGAACTAAAATCATTACAAACTCAGGAACCCTCCACTGAGGAAATTGAAAACATATACCATAAAACAATTGAAAAAAGCAAAAGTTAAAAAAGCAGACAGCATAAAATCGAATCTTGAGTTTAAAAAAGTTCAAATTCATAATTTATAACTCATAACTTATAATTATTTTTGCAGCTTCAAAAAACAACACGAAAAAACATGCAACTAACTGAATTGAATGCTATTTCGCCAATCGATGGACGTTATAGAAATAAAACTGTTTCCTTATCACAATATTTTTCTGAAGAAGCACTAATCCGTTACCGTGTTTTAGTGGAAGTGGAGTATTTCATTGCACTTTGCGAATTGCCTTTACCGCAACTTGCCGGCGTGGATAAAAACCTGTATCCGGAATTACGTAAAATGTATGAGAACTTCTCAACGGAAGACGCTCTTTGGATAAAAGAAACTGAAAAAACGACCAATCACGATGTGAAAGCGGTGGAATATTTCATCAAAGCGGCATTCGATAAATTAGGATTACAACAATATAAAGAGTTCATCCATTTCGGATTGACTTCTCAGGATATCAACAACACCGCCATTCCGCTTTCTACGAAAGAAGCGTTCGAAAAGGTATATATGCCTAGCTTGATCAGTGTAATTTCCAAACTGAAAGAATTAAGCATCGAATGGGCAGCCATTCCGATGTTGGCCCGTACTCACGGACAACCGGCTTCCCCTACCCGTTTGGGTAAAGAAATACAGGTTTTTGTTGAGCGTTTGGAAGAACAGATGCGTTTGTTGTTCAATGTGCCATTTGCAGCTAAATTCGGTGGCGCGACAGGAAACTACAACGCTCATGCGATAGCCTATCCCAACAACGACTGGAAAAAATTCGGAAATAAATTTGTGGAAGATATTTTAGGCTTACACCACTCTTTCCCAACTACACAAATCGAGCATTACGATCATTTCGCGGCGTTTTTCGATGCTTTGAAACGTATCAATACTATCCTGATTGATTTAGACCGCGATATCTGGACGTATGTTTCCATGGATTATTTCAAACAGAAAATCAAAGCAGGAGAAATCGGTTCATCGGCTATGCCACATAAAGTAAACCCGATTGATTTCGAAAACTCAGAAGGAAACTTAGGGATTGCCAATGCGATTTTCGAACATTTATCGGCTAAATTACCAGTATCAAGATTACAGCGTGACTTAACCGACAGTACAGTTTTACGTAACATCGGAGTTCCAATGGGACACACTATCATCGCTTTTGAAGCTACTTTGAAAGGATTGAACAAATTGCTTTTAAACGAAGAAAAATTCGCAGAAGATTTAGAGAAAAACTGGGCGGTTGTCGCTGAAGCAATTCAAACAATCTTACGTCGTGAAGCCTATCCAAATCCTTATGAAGCGCTTAAAGAATTAACCAGAACCAATTCGGTTATCAACAAGGAAGCGATTCACAGCTTTATCGGAACTCTAAACGTTTCTGATGACATCAAAGCTGAATTATTGAAAATTACGCCTAGCAATTATTTGGGAATTTAATTTCGATACTAAAACCTGAAAAGGTTCAAAAATAACAATCCGTAACTTGAATGAGTTGCGGATTTTTTTTGCTTATAACTTTGGTTTATCTGTAAAAGGAATCACTATCCCATAACGGTAAAAGTGAGCAAAAATAAATTTAAACAATACTAATCGAAGTGGTTATGAAGACAATAAAGCACAAAACAAACTTTAAAACTTGTAAGATTTTCTCCAAAAAATAAACCAAAATCATTTTAACGAGAATATTATATCGTTCAAAGAATAAAAACAATTCAATTAAAAAAAGACGTTAACTTTATTTCCCTGCTCAAAAAATTAGTCAGATAAATAGAGATATTAACCTAAAACCAAAAGATTATGTTGAGAAGAAAATTACTTTTAGTCTACGTCATTTTACTTGCTACCCTTGTGGTTATTATCGGTTGTGACAAAATGAAGGACAAACCCATGGGAGATGCTCCAAAAGCAGAAGCTTCCTTTGATCCGGAGTCGGCTCGTGCAGCCATTGATGCCAGTAACGCCGAATTCAGTAAAGCCATGATGGCCAATGACAGTATTGGCTTGATTGCTCGCTATGATGACAATTCAAAAGTGTTTCCCCCGAATATGGAACCCGTTGTAGGAACAAAGGAAATTAAAAAGTTTATGATGCATCCTATGGACATGAAAATGACCGATTTCAAAATCGAAGCCGTTTCGCTTTCAGGTACCGAAGACAATCTCATTGAAATCGGAAACTATTCTATTACTGGAGAGAAAGGAGCTATGGACAAAGGAAAATTTATCGCTATTTGGAAAAAAGCCGGCGACTCCTGGAAAATCCAAACAGAAATTTGGAACAGCAACATGCCATCAATTCCAATTCCACCTCCATCTGCTCCAGCCGAAAAAAAATAAGATGCTGTTTTTACAATACGTTACAATCACTGTAAAAAACAGTTCCAAAAAGCCCGAATTCAATCAAAAAACTTGAAGATTCGGGCTTTTTTCACTATTTTACCCCTGGATATTTTTTCAGAACAACAAATAGTTACCCGCCCATGTTTTTAACCGCTGCCGCACCATCCGTTACACCTCACCTTCAGCCCTTAATCAGCGATTTGGGCCTGATTCTTATAACTGCTGGATTTGCGGTACTTCTGTTTAAAAAAATAAAACAACCTTTGGTTTTGGGCTATCTTATTGCCGGTTTTCTTGCCGGGAATCATTTTGATTTCTTTCCTTCCGTAAAAGACACCCACAGCGTAGAGATTTGGGCGCAAATCGGCGTTATTTTTTTACTGTTCAGTCTCGGACTTGAATTCAGTTTCAAAAAACTGGTAAAAGTAGGTGGTACCGCTTCCATAACCGCGATTACACAAATTATCACCATGGTTGCTTTGGGTTTTATTGTTGGGAAATTAATGGGCTGGAAAAATATGGATTGCCTCTTTTTAGGTGTCATATTATCCATATCTTCAACAACAATCATCCTTAAAGCCTTTGATGAATTAGGCGTAAAAGCACAGAAATTTGCCGGAAATGTTATTGGAGCACTCATCGTTCAGGATATTTTGGCAATCTTAATGATGGTGCTATTATCGACTATTGCCGTTAGTCAGCAGGTATCCGGAAGCGAATTATTTTATTCCGTATTAAAATTGGTTTTCTTCCTGACCATTTGGTTTGTGGGAGGAATCTTCTTCGTTCCGACCTTACTTAAAAACGCGAAGCATCTGTTAAGCGATGAAATGCTTTTGATACTGTCCATTGCCTTATGCCTGGTCATGGTAACATTAGCTGCCAATGTAGGATTTTCACCGGCATTAGGAGCTTTTATCATGGGTTCCATTATAGCCGAAACCACACAGGCGGAACATATCGAAAACCTTGTAAAACCTGTCAAAGACTTATTTGGAGCCGTTTTTTTCGTGTCGGTGGGTATGATGATCAATCCTGATACACTTGTAGATTATGCTTTCCCGGTTGTGATTTTAACACTGGTTGTAATTATTGGGCAATCAACAAGTTCAGCAATAGGGTCATTACTTTCAGGACAACCTTTAAAACAAGCGGTACAGGCAGGTGTTAGTTTATCACAAATCGGCGAATTTTCATTCATCATAGCTACGTTAGGCTTGTCATTGGACGTAACCAGCGATTTCTTATATCCGACTATAGTTGCAGTTTCGGCAATAACCACCTTTACCACTCCTTACATGGTAAAATTGGGAACACCGCTGTCTGTTTTATTGGAAAAAAAATTACCTAGAAAATGGATCAAGAATATTCAAAACTATAGTGCCAATGCCGAAGCTATTAAAACCGTAAGTACCTGGCAGATCGTTTTACAAAGCTTCCTGTTTCAGATAATATTGCATTCAATCATTATCATCGGTATAATCGTACTTTCAACGCGTTACATTTTACCTTTGGTGGAAGGCTCAAAATTTGGTCACGCTGTGGGCGCATTAATCACTCTTGTAATCGTTTCACCATTCTTATGGGCACTGTCATTGAGAAAAATTGCAGTTGATGAAGTCAGCGAACTGTTTGAAAGACGAAAGCAGCGGGGACCGATTGTTGTATTGATTTTCTTCAGAATGGTATTAGGATTGTTTTTCGTCGGATTTATTCTGAACAACTTTTTCTCTCCCGGAATTGCATTCCTTGCCCTGATTGGGGCATTACTAGCCTATTTTATCTTCCCAAAACAACTGCACGCCCGTTATCACAAAATTGAACGCCATTTCTTAAGCAATCTCAATGATCGTGAAATTGCCAAAGAAAAGAAAACCCGTCGTGATTTAACACCTTGGGATGGGCACATGGCAACTTTTGATATTGCCGATGCTTCCAATCTTGCAGGCAAAACACTGGAAGAACTACAAATGCGTGAAAAAATAGGAATTAATATAGCCTTTATTAAACGAGGTGAAATCACAATTAATGTCCCTAGCCGTAATGAACGCTTGTTTCCAGGTGATGAAATTTGCGTAATCGGAACCGATTTCCAGGTGAAAAAATTCAAAAAGTATCTGGATCAGAACGAAATTGAAGCTCCGGAATCCGTTGAGGAAAGCGATATAGTGCTACAACATCTGGAATTAAAAAATGAATCATTCATCGGAAAAAGTATCCGCGAATCCCAAATAAGGGAAAAAACAAGCGGATTGGTTGTGGGCATCGAACGCGAAGGACGCCGAATGCTCAACCCCGATTCACATTTGATTTTAGAACAAGGCGATATTCTTTGGGTCGTAGGCGATAAAAAACTCCTGGCTAGTTTGGCTAAAGGAAAGCTTAATTAATCCATTTTCCTTACTGATTTTCATATTATTTTTTAGAGATTTATCACAACTCCTTTCCTAGGAACATATCTTTTGTAGCTATTCTCTACCTACTCTTCATCGCTTTTCATGAATTGTTTTGAAGGTTCTGACACACAAAATCTTATCTAAAATATCTCGTACGTAAATCCTTGTGTCAAATTTTACAATACTCACAAATTGTATAAGTTTTTTCTTTCTAAAATATTAACAGCTTTTTGTTTTTTTGTTTAATACTCTCTTCTGTATAACGACCAAAAACCCTCGCAAGTCAATCAATAAAAAACATTATTAACCATTGATAATCAGTAAATTAAATACATATTTAATCAGATAAATAATTTTAAAAAAACATTGTTTTATAAATAAAAACCTACATTAATAAAAAAGAAGGTTTTTTGTCATCATCGATAGTTTTATATTTTTGACTTAACACATATTTAACATTTTAACAAAATATATCATTTGACTCTAATTATTTAATCTTCTTTGATGAATAAATAATATAGTATCAATTTAAAATTTATTCACCGAGATAAAGAGTTTAACAAAGCAATACTATTATAGTAGAAATAGTAATGATTAATTGAAAAAGAGTCAACCGTATAAAAACTAACACCCTTAAAAACCAAATAATAATTATGAATCTGAAAATTTTGAAAGTCAAGAGTTCCGAAATCTTGTGTAGTGCCTTTTTGGCATTAACAGGATTGACTTCTTTTGCTCAATCTCCCGGCGGTGTATCTGGCAACTTAACATTATGGTTAAAGGCCAATAATCCGGCAACAATTACCGGAAACCCTGTTCAGACATGGTCTACCAGTGGCGGTAGTGCGGCTGGTTATAATGTTACACAGGCATCGGCAACTAACCGGCCTACCCTTGTGAGTGGAGCAACCAATTCCTCTAAATACAATTATAACCCAACTATAAAATTCACC
This sequence comes from Flavobacterium enshiense DK69, assembly GCF_000498495.1. Lineage (GTDB taxonomy): Bacteria > Bacteroidota > Bacteroidia > Flavobacteriales > Flavobacteriaceae > Flavobacterium > Flavobacterium enshiense. Next base: position 1,550 of record NZ_AVCS01000002.1, on the reverse strand, counting down.
GCAACTTCCAGTACAAAATTGACCAAGACAACCGGTTCACCTGATTTACTTGGAAACAATGGAACCGCAATTATCGTTACTACACAGGAAAGTCCTAACGGAAGTGGCTTTACATTCTATTCGGGCACTACAGGACGCTACCAGTTAAAACCGAATTTTCGTTTCCAAACCGGGCTTTCCGGAACAGGTTATACCTTCGATTGGGGAGCTCCAACGGAGTATTCCAGCACTTCGGCTTCCATGATTGCCAGCTATGGCTGTGGAACAAATGCATCCATGCGAAAAAATTCCGTACAAGCTTCTACGCCAAATAATACGGCACCTTTGTACAACCCTTCTGTTTCGACAGGGTTATATTTAGGAGCTAACAATACTTCCGAATACAGCAGCAGTGCTATAGCAGAAGTAATTTTATTCAATACCAAGCCAACAATTGCCGAAATGGACAGAATTGAAAGTTATCTGGCAATTAAATACGGAATTACCCGAGGCGGTAATACGAATACCACGGGAACATACAATTATATAGCTTCTGATGGATTTACCATCTTATGGAGTAAGGTATTAAATACTGGATTTAACAATGATATTGCAGTTATAGGAAGAGACGATAACAGCGGATTAGCTCAAAAACAATCTATTAGTGTAAATAACGGTGAAGCTTTAACCATTTCGTTAGGTAATGGAGCAATACCAACAGAAAATGCTACCAATTCAGCTGCTTTTTCCAGCAACCTTTCTTTCTTGGCATGGGGAAATAACGGATTAACAAAAGTATTTAATACCGGAGCCAGTAAGCCTACAGGTGTATTGGAGCGTTTAAACCGTATTTGGAAAACAAATGCGACCAACTTTAGTCAGCAGACCACTTTCGGATTCGAGAACTCACAAATTACAGGTTTGGGAACTACCGGAAACTTATGTTTGTTGTTTGACGACGATGGCACCAATTTTTCAAATGCTGTCGTGGTTGCAGCCTGTTCAGCAGTTAATACGGGAACCCGCACTGAATTTAGTGGAATAACTATTCCGGCAGGGAAGCCTTATTTCACTTTAGCAAGAATGGCAACACCAACGCTAATTACAAATAATGGTCCGATTTGTGAAGGAACCACTTTGAATCTAACTGCAGAAACCATGACTCCGTCAACCACTTATTCGTGGACCGGACCTAACGGTTTTACTTCTACTGATCAAAACCCGTCAATTCCTTCCATCACTGCGGCTGGAAGCGGTAATTATTCCGTGACTATAACAACACAAAACTGTACGCCTACAGTTTTAAGTACGACAGTTACCGTTAACCCAGGCCCAACCCCAACCTTTGCAGCTGTAGCTCCTATTTGTTCAGGAGACACATTAGCGCCCCTACCTACAACCTCTAATGAAGGTGTTACGGGAACATGGTCACCTGCTTTGAATAATACAACAACAACAATCTATACTTTTACCCCAACGGCAGGTCTTTGTTCAAGTTCGACTACGATGACTATCACTGTTAACCCTGTTGTGACACCAACATTTACACAAGTTGCGCCAATTTGTTCAGG
>NZ_AVCS01000001.1 GCF_000498495.1 Flavobacterium enshiense DK69 | reverse complement strand
GGAAGCTGGTCTCCGGCTTTGGATAACACAAACACAACCAACTATACTTTTACTCCGGATACCGGACAATGTGCTTCTACAACACCTATGACCATTACGGTTAACCCTATTGTGACGCCAACATTTACTCAGGTTGCGCCAATTTGTTCAGGCGGAACGTTAGCTGCCTTGCCAACCACATCAAATGAAGGTATAACCGGAAACTGGTCTCCTGCATTGGATAACACAACCACAACCAACTATACTTTTACTCCCGATGCCGGACAATGTGCTTCTACAGCACCTATGATCATTACGGTTAACCAATTGCCAACAATTTCAGGAACCTTATCGGTGTGTAATGGTTCAAGAATACAATTAATGGGTTCGGAAACAGCGGCATCGACTAATGCGTGGACATCTTCCGATACTTCAATAGCCACTGTGGATGTAAACGGATGGGTTACAGGAGTTTCCGCAGGAACGGTTATCATCACATTTACCGATATCAACGGATGCTCAGTAACTGCAAACGTAGATGTATTAGCTACACCTACAGCAACCATCTCTGTTACAGAGGCGACAATATGTACCGGAACAGCTACAGATATCACCATCACAGGTACTCCAGATGCAACGGTTAACTATACAGTAAACGGAACTCCGGCTTCGGTTACATTACCTGCAACGGGTTCAGTAACTTTCAATAGCGGAAATTTATCGGCTCAAACAACCTATCAGTTGACTGATGCTACCTCAACCTCAGGATGTACAGGAACATTATTGCAATCAGCTGTTGTAAACATCGCTCAGCAGCCTACTGCTTCGATTTCAGACGACACAACAGTTTGCAGCAATTCTTCAACTTTTGTGACATTCACCGGAACACCGGGCGCTACAGTTGAATATACTGTTAACTCAGGAACAATTCAAACAGTAATCCTTGATACGGCCGGGACGGCAACTGTAAATACAGGTAACTTGACAGCAGACGCTACTTATACTTTGGTGAATGCGATTGCAGGAACTACTCCGAACTGTATTCAGTCATTATCAGAATCTTCAACCGTAACAGTGGTACAAACACCTACAGTAATCGCTGATCCACTATCACAATCATTGTGTTCAGGACAGTCCGCTGGAATTCGATTAAACGGAACAGTTCCGAATACTACTTTCACGTGGACCTATACCCAAACAGGAGGCGTAACCGGAGCTTCTAACGGAAGCGGAAACATCATTTCTCAGGTGCTTACTGCAGGGACTACCACAGGAACGGTAACTTATACCATCACACCTTCATCATCAATTAATTGCGCAGGAATACCAACAACAGTAACAGTAACGGTAAACCCTATTCCGGTTGTGAGTACTAATGTAACTGAGCAATCTATTTGTACAGGTGATTCGACCAATATCACTATGTTAAGTGCAACTGCCAACACGACTTTCATCTGGAATGCTGTAGGGCTAGGTGGAGCTACAGGGGCACAAGACGGAACAGGGACATCAATCAACCAAGTCCTGACAGCTTCAGGTACAATCGTAGGTCAGGTTGTATATAACATTACGCCAGTTAACGATGGTTGTTATGGAACGCCTAAAACGGTTACCGTTAACGTTTACCCGAAACCTATTATTAAAGCCAGTCCGGATTCGGAAACCTTATGTTCGGGCGAAAGAACCAATATTCAGTTGACCAGCAATATACCAAATACTACTTTCGATTGGACTGTTCAACCAAATGGTGTGACTGGAGCATCATCAGGCTCGGGAAGTGCTATTACTCAAACTTTGAGTACAATTGGTTTGTCGTCAGGTACAGTTATTTATACGATTACACCAACGGCTAATGGATGTATTGGCACTCCAGTTACGGTTACAGTGACAGTTAATCCGACACCGGAAGTGTTTGGCATTGGAGCTCCACAAGATATTTGCAGTGGCGATTTATCTGGAATTAATGTTATGCCAACTTTTCAGGGAACTTCAATCATGTGGACTGTTGTTGAAAGCGGAGTTACCGGCGCTTCTAATGGAAGCGGAACTGAAACAACTCCGGGAGCAGGTATACCGATCAGTCAGCCCCTGGAAACTACAGGAGATGCACAAGGGACAGCAACATATACTGTTACACCTATTTATAATGGTTGTTCAGGAGAACCAAAAACAATTGTGATTGTGGTAAATCCTAAGCCTAAAACTACTATAGATCCTGGAATGGTTTGTATAGACAGTGTAACCGGAACATTGATTTCCGGATATAATATGGATACTGGTCTAGATCCGGCTGCCTATACTTTCCAATGGTATTATGGCGGTGATATGAATACAGTGATTGCTACATCCAGTTCTTATGAGGCTACTCAGGCAGGTCAGTATACTGTTGCGATAATGAATTCGAGTACAGGTTGTAATGATGAGTTTGTAATTAATGTAGACGAGTCTAATCCGGCAACTAGTGCTACTGCAGTAGTTACGGATTACTTTGAGGATACTCAGGCAATCACGGTAACTGTAGCCGGAAACGGATCTTATTTATACAGTTTGGATGGCGGAGCCTTCCAGGACAGCAATGTCTTTGTAAATGTTTTACCGGGAGAGCACACCGTAACGATTCAGGATGCCGCAGGATGTACAAATATCACTCTAGAGCATATCGTGACCATTGGCTATCCGCGTTTCTTTACACCGAACGGCGATGGTTACAACGATACCTGGAACATCTGGTCGTTGAGTAATGATCAGCCGAATGCTGAAATCCATATTTTCGACCGCTATGGTAAACTGATCAAACAGATTGTTCCCGGCGGAACCGGATGGGACGGATTGTTTGACGGACATACTTTACCATCTACGGATTACTGGTTTACGGTTAAATACAAAGAGAACGGCGCTGAGAAACTATTCAAAGCACACTTCTCAATGAAACGATAATCCATTTTGAATATCTAATACTGAAAAGAGCCACTCTTTTACGAGTGGTTTTTTTATTGTCTTGATGTGAGAGATTACAAAGAAGAAAATAGATTACCGAAATAGCCCTGATGGGAACGGCATCTTTTTGTCCCGTCTTTAACGGGACAAAAAATATAGTGGACAGCAGGAAAAAGGATTACCAAAAAGCCCAAGCCCTTTGCTCCTAAAAATAAAAAAGCCTCCAGTCAAACTGAAGGCTTTCTTTTTGATTTTATTATCTTATCTCGAATAATTCGGAGCTTCTTTAGTAATTGTTACATTGTGCGGGTGGCTTTCGCTGATACCGCTTGATGTAATGCGCACAAAACGTCCTTTGGCTTGTAACTCTTCAACAGAAGAAGAACCGCAGTATCCCATACCGGCTCTTAATCCTCCGATGAATTGTAACATGCTTTCGTTCAATTCGCCTTTGTAAGGAACGCGGCCTACAATTCCTTCCGGAACCAGTTTCTTCACATCGTCTTCCACATCCTGGAAGTAACGGTCTTTAGAACCTTCTTTCATAGCTTCAACAGAACCCATTCCGCGGTATGATTTGAATTTTCTTCCTTCGAAGATGATAGTTTCACCCGGAGATTCCATTGTTCCTGCTAATAATGAACCTAGCATTACACAGTCGGCACCTGCAGCGATTGCTTTCGGGATATCTCCTGTATAACGGATTCCACCGTCAGCAATAACCGGAACACCAGTACCGCGTAAAGCGGCAGCAACTTCCAATACAGCTGAGAACTGAGGGAAACCAACACCGGCAACTACACGGGTAGTACAGATAGAACCTGGTCCGATTCCAACTTTAACAGCATCGGCACCACTTTCTGCCAAGTATAAAGCAGCCTCTGGAGTAGCGATATTTCCAACAACCACATCCAATTCAGGGAATTTAGCTTTCACCTTTTTTAGAACGTCCACTACTCCTTTTGTATGACCATGAGCCGTATCGATGATAACAGCGTCAACACCTGCGTTAACCAAAGCGGTAGCTCTTTCTACTGCATCGGCAGTAACACCAAGAGCGGCAGCTACGCGTAAACGTCCGAATTTATCTTTGTTTGCGTTAGGTTTCTGAGTAAGTTTAGTAATATCTCTGAAAGTAATTAAACCGACTAATTTGTTATGTTCATTAACTACAGGTAATTTTTCGATTTTATTTTCCTGAAGAATTTCTTCTGCAGTAGCTAAAGTTGTTCCTTCCGGAGCTGTAACAAGGTTTTTAGATGTCATTACCTCAGTAATGGCACGGCCATTGTTTTTCTCAAAGCGCAAATCACGATTGGTAACAATTCCGTTTAAGACCTGATGACCGTTAACTACCGGAATTCCACCGATACCGAATTCACGCATTGCCTGTTTAGCATCACCTACTGTAGCTGTTAGAGGTAAAGTAACCGGATCGATGATCATTCCGCTTTCAGCACGTTTTACTTTGCGTACTTCAGCAGCCTGTTGTTCGATGGTCATATTCTTATGTAAAACACCAATTCCACCTTCACGAGCCATAGCAATAGCCATAGAACTTTCTGTAACGGTATCCATTGCTGCAGAAACAATTGGAACGTTAAGCGTAATATTTTTCGAGAATTTAGTTTTGATACTTACTTCGCGTGGAAGTACTTCAGAGTAATTTGGAACCAGAAGAACATCATCGTAGGTCAGACCTTCACCGATAATTTTAGCTGTATGTGCTTTCATGTTGCAATTTGTAGTTAAATTGCATGCAAATATAGTACATTTAAACTTCTTATAAAAACTCTTTTAACTTAACTTTAAAAAACAAATTCCAAAGTAGTATAAAACACTCTCGGTTCTGAAGGAATAATCCCAGGTCCGGGATATCCGGTAGCTCTTCTGGTGAAGTACCAGTTATCCGTTATGTTGTTTATTCCCGCCTCTAATTTGAATCGTTTCCACTTATATGCCGCTGATAAATCCACCACATAATAAGAAGGAATTTCACCGAAAATACCATAAATATTATCATTCGGATCTGCCTCCAGGTTTTCCGCATCTGTGAATTGAGAAGAAACGTACGTTAATTGAAGACTCGACAAAAAGTTCTTGTATCCCATTCCCATTCCCGTTTTCACATTGTACAAGGGAACAAATTCAACTTTATTTCCTTTTATATTTGGTTTGTCGGATTCAAGATATTCCGATCCTGTAACAGATACATTGGAGAACATATTCCATACAAAATTCTCATTATCATCTAAGAATGTTTTGCCGATATTCCAGTCTAACATCGTTTCAACCCCATAAGTAATTGCAGTTCCGATATTGTCGCGTAAACGTACCACAGCGGCTCCCCCGTCTGGATTTGCGGCTTCATACTCCCCTATCTTCTGGTCATAATACAGAGCAAAACCACTGACATCAAATGTTATTTTTTCAAATAACTTTCCTCTGGTTCCGATATCAACCGTATATCCTTTTTCATCGGTAATATCTTCGGCAATAGCCTGACTCGGACTGGCAGTACGGATATCATTAAATGTTACTGAGCGATAGTTTTGGGAAATATTTCCATAAATCTCCATTTTGTTCATCGGCTTGTAACTTAATCCTAATCCCAATAAAACAAAACTTCTTTCTTTTACAGTATTCTCATATTTTGTCTTGTCATAAAAAACGTTACCAGACAAGTCTTTACGGATTCGTCTGTAATAACCATCAGCCTGTGTTTTTATATACTCATATCTGAAACCCGGAGTAACTGAAAAAGCCGAAGAAATTTTGAAAATATTTTCTCCAAACAAAGAAACATTCAGGTTTGGATAAACATATGATGATTGATTGCCGTAATCCGGAAATTCATCCGTAGCCAATTCAAAATCGGCATCAGACCCTGAACTTCCAGGCCCTTGAATCCCGGTATTTCTTGACTGATAGTACTTCCCTCCTATTAAAAAGGCATTGGAATTATTAAATAAGGTATATCTTTTCAGATAACGTGCTTCTGCTCCCCAGTTCACGAAATCACCCAAAATCAAGTCTCTTTCCGTTCCTTGCTTATCCTCATCTGAAACACGGTTAGAACGAAATCCGAGCGCATCTCTTGATGCATCCAAACCGAACAACTGCAATGAAAAATCGGCATTATGACTGAATTTATGCTTTAATCGAAGAGAATACAGATTCCAATCCACAGCAAACCAGTTACGTGCGCGGTTACTTTGCGTTGGATCCTGATTGAACATATAGTCCGTTAAACCTCCCGGTTGTTTTGCCAAATAATCGAAATGGGTATAATCAAAATGCAAAGATGTATTTGCCGTAAACTGGTAGTTTAGGTTAGCAAAGAAGTTTTTGGCATCAAACTGTGAATTAGGACGGAAACCATTCCCTTGTTTGTAATTATAAAAAGAATAGTAGCTGAACTTCCCTTTGGTACCGCTCAAACTGGTGAAGTTGGTAAACAAGTCGTACGACCCGCCTGTAGTTCTGTTGGCAAATTCAATTTCTTTTTTACTCGGACTTTTTATTTTAAAGTTGATCATTCCTCCAAACTGCGTTCCATACTGTAAAGATGCAGCCCCGCGAACTATTTGAATCTCTTCCAAAGCTTCTGTTGGCGTGGCATAATAACTTTCCGGATAACCTAACACGTCGGCGCTGATATCGTAACCGTTTTGACGCGTATTGAAATTTGATGTTCGGTTGGGGTCCAAACCACGTCCGCCGACAGAAAGCTGCAAACCTCCGTCGTTGCTTTCGTTTATCGTTAACCCTACCACCTGAGAATAAATCTGGCGCGGATTGTTTGTAGCTTTATTGGCTGTCAATTTATCCAGAACAACTACTTCCGTCTTTTTTCCAGCATAAATAGCTGTCTCTTCAATGTCTTTCAGTTTTCTGACTGCCGCTATGTTTTCACGTTGTTTGTTTATAACAACTTCAGAAAGCGTTTTACTCAAAGGGTACAATACCACTTTCAGATAAGTTTCCGTCTTATCAATCTTCACTGCCTTTTCAACCATTGCATAGTCCTCAATAAAAAAGACAAATACGAAATTTCCAGGAGCCGAAACACTCATGGAGAAATCCCCTTTTTTATCGGTGTAAATGCTTCGTCCGTTACTTTTATTGACGATCTCTACCCCTGAAAGTTTTTTTCCGGTATTATCAACAACAGTTCCTGAAAATTTATATTGTGAGAACGCATTGAAGGTTAAAAAAAGTAATAACAGATATTTATAATCCCTTAATTTCATCGTTGAACGGAAGTATCCAGGTTTTATGTTTAAATGATTCATTTTCTTTTGCAAGATTTATATTGGGATCTATATATTTTCGGCTTAAACGACCGTTGAGATTGACATAACTTTCAACTTTGACTATCGGGTCGTTAAAACCTATTTTTTTATAATAATCGTGTAAAAAATGGGCGTATTCTAAAATAAAATCGGGTTGAAAAGACATTTGCTTTTCCTGAAAAGTAGTCAGAAAATCGCTGTTGTTGACATAAGCTGTCTTTTTGGTGATGGCATCAGTAACTTTGAATTGAACATATCCATTTTTTTCCATAAGCATTACACGCCATGAAAAACGGAAACCTTCTTCGGTCCAGAAAAGTTCACCAGGGTACAGCAAATAACGGAACGGGAAAAGCAACTGTATACTCATAAAAAAAGCTATGAAACCGAATTTTAATTTTTCCGAAAAAGCAAATTGGTTATTTTTAGCCAATCCGTTTTCAAACCGATCCGCATTCATTTTGAATAATCCGAAAACTTTTTGGAGGACTTTTTTATGGAAACCGGATTCGAAAAAGATCAAGGTACTAATTATCATCACATACGGAAAAACGCCTATGGGAAATAGCATTTTTGTAAATACATGAAAAAAAACAACCAGCATGAACGCTAAAATTCGTGTTCTTTTGTAAAGTAATAAGAACGGGATTATCAAATCGTAAATAGCACCGCACCAACTTAATGCATAATGCACCCAGTTTTCATTAAGAAATTCACCTACAACCGGCATTCCGGCATTCATCGGTAACCATATTTTTAAAGGCATGGCCTCGAACAGCCAATCCGAATTAAGTTTGGCCAATCCAGCATAAAAATATACGATACCCAGCATCAATTTTATTACATCAACTGTCCAGGAAGGTATTTGCTGAAAAGCCTTTTTCGGATTTTGGTAAGCATCTACGGAATAAGCAGCTTCTGCGGGTAAAAAAATCAACAAAAAGCTTACCAGTGAAATAAAATAATAATGGTTGAGATAAGTGGTTTTATCCATCAGTTCGATGTAAGTGAAACCAAGAAAAAAAACAATTATTGCTATTCTGTATTTGTAGCCTATTGCAACCATCAGTGCAGCCAAACCACAAATAAAAAACAACAAATATGTAAAATTACCCAAAGGTTTTACCCATTCGAAACCGTAATAAGAAAAATGGAACAACGGTTTTATATACAGCTTTTCTACCCAGCCATAACTCACAAACCGGATAATGCTACCCAGCATCATTAAACCAAACGCCAGCCTGAAAAAGGCCAGCGTCGCGGTTTCTGTAGTTTTATTAAGATATTTTCTTAGACCGTCAATCATTATTAATCGCCGTCATTATCAACATAGTCTATTACAATTTTCATAGCCGGAATCATATCCAGTTTGAAATAAACCACATTCCACTGCATCTGATCAAAAGAAGCGATCATTTTCCCGTTATCTATTAAAATCTGTTCTGAAAAACTATCTCCTAACAATGCATTTGTACTGTTGATAGTTGTGTATTGGTTATTGATAATTGTACTTAAACGTTGTCCGTCTTTTACAACATTCAAATAATCCAAATATGTTTTTAAACTCGGACCTGTTACTTCAGAATTAAAATACTTACCGTTAAAAAAATCCTGAGTTGCTTTAACTCCTTCATTTAATAATATTTTTGAAATATCATTTTTGTAATATGCTTCAACTTTATTAGTAAAAGTTATACCTTCTGAAAAAACTCCTGCCGGTAAACCCACTTTTCCTGAGCGCACATACGTTTCGTAATTCTTCACAAAAAGATTAACCATTCTGTTAACAGAACTGCTCGCAGAATTACCATTGCTTCCTATAAAAGCAGCTCTATAGTTTCCGTTCCAGTCGTTCACAATCAGATCAACATTGGTTTTAAGTCTTGCCGTCAAATTAGTCAGGTACAGTTTATAACCTGCCGCATTTGAATTAGACGTATAAAAAGCCACTATCGAAGCATCATCATCCGCCAAGCCATTAACCATGTAATCAATAGCCGGAAAACCTTGTTTATCTAATTGCGAAAGAAGGGAAAAGTTATACGTTCCAGACGCTATATTAGTCTCAATACCGGTGGCATTGGTAGGATAAGCATTGGTACAGCTAACGAATTTTATTTGTTCTGCTTTACCGATTTCATACTGTGAAACATACTGAAAAGCTTTATAAGCATCAATCCATGCGGTTCTTACTTCTCCCAATCCAGTTTCAGACGGAGCAGCAGTAAAATCGCCAACTTTTGTTTGAAGTGCCGCAACTTTAATCTGATAATTCTCAAAAGATGGGATAATTAAATTATCAGCCCAATTCGTTAGAAGAGCCGTTCTGTCATAACCATCTCCTGAAGAATCCGAACCGCCATTGTCAGAAGAACATGCTGCAAAAAAAGCAGTAAAACCGATTAAAAGAAGGATTTTTTTCATTTTTGAAATTTTTTGCAAAAGTATAAAAAAAACAGAAGAGTCATTCTCTTCTGTTTTTTCATTTTTATATTAAATTAAGGAGTAACCGTTTCAGCCTGAGCCACAGTAAATCCGAATCGAGTAGCGATTTGCTCAGCCCATCCATCAATATGGTCATTCAAGTAATCAACATCCCAAAGTCCGTTTGTTCCTGCTGTCAACCCACTTAAGATAGCATCAACTTCTGCTTTTGTCATGTAAGGAGAGTTTGTACCTGGCCTGTTAGTATAACGCAAGCTCATGATAAATCCGTATCCTTCAGAAAGTGCGTGGAATGCCTTAGCGCCAGAATCAGTAGCTAATTTACCTTTACCTTCTTTAAGATAGAATACTGCTCTAACCGCAGGAACCAATGCTATTTTTTTCTTGATGATTGCAATTTGCGTATCACGTGTTGCATAGTCGCCAGCTGTGATTGCTGCTCTACCTTTTCTGAAAGCCAATTCGATATCCTCTCTTAAAGATCCGAAATCTGAATCATCATCCACTTGTTTTATATAGCTGCTCCAAAATTTAAGCACTGGACTTGTACCCGTCAGATCATCTCCTCCATAGATATAACCATAAGCTTCATCCCAAAGGTGCTCCATTTTAGTATAATTCTTACCTTCCTCTAAAACCTTGTTTGTATTGTTTTCTCTGTTTGAACCTTCATCCAAAACATTTTTACTCAAGTAATTGTTCACAATCTGATCCATGAAACAAGCTCCCATCATACCTTTTAATAGCACTTGTTGAGGCTCTAATCCGTTAGCCGCAAATAACCGCTTAGAATTACCATCTATATAAGTACCCGCAACACCTGCAGCAGCAACTTCACCTCCGCTGGCAGCAGCAGCATTATCGAATTGTGCTTGGAATAAATTTCTCACAGCAGTTTGCTCAGCTATAGTAGCTCCTCCGTTAAAATTCACGAAGAAATCTCTTGAAGCAGCTGTTTTATTTTTCAATTGCTTATCTGTAGCTGTATTTAACGCAACATTTGAAAACTGACTGTTTACGTTGTTATACATATCAGACAACTTAGCTGCATCAAGAACTGTTCCTGCAGCAGCCTTGTTTTTAATTTCTGTACCCATTTCATCCAGCATAAGAACACGGTTTGTCTGACCAGCATAATCAACAGTTGATTCACCAGATCTTTCAAACGCATAAGTTGTTGGAACAGTGTAGTTGAAAACTTGCTCTTGAGAAGTATTATTATCATCATTTGAACAAGAAACAGAAAATAGAGCTGCCACAGGCAAAGACGCTAAAAGTACATTTTTGAATTTCATATATCTATTTATTTAGATTGAGTTAAAATAAATTTACAGGTGCAAATATATATACTCATTCTAAATAAGTCAAATATTATTTAGACTTTTTTTAAATAATTTTTAACAGGAAATCTTAATGATAAACTGTGAAGATTTTAAGCGCTTCATTATAAGCACTTTCAAAGCTCATTGGGCTTAAATTGGTGTCTGCTTTCACAGAGGTAAAATAAGAAAGCATCTTTTCGGTTGGCATATTTCCGGTCAAATCGTCCTTAGCCATCGGACAACCGCCGAAGCCCTGAATAGCGCCATCAAAACGGCGACATCCAGCTTTATAGGCTGCATCTACTTTTTCAAACCACTTATCAGGTGTAGTATGCAAATGAGCTCCAAATTCCACATTAGGATATTTTGGAATCAGATTGGAGAACAAATAATCGATGACTTCAGGAGTCGAACTTCCAATGGTATCAGAAAGGGAAAGAATCTTAACCCCCATCGCAGCCAGTTTTTCCGTCCACTCACCTACTATTTCCACATTCCAGGGATCTCCATACGGATTTCCGAAGCCCATGGAAATATAAGTCACCACTTCTTTATTGGTTCTATCGGCTATGTTTAAAATTTCCTGCAGCGTTACCAACGATTCAGCTATCGTTTTATGGGTATTTCTCATTTGGAAATTCTCCGATATCGAAAAAGGAAAACCTAAATATTTAATTTCAGGATGAACGGAAGCATTTTCCGCTCCCTGCGTATTGGCGATAATAGCCAGCAGTTTACTTTGAGTATGAGACAAATCTAATTTTGCCAAAACCTCTGCCGTGTCCTGCATTTGCGGTATGGCTTTAGCCGAAACAAAACTTCCGAAATCAATGGTATCAAAACCAACACGCAATAACGATTGGATGTACTGCACTTTTTTATCTGTCGGGATAAATTCTTTAATGCCCTGCATAGCATCGCGAGGACACTCGATAATCTTGACTTTTTCCATTGAAGAATCTGAGGTTCTGAGTGGCTAAGGTACTACCTTTTATGCTTTTTCTAAAATCTTTTTGTTAATGGCTTTCACCAAGGCTGGCCCTTCGTAAATAAATCCAGTATACAATTGTACCAGACTGGCGCCGGCTTCCAGTTTTTCGATGGCATCTTCAGCTGTATGAATTCCGCCCACACCAATAATCGGGAATGCTTTATTGCTCTTTTCGGAAAGAAAACGAATTACTTCCGTAGAACGTTTCGTCAATGGTTTTCCGGAAAGACCACCCATTTCAATTTTATTCACTGATTGCAATCCGTCACGGGAAATAGTTGTATTGGTTGCAATCACGCCTGCTATTTTGGTTTCTTTTACAATATCGATGATATCCAGCAATTGCTCATCAGTTAAATCCGGTGCAATTTTTAAAAGAATTGGCTTTTGCTTTGGCTTAGTTGCATTTCTGGTTTGAAGCGTCTGCAGTAATTGCGTCAACGGCTCTTTATCCTGCAACGCTCTCAAATTAGGGGTATTAGGCGAACTTACATTTACCACGAAATAATCCACATAATCATACAAAGCATCAAAACAGATTTCATAATCCCTTACCGCTTCTTCGTTAGGTGTAACTTTGTTTTTTCCGATGTTTCCACCAATTAAAACGCCGTTATTCGCTTTCAGACGTTGTACCGCTTCCTCTACGCCGCCGTTGTTGAACCCCATTCGGTTAATAATCGCCGAATCTTCTCTTAAACGGAACAAACGCGTTTTCGGATTTCCTTCCTGGCCTTTTGGAGTTAACGTACCAATTTCTATGAATCCGAAGCCAAAATCCGAAAGTTCTTTATACAATTTGGCATCCTTGTCAAAACCAGCGGCAAGTCCTACCGGATTTTTGAATTTCAAACCAAACACTTCACGCTCTAAACGTTTATCGTTGACCGCATAGCACGATTTTAGTATTGCAGAAACACCCGGAATTTTATTGGCAAAACGAACGGCCGAAAAAGTAAAATAATGAACTGCTTCAGGATCGAAACAAAAAAGTATAGGACGAATAAGCTGTTTGTACATGGTATAATTGTGTTGTTGAGCAAAAATAGAAATTTGAATTCAGAATTCGGAAATTATCTCACAGAATGTTTTTCATCCGTTTCATTCAAAATCAGAAAAATTAATTTTAAAATATTACAAATCAATATCTTACAATTTTATTAATTCGTAACTTTAGCAGTCATTTTTTGTTTAATTTAATTTTTTTACATTATGTATGTAGTCAGAGAAATATTCTATTTACAATTTGGCCGATTTAAAGAAGCCAAAGCGATGTTTGAACAAGCCAACAGTCTTGGCTTAATGAAAATGCCTGAAGGCGGAAGAATCCTAACCGACTTCACCGGAGAAAGCTATCGTTTCATATTCGAATCGCCTTATAAAACCTTAGCCGATTTTGAAGCGGATTTAAACCGAGAAATGAGTGCCGAAGCCTGGAAAGAATGGTATGAAAAATTCAAACCGCTGGTAAGACATTCGGAACGTGAAATCCTGAAACAGATTTCATAAAAAATCACCGGGAACTTATATATCATTGTCACCTTTCTCTAAGTTACAAAAACACAAGTCAACTGTGAATCCAGAATATAAATTGATTATCAAAAGCTTATGTTATGAAACATTCTATCAGATTAGCAGGACTTATTTGCATCGCATTGCTGATGTCTTTTTGTAAGCAAAAAGACAATTCCAAAGAATTGGCACAATCTTCTGTAACCAGCACCACTGAAAAAGACAGTTGCGACAGTCCGGATGCTCCTATCGAATGTTATTTTGTGAATATGCCGAAACAATTAACATCAACCATGATCATTCCGGATGAAAAAAAAGACGGCGAGAAATTGGTCATCAGCGGAACTGTTTACAAAAAAGACAAATCTCCCTATGCCAATGTAATCCTGTATGCCTACCACACAGATTCCAAAGGCCTGTATTCTAAAAAAGGAGACGAAAAAGGGGTTCAGAAATGGCATGGTTCTCATCACGGCTGGTGCAAAACAGATAAAGACGGGAAGTACAAAATTGAAACGATTCGTCCTGCATCCTACCCTAGCAGTAATAATCCGCAACACATTCACTCGGCGGTTAAAGTACCGGATAAGGGCAAACCAATGTACATCAATGATTTTTTATTTAAAGATGATCCGCTACTGAATAAACCAGCTGCTTCCTATGATAGGGAAAAAGGAGGTCCAGGCGTTGTCGAAGTAAAAAAAGTCGACGGTATTTGGGTTGGCAAACGCGATATCGTTTTGGAATAATACTAAAAAAGCCTCCAAAATAGGGAGGCTTTTATTATTTAATTTTCATCTTCAACCGAGTGCGATTTAGAATAGACGCGCCATTTTTCAATACATTCCTTCATATCCTGAGGCATTTCGGTATCAAAACGAATAAATTCCTTTGTAGTCGGATGCTCAAAACCTAACGTTTTCGCGTGCAGCGCCTGTCTTGGCAATGTCTTAAAGCAGTTGTCGATAAATTGCTTGTATTTGGTAAAGGTAGTTCCTTTTAAAATCAGGTGACCTCCATAACGCTCATCGTTGAATAATGTATGCCCGATGTGCTTCATGTGTACGCGGATTTGATGTGTACGACCGGTTTCCAATCTACACGAAACTAAAGTTACATATCCAAAACGCTCAATAACTTTATAATGAGTTACCGCCCATTTTCCATATTCTTCGTTGTCATAACAAGCCATTTGCATGCGGTCTTTCATATGACGACCTACATATCCGGTTACAGTTCCCTCATCTTGAACAACATTCCCCCAAACCATTGCGATGTATTCTCTTTCGGAGGTTTTCTCTTCAAACTGCTTGGCTAAAAGTGCCATGGCATTATCGGTTTTGGCAACTACCAACAAACCTGAGGTATCTTTATCTATTCGATGAACCAATCCGGGGCGTTCACTGCTGTTCATCGGCAGGTTCTCAAAATGATAGGCCAATGCATTGACCAAGGTTCCTGTATAATTTCCATGTCCGGGATGCACCACCAAACCGGCCGGCTTGTTGATTACCAATAGTTGGTCGTCTTCATAAACGATATCCAACGGAATGTTCTCAGGGATGATAATATTTTCAAACGGTGGATGCTCCAATAGAACACGCACCACATCGTTTGCCTTTACCTTATAATTGGATTTGACCGGGATGTTGTTTACGAAAATATTCCCGTTGGCTGCAGCCTGCTGGATTTTATTACGCGTAGCATTTTCAATCAAATTCATTAAAAATTTGTCCACGCGCAACGGCGCCTGACCTTTTCCAGCTTCAAAACGATAATGTTCGTATAACTCTTCGTCTAATTCTTCCTGATCTGTAATATGATTATTCTGCATTTTCTTCTTCTGCCGGAGCTGGTTCTAATTGTTCACTTGCATTAATACTGTCCATTTCCTGGTCCTGGAACCCGGTTTTTCCGTCACCTAAAACAAAATCAATTTTTGATGACTTTAATATCTTATCACCGGCTTTCAGCGTTTTTCCGTTTTGTTTCACTTCCAAAACTACGTCTTTTGCCATATATTCAACATACTTCACATCACCTTCCTGAAGGCCTAGAGCACGTAAAGTCGATAAAGCCTGACGGTATGTTTTCTGCACCAATTCCGGTAATACCACTTTCGCATAACCTCCCGAATTGATTTTCACATATACTTTACGGCCATCCTTAACGGTTACAGCCGGAAGCGGATCTTGTTCCACAATAGAATAAGGAGGAAAAGCCGGATTATAATCCACTGTATCTAACAAGTGTAACTCCAAATCGATGTCGCTTAAACGCTCTTCCGCTTTTTCAAGTGACATTTTTGCCAGATTGGGAACCGGAATCTCTTCTCCGTGATTGGTTGCCACGCTTAAAAATTTCATCACTCCAAAAACAGATATAGCTACAATCACTAAAGCTAATGCCAGGTTTTTGAAAAATACAGGACTTGTTAAAAATTTCTTCCAACTCATAGTTTTGGTTTTGGGCAAAGATATAAAATACTAAAGATTTTTTGTTTCAACAAATAGTGATAATTTTGTAAGAACTAGTACTTATAAAATAACGGCCAAAATATGAAATCGCTACTTAAAAAAGTTTGTGCAAACAAACACCAAAAAAGCGATACTATATATGACCTCTAAAAAATAAATTTTACATATATGAAAAATGTTGCCATCATCATGGGAGGCTATTCCAGCGAATATCAAATTTCTTTAAAAAGCGGAAATGTCGTTTATAATTTCTTGGACAAAACCAAATACAATGCCTACCGGATTCACATTTTCAAAGAAAAATGGGTGATGGTGGATGAAAATGAAAATGAATTCCCGGTAAACCGACATGATTTTTCAGTGAATTATGTCGGAATCAAACTTACTTTCGATGTGGTTTTCAATGCCATACACGGTACGCCGGGCGAGGACGGGTTGATGCAGGCTTACTTCGAATTATTAGGCATTCCGCAAACTTCATGCGATTATTATCAGGCGGCGCTGACATTCAACAAACGCGACATGCTTTCAGTTTTAAAACCTTACGGTATCAAAACAGCTACTTCCTACTATTTAGATAGAGGCAATGTTATTAACGAAGACGAAATCATCAAAACAGTTGGGCTTCCAATGTTCGTTAAACCTAACAAATCGGGCTCAAGTTTCGGAATTTCCAAAGTAAAAACTAAAGAAGAATTACTTCCGGCAATTGAAAATGCCTATAAAGAAGATAATGAAATCATCATTGAAAGCTTCCTTGACGGAACCGAAGTTTCTGTCGGTGTAATCAATTACAAAGGCGAAACAAAGGTTTTACCAATAACAGAAATTGTTTCCGAAAATGATTTCTTCGATTACGAAGCTAAATATTTAGGTAAATCTCAGGAAATTACACCAGCCCGAATTTCGGACGACATCTGCCAGAAAGTGGAAGCCGTTTCCAAAAAAGCGTATGAAGTTTTAAAAATGAAAGGTTTCTCACGAAGTGAATTCATCATCGTAAACGGCGAACCATTCATGCTGGAGATGAACACGATCCCCGGATTAACCACCGAAAGCATTTTACCGCAACAAGCCAAAGAAGCCGGAATTTCATTAACCGAATTGTTCGATAATGCGATTGAATTGGCATTAGCCTAATCCAAATCACTATGAGAAAAGCAATATTTCCAGGCTCATTCGATCCGATAACCTTGGGGCATTACGATATTATTAAAAGAGCTCTGCCGGTGTTTGACGAAATCGTGATTGCCATCGGTATCAATGCCGAAAAAAAATACATGTTTTCACTAGAAGACCGCAAAAAATTCATCGAAGAATCCTTCAAAAACGAACCAAAAGTTTCTGTGATTACTTATGAAGGACTGACCATTGATTTGTGCCATAAACTAAATGCGCAATTCATCCTGCGCGGACTTCGTAATCCAGCCGATTTCGAATTCGAAAAAGCTATCGCGCACACCAACCGCCAGCTGTCGGATATCGAAACCGTATTTTTATTGACGGCGATTGACACTTCGCACATCAGTTCTAGCATTGTCCGCGACGTAATCCGAAACGGAGGAGATTACACTATTTTAGTTCCCGAATCTGTCAAAACAAAATAACATCCATGAAAAAAAACATAGGCGTATTCCTTTTAGGGACTTCATTCCTTTTTGCTCAACAACCCGACTTAAAAACACCTTTTGAAAAAGGAAACGGAAACCAGTCGGCTACCTACAGGGAAGCAATAAATTACTATCAAAATCTGGATAAAAGTTTCGAAACGATTGCAGTAAAAACAATGGGGAGTACCGATAATGGTGAACCATTACATATAGTTACTTTCAATCCGGAGAAAATATTTGATTATAAAGTAATCAACACTCAAAACAAAGCCGTAATACTGATTAACAACGGAATCCATCCCGGAGAAACTGATGGAATCGACGCTACCATGCTATTCATGAAAGATTTGGCTACAGGTAAAATCGCAGCTCCAAAAAACACTATAGTCGTGGCAATTCCTGTCTATAACATCGGTGGTGCCATGAACCGAAACTCCACTTCCCGTGCCAATCAAAACGGCCCGGAGTCATATGGTTTCAGGGGAAATTCCAGAAATTTTGATTTGAACCGCGATTTCATAAAATCCGACACAAGAAACTCCAGAAGCTTTCAGGTAATCTTC
This sequence comes from Flavobacterium enshiense DK69, assembly GCF_000498495.1. Classification (GTDB taxonomy): domain Bacteria; phylum Bacteroidota; class Bacteroidia; order Flavobacteriales; family Flavobacteriaceae; genus Flavobacterium; species Flavobacterium enshiense. Next base: position 18,950 of record NZ_AVCS01000001.1, on the reverse strand, counting down.
AATGTCGTTAATCCGGATGTTTTTATTGACAACCATGTGAGTAATGGTGCCGATTATCAGTACACATTAACATATATCGACACGCATTATCAGAAATTGGGCGGTAATTTAGGTACGTTTTTTAACGAACAGATGATGCCCTCCATCTTAAAAGATCTGAAATCCAAAAAAATCGAACCGGTTCCTTATGTAAACATCTACAACGATGTTCCTGAAAAAGGATTTGCCAAAAACATGGAAACACCAAGATTTTCGACAGGTTACGCATCCATGTTCAACACTTTAGGCGTTATGGTGGAAACACATATGCTGAAAAAGTATGCCGACAGAGTTAAGGTAACTTATGAATATATGTTGTCAACCTTAAATTATACCGATAAAAATGCGGCCGAGATTAAAAAGCTGCGCCAGGATAACTTAAGCAATTATTACCCGAATAATAAATACACCGTGCAATGGGAAATTGATTCGGCAAAGGTAAAACAGATTCCGTTTTTAGGTTATGAAGGCAAATACAAACCGAGCGAAGTTTCCGGAAAACCGCGTTTGTACTACGATCGCACAAAACCTTTCAAAAAAATGATCCCGTTTTACGAAGTATATAAACCTAAAAAGGAAATCACCATTCCGACATCTTATATTGTTCCGAAACAACATTGGGAAGTAATCGAATTGCTGCGACAGAACAGAATTGACATGCAGCCATTGAAAAAAGACACGGTTATAAATGTGGAAAGCTATAAAATTGCCGATTACAAAACCGGTAAAGAAGCCTTCGAAGGACATTATGCCCATTACAACACATCCGTTACCGCAAGACGTGAAAATGTAAAATTCAGCGAAGGCGATTTTGTAGTGAAAACGAGCCAGAAAAACGTAAAATACCTATTGGAAACATTAGAGCCGGAAGCTGTTGATTCTTTCTTCAACTGGAATTTCTTCGATACTATTTTACAGCAAAAAGAATATTATTCAGCTTATGTTTTCGAAGATTTAGCCAAACAGATTCTGGACGAAAATCCAAAACTGAAAGCCGAATTGGAAAAGAAACGCCAGGAAGACAAAAAATTTGCCGAAAGCGGCGAAGCACAATTGGACTGGGTTTACAAACATTCAAAATACTACGAAAAAGAACATCTGCAATACCCTATTTATAAAGTAATGCGATATTAATAATAAAAAAGGCCGCTTTTAGAAGAGCGGCCTTTTTTATTAACTTTTATTATCCCGTTGATTGACTTTCAAAACCCCAGTTTTTTTTTTGAGTTTTAGAAGCTTAATCGTTCGGGCATACTTGAAATCCTTGTTCCTGCTGTCCGTTGTATCTTTTGTTCCTCCCGTTAAAAAACGGGATCCACAAAAGGATGCCACTCCCATCAGGGCTATCCAAACAACTTTACAACCTTCCGAATGTTTTCTCGTCAAATAACATTCTCCTCCTGAAAAAGCAGTTTAATGTTTTCATAAGAATTACTCAAGGCTTCTTTAATTTCTTCCGGTTTTAACCAAACCACTTTTTCGATTCCTTCATCCTCCTGTCCCTTAGGCTCACCTTCAAAATCGGTTTTCATCTCAAACCAATGCGTAATTTTAAGTTTGTATTTACCGTTACGTTTAAAGATATGATAAGTTTTTTGAAGCTTTTGTGTAATTTTTAATCCGGTGACTCCAGTCTCCTCCTCTACTTCGCGAATAGCTGTTTCTTCAATTAACTCACCTTTTTCTATCCCGCCTTTGGGCAAATCCCATTTTCCATTCCTGAAAATAAAAAGAATTTCTCCATTTTTATTATAAACAAATCCGCCTCCGGCCTTGACTACAGGAATTTTTTCCTTTAACTTTGTTAAAATTTCCTTTTCATCGGGATGATATAAAAATGCTTTATTAATTTTATTCTGAAACATTTTTACTATAATTTGCTTAATATCAACACTTTCCAACAGAAAGAGCTGAAAATCAGTTTCTTTAACAACTTGATTTGTTAAGAAAAGAGGCTTATCGTTTACAAAAACTTTATACATTTGCAGTATGATTTTTAACACAGACACAGCTAAGAAAACTGCCGAATTGCTTTTACAAATAAACGCAATTAAATTAAATCCAAAAAATCCTTTTACATGGGCTTCTGGATGGAAATCGCCTATTTACTGCGATAACCGCATAACACTCTCATTTCCACCTATAAGAAATTATATTCGTGAGGAATTTGCCAAAAATATTGAAAAACAATTTGGCAAACCTGATGTGATTGCCGGTGTAGCTACAGGCGCTATCGGGATAGGGATGCTTGTTGCAGAAATCATGGGACTGCCTTTCGTATATGTTCGCCCGGAACCTAAAAAGCACGGACGCGAGAATCAGGTGGAAGGCTTCTTACAGAAGGGACAAAGCGTATTGGTTGTTGAGGATCTGATCAGCACCGGAAAAAGCAGCTTGCAGGCCGTAGAAGCACTGAAAGCAGCCGGCGCCAATGTTAAAGGAATGGTGGCTATTTTTACATACGGATTCGAAATTGCTGAAGAGAATTTCAAAAAAGCCAATGTGGAACTTTTCACGCTTGGTAATTACGATATGTTATTGAAAGAAGCCGTTGCAAAACAATACATTACAGAAGACGAATACGACACTTTAAAAGAATGGCGTAAAAGTCCGTCTACCTGGGGAGTAGAAGTATAATATTGTTTTTCCGTTTACTTAGATTTCTTAACTCATTTAAGCACGTTGTAAATTTATGTAAACAGGCAAGCTGCCAAAATTTAATTATTCAGCAATCAAACTATCTTTAAATAATGAATTTAGAAAGCCCTAAAGTTAACGTTGAAAAATCGGCCGATTATTTATTCGATTCACTGACAGACGTTAAGAATTTTGAAAAATTAATGCCGGACAGCATTGCCAAATTTGAAGTTTTAGACGACAACGCTTTTATCTTCGGACTGAAAGGCATGCCGGAAATAAAATTAAAAATGAAAGACAAAACGGCTCCAAACAAAGTTGTTTTGGGTGCAGCCAGCGACAAATTACCTTTTACGTTAACAGCCAACATCAATTCATTAACGCCGAATACCTCAGAAGTCCAATTACTTTTCGAAGGCGAATTCAATTCAATGATGGCTATGATGGTTAAAGGCCCGATTTCGAAATTCATCGAAACCCTGGCAGGAAACATGAGCAAACTGTAATTTCACAATTACATAACATTATAAAACCTATCTTTTCCAGATAGGTTTTTTCTTTTTTAATACAACATCTGAATTTCTTTGATTTCAAATGTTTTTATGCTATCATCTTCAAGCAAAACTTCCAGTTTCCCATTTGCAGTAACCCCTTGAATGATTCCCATAAAACGCAAACCGTCTTTATCCTCAAATGGCATTGGAAGTCCTTTTTTAAACAACCTCTGATTGTACTTTTCCCAAAACAAACCATAATCTTTATTTTGAAGTAAAGCAACGCTACGTTTCAAAGTTTCTACTATGGAAATCAAAATCGCATCTTTATCGAATTCCCGATTTACAATTCCGAATAAAGAACCCGCTTTTGGCAAACCATCAAAGTTTTTTTGGTTCACATTCAATCCGATACCCACAACCGAAACAATTTCACCTCCGCTCTTCAAACTGTTTTCAATTAAAATACCGGCAATTTTTTTATTATCTGCCAAAATGTCGTTTGGCCATTTAATAGCTATATTGGGAATTTTAAGTTCTTCCAAAACTTCAGTAAGACATACAGCAACAAGGACGTTCAGATGAAAAATGGTATTTATATCCGGCAACACATCCTTTACCAATACGCTGAAAGTCAAGTTTTTACCAGTTTCAACCTCCCAAACAGCCCCCATTTGACCGCGCCCCAAAGTTTGATTTTCGGTAGTCACAACAGTAAAATTCTCAACAAATTGTTTTGTCAGCAATGCTTTCAAATAGTCATTTGTTGAAGGTGTGGCATCGAGTTTGATGATGTTCATAGAGATAAATTGGCTTTATGAAGTTTAATCTTATGTTAAGGTTCAAAAATAAAGACAAAAATTGGTAACTTTGCGAAAAACATATTAAAAATAAATGGCGAAAAAGGAGAATAACAATGATGTATTATTAGCTAACATCATTAAAGGAATTGAAGAAGTAAAAGGTAACAACATAGATATACTGGATTTAAGAGCAATCGAAAACACCGTGTGCGACTATTTCGTAATTTGTAACGGTAACTCCAACACACAGGTTAACGCTATTGTTAACTCAATTCAAAAAATAGTTTCTAGAGATTTAAAAGACAAACCTTGGCACGTTGAAGGTACCGAAAACGGCGAATGGGTTTTGATGGATTATGTAAACATTGTGGTTCACGTTTTCCAAAAACACATCCGTGAGTACTACAACATCGAGAGTTTATGGGGTGACGCCAAAATCACCTCGATCGAAAACAAATACTAATATTCACGTTACATGTCAAAAGATAAGAAAAACAATCCTACTAAAATTAAAATCAGTCCATGGATTATCTATAGTGCTGTACTTTTAATTTTAGTTGCAATACAATTAGTATCCAGCGGATCCAGTTTTCAGGAAGTCCGCCCTACTTCTTTGTCTAAATTTTACCAGTATTTAGATTCTAATCAGGTAGAAAAAGTAGTTTTCAACAAAACTACGGCACAGGTTTATCTAAAAAAAGAAGCCTTAAAAAGCAAAACACACAGTAAAATTGAGAAAAAGACGCTGCTAGGGAAAGAAAATATTGGTCCGCATTATAGTTTGGATATCGGGAATCCCGAACTGTTCCAAAAGAAATTGGATGAAGCCCGAACAGCCGGAAAATTAAGTGATTATTCTTCCGAACCCGAAAGCAATTGGGGAGACGTTTTAATCAATTTCCTTCCATTGATAATCATTATCGGGTTCTGGATCTTCATGATGCGCAGAATGTCAGGTGGTGGAGCTGGCGGTGGCGGAGGCCAAATTTTTTCCATTGGAAAATCGAAAGCCAAACTGTTTGACGAAAAAACAGACGTTAAGACTACCTTCAAAGACGTGGCAGGTTTAGAAGGCGCAAAAGAAGAGATTCAGGAAATTGTTGAATTCCTTAAAAACCCGGAAAAATATACTGAAATTGGAGGTAAAATCCCTAAAGGAGCCCTATTGGTAGGACCACCAGGAACCGGGAAAACCTTATTAGCTAAAGCCGTTGCAGGTGAAGCACAAGTACCGTTCTTTTCACTTTCCGGATCGGATTTTGTAGAAATGTTCGTTGGTGTCGGAGCTTCTCGTGTGCGCGATTTATTCAAGCAGGCAAAAGAAAAATCCCCGGCAATCATTTTCATTGACGAGATTGACGCTGTAGGACGTGCCCGCGGAAAAAACAACATCTCCGGCTCTAACGATGAACGCGAAAACACCTTGAATCAGCTTTTAACCGAAATGGACGGTTTCGGCACAAATACACACGTAATCGTATTGGCTGCAACTAACCGCGCTGACGTTTTAGACAAGGCATTAATGCGTGCCGGACGTTTTGACAGGCAAATTTATGTAGACTTACCGGATATCCGTGAACGTAAAGAAATATTCGAAGTACACTTAAAACCTTTGAAAAAATCAGAGGAATTGGATACCGAATTCTTAGCAAAACAAACACCTGGTTTCTCAGGGGCAGACATCGCCAATGTTTGTAATGAATCCGCATTGATTGCAGCCCGCAAAGGCAAAAAATCAGTTGACAAACAAGATTTTCTTGATGCGGTTGACCGTATTGTCGGCGGATTAGAAAAGAAAAACAAAATTGTTACCCCAGCAGAAAAACGCGCTATCGCTATTCACGAAGCCGGTCATGCCACTGTTAGCTGGATGCTGGAACACGCTGCCCCGCTGGTAAAAGTTACTATTGTTCCACGCGGACAAAGCCTGGGAGCTGCCTGGTATTTACCTGAAGAGCGCTTAATCGTTCATCCGGAACAAATGCTAGATGAAATGTGTGCCACAATGGGTGGACGTGCTGCCGAAAAGGTAATTTTCGATAAGATTTCGACCGGAGCGCTAAGCGATTTGGAAAAAGTAACAAAACAAGCCCGTGCGATGGTTACCGTTTATGGTTTGAACGACAAATTAGGAAACGTTACCTACTATGACTCATCAGGCCAAAGCGATTACAGTTTCTCAAAACCATACTCAGAAGAGACTGCACGCGTAATCGACAAAGAGATTTCCGAGTTAATCGAAAGTCAGTACCAAAGAGCGATTCAGATCCTGAAAGAAAATCAGGACAAATTGGTTCAGTTGGCAGATATTTTGATTGAAAAAGAGGTTATTTTTAAAGATGATCTAGAGACAATCTTTGGTAAACGTCCGTTCGAAAAAACAGAGAGTGAACCAATTACGGAAATGCAGTAATTTATTTTAATAAAATATTATAAAAATCTTAATTCGATTGCTCAATTGAATTAAGATTTTTTTATCTTTGAGTGTTCTCAAACTCGAAAATTTCGAGATTATAAATAGTTTATGAGTCTATTCAGAAAATTTTTTGGCGCCTCTTCAGAAGGATCCAGTGAAGATAAGGATGAAAACATGAGCCCTTATCATCCGGAGCCCCAATTGCCTGTAGACGAACTTTTTACCTACAACTTCAAAAAGAACGGAGGTAAATTTCTTTATTGTGAGAACTTACCAGAAGTACACGATAATTTTGAGAGTATTTTGGAAGAAAATGACTGGTTTGAAAAAGAAGCAATGTGTTTGGAACCAAAACTTTTCAGCCTTCTTGACGAAAACAAGCTTACTTATAAAAATCCTAAAAACCCGATTTTTTTATTGGCATCTTGCGAAAATCTGATTGCAGATGATGGGTCGATTTTGTTTTCTTCAAATCAAATCAAACAGTTCAGACCCAACGACTTGCCTTCACATATCGTGATACTTGCAACAACAAGCCAGATAATTGGCAACAAAAGTGATGGTTTACGTGAGATCAAAAAAAGGTATGACAAAGAGTACCCTACAAACATCACCACTTTTAAATATTTCGAAAAAGCAAAAGAAGAAGACTTCTTACAGTATGGAAGTTGTCCAAAAAACTTATATTTGCTGCTTCTAGAGGATCTATAGCATGCATGAAAATGTAACCCGAACCATTTCTGGTTTACTTTATATTTTACTTCTCGTTTCAGCGACTTTATATTCCGAATACAGCTTTATGCTTCTTTTCGGATTATTTATGCTCATTACTGTTTCCGAATTCAGTAAATTAATCCATTTAAAGCGGAATCTTCCTGTTTTATTAGCGCTGGTGAGCTACATTCTGTTTTTCTATTCTCCAAAGAATAATCTTAATACCGATATCTTACTTTGCCTTGCAGCGCTCTTTGTATCCATAAATTTAATTGCGGATTTATTTTCAGAAAACAGCATACCAAAGACAGACAAAATGTCAAAATATGTAAACCTGTTTGGCTACATTATCATTCCTTTTGTTTTATTAATGAAAATACCTTTTATCGGGGTTCATTTTAATCCAAAGATTATTATCGGAGTTTTTATACTGATTTGGACCAATGACACTTTTGCCTATATTATTGGAAAACTGATTGGAAAAAACAAGCTTTTTGAACGTATTTCACCTAAAAAAACCATTGAAGGATTCATTGGCGGATTAGTATTCACAATGATCGGAAGTTACGTCCTGAGTTATTTCTTTACTTTCTTCACTCCTGCCATTTGGGTATGCACAGGATTGATTGTTGGCTTTTTCGGAACTTTAGGAGATTTGGTCGAATCAAGATTCAAACGAAAAGCAGGCGTAAAAGACAGCGGAACGATAATGCCCGGGCATGGAGGCATCCTAGATCGGCTAGATAGTGTTATATTTGCAATACCATTTCTTTATTTATTTTATCAAATTTTAAACTATGTTCATACAATTTCATAAAGAAGGCGCTAAAATTATTTTGGGAGCTACCGTTGCTGCCACAGTAATCATTTTTGGAGCGGATTATCTTGTAGCAAACCCTTGGCTAAAAATGGTCATTCAGGTTTTTGCATTGTTTATGCTTATAATGATTTTACAGTTTTTCAGAAACCCAAAACGTATTACAGCAATCAACGACAATCATGTATTGGCTCCGGTTGACGGAAAGGTGGTTGTTATAGAAGAAGTTTACGAACCGGAATATTTCAAAGACAAACGTTTGATGGTTTCCATATTCATGTCACCGATAAACGTTCACGTGACTCGCTATGCCGTAAATGGATTAGTAAAATACAGCAAATACCATCCTGGTAAATATCTGGTAGCATGGCACCCAAAGGCAAGCGAAGAAAACGAAAGAACCACAGTGGTTGTGGAAAACCGTGTTTTCGGAGAGATTCTTTACCGTCAGATTGCAGGTGCTTTGGCTCGTCGTATTGTAAACTATGCTAAGGAAGGAATGCAGGTGGTTCAGGGAACGGACGCAGGTTTCATAAAATTTGGTTCGAGAGTGGATTTATACTTACCTTTAGGTACTCAAGTTAATGTAAAACTTAACGAGAAAGCCGTTGGCGGAAAAACAATTATTGCCATTAAACAATAAATGGGAAAAAATTTAGACATCTTATTTGATGAGGCTTTTAAAAACGCCCAATTAATCAAGCAAGCTTCTGTTCCGATAGACATGCAGTTGATTTTGTATGGCCTTTACAAACAGGCAACAACTGACGATTCTGATCATTTTTTTTTTCGTCAGGAAACACAAAACCTGCGCAGCGCTTTCAAACTCAACGCGTGGATGCAGGTAAACCATCTCACTCCGGACGAAGCAAAAAAAAAATATATCGAGATTATCAATAAACTAATGAAAGAACGAAATTTGTAAACAGATTTCGTTTTTTCTTTTAAGACCTCTCATCCATGAAAACACATAAATTAACCCTTCTCAGTTTAGCTTTTACAGCTCTTTTTTCGTGCCGTCAAAAAAACAACCTTGAAGAAGTTATTCAGATTCCGGAGCCTGAGGCACAGGAAACGCAATCCGTATACGGAAATCCGGCCGAAGTAAAAGCCGAAAAGGGAAAATTCAAAATGCGCGGACTAACTTATGCTTACAACGCATTAGAGCCTTATATCGACGGAAAAACCATGGAAATTCATTATTCGCGCCATCATTTGAGCTATTGCAACAATTTAAATAAAGCTATAGCCGGAACAGATTATGAAAAATGGAGTCTCGAGGACATCCTAAAAAGTTCAGATCCAAACAACATGGCGATCCGCAATAATGCCGGCGGATATTACAACCATAATTTATATTGGGAAAGCATGGCCCCGAAAGCCGGCGGTCAGCCAAAAGACAGTCTGGTTGCAGCAATCAACAGGGATTTTGGTTCTTACGACACCTTTAAATCACAATTTGTTGAAGCTGCCGGTAAACAATTCGGTTCGGGTTGGGCCTGGCTTGTGGTTGACAAAACCGGAAAATTAGTGGTTGGAAGCACTCCAAACCAAGACAATCCGTTGATGCCAGATATGCCAGTGAAAGGAATGCCGATTCTTGCTCTTGATATTTGGGAACATGCTTATTATCTGAAATATCAAAACAGACGTGGCGAATACATCTCAGCCTTCTTTAACGTTGTCAATTGGACTGCAGTAGAGAAAAGGTATTTAGAAGCTATAAAAAGGAGCATTAAACAACCAGCGAACCCAATCCAACAAACAATAGCCAAACCTTAAAAATACCTGTCTAAAAAACGGCAATTAAAATCATAACCAATCGGTTTAAACTACTTTTATACGACGATCCAAAGAATGAATTCATTTTTTGGGTCGTCTTTTTTTATTAGGAATTAAACCTCGAATTGAGTATTCAATAATCCTACTCTAACCATCATTCATTTACTGACTCTTAAATATTCTACAAAAGACTAGAAAAAAACGACAAAACAAACCATGCAACATAATACAAATCAACACTTTAATTAAATTTTTAGTAAATTTACTACATGCCGAAACAGTAAAAAATGCAGTTTCCTAAAAGAGGTTTTCCTGTCCTAACAAGACCGTCAAAATCTCTTTCAATAAAGACAACTAAAGTTCTAATTATCCGAATGAATAAGAAGCTAATGTTTTCACCATTACTTCTACACTTTTACTAACTAATAAAAGAAACAACTATGAAAAAATTATTTTTGATCGCAACGTTTGTAATTTCTTCAGTGACTTTTGCCCAATCTACTGCAAAAGAAGACATTGAAATCATTCAAGGAAAGTACGGAAAATCTAAAAAAGAATTGGTCAGCACCTACATGGAGCTAAAAGAATCCCAGGCCGCTGCGTTTTGGAAAACCTATGATGCCTATGAAGAGGAACGAAAACAATTGGGAAAAAAAAGAATCGATTTAATCAATGACTACATCAACAATTATGAAAAATTGTCAAATGAAAAAGCCGATCAGCTCCTAAAAGCCACACTTAAAAACGATATGGCGTACGGTAAACTGTATTCGAAATATTACGATAAAATGAAAAAAGCCATTGGAGCAATAGATGCCGCTAAATTCATTCAATTAGAACACGGATTACAGACCGCAATTATGTCCGAAACACAAAACGCTATACCCTTCATTGGCGATATGGATCGTTCAAAATAATGAGTTTTAAAATTGTACTTATAAAAAATCCCAAGCATAGCTTGGGATTTTTTATTTATTTTCATCTATCAATCAGTTTTAAGCGAACAAAAGCTCAATCGTAGTGTTTTCATCATTTAAGACTTTTGAATCATATTTTAGTGACATTTACATTTATTGTTAAGAGGAATCGTATTTAAAATGCATCCACATTATTTTTTCATAATCTGAAAACGAAATTTATCTCCATTTTTTATTACCGAAAGAATAACTAGCAAATATCATTAATCCGTTATGGCCCCAGTCAATATCATAATGAGCGTTGTTTTGATTAAAATTTACATTTAAATCCAAACCGCCGTAACCGAGGGCCACATCGAGTTTCTTCCAAACTCTGTAGACACCTGCCACATTGTAGCCAAAAGTTTTCCCATCAAAAGTATCAATTCTTAACTGAAAATAATTTATTTCACCTCTCAAGGCAAACCTATCGGTAAAAGCATATCCACCCCATATCCCAAAATCAACTAGAGGCGCTACTGCATCAAATGTTTTGCTTCTTTCAATATTAGCCGTTTCACCCTGAACCTCTACTCCAATTTTTGTAGTAATTGTATGGGTACCAATCAATAACCCAACCTCATACTTTGGTTTACTAAAAATAGCATATCCATAAGAAAAACGAAAAAAATTGGTTTCAATACTGGTATTCAAACTAGTATTTATAAAATAGGTTTCATCTCCTATTGTAATATCTCTGTCAAGTGTTCTGCCACTGTTTCTTCGGGAATTGAAATAATTGAGCGTAAAACGGGAACGACTGGAGGATCGCCATTCAAATTCAGCTAAAATAGTTGTATTTTTCTTATCAAATCCTAAATCCCTCTCAAAATCAACATCAGTTCCCCTACCGGAAGTACCTTCAATACCTATGTTGGTATTGTTTAACATTTCGTAACCGCCTACCGATATCCTATATCTTTCCACATACCATGGTACATCGCGGAGATTGCTGTCTACGACAGTATCCTGAAATACAGGGGTGACTTCTCCAGTTTTTACTGCTTCTTCTGTTTGTCCATACAAAACACTTCCAAACAGCAGCAATAACATTGACGCATTAAAAGTAAGATTTTTCATAATTAAAAGAATTTTGATTTGTACTAACCTGTAGAGTTTGATAAAGGAAATGCTCCCTATCAAATTTACGAAAATATTTGTTAATCGTATTTGTTTTTTTTTAACAATAACCTCTTATTAAAGATTTTAAACAAAACACAAACAACAAAAATTAAAACAAAATGATTCCAATATATTTAGTTGTTTATTATTGGAAGGAACTTGCAGTCCAAACAATCTAAAATCCTATATTTTTCAAAGTTGTCTACAATTTCGAAAAGAGTTTGTTAGAAATTAGTATCACACTATTCGATAGTCGCTTTTAATATTAGTCTTATCCATAAAAAATAAAAAATCCCAAGCTTTTGCTTGGGATTTTTGTGGAATTATAATTGAGTTCTTATTTCAAACTAACCAGACTCTGCTCTAACGTTGTGATCTTCGCCAAAGCATCTGCTTCTTTTTTGCGTTCCATTTCGATTACTTTCTCAGGTGCGCCTGCAACGAATTTCTCATTTGATAATTTCGCCTGAACCGACTTCAAGAAACCTTTTATATAATTAAGTTCTTCCGTCAGTTTACCGATTTCGGCATCGATATCAATATTTCCAGTAATCGGAATAAAATACTCGTTTGATTTCACACGGTAAGACAAAGCACCATCCACTTTTTCAGAAACATAATCCAAAGCAGTAATATTCCCTAATTTCATAATTACCGAATCAAAGAATGCCGACACTTTTTCGTTGTTAACCACTTTCAGTTCGATAGCATCCTTGAACGGAATGTTTTTGTCTTTTCGGATGGTTCTAACACCAGAAATTACTTCTGTAGCAAAATCGAAATCAGAAATCAATGCTTCGTTTGCTGAAGTTACTTTTGGCCATTCAGCAATGATTAACGCCTGTCCCGGAGTTCTTTCAGCGATATGATGCCAGATTTCCTCTGTCAAGAACGGCATGAACGGGTGCAATAACTTTAAATTCGTTTCCAGCATTTCAATAGCTTTATCGAAAGTTGTGCGGTCAATCGGCTGCTGGTAACCCGGTTTAATCATTTCAAGGAACCAAGAACAGAAATCATCCCAAACCAATTTATAAGTTGCCATCAAAGCATCTGAAATTCTGTATTTCGAGAAATTATCTTCGATTTCCGCTAACGTTTTCTGCAGCTTCGCTTCATACCATTCGATAGCCACTTTTGACGATTCCGGCTGAGCGATATCAGCTACCTCCCACCCTTTAATCAAACGGAAAGCATTCCAGATTTTATTCGCGAAAGCTTTTCCTTGATTACACAATTCTTCATCAAACAAGATATCGTTTCCTGCCGAAGCGCTTAACAATAATCCGCAACGAACACCATCAGCACCGAATTTCTCAATCAATCCAAGGGGTTCAGGTGAATTCCCAAGGGATTTAGACATTTTACGACCTTGTTTATCGCGTACTAAACCAGTCAGATAAACATTATTGAACGGTTTCTCATCCGCATATTCATAACCTGCAATAATCATACGGGCTACCCAGAAGAACAAAATGTCCGGACCTGTAACCAAATCATTGGTAGGATAATAATATTTAAAATCTTCGTTATCCGGATTCATGATTCCGCCGAAAACAGCCATTGGCCATAACCATGATGAGAACCAGGTATCCAATGCATCAGCGTCTTGTTTTAAATCGGAAGCCTGTAACGAAGCATTTCCTGTTTTTTGTTTTGCTAATTCCAAAGCCGCTTCCGGAGTTTCTGCCACTACGAAATCCTCTTTACCCTCTCCGTAGAAATAAGCCGGAATTTGCTGACCCCACCATAACTGACGGGAAATGTTCCAGTCACGGATATTTTCCATCCAATGACGGTATGTATTATTGAAACGGGACGGATACAATTTCACTTCCTCTGTTTCCAAAACCGCTTTGATGGCTGGTTTTACCAAATCTTCCATTTTCAGGAACCATTGATCGGATAACCTTGGTTCGATTACGGCTTTGGTTCTTTCGGATGTTCCTACTTTATTTAAATGTGTTTCTGTCTTTGCTAAAGCTCCGATCGCCTCCAGTTCTTTGGAAATTTCTTCACGAACCACGAAACGGTCTTTTCCTGCATAATGCAATCCGAAACTGTTTAATGTCGCATCTTCATTGAAAATGTCGATGATTTCCAAATTGTGCTTATCTCCCAATTCTTTATCGTTTACATCATGAGCCGGGGTAACTTTCAAACATCCGGTTCCGAATTCCATATCAACATATTCATCAAAAATGATTGGAATTACTCTGTTGCAGATGGGAACGATTGCTTTTTTACCTTTCAGATGCTGGTAACGCTCATCTTCCGGATGAATACAGATGGCAGTATCTCCTAAAATAGTTTCAGGACGCGTTGTTGCAATAGTTACAAATTCGTTGCTTCCTTCAATCTGATATTTTAAATGATATAATTTCCCTTGTCTTTCTTCGTAAATAACCTCTTCATCAGACAACGTAGTTTTTGCTTCCGGATCCCAGTTCACCATTCGGTAACCTCTGTAAATCCACCCTTTGTTGTACAAATCAACGAACGAACGGATTACGGAAGCCGACATGTCCGGATCCATGGTAAACTTCGTTCTGTCCCAGTCGCATGAACAACCCAATTGTTTTAATTGCTCCAGAATGGTTCCTCCATATTTTTCGGTCCATTCCCAAGCGTGCTTTAAGAATTCCTCACGAGATAAATCGTTTTTATTGATCCCTTCCGCTTTTAATTTGGCAACAACTTTTGCTTCGGTTGCAATTGAAGCGTGATCCGTTCCCGGTACCCAGCAAGCGTTGAAACCTTTTAATCTGGCACGGCGAATCAACACATCCTGAATTGTGTTGTTAAGCATGTGTCCCATGTGCAGGACTCCGGTGACGTTTGGTGGCGGAATTACAATGGTGTATGGTGTTCTATGGTCTGGCTTAGAATGAAAATAATTGTTTTTCATCCAGTAATCATACCATTTCTGCTCTGCTGCTTTCGCTTCAAATTGCGCCGGAATTGTCATATCTGTTGCTTCTATTATTGGTTATGCGGACTTCATACCGCTATTTTTTTACTTATGTTTACAAAAATGCAAATAGTTTCTCTAATAGCCCCGATGGAAGTAAAAATCCTTTTATTTCGTTAAAAGTAACGAAATAAAAGAATTGCAACGTACAGCGGGAATATGGCCCATCAAAAAGCCTGGACTTTCGCTCCAAAAATATTGGTATGCTTTTTGCAAATATCTCTGCAAAAATAACTATAACTGAGCAAATAAAAAAAGTGAGTTAATTTATTTGTTCGTTTATTAAAACAATGTAATTTTACATAACCATTAAAACTTGAAAAGATGAAAAAATTATTAGGATTAGTTGCAGTTTTAGCGTTTAGCGTTGCGTCTTATGCTCAACAAGGACCTAAAATCGAATTCAAAGCTAAAGACAACACTATTGATTACGGGACCGTTACCAGAGATTCTGACAACGGTGTACGAACTTTCGAATTTACAAACACTGGAGATGCTCCATTGATCATCACTAATGTACAATCTACTTGCGGATGTACTGTCCCTACGAAACCAACTGAGCCAATTATGCCTGGAAAAACAGGAAAAATCGATGTAAAATACAACATGAATCCTGGGAAAATTTCAAAAACAATTACCGTGGAATCCAATGCAGTAAATTACGAAGGCGGTAAAGTA
Source organism: Flavobacterium enshiense DK69 (assembly GCF_000498495.1). Classification (GTDB taxonomy): domain Bacteria; phylum Bacteroidota; class Bacteroidia; order Flavobacteriales; family Flavobacteriaceae; genus Flavobacterium; species Flavobacterium enshiense. The sequence continues at coordinate 3,521 of NZ_AVCS01000001.1, read as the reverse complement.
GCTCTTAGAATTAAAGGAGAGGTGATTGTAAAAGAAGAGAAAAATGTTCTTCAGAAAGAAAAAGTAGGTCCGCAATCATAAATTGTGTAACTGATAAAATAAAAAGTCCCCGCATTGTAACGGGGACTTTTTTTATAGTATCTTTTTGAGTTTGAACTTCATTTCTTTCTTAATGCCTTTTCGTTCAATTTCCATTTCTATTGTCTTACCGTCTTCTTCGTACAACATTTCGTCTATTTTTTGTTTAGAGAGGTTCCCGACATTCTTTCCATTGATTTTTAAAATCTTATCTCCTATCAGTAAACCGGCAGCTTCTGCGGGTGAGTCTTTACGAACCGAAGCAATCGTGTAAACCGGTTTCAAAGCAAATTTGTATCTCAGATTGCTGTTATCAAATACTATATCATTCACATTTAATGTGTTTGTTGGTTTTGAATCTCTCATCATTTCCTCTTTCACCCACTCTATCCCCCCATGTTGCACTTCGATTCCGCTCATATTATAATTAAACGCATCGTCATAATAACTGCTTTTCTTTAAATAAAGTTGGCCACCGGTATAGTCCATAATCATGGTAAACCTCTTCAGCATGGCTCCTCCCAAAGATCCGTTTCTGCTGGTAACCAGTTGAAGTTGTTTGTAAGATGCAGTATCCGGATAAGAAACCAAGGGTGACTTAAACTTAAATTTCGAAAACTCAAGCTCTTCCAATCTGGATTTTTTCCCAAACACAGTACCTCCAATACCTTCCCCTAAAACATCTTCAAAATAATTGCTATTGGATTTAATTTCTCCGTTCTCAAACAACCAGAGGCCATCGCCTAATCCTGTATCGACCAATAGTTTTAAATCAAATTCTTTACCGTCCAGTTTAGCCTTAACATTAAGATAAGCTCTATCATTAACAACACTTATTGGTAATGGGGTAAACGATTTAATCCTGCTTTTTTCAAGAATTTTTCTGTCTTTATAAATGGTTACTTTCTTTTTCTGATAATCAATCTCAATCACATTATTTTTAAAGAAAGAATATCCCAGGATTCCATTGACCGGAATCCCAATTCTTGATGAAAAATTAAGGTTTTCATCCAAAATCACAAGAAGATCAAATTGTTTATTAATATAACCGCTAACATTCGCGGTATTCTTATCTGAAAAAATCCCTTCAGCCAATTCCTCGTTGCCCAATCCGGAAATTTTTATTTTTTTGGTATTATAGAGCTGAATGGTGTCATTTTCCGGAAAACTGAATATTATGGATGGTTCGGAACCGGAATCCAAAAGCATGTTTAATTTGGTTCCATTGATTTCTACGGGCATTATGATTAGATTGTCAACAAAAGTGAAGGGAATGACAATTTTATCCTTATCGGATACAAACTGAAAACCATTTTGTCCGGAAACACTCTTAAAGAGCATCAAAAAGAAGACAAAAACAATCGCTCGCATATGTAGGTTTTTCTGAAAATTACTACATAATTATTTAATTTCCTAAAACTTTAAAAAATTAATAACAATTCATTTTTTAAAGTTTCTGAAAAATATCGCAACTTTGTACCTCAAAATAAACGACACATGCCTAAAATTTCAACAAAAGGCCAGCAAATGCCTGAATCACCAATTCGTAAATTGGTTCCTTACGCAGAAATTGCGAAAAAAAAAGGTCATAAAGTATACCATTTGAATATTGGACAACCCGATATCAAAACTCCGGAAGTAGCTTTAAATGCTGTTAAAAATGCAGACATCACTGTTTTGGAATACAGCCATTCAGCAGGTTTTGAAAGTTACAGAAAAAAACTTGCCGCCTATTACCAAAAACAAGACTTACCTATAAACACCGAAGATATCATTATCACTACCGGTGGATCTGAAGCATTGCTTTTTGCAATGGGAAGCACTATGGACGCAGGAGATGAAATCATCATCCCTGAACCCTTTTATGCAAATTACAATGGTTTCTCAACTGCATCAGGTGTAAATATAGTTCCTGTTATCTCAACTATCGATACAGGTTTTGCCTTACCTCCTATTGCTGATTTCGAAAAACTGATTACTCCAAAAACAAAAGCAATTTTGATTTGTAACCCTGGAAACCCAACAGGATACTTATACTCGAAAGAAGAAATCTTGCAGTTGGCCGAATTGGTTAAAAAACATGATTTATTCCTAATCGCCGATGAAGTATACCGTGAGTTTGCTTACGACGGATACACGCACCACTCAGTAATGAATGTTCCAGGCTTGGAAGAACACGCTATCATGATTGACTCGGTTTCAAAACGTTTCAGCATGTGTGGAGCCCGAATCGGATGTATCGTTTCCAAAAACAAAGAAGTAATGGCTACGGCTATGAAATTTGCTCAGGCGAGATTAAGCCCTCCGACCTATGCGCAAATTGCGAGTGAAGCTGCTTTAGATACTCCACAAAGCTATTTTGACGATGTTATCACCGAATACAAAGACCGTCGTGACACTTTAATTGCTGAATTAAACAAAATTGAAGGTGTAAAAGTTGCTACTCCAAAAGGTGCCTTTTACTGCATAGCAAAATTACCAATTAAAAACGCGGATGATTTTGCACAGTGGTTATTAGAATCGTACGACTTCAATGGCGAAACAGTTATGGTTGCGCCTGCTGCCGGATTCTATTCTACAAAAGGAGTTGGATTGGACGAAGTGCGAATCGCCTATGTTCTTAAAAAAGAGGATTTAATTAAATCCGTTCAGATACTAAACGAAGCTTTAAAAGTTTACAACAACTAAAAAAGCTTTAATCAAAAAGAAAGCCTTCAGTTCAACTGGAGGCTTTTTTGTTTTTTGGAGCGAAAGGCTTGGGCTTTTTTGCAATCCCTATTCCTGCTGTCCACTATATTTTTTGTCCCGTTAAAGACGGGACAAAAAGATGCCGTTCCCATCAGGGCTATTTTGATAAACCATTTTCTTTTTGTAATCGTCATTTGAAACCATAAAAAAACCACTCGCAAGCGAGTGGTTTTTTAGTATTAAGATATTTGAATGATTATCGTTTCATCGAGAAGTGCGCTTTAAATATTTTCTCTGCTCCGTTCTCTTTGTATTTAACCGTAAACCAGTAATCCGTAGATGGTAAAGTCTGTCCGTTGGACAATCCGTCCCATCCGGTTCCGCCTGGAACAATCTGTTTTATCAGTTTGCCATAGCGGTCGAAAATATGGATTTCAGCATTCGGCTGATCGTTGCTCAACGACCAGATGTTCCAGGTATCGTTATAACCGTCACCGTTCGGTGTAAAGAAACGCGGATAACCAATGGTCACAATATGCTCTAAAGTGATATTTGTACATCCTGCAGCATCCTGAATTGTTACGGTATGCTCTCCCGGTAAAACATTTACAAAGACATTGCTCTCCTGGAAGGCTCCACCATCCAGACTGTATAAATATGATCCGTTTCCGGCTACAGTTACCGTGATAGCCTGAGTATCCTCAAAGTAATTCGTAACTACTGCTGTAGCACTGGTTGCCGGATTAGAAGCTTTA